>JAFGWU010000066.1 GCA_016936975.1 Bacteroidales bacterium | reverse complement strand
ACGATCGTTTTTGATGACCTTCACCCGTCATCGGACGACCTCACGATCGTTTTTGATGACCTTCACCCGTCATCGGATGACCTCATGATCGTTTTTGATGACCTTCAGACGTCATCGGATGACCTCACGACCGTTTTTGATGACCTTCACCCGTCATCGGATGGGCTCGCTGTGCTCGCGTGATGGGTGCCTGCGGCACGTGATGGGTTCGCTGCGCTTGCCTTTCCACCTCAGGCATGGCGTAGCAGTGGCCGGTTTAAGTGGCTATAATTCAAGGTCTGTAGCTTTGTGAATCAGGAATTTTTTAATTTCCTCATCAGATGGGGACTCTGAAGTATATTCAACAGCTTCTGAGTAATCGATATCTTTATGAAATGCAAGTTGTTCTCTGAATAGTTTTTCAGAAAAAAGTCCTCCGAAATTTTTAATCGCTTCTTCCTTTATCTCCTCTATCGAATAGTGATCTCTGAGGATGAAGAAGAGGTCTGCATAATCTTTCCATTTGGCTCTTCTGCCCAATGCATATGCTTTCATTGATGCAAGGGAAATAAGGGTTGGAAGGGAAATGAATTTCTGCAAATGGACAGGATGTTCAATGGCAAACGGATAAGAAAGAAAGGTGATTTTTAGGTTGTTAATGATTACGTTTAATTGATCTGTATCTTCAGAAATCTTTTTTATACCGGATGAAAATTTCATCAACTTTTTCCAGATTTCAGATTTACGAAGATTTGACCCCGTAAAAAGATCAAAATCGATTGAATGCCGGTGGCCGAGGTGCAGTGCTATTGCTGTTCCTCCGGCAAGATAGAAGTTTCCTGAAAAGGTCTTCAGGAGTGGTAATAATTCAACCTGGTTTCCTGTTAGTATATGATGGTGCATATTTATTGAACAGCAATGTAAAATAATTTAAGGTTAATTCATTAAAATTAGATTTTCTCCGCTTACTGAGTTTCGTTGCGTGAAAGAAATGATATGCAACCTGTTGTATACCAATAATACGTATCATTTCCTTTACGGTATCCATGTCCCCGAAATTCAGTATAAATTCCACCAGCACATCCAGACTGATATCCTCCTTTTTTTCTTCGGGAATATACCAGAACAGGTCGCTGTTCTGTCTGATAAAAGCCTTTATCTCCGGACTATTCATAATATTTAATTTCAAATTAAAGATACTTCATTTATCCTTAAAATAATACCGAAAGTCCGTTTTTTATGACCTTCACCCGTCATCGGACGACCTCAATCGATTAAGCAAATGGGCGAAGGGGGGATGAAACAGGTGCAGGGTTCAGGATTCAGGATTCATGGTGCAGGGTTCAGGGTCTAGATTCTTCATTTAAATGGGGCAACTGATATAAATTGTGGATTTTTCACGCAAGATTGCGTGGCTACAGTTTCGGAGCAGGATGTAGCCTGCCGTTCATTCTACGGATTTTCTGCAGAATCTTCTCAATAATCGTTATTTTCACGATCAAATTGGGAAGTGATGTTATACAAGACCCGGGGGATAGTACTGCACGCGCTGAAATATGGCGAGACGAGTCTGATCGTGCATGTCTATACCGAGAAGCACGGACGGCAATCATTAATGGTAAAGGGAGTCAGAAAGTCGAAGGGTCAGAACCGTTCCAACCTTTTCCAGCCGCTGTTCCTGCTCGATCTGGAGATCTACCACAAGGAGTCGCGGGAGATCCAGCTCATCAGCAGTGTCAGCCGGTCGGTGCCCCTGACCAATATTCCTTATAACCACACTTTGAGCATGCAGGCGTTGTTCATGGCCGAGGTTCTTTACCGGGTTCTGAAGGAGGAGGAGGGCAACCCGATGCTGTTCCACTTCCTGGTGAGTTCAGTGGAGTACCTTGATTCTCTGGAAATGCCGGCGCCCGATTTTCACATTCTCTTCCTGTTCCAGCTGTCGAGGTACCTGGGATTTTACCCGGTCAACAACTATTCAGATGAGAATCCCTATTTCGACCTGGTAAAGGGTTCGTTCAAACCCTTTTTGCAGGACGACACCGTTCAGATCGGCAGGGCAGAGGGGGAGCTGTTCAGCCGTTTTCTGAAGCTGGATTACCGGTCGCTTTCCCCGAGTGTTTTCAGCCGGGGTCAGCGCAACCAGGTGCTGAAAGAGCTGTTACGGTTTTACCGTTTCCACAACGAGGGGATGGGGGAGGTGCGGTCGGCGGAGGTGCTGGCCGGGCTTTTCGGGTGATTGGCGAAGACTGGCCCATTCGCTCTTATCCTCCGAAGCCTCAGGCGAAGGAGGACTATTCGCCTATTAAAATTGTTAACAATTAAATGCCTCGTGAAACAAACAATTTTCTATTTTAGGAGAAACTTGCTAATATCTATTGCGTATAAGCAACGGATTGATTAGAAGTATTGTCTGAATAATATATCAATTGCTTTCAGGGCAGGCGGATGCTTTGCCGGAGGTATTATTTTTTAATCTGTGGCCGTAAAAGCGGGATTGCGTAACAGAAGAACATCGGGCAGACCAGGATATCTATCTTATGGTGTGCTGCTGATGCTTTTGTTTTTTGCGGCAGGGGGGTATGGGCAGGATTATTATCTGGAGCATGGATTTTATGACACCATACCCCCTGATACAGTTCATTTGAGTTGTGGTGATACAGTATATTTTTATGACAGCGGCGGACCGATAGATCCATATTTGATTAATGAAGATTATAGGGTAGTATTTATATCCTCCACGTCAGGTAATCATATTAGAATCACGTTTACTTATTTTGAAACGCAAAACAATCAAGATAGATTAGAAATTATTGATTCAGATTTATTTAAAACCTCATTAGGTATCTTTGACGGAACTAATACTCCGCCAGAAATCACCTCCACCGGTTCCTATTTAGAGTTTTATTTTTCTTCAAATCACATTGTAAATTACGGGGGTTGGGCTTCAATGATTACCGTGAAGGATGTTGAGGCACCGTTGATCACCGGATGTCCCGGAAACATCACCCAAAATATTATCACGCCTTCGATTTGCGACACGTTGATCACATGGACAGAGCCTGCGGCAACGGATAATTGCACGTCATCCGGAGATCTGGTCTGGAATAAGAGCCATCTCCCGGGAACAGATTTCCCGGCAGGGACCACAACGGTCACATATACGGTAACAGATAAAGCAGGTAATGAATCAATATGCAGTTTTGATGTTATAGTCACGGAGAATGTGCCGCCCACCGCCTCCAACCCGCTACCAATTAACGTCCAGTGTTCAGATGATGTTCCAATTCCTGATGTAACGGTTGTCACGGATGAGGCGGATAACTGCACTGCCGCACCGGTTGTGGCATTCGTCAGCGATGTCTCCAACGGGCTCACCTGTCCGGAAACCATTACCAGGACCTACAGCGTGACGGATGAGTCCGGCAACTCGATTAATGTCACACAGACCATTACCGTGAACGACACCCAGGCACCCACGGCCTCCAACCCGCTACCAATTAACGTCCAGTGTTCTGTTGATGTTCCAGCCCCTGATGTAACGGTTGTTACGGATGAGACGGATAACTGCACCGCCGCACCGGTTGTGGCTTTTGTCAGCGATGTATCCGACAATGCATATTGTCCAGAGACCATTATCAGGACCTACAGCGTAACCGACGGGTGTAATAACAGCATAGAGGTATATCAAACCATTACGATTATTCCTTCAACACCTCCGGCCGAAATCGGTGGGCCGGTTTCAACCAGCGGTGGCACGGTGGAGTGTTTGGCGGATGCCACGGCTCCGGCAGCACTGCCGGTAGTGGAGGATGCCTGCGGCAATGTGCTTACACCTGCCGGACCAGCCCATGGCGGTACTTACGACGGATGTGAAGGGACCTACACCTGGGTTTATACCTACACGGATTGTGCGGGAAACGATTTTGACTGGACCTACACTTATACGATAGACAGGACGACGCCTCCTGAGGAAGTGGGCGGACCCGTCTCAACCGACGGGGGCACGGTGGCCTGCCTGACAGATGCCACAGCACCAACGATACTGCCGGTGGTGGAGGATGTATGCGGCAATGTACTTACCCCTGCCGCACCCACCAACGGCGGAGATTATGACGGCTGTGAGGGGACCTACACATGGGTGTATAGATACACGGATTGTGCGGGGAACTATTTTGACTGGATTTACACTTATACGATTGAATACACAGGAGCGTTGACCCCTCCATCCAATGGTTCCGCAACAGTTGCTTGTCCCTCGGAGGCGGTCGATCCCGGTCCCCTGCCTTATATTCCAGATGCATGTGGAAGGATGGTAGCGGCCGAGCTAGTTGGTTCGGTATCGGTGCCGGATCCGCTGGACTGTGAGGGTACGGTGGTATGGACCTACCGGTATACGGCATGTGACGGGACGACTACGGCTGATTGGACTTTCACTTATACCATAGACAGGACCACGCCTCCTGCGGAAGTGGGCGGACCCGTCTCAACCGACGGTGGCACGGTAGCTTGCCTGGCGGATGCCACAGAGCCAACGACACTGCCGGTT
>JAFGWU010000065.1 GCA_016936975.1 Bacteroidales bacterium | reverse complement strand
ACTTAGGGTTCTGGAAACTCTACTCTCGGTTCTGGAAACTCTACTTAGGGTTCTGGAAACTCTACTTAGGGTTCTGGAAACTCTACTTACGGTTCTGGAAACTCTACTCACGGTTCTGGAAACTCTACTCGCGGTTCTGGAAACTTTACTTAGGGTTCTGGGAACTCTACTTACGGTTCTGGAAACTCTACTCACGGTTCTGGAAACTCTACTTACGGTTCTGGAAACTCTACTTACGGTTCTGGAAACTCTGCTCGCGGTTCTGGAAACTCTGCTTTCGGTTCTCGAAAATCCGCCACGCAATAATTGCGTGTCTGCCTATTATGTTCAATAAATTGAACCCTGAACCTTTTATCCTCCGAAGCCTCTGGCGAAAGAGGGCTGAACCCTGAACTTTGACCCTTATTCATGCCCGATTCAACAACAAAATTTTATCTTTGAAGGAAAATTTCCGGCGGATGAGCTTTTTCCCGACCTTCCCGGATCCACTGAATCGGTCAGACCGGGAGTACAGAACATTAATCACCCTAAAAACAGAATAATGAAAAGAGATATCGACATCTTCGATCTGATCGGTCACGAAAACGACCGCCAGAGACGCGGCATTGAATTAATCGCTTCAGAGAATTTCGTGAGTCCACAGGTCATGGAGGCAATGGGTTCCTGTCTGACAAACAAGTATGCAGAGGGGTATCCGGGCCACCGGTATTACGGCGGTTGCGAAATCATTGACCAGGTGGAGCAGCTTGCCATCGATCGGTTGTGTGAGCTCTTTGGGGCGGAATATGCCAATGTGCAGCCGCATTCGGGGGCTCAGGCGAATATGGCGGTTTTTATGGCCTTAATGGAACCGGGGGACACCTTCATGGGTCTGGACCTGTCACATGGCGGGCACCTGTCACATGGCTCCCCGGTAAACAGCTCAGGAATCCTTTACAGGCCGGTTGCCTATAAGCTGAATGAAGAAACCGGCTATATCGATTATGATATGATGGAGGAGCTTGCCGTAAAAGAACGGCCAAAAGTGATTGTGGGAGGGGCTTCAGCCTATTCCCGGGAGTGGGATTATAAAAGGATGAGGGAGATAGCCGACAGGGTGGGGGCCCTGCTCATGGTGGATATGGCCCATCCGGCCGGACTGATAGCTGCGGGATTGCTCGATAATCCCCTGGAATATGCACACATTGTGACCTCTACAACTCATAAAACGCTCAGGGGACCGCGGGGCGGAATTATCCTCATCGGAAAGGATTATGACAATCCCATGGGCCTGACTACAAAGAAAGGGGAGCTCAGAAAAATGTCCTCGGTAATCAACTCGGCCGTCTTTCCCGGCATCCAGGGCGGTCCCCTGGAGCATGTTATTGCGGCCAAGGCGGTTTCGTTCGGCGAAGCACTCACTCCGGAGTTCGGAATTTATCAGCAGCAGGTTCAGAAAAATGCCTCTGTGATGGCGGATGCATTCATGAAGTTTGGTTACAAAGTGGTTTCGGGCGGAACCGATAACCATTCGATGTTGATCGATCTCCGCACCAAAGTTGAGGATATTACCGGCAAACAGGTCGAAAATATCCTGGTGGAAGCCGATATTACCGTGAACAAGAATATGGTTCCATTCGACAGCCGCTCCCCCTTCCAGACGAGCGGCATCCGGGTCGGGACCCCGGCCATTACCACCCGCGGGATTAAGGAAGAAGTTATTCCGGTGATCGTGGAACTGATCGACCGGGTTATCATGAACATCGACAATCGGGAAGTGATCAGTAAAATACGGCACGAGGTCAACGACCTGATGCGCGATTACCCGATGTTTGCCTGAGAGAAAAAACATGGAATGGTATTTTTATCCCGCGGTCGTTGCGGTAGGTGTTGTTGCGGGGATCATTAACACCCTCTCCGCTGCAGGTTCAATGCTGGTTCTCCCGTTCCTGATGGCATTCGGACTGGATCCCAACATGGCCAATGGAACCAACCGCATCGCGATCCTCCTGCAGAATGTAGTCGGGGTCAGCAGTTTTCACAGAGAGAAGGTACTTGACCTGCGGCAGGGAATTAAAGTGGGATTACCGGCAGCCGCAGGAGCCATTGCAGGAGCCTTCATTGCAGTTAGTTTTAACGAAGCTGCCATGAAAAAGGCGATAGCAATTCTTCTGTTACTGATGTTTTTGCTGGTTCTCCTTAAACCCAACCGATGGGTAACCAGTCATGAAATCCATCCTGCACTTCCCTACTGGCTGCAGGTCATCATTTTCTTCCTGATAGGGATGTATGGCGGATTTATCCAGGGGGGCGTCGGTTTTTTTCTGTTAACCGGACTGGTTCTGGGCTGCGGGTTTGAACTGGTGAAGGCCAATGCCATGAAACTGTTCATCATCCTGCTTTATACTCCCGTTGCCCTGCTCATTTTCTTTCTGAACGGACATGTCAATCTGTGGATAGGACTGCTGCTTTCTGCAGGCAGCATGATAGGTGCCTGGCTGGGAGCCCGGATGGCTATTAAATGGGGTGCAAAGTTAATTCGCTATTTTGTCCTGGTGGCCCTGCTGGGATCCGCCATCTATTTAATAATGGATAACCTTTAAGGTTCGATGATATAGCGTATCCAGCCGGTTTGCTTGTAGTCAGCCTTCGGGTCACTGGTAAAACGGGTTTTTTTAGCGGCTTCCAGGACCGCATCCCAGATGCAGGGATCCTGGTAGGTCGCTTTGTTCACAATGGTTCCGACCACATTTCCGTTCCGGTCCACCTGGATGCCCACCTCAACCTCCATCCGGCTGGTTACCTGGCAATCATCCACGATGGGTTTGGGGATATTGCCCACCGCTTTCCGTGATCCCAGTCCGAAGGAAATGCCGTCTCCAAGTCCGCTTCCCACACCGTACCGGTCGGCATCGGGTGTTCCGGTGGTGACACCCTGGTTACCGGTTCCGCCGGCTTCTCCTTCCGAGCCGGCTTCTTCTCCCACTCCCTGCTTTCCAAATGTGCTTCTCCCGAGGTTACTGAGCCGGTCGGCCTGTTCCTGCTGTTTTCTCAGTTCCTCCTGCCGGATTCGCTCCTCTTCCAGTTCCCGCTGTTTCCTCAGCTCCTCCTCCCTCTGCTTTCTGATCTCCTCGGCGGTGGGTTGCGGCACTTCTTTGACCCGCGTCTCCTCAAGGTCCTGGGTATGATCTACGCGAACGGGAACGGGTTTGGGGGCAACTGTTTCAACGACCTCCCTGGTTACTTCCGGGGTTTCCTCGACAACGGGCTGATCGGGTTCTCCTGCGCTCTGCTCGTCGCCAATGGGTTCGAATTCTCCAAACCCGGTTTCATCTGTTCCGAAATTGACCAGGATCCCTTCTTCCTCGGGAGGAGGGAACGGGAAGGTCAACCCTGTAAATATCAAAAGGATTAACAGGAGAAGGTGGTATATGATGGTGCCTATAAGTCCTTGGCTGTTCAGTTTCATGATTTCAAACCCGTTAGTCTGAAGGTTTTGTCCCGAGTATGACCTTATACCTGTTTCTTTTCGCTATGTTCAGTATGGCAAAGACTTCGTCCATGTTCAGATCCCTGTCGGCATTCAACCGGATGGTGGGGGCCTCTCCGTAAGGTTGGAGTTTCTTTCTCAGGACCCCTTCAATTTCGGGGAGCGAATAAACCTGGTCCTCAACCATAATCTGTTTATCGCGGGAGACGGAAATTACCAGTACGGGATTGGCCTGTGTCTGGTTATTGCTTTCCGGAAGATTGACATCCGCGTTGGACGGCACAATCAGGGTGGAGGTGATCATGAAGAAAACCAGCAATAAAAACACAATGTCGGTCATTCCCGCCATATTGAAGTTTTTATTGGCCCTATGTCTGGATTCCAGTGCCATCAGAGTTGTTTCAGAACCACTGTGTAATTTCTTTCAGCTGCAACATTCATAATTTTTACTGCATCGCCGACCGACACATAGGGAGAGGTTACCACTTTAACCGTGGGTTCCGGATCACCCGACAACCGGGATTCAAGAATTATACCAAGATCTTCATAACGAATGGTACGCCCGTCGACAGTTATCCGGCTGTCGGAATGAATCATAATCGTGGGAACCCGCGAATCATCCCCTGAATCTGCCTGACTGCGGCTGGGAAGAAGCATCTTCAGTGCGTTGGGAGCAATCAGGGTAGAGGTCAGCATGAAAAAGATCAACAACAGGAACACAATGTCGGTCATGCCCGACATGGCGAAGTTATCCATTACCCTGTTTCTTGGTCGCAGAGACATTTTCCTGTTTACTTTACCGGTTCATTCAGGAGGTCGATAAACTCCGTTGAGCTGGCCTCCATGGTATTGATGACCTTGTCGACCCTGGCGACGAGGGTGTTATAGGCAAAATAGGCGATGATGCCCACAATCAGTCCTGCAACGGTTGTTATCAGCGCCGTGTATATTCCGTCCGAAAGTTGGCCCACATTGATATTATTGCCCGCTGAAGCCATCTGGTGAAATGCCCTGACCATCCCGATGACGGTACCCAGGAATCCAAGCATGGGCGCTCCTCCGGCAACGGTGGCCAGCGTGGGCAATCCCCGTTCCAGCTTGTAGATCTCCAGTTTGCCGACATTCTCAATGGCGGCATTCACATCATTCAGCGGACGGCCAATCCGGCTGATTCCCTTTTCAATCATGTTGGCCACAGGATTATCGTTTGACTGGCAGAGTGCCCTGGCGGAATCCACCTTCCCGTCGACAATATAGTCCTTAATGCGGTTCATGAAGTTCTGGTCCACCCGGGAAGCTTTTTTTATGGCAAACCATCTTTCAAAAAAGATATAGACGGCTATCAGGCTGAGCAATACTATGGGAATCATCACCCAGCCGCCTTTTATGGCCAGATCAATGAACGATTCGGTTGAGGTTCCGGGGACAACAGCAGTATCAGCAGAAGTCAATTGTAAGAATATCAAACCTTTCATGTGTTATTTATTTTGCGTCGCAATATATAAAAAGATAACGAGATACGCTTTCATGTAGTATACCTCGTTATCAAAGATTTTCGGGTTATTATTAACAGAATGGTCCGGAGAGAGGGCCCGGGAAGAGACAGGACCTTACGGGCCTGCAAGGCAACCGGTTTAGCGAAGGCTTTTATCCTCAGTGGATCCCTCTTCCTCTTCCCGGGCAGGGATGGCCTGATCCTCCTGTTCCGGGCGCTCCTGACTCTTTTTCTTTTTACCGTCCCTCCTGAAGAGTCCGTCCCTGTATTTCCTGACCAGTTCACCAAGGGTGTCGAACTCCTCTTTATAGGAGATACCCACTCCCTGCTTGTAGGGGGCTGTCTGGTAAAGCAATTCATCCCTGGCCCGGTTGAATGCCTTGATACTGATATTATCCGTCACCATGAATTCCACAATAAAATCCCCGGCAATGTTGGAGTTGTTCGCGGTGGTTGCGGAGGGAGAGGTGGTCGTTCCCCGCACGTTTCCGCTGATGCGTATCCGGTCGTCCAGCAGTTGCGTGGAGAGGGCCAGTTCAACCTCATCACTGGTTACTTCATCTCCGGGCCGGTAATTGATCCCGATGTCGAAATCGTCACTAATCTGGGAGAGCCAGTTGCTTAACTGGTTTGACAGTAATTCGCTGGCTGTCACGCCGGCAACGGACCCATTAAAGCCTGCTGCACTGGAGAGGTCATATCCCGAAACGCTGTAAAAGTTATTGATGACCAGCAGGGCAAGAAATTGTTTCATCAGCTCCTCTTCAGTACTGATGCTGTTATCAAGCAGATTCCGGGTTTCGGGATCTGCCGTCGGCATATTGATTCCGGGTTTGATGGTTGGATTGGTGAGCTCTCCCGTGAGGTTTAAACGGCACTCGACGGGGATCCGCTTCTTCAGGTTTTCGTCATTCCCATCCTGGGAGAGATTATAGGGTGCGGCTTTCAGGTTGTAAATGGCCTGGAGATCAATATTGGCGTTTGTCGGAGCACCATTGAAGATTATTTTACTGCCCGGTTCAATTGCAAAACGCTTGTTGATTACGTTCTGAAGGGTGAAAAGGTATTCTCCCCTCTGCAGTTCCACATCTCCGTACATCTCGAAATCACCCATCTCATCGAGGTTGATCTGAAGGTTTCCTTTTCCGGCTGCCCGGATGATATCGCCGACCTGGGGATCAAAAATCAATTGCACATCTGCTTCGGGGGTAACTTCCAGTTCCATGGCCAGCTCGACGCCTTTGATTTTCTGATTTACCTCCGCCGCGGCAGACGCTTCCTGTTCAACAAATGTCACAAAATCGATCGTTTTGGCTTCTGAGGCATTGTAGAGCGGCAGAAAAAATGAAGTATTCCGGTTTGTCCTGGCCCTTATGTCAAATTTTATCTTCTCCCCGGGTTTGCTGATATTCACCCGGCCGCTCCCGAACACATTCCCGTAAAATAGTTCATTGTTTGCCTGGGTCGTATTGAAGACCTCAAAATTGGTTGCCCTGATGTCCAGGTTCAGCCTCAGGTCACGGAAATAGGAGTTGGTAATAGTGCCGTTGATCAGGGCCATGTTGCTATATCGGTCCAGAACCTCAAAATTATCCAGGTAAATGTTATTGTGATAAATCCTTACGTCGTTGTTAAAGGTGTAAACCGTGTTTAAATAGTTCAGGAGTGCGGTGCCCCTGTCGAAATAAATGGTCCCGTTCAGTTCAGGCCTGCCGACCGTTCCGTCCAGGGTCAGACGTGCATTCATGAATCCGTCGAGATCAGTGGCTATCCTTGATGCATAGGGCTCAAAGGCTCCAAGGTTTACGTTGTTCAGCAGGATGTTGAAATTCAGATCCCTTCCTGAAGGAGTATAGTTACCATCGATGGAGAGGGTCTCCAGGTTCCTGCGGGTGACGTCCGCGTCAATTTTCAGACTGCCCGATTGTTCATCCCATCGGGCAAGAACACTCCCCGATCCGAAGGATTCCCCGTTTATAAAAAGATCCTCAATTTCGAGGTCAGACAGGAGATAGGGATTGCCGTCGAGATTTCTGAACTGCAGGGTTCCCGATAAACCGCCTTCCAGTTCAGCCGGGGATTTGAAGAAATTGGTAGCCTGCTGAATCGAGAGATCATTCATGGAAACCTGCAGAACATCCTCCCCCTGTTTTGAGTAAGTTCCGTCGGCCAGGACATATTTATCCACACTCACCAGGAGCAGGCTGTCGAAGCTGAATGATTCCGGCCTGATTTTGATGAAGGAGGGAAATAGTATCCAGATATCATTGTTAACGACCATTTCGGATTTACTGAGGATGGTGTTCACCTGGCGGGTTCCTGCCGTATCGTAACTGAGGTATCCCTTCAGCTTCAGTTCCCCTTTGTAAAGCGGGTCACGGCGGTTATCCCAGGAAACATTAAACAGGGCTGTATCCGCCCGGGCAACCATATTTAATTTTTGATTCTCAATGGTGAGGTCTCCTGAGGAGACGGAATCACAGAGGAGGTCCAGGGCAAGACGGCGCGAATCTGCGTCGAGTGAGAGGCGCATCTCGTTCAGGGTAATTCCCCCAATAGTGAGTGAATTAAATTGGCCATCTGCGGAAATCAGCTGGTTAGGCGGGTTATAATTACCATCGAGTGTGCTGCGGTCCCCAATCTGAAATTTTGGAGCAAAGAAATCCAGGACCGGATTCATGCGCTTGAAATCAAATCTGTACTTAAAATGATTCAGTGAATCAAATCCATGAACCTGAACGGGATCGACATTCATATAGGCATCGGCAAGGCGGATAAAGGATTGCGGTAGCTCCGTGATTTTAAATTTTCCGGTCAGTTCGGCGTCCAGATGGTCTGATTTCAGGAACAGAAGGGATGAATCGGGAGTGTTGCGGGCAATGAGGTTCAGGTTGTACATCTGAAGGGTTGAACCGGTTCTTTCAAAAAGACTGTTTACCAGTGTGAGTTCTCCGTTAAGCTCATTGAGGGATTTTCCTGTAAGGTTTGTTTTCAGAAGGAATGAAGCAAAATAGGCGGGATCATCATCCCTGAGATTGAGGTAATACGGTCTTGCACGGGCCACATCGGCAACAAAATTGTAAGCCGGAATCTCTGAGGAAAGATCCATCAATCCTTCAAAATCAAGCATGATATTGGGATCACGGATACTGAACCGGCCGTTAAAGGTCCTGTTCTGGAATATGCCGTCGACATCAATATTGCTGTACGAATAATTATAGAACTCCAATGTATCCAGTGTCCCTTTCAGGCTGGCAAACAGTTCATTCTTCATAAATGTTCCATCTGCATCGATGTCCATATCCAGTTTCCCGACGTGTGTCTCCTGGTTTATCAGCTCCCCGAGATGGAGGTCATTGCATTGCAGCCGGCCATGGAAGCCGGTTTGATCGGATTCCCCGGGCCGGAAGGAGAGGTCGAGAACCATCCTGCCGATATCGGTTCCCAGGTATCCGGAAGTGACAAAATTATCGGGGTACCCGGTAAACCGGCCCCTGTACTCCATGGTTCCGAACTTGCTCCAGAGGTCAGACTCATTCAGCATGTGAATATCCGATGCCATTAATATATGGTTCACCTCCCTGTAACTGGTGTTCAGACTTTTAAATTTGAAATCGAGAAAGGTATTTTCTATATCGGGCAGACCGATCATAAGAAAGTCGAAATGAAGAAAATTGCGGCCGTTGTATCTGATGAACAGGTCCCTTCCCATTAAATCACTGACTTTGCCGATTACCTCTCCCCTGAGAAAAAAGTTCTTCTCATACTCCCTGAAGATATTAGCAAAGTAAGCGAGGTCGGAACCCTTTATTACAGATTCTTCAGAAACGATATGCATTGTAACCCGGTCCAGAAATGAACTGAAATCCCCGTAATTTTCGAATAAGAGGCTGATCAGGGGAAAGTAACAATCAGAACCTTCCGTTTTAATCAGGGATTCCGCGAAGGTGAGTTGTCTCTTACCGATTCGGAGGGATGATGACAGACTGCCGATGGAAAATCCCGACTTTTCCATACCACTCAAATCGTCTATTTTCAAATCTATGGTATCACGGTAGAAGGAGAGATCTGAAACCTTAATGCTGAGAAGATCCAGATCGAGATCCGTGAAATTGATCCCGGTATCCTTTATTCTTTTTTCCATCCGGGAGAGTGCAAAATGACCATCATCAAGCATGATTTCATTGATCTGCAGGATCATTTTTTTTTCAGGCGGACGATGGGGATTCCTGAATGGATCTATAATCATGGCCAGATTTAACACACCGGCAGAATCCGTCACAAGATTTAAGCTGGCATTTTCCAGTCGAATGGATTTTATATGGATCCTCTGCTTCTCCGGCTTCAGATGCCTGATCCTGATCTTAACCACCTCGGAATGGAGCAGGGTGTCTCCGTAATGATCCTCAATGCTGAGATCCTTGATCTGCAACCGGTTGAAGAAGCTGAAATGAATTGAGGAAAGATTAATCCTGGTGTTGAACCGCCCGGAGATGGTCTTTGCCGCGTAACGGCCCAGCGCGGTTTGGACCTGCTGATTTTGAAGAAACAGTAATCCCAGTGCAGGAATGGAAAAAATTACCAGCACAACCACAATCAATATTTTCGCTGCCTTTTTGATGAATCAGGATCTTTATATTCAAACGTAAAAGAAAGAAAAAAAAGTTTAAAGTTCAGGTTTACAGTATTATTTTTGCAGTTGCAAACTACCTCACAGACGAAAAGTTACCAATGGAAACAAAACAGCAAAGGGATCCGGTCATTCTCGGCATTGAATCTTCCTGCGATGACACCGCAGCCGCAGTGGTCAGGGGCAGGATTCTGCTGTCAAATATCATTGCCAATCAGGAGGTTCACCGGGTATATGGAGGGGTGGTTCCTGAACTGGCGTCGCGTGCCCATCAGCAGAATATCATTCCGGTGGTGGATAGGGCCATAAGGGTGGCCGGTGTCGGGATTGGGGATATTGATGCGATTGCTTTCACGAACGGTCCTGGATTACTGGGTTCACTTCTTGTCGGGACCTCCTTTGCCAAAGGATTTTCGATAGCCAGGGATATTCCGATGATCGAGGTGAACCATCTGCACGCCCATATCCTGGTCCATTTTCTGCAAAGGACAGGGGAACATAAAGACTCTCCCGCATTCCCTTTTCTGAGCCTTCTTGTTTCGGGTGGACACACTCAGATAGTGGTAGTCAGGGATTTCCTGGAGATGGAGATAATCGGAAAGACCATTGACGATGCTGCCGGGGAAGCGTTCGATAAATGCGCCAAAGTTATGGGACTGCCCTACCCGGGAGGACCATTGATCGATCGCCTGGCTGCTGAGGGGAATCCCGAACGGTTCAGGTTTAATAAGCCGGTGATTGAAGGACTGGATTATTCATTCAGCGGACTTAAAACATCATTCCTTTATTTTCTCAGAGACCGGTTAAGAGACAACCCGGACTTTATTGAGGAGAACAGGAACGATCTGGCTGCATCCCTGCAGAAAACCATCATTGACATTCTTCTGAGCAAGCTGAAACGTGCTGTGCGCAAAACAGGCATCCGGGAAATTGCGCTTGCAGGAGGGGTCTCGGCCAACTCGGGGCTTCGGGAAACCCTGCGGCACCTTTCAGTGAAATCAGACTGGAACCTTTATATTCCCGAATTCAGCTATACCACCGATAATGCTGCGATGATCGCCATTACGGGTTATTATAAATACCTGAGGGGTGAGGTGGCGGGAGATGATGTCGTCCCGGTTGCAAGGATGCATTTTTAATCGGGCCGGTAAAGCCCGGTAATAAATTGCTGACCAATTCCTGTTTAAAAAAAATAAATTTTACTATATTGGGTTGGAATTTAATTCAGATGGATAAGCTAGAACTTCAGCCCACACAAAAAACACCTTATGTACTTCTGGATCCTGCCGGAAAAATTAAGTTCAGGGGAAGATCCATTCCGGAGGATGTATCCCTGTTCTACGATGAGATTTTGGAGTGGATAGACCGTTATGCAGAAGCCCCCGCGCCGTATACAGAGATCGATATTGAAATGGAATATCTGAATAGCGGAACCTCCAAGTACATGCTGCGCGTTCTGAAACGGCTAAAAGATGTGGATAACGACGGTTATGACCTGCACATCAACTGGATTTATGAGGAGGGAGATGACGATATTCTCGAAAGAGGGGAGTATTATGCATCCATTCTCGACCTCAAAATAAATTTTATTGAGGTGGAGTAAATTTTTTCCACGATCCGTTATTTCAGTAATTCTTCCAGCCGGCGGACAAACTGCCGGAGATTATCCTGTGATTCCTCATCCAGCTTTTTGAACGCGACAGTTCCCGAATTAACCTCCTGGAGGAAATTTGATGCAAGTACCGCCCTGGAGAGATTATTATCCTTTAGATATTCAGAGTTACGAACCGTGATTCCTTCCCGAATCCGGACGATAAATTTCTTGAAATCGATGGTAGAGAACATGTCTTCTGCATCCATGTGTTCTTCGATCAGCAGGAGTTGCCGGACGGCCAGGTCAAGCCTGTTGTCAAACAGCTCCTTCCTTAATTTTTCATGGATGGCCTGTTCGGTGGGATTGCCAAAATTGACTACGATATATTCCAGGCCCCAGCCAATCAGGATATTCACCATCATTGGCATGCTTTCGGCACCGGAGGCAGGCAGAAGATAGCACTCTTTTTTTAATCCGGCCAGTTTCAGGAAGGCTTTAAGAAAATAATAGGTAGCAATGTCTTTTACAATTACATTATTGTATGCCCTGATGATCTCCTGCTGGTTCAGCCGGGCCCCCATCATCCCGTAAATAGGAGAGAGGGTATCAACCGTCGCCGAGTGCATGGACCGTACATCGAAAACGATGGATTCGGTATTCAGATCATTCTCCACATCTCTCTGCACAGCAAGGATCCTGTAAAGTTTATTCACATCGATCAGGTGGGGTGAGTGGGTGGAATAGATAATCTGGATATCGTTCCGAACATATTCGAAAACCTTGAGCACATCCTCCTGTGCACGGGCATGAAGGCTGACTCCCGGCTCATCTATCAGTAACACCTTTCCCCTGGCTTCTTTTGATAAAGCTGTTGCCCTGAGTTCAAGGTAGAAAGAGAGGAACCACCTTACACCCCGGCTTCTTTGCTTCGGATAAAGCCTTTCCTGGTTATCTTTTATCCAGAATTCAATGTAGGGTCTGCCGCTTTTCTCAGGGTGTGAATAATCATAATAAGCCAGTTCAAAATTGATCTTTATCTTGTTGGTCTTTCCCAGGTTCTGTCTCCAGAAGTCCTGGAAATTCATGGTCAGATCAACATTCAGGTTCTCGATTTTCTGTTTGAGAATACGATTTGAGGGTTGCTGGAAAAAGGAGTAATCAAGACCTGTAATAATGAGGAAATTCATTGCTGCTTTATAACCTTCAGCCTGGGTGTTCCCCATTATGATATCATCGAGGTCAATCCGGTTTGGCAGGAGTGAACTGAAATCTTCAAACAGGGAGATTTCCGGGGTGAATCTGTATAGTTCCTCTGCCAGTTGCCTTGAATCCATAAATTTTTCCCGGTTGGATATCTCCTGTTCTGCAAGGTCCATTGCGGTATCCGGGTCGGCTCCCTCAATGATCTTTTCGATTGCACGGAGCAGTTTGTCATGATTTTTCTCCAGTTCCTGCAGCTGCTCTTTATGTGCGGCAATTTCATTCCTGTAGATAACCTCCTTGAGCTCTGCGGCTCTCTGCTCTTTCTCCGAGGAATATACATCGGAGATTTCATGGATCTGTCTCAGCTTATCCTGTCCTTCCAGGATATTCTTTTTCTTTTCGTTTATTTCACGTTCCGTCTCTTCAAGTCTGTTAACTGTCTCTGCTTTCCTTGCAAGCTGGTCAACCATTTCCTGCTTCCCAATAAGAACGGTGGCGGTTTCCTTTCGGGTATCCTGAAGTTCCTTTAGCAACCGGTTCTCGACCTCCAGTTCTTCATTCATCTGTTTCCTCTTCTCCTTGGACAGAAATGGACCCGGTGTTCGCTTTAATTCAGCCACTTTTTGCTTAACACCCTCAATTTTCTCATCCTCGGCCTTTAGTTTGCCCTGAACTTTTTCAAGTTCCCTTTCAGCAGCGTTCAGCGATTCGGTAAAACTTTTCAGGGACCCGCATATTTTTTCTTCCCGCACTTTATTAGTCTCATGCGCCTCATCGAAGATAATGCTCAGCTCTTCACCCATCATGATAAAACTCTCAAGGTCCTCATTCCAGGTCCTGACCAGGGAAACTTCGGTGAGTTTTGAAAGCTCATCCACGATTTTTGGATCGACCTTTTCAGTATCAATACGGGATGCCAGGGCGGTATAAGAAAAACTGAATCGGCAGGAGACTTCGGGCAGGCTCATATCGCTCCGGAGCATATCCTCAATGATGGTCCTGTCGTGAAATGCTTTAAGCGCTTCCAGTATGGAAGTTTTGCCCGATTCATTCTGTCCGATGAGGCTGGTCACATTGTCATGGGAAAGGGTTTGCCAGCCGGTATCCACAATGGACCTGAAGTTTTTTATCCGGAATGCAATGAGTTTCATAGCTGTCTTTTAAATAAATTTAATCCCGAATGCCAGGATATCATCCACCTGCTTCTCGCTGCCCTTCCAATCCCTGATGACCATTTCAAGAATCTCCTTCTGTGTGGCCATGGGTTTATCCGATATGTCGATCAAAAGTTTTTTCAGGGGGCCGTATTTGAATTTCTTTCCTTCGGGACCACCAAACTGATCGGCATAGCCATCCGAGAAAATATAAACGATGTCATCTTTTTTCAGCTTGAGGGAGTGGTTTCTGAAGGATTCCTCTTCAATGGCATTGACGCCTACCGGCATACAATCGGCCTTAATCTGTGTAAGAACTTTTTTGCGGATGTGGTAAAGGGAGTTATTTGCTCCCGCGTATTGAAGATCATTGGAGCGGGTATCGAAAATGCAGAGGGCCATATCAATTGCTTCCTTATTTTCTTCATTCCTTCCGGTCTGATGAAGGGCACCCATTACACGTTCCCTCAGAAGGTTCAGAATCCCGCTTGCCTTCCGAAAACTCCGGCTGCTCAAAATCTCATTCAGGAAGGAGATTCCCATAATGCTCATCAGTGCACCGGGGACTCCATGCCCCGTGCAATCTCCTGCTGCCACCACGATAAAATTATCCTTCTTCGTTACGTAATAGAAATCCCCGCTGACGATGTCCCTGGGCATATAGAGAATGAAATGGTCGTGCAATACCCGTGACATATATTCGGGATCGGGAAGGACAGCTCTCTGAATAAGGCTTGCATACTTGATGCTTGACAATAGCTCCCTGCGCTGAATCAGCAGGGTTTCCCGGTTTAAACCGGGTTCGGTGTAATCTGGATGTTTCATCCGGTTCTGTATGGCTTTAATTCAGTTGCAGCCCTATGACAAGAATATCATCGATCTGGCTGATGTTCCCCATCCAGTCATTAAGAATTTCATTCATTAACGGGCCCTGTTTCTCAATCGGGTATTTCTGAGCTTCGAGAATCGATTGTTTGAAATTCCTGGACATGAACTTTTTCCCGCCGGTTCCTCCGAACTGATCCACGTACCCGTCCGTGAAAAGGTAGAGGGAGTATCCCTCATTCTCCAATTCAGTAGCCGAGAATTCAAAAACCTTTTCGGATATCCCGATGGGCATCTGATCTCCTTTGATCTGGAAGAGAATATGCGTATCATTGTTCATGGCCCCTTTGGGAAGGTCCAGTTCATCCCCCCGGCTGATCAGGGCTTTCTCTTCCCTGTTGAGTTTCCTGACATAATAGAGCGGATTATAAGCGCCCGAAAACTGAATTTTCTGCGACTTCTGGTCATAGGCAATCATGGCCAGGTCCATCCCGTCCCTGGTTGATTCTTCCATGCTTTTGCCGGTCTGTTTTAAAGAAGTTATCACATGATTTCTCAAGGCATCCAGTATCAGGTTGGTATCCGAGATATTTGATTTAATGATAATCTCATCCAGGAATGATATCCCCAGCATGCTCATGAAAGCTCCGGGAACCCCGTGCCCTGTGCAATCTGCAGCAACTACATAGATTTTATCTTCTTTTTGTCCCATCCAGTAAAAATCCCCGCTCACGATATCCCTCGGACGGAACAATATGAAATGACCGATTTCCTTCTCTACAAGCAGTTTGTTGGAGGGTAACAGCGCCCGTTGAATACGGGAAGCATATTCGATGGAATCGGTGAGTTCCTCTTTCTGCCTCCGGATCTCAGCGGTTCGTTCCTGGATGATGCCTTCGAGGCGGATATTTTCCTGTTTGAGCCTACGCGTATAGAGTTTAATGATGAAGTAAACCGTCAGGGCTGCAAGGATGACATAGGCTATGAACGCCAGAATGGAACTGTACCAGGGCCGTAAAATTGTAAAAGAGTAGTGCGCGGGGAGACTGATGTCGCCATACACGTTCATGGCTTTAACATGCATCGTATAGGATCCGTGGGGAAGGTTTGTAAAATCCTTGTAAACGGCTGATGTCCATTCCGACCAGTCGTCATTAAATGGTTCCAGCCAGAAACTGTAAACCATCCGGTCCTCCTGTTCAAAGAATGGGGCCGCCCACCGAAACTCAATATTGTTGTACCGGTATTTGATAAATGGCTGGGTATCCTCGGCCTGAACCGGGTAAATGGTAAATCCGCCCTTCCCGTCATCAATAAAGCAGGTGCCGTTAAACAGCAGGGAGTCGTTGTTGATGTAAACGTTCCGGATGAGGGTATGAAAGGGAAGGGTATCGTTCCGCACAAACGATTTATCATAGTGGTAAAGCTCGTTGGATTTGGCAAACCAGAATCCGTTGGCCGGATTGCTGTAAAAAACATCCGCAGAAGCATTCGGAAGACGCTGGAAGGTCCGGTCATAAATCACGGAATAATCCTGCTGTGTCCTGTGCAACACCATCTCCGTCCAACCCATCCGCTCATTCTCAAAAGATATCCATATATCATCCTCATAATCTTCATGAAATGCCAGCATGCTGTTTGGTCCTTCGGGAAGAAGCCTGTTCAGTACAGAATCCCTGATAATTGTATCCTTCGTGTAATCATATGTATAGAATCCGTCCATGGTACCGAACAGCACTCCATCGCTTTCCGGATCAAGGAATACATGGTTTTTCTGGTTTGCCGGCAACCCGTTCCCGTTGGTAAATATTACCGGATTGTCAACATCTCTCTCACGTTTGAGATCGTACCGGATTACCCCGCCATTGATGGTACCTGCCCAGAGCAGGTGATATTTATCCACAATAACGGACCTGATTTCCTGGGGGAGTTTGTTCAAAACCAGTGTTTCCGTCCATTTTCCACCGGAATATCTCAGCCGGTAAATTTCACTTGAAGAACCGATGAACAGAGCATTGGGATCAGCAGGATCCCCGCTGATGGTGAACCCGGAATAGGGGAACTCCGATTCAGTATTGGACCTGTTTACAACCAGATCGGTCATGCGCTGTACATTATGGTTGTGATCAATCAGGTAGAGATCTATGGAGTTCGTAATGGCCAGCAGGTAATCCTTCCCGTTGTCCGGCACAAAATGGTGCATCTTCCAAATCTGGTCCTGGATATCGGGGATATTTATGAATTCTGTGGACGTGGAGGTGGAATTTTTATAATACAGACCGGTTGACGTGGATATATAGAGACGTTGGTTAAAATATTTAATATCCGAAATAAATCCGTCAAAACCCGATTTTTCTGTGAAGACCCTGAAGGGATTATTGGTTTCGATTTTCGAGATGCCCTGGAAGTTGGCTATCCATACGGGGGCGGAATCCTTTAGAAGCTTGTTGGAATATACATAGGGAACCTGTTGATCGTGCAATCCTTCCGCCTCGGTTATGATTTCCAGTGCCTGACCGTTGCGGCCGATAATGGTGATCCCGTTATAGAGGTCGGCAATCATGAATGCCTGGTTCAGATCCTGCAGGTAGACTACCTGTCCGCTCTTGAGATAATTATTTACCCCTTCACTGACAAAGCGGTCGTCGACCTCCCCCGTTTTTCGATCCAGGGTGAACAATCCCTGGAAAAAGGTGGCTACCAGAATTTTTGAGGAGTCGATTTCACACATGCCGCTGACATTCTTCTCCCTGAAGAAATCTCCTCCCGGAATCGTTATAAAGTGGTCATAATTCAGTTTCATAATTCCCTCCCCGTAACTGCAGGTATAAATATCGGCTCCCAGGTTGAATGAGAAAAGGGCGTTCTTCGGCAGGGTGACGATTTGAATGGAGTCTGCCAGCGGGGCATATTTGAAGATATAGGATCTGGAGCAGAAATAGACCGTATCCCTTGAATAATAGGTCTTCCATACATCCGAAAATCCGGTATAGACGGTGTCCGGGACTGGAATTCTGTTGATCAGGGATTTATAATACATATTGCCGTAACAGTCGGGAACGAGATAACCGAATTCCTCCACCGCTCCTACATAAACCACATTATCGTCACCGATTACCAGGGACCTCACGGCGGAATTGTTCGTGATAGGAATGCTTCTCCAGGTAACCCCATCGTACTCCAGTACCCCTTTATCCTGGTTTCCGAAGTACATGACACCCCTTGTGTCCTGGGTAATGGACCAGTTTTGCTCACTTCCCCCGGTAATGTAATGCTCATAATTGGTGATGATGGGCACCCCGAATCTGTTAGGTTGGGATAAGCTGTCTAAAGAAAGAAGAACCGCAAGCAGAAATAATATGGATGATTTGATAGACATAATAACAGTCCTGATACGCAACGCTGTTTACTTTAGTTACCTAAAATATTGAAAATATGGATAACTCGCAGGAAAATCCACTTTTTTTTCTAACAGGGTGCAACCTTGCAAAAGCAAAGCAGTTTAATAGTCGGTGACCCCTTTTACAAACAGATTAGATTTTGTACTTTGTTCCGGAGAAACCACGCCGATGAAAATTCCGCTCCTCATAACTGTCCTGATCCTTCAATGCATACTGACATTTAATGATATGCACGGGCAGAAACCTTCGGGGGTCCTGATGCCTGCGAAGGCAGAACCGTTCCGGACCATCGCGGCGGAGCGGGATCATCTGGCTTTTGAATATGTTCTGCCGCCGGTATCCTACAGAATTGTTGAGACGGAGCGGGGCAGATTTTTGAAACTCGGAATTCCGGGATTCAGCAATACAGGCTCCCCCGGAACTCCGGAGGTTCTGGTGGCAGCATGGTTGATTGAGCTGGACCAACCATTCACCGGCGCAGATTTCCGCATCCAATGGGCCGATTCAGTTGTGATTGACCTGGATGAGATAGAGCCCGGACTGAAAATGGTTCCGGCTCAGCCTTCGGCTGCTAAATCAGACACCGCCCGAATGGCATTTATGATGGATGAGGCCGAATACAGTTCTGACCAATGGTGCGGTGGGCCCCTGCTCCATTGCGAATTCCAGGGAAAGGTAAGAGGTTTGCCCGTCAGCAATCTTTATTTCAGTCCCGTGAGATATAATCCGGCAGAGAACCGTCTGATTATTTATTGCCACGTCAGGGCATCCATACCGCTGCCGGAGCCGGGGAAAATGCCGGCCGGGCTCTATTCTCCCGCTTTCAGAGGCGTTTACAGCCGAATAGTGCGCCGGCAGGAGGCTGGGGGGACCAAGGCTATTTATGCTGAGGAGCCGATGACCCTGGTCATTCTGTCGGATACCCTGTTCCGACAAACCCTACAGCCTTTCATTACATGGAAGAGGAAAAAAGGATTCAGGGTGATAGAAGCCTATACCCAGGATCCTGATGTGGGAACCGGAAGGGAATCCATTAAATCTTTCCTAAAAGCACTCTATCAGAATCCCCCTGAAGGATTCACCCCGCCTTCCTACCTCATCCTGGCCGGGGACATCGACCGGGTACCGGTTTCCCATGCCGATTTCTATACCGATCTGTATTATGCTGAATATGACGGTAACGGGGATTATATACCGGATCTGTTTTATGGAAGGTTGCCGGCGCAGACGGTTCCCGAAATGGAGGTGATTGTCAACAAAAGTCTTGCCTATGAACAATACGGATTTCCTGATCCTTTATACCTCACCAAATCACTCCTGGCTGCAGGGGGCGATAATGCTTATGAGTGGGATTTCAGCAACGGGCAGGTCAATTATGCCGCAACCTATTATTTCAATTCAGCGAACGGGATTGAAGGCATACTGATTAATGCACCCAGCGCTGACTCCATGAATCAGTTCCTGCTGGATAAGATTTCTGAAGGGGTCGGGTTCCTGAATTATTCCGGACATGCCACTACGTCTTACTGGAAAGATCCGTATTTCTCAACCGCTCAGGTCGATGGGCTTATGAATACGGGGAAGTATCCGGTGGTGATTGGAAACGGATGCCAGTCGGGAGCGTTCCAGGTTGGCGAGTGCCTTGCGGAAGCATTGATCCGGACCGGGGGGAAAGGCGCCCTGGCATATATCGGGTGTACCTATGATGCATACTGGGAGGAGGATTATTACTGGTCGGTGGGAGTGGGAGCGGTTTCCCCTGAGCCCCTCTATGAGAACACCGGACCGGGCTATTACGACAAAGTCTTTCATCTGTATCATGAATCCAGGGATATCTGGGCCCCTTCCCTGGGGGAAATGGTTTTTGCCGGAAACATGTCGGTCCAGGAAAGCACCAGTTCACGGAAGGAATACTACTGGAGAATTTATCATATTCTGGGTGACCCCACCATAATTCCCTGGTTCGGGGTGCCGGAACAACATCCTTTGAGTTACCCTGCCGTACTTCCGGCCGGTACAACGCGTCTGGACCTTGCCGGGTTACCATATGATTATATTGCCGTGTCGGCCAACGGAAGCCTGATCAATGCGGCTCATGCCAATGCATATGGTTTTCTGTCCCTGTCCATTCCCGACACCCTGGAAAGAGGGACCCTCTCCCTTGTGGCAACGGGTGAGCGAAGAATCCCCTTTATCGATTCAGTGGTTGTGGGAACACCGGAAGAAGGCTACGCGGACCTGGCCGGCTACCGGTTTGCCGGGGAGTCGGTCACATCCGACCAGGTTATTACCAACGGGGAATCCTTCGGTCTTGATCTGACTTTTATCAACAGGGGAGCTGAAGCTGTCTTACAGGATACGATTACCCTTTTTACCCGTGACAGCTCAATCATTGCGGTTGACAGCCTGGTGGTTATCGAATCGTTATTACCGGGAGATACACTGGTCATTGAGAACGGTTTCAGGATTCAAACGCTTCCCACTGTGGCGGATCAGACTCCTTTTATACTGGTCATCAGGACAACCGGGGAGATGGTGAACCGTGCAATGTATATCGGCGGAACGATTGCCGCACCCTCTCTTTTCTCTGCCGGCCTGGAAATGGATGACCGGAAGTTCGGCAATGGCAATGGGGTGGCTGATCCCGGTGAAATGGCGGAACTGATCTGGCAGGTTGAGAACAGGGGCCATTACCGGTCTGGTAACCTCTCGGTGACAGACCTTACCCCCGTGAACAAAAAGGTGCTGGACCTGGCCGGCTTTTCCGAAACGGCTCCGCTGCAGCAAGGTGAGAAACGATTATTGCATCTCAGATGCATCTTCAGGAACGATATCATCGACACGCTTTACACGGTCGGTCCGTTTCAGTTAACCGACGGGACAAGAAGCACGTCGGACGGATTATTTGTCCACCCAGGCAGGCACATCGAAAGATTCACCTGCGGAGACTTCAGCAGATTTGTTTATCAGAAGGATGCCTATTCACCCTGGTTCGCCGATTCGCTTGAATACCTTTCTCCCGGATTTGCGGCCCGATCGGGGAATATCGGGGATAACGGACAGAGCCGGCTGAGCATTGGTTTCCGGACAGCCCGTACCGACTCCATCTCGTTTTCCTACAAAGTCTCCTCCGAAACCGGATATGATTATTTCCGTTTTTACGTGGATTCGCTGCTCATCATGCAGGAGGCTGGAGTCACCGGCTGGAAGAGATTTACGGCAGTTCTCGGGCCGGGCGATCATTTCGTCACCTGGTCCTATGAGAAGGACCTGAGTCTGCACATGGGGGAGGATGCAGCCTGGATTGACGATATTGTATTTCCAGCGGAAGCATTCAGGGACGGTGATATCTCCCTTATGGAGATCAGTTCCCCGGTATCGGGACCCTGGCTGTCTGACATGGAAAAGCTTGAAATTATTGTCCGCAACACCGGAATGGATACCACCCGAACCCTTTGCACGGTTTTTTCCCTGGATCACACCTCCCGGGCTCCGGACTCGCTCGATGTGATAATTGCACCGGGGGAAAGCAGAACCCTCATACTGGCGGATAACCTGGATCTGAAGACATTCAAGCGGTACAGGTTGAGGTGCAGCGTGACCGCAGAGGGGGATTTTTTTACGGGAAATAACAGCCTGGATGAGGAGATTGAACATTACATCTTTCCGGATGTCTCCCTCAGCCTCGACGAACTGGAAAGCCTTCCCGGTGTTTATGCCAGCCTGAGGGTCAGGTTGGAGAATGACGGGAACATTCCCATTGACTCCATACCCTATAGCATCCATATTGATGGAATCCTGAAGGAGGAGGGCATGGAAACCGTTCTGCTGGCTCCTTCCGAATCAGTTGTGAAATCATACCGGATTATTGACAGTACGGAGTGTGACCTGGAATCGGGATATTATGAATATCTTTTTGAGACGCTCCTTCCCGATAGCATTGAGGAGAATAACCGGCTGACAGGGATTCTTTTCTGGCAGGTATACTCTTCCGGCGACAGAAATGGTCCTGTGGCTTTTTCCATCTGGCCCAATCCGGCACATGGGGGATTTTATCTGCAGACTGATTCTCCGCTTTCAGAAGAGAGATGGTTTTCGATTATCGACCTGCACGGGACGGTTTTGAAAACGTTCAGACTGGCAAAGGGGGAACAGGGTCGCTTTATTCCGGTTCAGGGTCTGTCGGGAACATACCTGCTGAGGTCAGATGGGTATGGACGGACTCTGAAGCTGCAGCTTCATTGAGCGGTTCAGGGCCAATTATTTCATCAGCCGCAGGTCGAATATTCCCCCCTTGATGAGGTAACAGGGATATCCGCAATCTTCATTGGCATTGAGGATGGTCATCCTGTCGGCGTCGAAGGCGATGATGGTTTCCTCTCCCGACCTGTATGTGGCTTTAACCGTATAAAGCTGGTCCACCTCCGAGTAGAGTCTCAGTTCATCCGAAGTGGCCGTGTAGATCCAGTCGATGTTACCCTCCTCCTGTTTACCCCTGTAGAATATAAGCGGAACGGAGTCGTTTTCGGAGTTGATCGTCAGGTAAATGATCAGATCAGCACTGTCCGGTTTGTAGGAAAAGCATTCATTGCAATCGGTCATCATCCAATCCTCCGGCTCACAGGAGACCATCTTTATCAGGGCAATCAGTCCGAGAACAAAAATGATATGAATATGCCTGAATTTCATGTCCGGTTAATAATATATCTCTTTATATTCCTGCTTCGGCGAGTTGTAAACGTACCTGACAAAAAGGGTGATGTTGAATTTCCAGGGCTTTTCGTAAAGCGTTTTAAAGGTGTAGCGTTCGACCCCGGCTTTTATCCCGAACACGCCCCAGCGGATGAATGCACCGCCTGAGGGAACAATATTATATTGAACTGGAGGATGGTCATTCAGGCCCTTGTAGCGCGGGAAGGTCATAAGACCGTGCACTGCGGCATAGAGGCCGAGTTCCATCATTGAATTCGGCGGTCTTACGGAGAGTGTTTTTCCCACACCGTGGCTCCACCCGGTCCGCATCTCCCTGTACTGGAAAACCAGGGTGTCGTTTTCCCTCACCTGCACTTTCTGAAGAGCAGGCCTCCAGTCGATCCCCGTTTCCGCAAAAAATCCATACCGCCTGTCGATCAGGGAACCCCTTACCTGCATCATAAATTCATGGTCGGCGAAGCTGTTTCCCCAGCCCAGAGCCAGTTCGGAGAAGTCGGGTCTGTGCAGTCTGCTGGCGCCCTCTGCGGCGAGTAGTTTTCGTATTTCAGTTTGGCCCGATTGCTTTGCCATCTCGTAAAGATTCCTGTTCGCAGTGACCTGGTGGTTTGTATCGGCTCCCTTTTCAATCAGCAGCGCGGCAAGTTCCTTTTGGCCCGACTGAACGGCAAAGGCAAGCGGAGTGTAATTTTTTTCGTTTGCACTGTTGATTTCCGCACCGTATTCAAGCAGGAGCCTTACCAGGTCGGGATTGCCCTGCTGAGCGGCAACCATGAGGGGGGTGTTTCCTTCATCGTCCCTTGTGTCGGGACCTATGCCGTTCTGCAGTAGGACATCAGCCGTTTCGATGCTGTTAAAATAGACCGCAGTCATCAGGGGATCATTTCCATCCTTATCCCGGATGTTCCTGTCTGCATCGTAAAATAGCAGGAGGTCGGCAATCCGGTAGTCATTTAATGCAGCTGCGTAATGAAGGGCCCCTGCTTTGTAATCGTCTTTCAGGTCCGGATCAGCCCCTTTCTCAAGCAGCAGATGCGCCGCTTCAAACTGATGGTTAAAAACGGCCAGCATGAGGGGAGTGGTATGGTCTGATGAGGATGAATCTGGATGGGCCCCGTTCAGAAGCAGCAGTTTCAGGGTCAGAATCCGGGATGAATCAATGGCATACATCAGGGCGGGCACTCCCTCTTCCGACCTGGTGTTTGGATCCGCTCCTCTTTTCAACAGAAAAAAGACGTTGCCGGGATGATTGCGGGAGATCGCTTCGAGCAGGTTCCGGTTGTCTTCACCCGGCCTGAAGTAGGAGGTGTCGGCCAGGGAAAGATCAGGATCCTGACGGGCGCATAATGGCAGGAGTATGGTGATGAATCCGGCTGTCAGGATTCCCTTATGAAAGGAGCATCTCATAACCTCATCCTCCCTTGCGTTTAACGTGATAACCACCCTCTGTAAGCAGTTCAGTCACACGCTCCCGGAAGTCGCCCTGAATGAGGATCTCTCCGTTTTTTACCGAACCTCCGACGCCGCATTTTGATTTCAAAATCTTTCCCAGGGACTTCAAATCTTCTTCGCTTCCCGTAAATCCGGCCACGATCGTGACCGTTTTGCCTTTTCGGTTTTTCCGGTCGAGGCTGATATAAAGCATCTGCCGGGAAGGATCGGGCGTTTCGGTTACCTCTCCTTCTTCCCGTTCGTACCGGAAATCAGGATCGGTTGAATAGACGATCCCAAGCCGTTTTTTCCAATCGTTCTCCATCACATTTATGAACCCATCTCAAGTTGATTCCGAATAAGGTTGTAATAATACCCTTTTTTCATGGTAAGAATGTTGTGATTGCCCTGTTCCACAATCCTGCCGTTATCCATGACGACAATGTTATGGGCATTCCGTACGGTGCTAAGCCGGTGGGCTACGATAATTACGGTTTTCTCACGGAACACCTCCTCGAGGTTTTTCATGATCCGTCTCTCATTGTTGGCGTCCAGTGCGCTGGTCCCTTCGTCCATAAAAAAGAATGCAGGATCCTTGTACACTGCCCTGGCAATCAGTATCCGCTGATACTCCCCGCCGCTGAGGGTCAATCCTTCCTGTCCTATTTTGGAATTGTAACCGAGGGGTAACTCATCGATGAAATCATCAATACAGGCCATCCGGGCTGCATAGAGGAGGCGCTCAGAATCGACATCATCCCTCCCCAGGGCAATATTGCTGGCAATCGTATCGGAGAAGATGTAACCGTCCTGCATAACCACCCCGCACTGATTCCGCCACAGATCGGTCTGCATGTGAACGATATTTTGGTCCCCTATCCGGATCTCACCGCCTGAGGGGGGGTAAAAGCCAAGCAGAAGTTTCACCAGGGTAGTCTTACCGCTTCCGCTCATTCCGACAATCGCCGTGATGCTGTTTTTCTGGAATTCCACATTAATATCCTGCAGCACGTTCCGTGAGTAGGGTCCCTGGTAACTGAAGGTCAGATCCTTGATCCGTATATCGGCCCCGGCTGGAACCAGGGATATTCCGGTATCTTTCTGGGTTTCATCTTTCGTCTCATGGATTTCACCCAGTCGCTCCAGGCTGATCTTTGCCTCCTGGGCACGCCGCATGAAGGAGATCATCTGTTCGATGGGCCCATTCAGCTGACCGAGAATATAACTGACCGCGATCAGCATACCCAGTGTCATATTACCGTTCAGAACCGCCAGGGCAGCCACCACATTGATCAGGATATTCTTGGATTCATTGATGAAAATCCCACCGGCCTCCTGGTACTGGTTAAACTGCATGCTTTTGATGTTCAGCCTGAAGAGTCCGGCCTGGATGTTCTGCCATTCCCAGCGCTTTTTCCTCTCTGCATTATTCAGCTTAAGTTCCCTGATGCCGTGAATGATCTGTATCATCTTGCTCTGTTCCTCGGCCAGCCTGCTGAATTTTTTGTGATCGAGGCTTCTGCGTTTTTTCATGAAAACGGATACCCAGATGAAATAGAGGATAGATGCGACAATGAATATCAGGAGTATCTTAAGACTGTATATACCCAGTATTATGCCGAAAATGACAAGGTTCACCATGGAAAACAAAACGGTCAGCGAGGAGGTGGTGAGGAACGCTTCAATGCGCCGGTGGTCTCCGATCCGCTGCAGAATATCCCCGGTGAGTTTGGTGTCGAAAAAGCCGATAGGCAGTTTCATAAGCTTGAAGAGGAAGTCGGAAATCAGTGAGATGTTGACCCGCGTACTGAGGTGTAGCAGGATCCATCGCCTCAGCAGGTCAATCCCCGTAACAGTCAGGATCAATACAAACTGGAAGGTCAGGATGAGAAAAATAAAGCTCCTGTCCTGGTTCGTGATCCCGAAATCCACGATCGACTGAAAGAGAAACGGGAGAATCAGCTGAATGATGCTTCCCAGGAATAATCCGAGAAAAAGGTGGAATACATAACGTTTGTAGGGAGAAAGGTATCTGAGGAGGAACCGGAATCCTTTTTTATTCAGCGGCTCATCCTCCTGGTTAAAAAAGTCGGGGGTCGGCTGCAGAAGCAAGGCGGAACCTTTCGGTTCCCCGTCCTTCCTGGTGCTGATCCAGCCTTTAAGGAACTCCTCTTTCGTGTAGGTGGTCTGTCCGAATCCGGGGTCGGAAACGTAAACTTTGTTTCTCCTGATTTTGTAAACGACGATGAAATGGTTCTGTTTCCAGTGCACGATCACGGGCAGAGGCGCTTCCCGGAGCAATTTTTCCCAGGTAATGGAAACCCCCATGGTCTGAAATCCGATACTCTCGGCTGCTTCGGCAATACCCAGCAGAGAGACACCCTCCCGGGTGAGGTATGATTTTTCGCGGAGCGTCTGTAAGGTAAAGTGCTTCCCGTAGTACCTGGCGATCATTCTCAGACAGGTCGGGCCGCAATCCATTGCATCCAGTTGTTCGTAAAATGGAAATGCCGGCATAATCAGAAGCTTGGGTTTTAAAAATAAGAAATATAAGTTGAATTTTGCAATCGGCTACTAAATTCAATCAATCTTTCTCAACAACCTCTTCGCTTTTCGGTGATAGACATTCTCCGTGGTGGTCAGATTTTTCAGAAGGAGTGACGCATTCCCAGGCTCTCCGTTTTTCAGGAGGTAAAGTGCGTAATACCAGTTCAATGAAGATTCCAGTCTGCTGTTTGTCAACGTATTTTCCGGGTTCAGAAAGGGAGCCAGGTCCTCCGTGCATCCTGAATTCATGCAGGCGAGCGCATAAAACAGGCGCACCAGGGAGTCTCCCTCCTTGTTTTCGAGACAGGATTTCAATGTTTCCATCGAACGGCGGTACTGCCCTTCATAAAACAACCCAATACCTGCCTCTGTCGCTCCCCGCGTTGATTCCCTGAAAAAGGCCAGGGATGGATCGGCCGAAGGCTGGAAATACCTGGCAAAAAGTTGGTCGGTCGATGCCTGCGAAAAAAAACGAAGCACAAAAACGACCAGTGAGGCTGCCACCGCCGTGTAAAGAAGCGGCAGAAAGAGTGACCTGAGCCGTCCGGGCCCCCTTTTTTTTCGTTCCCGGGCCTCAGCGATGCTGTCATTCAATTTTGACATAAATGCTCTCTCATCAACGGTTTCCGGAATGCCCCCGTACCGTTCCACATCGGCATCGATCATGCTTTTTTTGATGATCCCTTCACGTTTCCCCGACCGGACAGACGGTATATCATCCAGCCTGTCATATAGCCACTGTACCTGATCGAATTCCTCCTGCAACGTTTTATTGTCCGCAAGCTCCCTTTCAAATTGTCTGGCTTGCGTGCCCTGCAATTTTCCCGAGAGATAGTTCAATATTTGATCAACGTATTTCATCTTTCAGTTTTTTAAATGACGGATCTTCGGTAATCTTCTTAATCAGACTTTTCTTGCACCGGTATTTTCGGTCAATCGTGTGATGGTTCGAGTTGTATTGAAGTGCTTCCCGAATTTCATCAACGGTGCATTCATTGATGGTGAGCTGGATGATTTTCTGGCAATCCGGACTTAATTCCTTCAGGTACTTATGGATGAGCTCTGCAAGTGCTTCCTGGTCGACCGGATTAACATCGGGTCCCGAATCCTCAATGATATAAGGCTGATCTTTAATTTTCTGGATCTGCAGATATCTTTTTTTTCGCTCCTGGTGGAAGATTCTCCTGCATACAGAATAGAGATAAGTACTGAATTTACATCTCAGGATCAGATTCTCATTTTTTAGCTTTCTGTAGACGATTAACAGACCTTCCTGGAAAACATCCTCAGCCTCTTCGGTAGTCCCGCTGTTTTGAAGGATATACCCTTCAATCAGCGGAAAGTAGGTATCGTAAATGTATATCAGGACTTCAGAGTTGTGCCTGACTATCCCATTCAGTAAATGTTCTTCAGAAAACGATTTCATGTATCTGCAGGTGCTTAAAAAAAAGCAGATGACTGTTGCAACAATCATCTGCCCGGACATAAGCTTTAGTTAGTAATAAAGCAAAAATATCCCGGTTCAGTATTAATAAACCAGGAGACTTCCTTTGAAAAGGAGGTCTAAATATATGAATTTTACAATTTAAAATCCAAAAAAACGAAGGCACTGCGCGAATTATTGATTAAAAAACCGACAGACCGGTATCATCCCCGAACGTCCGTTTCCTGTTAATGTGATGAACCGGTCAATTATCGTACAACGGACCCTGTTTTTTTTAAAAAAAATTAAAAGGGCAGGTCAGACAGGTCCACATTGCCCCCCGAGAGAATCACCCCGACCCGCCGTTTATTAAATTCCTGCTGGTTTCTGAAAAGCCCGGCCACGGCTACGGCACTGGAAGGTTCGATCACGATTTTCAACCGTTCCCAGACCAGCTTCATGGCGGAAATAATTTCGGATTCCTCCACACGAATGATTTTGCTGACATATTTGCGGATAATGGGAAAATTCACATCCCCCAGTTCCGTTCTCAATCCGTCGGCAATGGTCTTTGGATTGACGCAGGGCTGTATTTTCCCTGTTTTAAGGGAGAGATAGGCATCATCAGCCCCAAAAGGTTCGGTGCCGATGACTTCTGTGTAATGGATCAGGTAATTGACAGCCAGGGCAGTGCCTGCAATCAGTCCGCCACCTCCGACCGGGGCGATCATCGCATCAAATTCCCGGACATCTTCGATGAACTCCATGGCGGCTGTTGCATTTCCTATGATTACATGGATGTCGTTGGAGGGGTGTATGAAGGTTGCACCTGTTGATTCCTGTTGTTTTGTCATGGTCCTGATCCGGGATTCAAGGGTTGGGGCACTCTCAATAATCTCGGCCCCGTAACCTCTGACCGCATCCATCTTCACCTTGGAGGCGTTCCGGGGCATCACGATGTAGGCTTTTGTGTTCAGGCTCCTGGCGGCCAGGGCCAGGGCCTGGGCAAAGTTACCGGATGAGTGGGTAATGACACCCCGTGCACGCTGTTCCTTGCTTAAATGCAGGATGGCATTTGTTGCACCCCTCATTTTAAAGGCACCCATCCTCTGGAAATTCTCGCATTTAAAATAAACCTTTGCATTGAGCATCCTGTTGATGGTGCTCGATTCCATGACAGGAGTCCGGTGAACGTAGGGTTTTATTCTTTCTTCAGCCAGTTGGAGATCCTTCAGGGTAGGGTTCATAGGTTGAAAAATTATAAAGTGAATATTAGGATAAGGAACACTCCCTGTAAAAATAGATTAATATCCCTATAATTCAAAGCGGTATCGCAGAGATAATCCAAAATCGATTATTTCGAAGCCGGTGACCTTTATCACATTGAACAGGGGCTTCCAGTCGAAGGAAAAAACGAGCGGCAGATCGCGCATGATATATTCAATTCCCGAAGTGGCGGCTATTCCGAGAGAGAACTGTTCCGCCCATTGTCCCGAAAACGGTCCGCCGCCAAAATAGATCTGGAAACGTTTATTTCTGAACGGGATAACCTGGTGCTGGTACAGAATGGAGAAATTGAGGCCGTTCCTATTATAAAGCGCCTCCAGTGCGACTGCCTGGTTTTTTTTGAAGAAACCCTTATAAACGAGGCCGGATGAAAAACCGGCCCTGATACCAGCTGAATGGTCGTACTCCTGCCCCCTGAGCGCAGTTGTGAGCAAAAGCAACAGGCAGAGGCAGGTTCCAGTTAGAGAGATGTTCCTTGAAAGTTGCATAAACGAAGTATTTTAATGTTCCGTTTGACCTGTCAGGGTGAAGAGGGTTTCAACATAGGAGGGAATCTCCAGCCCGGATGGCAGCCGGGAATCCTCCAGAATCTTGGTCTTAACGAGGATCCTCTGGCGTGAATTGCCGCTTTTCAGCCAGCCTGTCACCGGATCAATCTGAAGATCATAAGTCTGACTTCCGGAAGCCGTGGTCGAAACCGTGGATTGTTCCGACGACCCGATGATCTCTTTCTCGGTAATGATCATGCCGATCCCCTGGAGTATGCGGAGTTGGTTGGTTTGTTTCACCGGGAAAAAACGGTTTATCATCTTCACTGGCCTGGTATTGAAAAAGTAGGTGAACTGCTTTTCCCATCCTGTGCCGCTTTCTGCCGTGGGATGTATATTGATGAACAAATTGCAGAGGCTGTTGAAGGCATCCGTTCCGAAAGCCTCTTTCAGCGTTTTTATTATCACATCCAGTTCTTCTCCTGATAATTCAAGATGGTAAAAGGTATTTAGGAAGGCGCTTATACTGTCCATCAGGATGAATGACCCATCCCGGTTCAGATACATCCTGAACGGTTTCTGCTCCAGACTGTCAATTAATATGTTCAGCAGATTGTCCTTTCCCGAGTTAATATCGATGCTCATGTCCGGGGCAAGCATGCTCAGGAACAGATTATCATAGCTGGCTTCCACATGGTATCCGCCGGAGTCGCTGGCAGATACTATATCAAAATGGAGGGTCATGTTAAGGTCCAGGCGCAGATCGCTTCTGCTGTAATAATTTTCTGAGTGGGTATTCTGCCGGACGGAAATCTCAAGGGAATAGCGTTTACCCGGTAGCAGCCTGTAACCCTGGTCGGTCAACTGACCCCGGGAGGATATCGCGGGAAGGCATAAAAGGATCCAGACTGCAGTTCTCAACATCACTTAACGCTATTATTCAAAAATACATAACTATTCTGATAAAGACAGAAAAGATTTTGTTATTCGAATAACAAGATGTAATTTTGTATGCTCTGAAATGCTGGTGTGCCGGCTTCAAGGATTCAATATTAATCTGACCCGGAGGAATTTCTAATGGAGATTAGAATCATCATTACCGGCCAGGTTTTCCAGTGAATAAACCGATCTTCCGGCCGGAAACAGGTTTCAACTGGCAGGCCCCTGCCCAATGGTTGTCACTTTTCCAGTATGCCTTACATCAATTGAAGATTTATTTTTTCCTTATATCTTTGGCGAAAAAATTACACATATGCCTGCACCAGCAAAAAAATCATTTTCCACCGCACCGGTCTTCTTCACAGCAATATCCACCATCCTCGGTGCAATCCTGTTCCTCAGGTTCGGATTTGCAGTGGGCACTCTGGGTTTCTGGGGAGTCATCGGCATCATCATTGTCGGACACCTGCTGACCATTCCCACTGCCCTTGCGTTATCGGAAATAGCCACCAATAAACGGGTGGAAGGCGGGGGGGAGTATTTCATCATCTCCCGGTCGTTCGGGTTGAATATTGGGGCCACAATCGGATTTGCACTTTTCCTTTCACAGGCCATCAGCGTTGCCTTCTATATCATTGCCTTCACGGAAGCATTTGAGTTTTTTTTCGACTGGGTCGCGGAACGTTATGAACTGGTTTTACCGCGGCAGGTAATCAGCATACCTTCCATGCTGGGATTATCCATCCTGATTTTAAGAAAGGGTGCAAATATCGGGGTGAAGACACTCTATGTGGTGGTGGCCATTCTGTTCATCTCCCTGGTTATGTTTTTCCTGGGCCGCACGGATCATGCGGCCTCTTCCGGATTTTCACTGCTCAATGCCGAAAGCCGTAACCCGGATATGTTTTTTGTGGTGTTTGCCATCGTTTTTCCTGCATTCACGGGAATGACCGCGGGAGTGGGACTTTCGGGAGACCTGAAGAATCCGAAAAAGTCGATTCCGCTCGGCACGATTTCTGCGACGCTGTCGGGCATGATTATCTATCTTTTCGTGGTCTATAAACTCGCTCTGTCTGCCACTCCCGCTGATCTTGTGGACAATCAGCTGATTATGGCAGATATCGCACTGGGTGGAAGGATTATCATCCCCCTGGGGCTGGCCGCATCCACTCTTTCATCTGCCATTGGCTCCGTTATGGTGGCACCGAGAACGCTTCAGGCGCTTGCGGGGGACTGGTCCTTTCCCGGGAAACGGATCAACAGGTTCCTGTCGAAAGGACGGGGAGAGACCAATGAACCCTTCAATGCCACGCTGGTTACGGTCATCATCGCCCTCTTCATCGTTGCCATTGGCGATGTGAATATGGTAGCGGGCATCATCAGTATGTTTTTCCTGGTTACCTACGGAACGCTCTGCCTGATCTCCTTCCTTCACCATTTTGGTTCTTCCCCCTCGTACCGGCCCTCATTCAAATCGCGCTGGTACCTCTCCCTGGTTGGATTTGTCATATCCGTATGGGTTATGTTCAAAATTAACACCTGGTATGCCCTGGCGGCCATCATCATCATGATTTTACTGTACCTCTATATAAACAATTATCACAAAGGAAGAAAGGGACTTGCCTCCATTTTCACCAATGCGCTCTTCCAGCTGAACCGGAGCCTGCAGGTTTATCTCCAGAAGACCAGCAAGTCGCCTGGCGAGAAGGAGTGGCGGCCCAGCGCCATCTGTATCTCCAGGGATACATTTGATCGTGACAATGCCTTTCAATTGCTCAACTGGATCAGCTACAAGTATGGATTCGGGACCTATATTCATCTGATTGAGGGATACTATTCAAAGGCAACCAGTGAACAGGCCGGCCAGGAACTGGGGAAAATTATAAAGAATTTTGAAAGCCTGTCAACCCAGGTATATCTTGATACCCTTATTTCGCCCTCATACACATCTGCCATTGCACAATCAATTCAGTTACCGGGTATCTCAGGCATGGAGAACAACATGGTTATCCTGGAATATGACCGGGATGAACCCTCCGGACTGAATGCTATCGTTGAGAATTTCGCACTGGTCAATGCCGGCAGCTTTGATGTGTGCATTTATGGCAGTGTAAAGAGGCAGATCAATTTCAGAAACGGCATTCATGTCTGGATCCGGAGCACCGATTACGAAAATTCCCACCTGATGATACTGCTCAGTTTCATCATTCAGGGACATCCGGTGTGGAAGAAAAGCAAAATATCGATTTTTGAGATTTGTGAGAGGGAAATGGAGCCCGAAACCAGGGCAAAGCTCAATCAGCTGGTGACGGAAGGAAGACTGCCCATCACGTCGAAAAATATCCAGATCATCCAGAAAGATGAAAACAGGAGTCCCAAATCGATTATCGAAACACACTCAGAATCGGCCGGACTGGTTATTATCGGTTTTCACAGTGAGCAGTTGCGTCACGATGGGACGAAAATGTTTGAAGGTTATGGTAACCTGGGCAACATACTTTTTGTCAATGCCCATAGCCAGAAGGAGATCAGCTGACAGAATATTTAACGATCACAGTTTTTTTTCTGGTTCTTACCGGATCTCATCTGATCTCACCGATCCTCCTGAAATAGTGCCTTGAATCGCCCCATTCTCCGTAACCAATCTCCCCCCTCGGCAAAATGAATCCTTGCATCCAGGCAGCCCTTATACTGTTCCGGTTCTTCTTCCACAAATGGTTTGTTATCATCAAGGGCGTAATCGTTGCGATAGAGCTTTCGTCTTTGCCTTTTACGTGTACAAAATTAGTTATCCATCAAGTAAATCCGTCAATGTCTTTAACACTGAATCCTTCTCCGGAATGGAACCGGCGGTGATTATTTAATCAGCCTGTTGAACGATTCATCTCTCAGATTTAGGGGAGTGATGCTTCTCTTTCCAGCTTCAATTTCGTGAACCATGCTTATCAGCAGATCATTTACCGGGGTAGGCACGCCAAGCGAATTGCCCTGACCGGCAATGTATCCGTTAAAGAAATCGACCTCCGTCTTTTTTCCACGCTCCAGCGACTGAAGGCTGGAGGATTTCAGGCGCCGGTACCTGATCCCTACAATCCGGATCATCAGCCAGGTTTTCCACCGCGGACCATTCACCAATTTATGCCAGTTCAGTTTTCCTGCGTAGGGAACGACCTGCAGATTCATAGCATTCGCTACCTCCACAGCCTCTTCTATGATCCGCATAAATATTTTATAAGCCCTGTGGTTCCCGAGCATCTTCCCGAGCCGGAGCCCGGTAATGGCCCCCAGGGTGGAACTGGCTGCATTGATAATCAATTTTGAATAGAGATGGGAAAGTATATTACCGGTAGTGGCAGTCGGGACCACAGCATTGAGCATCCCGGCTATCTCGGAGAGGATCGGGTCCCCTTCCCGGTCGAGGTATCCGACCAGCATCTCACCTAAGGAGGTCATTTCAAGTTCTCCCGGCTCGACCATGGTAGCCCCGAAGCCCACAACACAACCTACCGTTCTTTCAATCCCGACGATCCCCGCCAGTTTTTCCTCGGCAATCCCGTTCTGCATGGAAACTACCCTGCTACCGGGTGCCAGAAGGGGCCGTACTTTTTCAGCCGCTTCAGGCATGTCGTTGGTCTTGGTCGCGATGAACACCACATCGAATTTCCCGGATAATTCATCGATGGTAGATACAGCCTGCAATTGAACGTATCGGTTCCCGCAATGGCCGAAGATATGCAGTCCCTTTTCACGGATGGATTTTGCCAGTTCGGGATATTTGGATACGAGGGTTACATCATAATCCTTTTCCTTCATCATGGCGGCGGTAATTCCACCTATGGCACCTGCGCCTATCATCAGGATTCTTAATTCGGATTTCTTCATCACCATTGGGTTTTAAGGGTGATCGGATTTTATGCTGACCGACAGTCCGGCGGTGTAAAAATATAAATAAAATCGACAGGCCGTGTTTTTCCGGCCTTAAGCTGAGGGATGAGGGAGGATTATGGCGGATAGGACTTCAGGATTTATCTGAAAAAGTTGCACGGAGAGCCATAGAGGTTGCACAGGGATCCACAGGGTAAAATCTAAAATCGGAAAGTACTTTTAAGACAACTTCATTCTGATTATCTTTGCACCATATTCCAAAGATGATGACCGAAGATATTAAAAAAGGCAGACGGCTGCCTCCCTGGATGAGGATGAAGATGCCAGGCGGAGATCATTACATGCAGGTGAAAAAGATTGTTGCCGATCACCACCTTCATACCATTTGCACCAGCGGGAACTGTCCGAATATTGGGGAGTGCTGGGCCGCCGGCACGGCCACATTCATGATCCTGGGAGATATCTGCACGAGGTCCTGCAAATTCTGTGCGGTCAAAACAGGCCGGCCTGAACCCCCTGACATGGATGAACCGTTGCGGCTTGCGGAATCCATCCGAGCGATGGGCATACAGCATGCGGTGATCACCTCGGTGGACAGGGATGACCTGCCGGACCACGGCGCAGGGTTCTGGGCTGAAACGATAAAGGTTTTGAAGAAAGAGGTTCCGGGGTTGACCATGGAAACCCTCATCCCTGATTTTGATGGCAGGCCGCAGCTTTTGCAGATGGTTTCCGATGCCGGTCCCGAAGTGATCTCCCATAACCTGGAGACCGTGAGGCGGCTTACCCCGCAGATCCGGAGCAAGGCAAAATACGATACCAGTTTAAGTGTGGTCCGGTTCATTTCCGAATCGGGCCTGATATCCAAATCGGGGATTATGCTTGGATTGGGTGAAACGGAGGATGAGATCCTGGAAACCATGGATGACCTGATTGAAAGCGGGTGCAGGGTGCTTACCCTGGGCCAGTATCTGCAGCCCACGGCCGGGCATATGCCCATCAGGGAGTATGTCCATCCCGACCGGTTCAAACGGTACGAGGAAATCGGACTGCAGAAAGGATTTGCATTTGTGGAGTCGGGTCCCCTGGTCCGCTCTTCTTATCATGCGGAAAGGCATATCATTCATCATGAATAACCATCTGAACGTGGAGATTGAATTTGTCGACCTGGGATTAATCGATTATAAGGAAGCCTGGGATTACCAGGAGAGATTGTTTAACCGCATTATAGAGGATAAGCAGGCCGGGGGAAACCCCGCCGGGGGAGAGAGGCTGCCGAACCAGCTTATCTTCTGTGAACATCCCCATGTTTATACGCTTGGGAAGAGTGGGAATGAGAACAATCTGTTGATCCATAAAGAATTTCTCAAGGAAATCAGGGCCACCTATTACAAAACCAACAGGGGAGGGGATATCACCTATCACGGTCCGGGTCAGATTGTCGGCTACCCGGTCATCGACCTTGAAGATTTCGGACTGGGTTTAAGGCGTTATATTGAGCTTCTTGAGCAGGCCATCATTGAATTGTTGGGCCATTTCGGGATCGCGTCCTCTCTGATGGACAGTGCCACCGGCGTCTGGCTGGATGCCGATCATCCGGTCAAAGCCAGGAAAATCTGTGCCATCGGCGTTCGATCGAGCAGGTTCGTGACGATGCACGGATTTGCACTGAATGTGAACACCGATCTCGACTATTTTACCTACATCAATCCCTGCGGACTGGATCGGAGGGGGGTCACCTCCATGGAGAAGGAGCTGGGAACGAAACAGGATTTTGAACGGGTGAAGGAGGACCTCAGGGTCATACTCCTCCGGCGTCTTCGTGCTGCTCAAGGGCAGTAAGGATCATCAGCGCTTCTTCCCTCGATTGTCCGCACACCATCGGCTCGGCTTTAAACCCCGAGCACACTTCTGGCCGGCGGGGATCGTCATAGATTGAGCATCGGTAATCATCCGTCAGGTGAATGCACCTGACTCCCGCTGGCTTGCCACCGGGCATCCCGGGAATGGGGGAAGAGATTGAAGGCGCAATGCAGCAGGCGCCGCAATTCGGTCGGCATTTCATCATGAAGAGATTGAGCCCGCAAAGATATGAATCATTTCCTGAAATTACCGTTCACGGTTTTAAGGAATCGTTCAACTTCCTTGGCGGTTCTTCTGCCCGAGGCAATGGCATGAACCACGAGGCTCGCCCCGCTAACGGCATCCCCGGCTGCAAAAACCTTCCCGATACTGGTTCTCATGGAGGGATCAGTCCGGATATTCTTTTTCTCATCCAGGTCAATATTCAGTTCTTCCAGCAGCCCTTCATGGACGGGATGCAGGAATCCCAGTGCCAGAAGGACCAGGTTGGTTGCGATGACCTTTCTGCTGCCCGGCACTGTTTCCATGGATAAGCGTCCGTTTTCGGGTCTCCAATGGACCTCTTCAACCTCAGCTCCTGTAACCTGCTGCCGGGATCCGGTGAACCTTAACGTTGAGAGCCCCCACATCTGGTTGCATCCCTCCTCGTGTGATGTGGATGTCTTGAGGGTTTTGCTGAAATAGGGCCATGGATTATCATCGCCTCTTTTTTCAGGTGGCATGGGCAGGATCTCAATCTGGGTTACGCTTTTTGCCCCCTGTCTTATTGCTGTGCCTGCGCAGTCGGAGCCGGTATCTCCGCCCCCGATGATCAGCACGTCGCGGCCTACGACACTTATCCGCCTGTCGTCGGTAACCGGGGAGCCCTGGTTGATCCTGTTCTGCTGGGTGAGGTACTCCATTGCAAAATGTATCCCCTCCAGGTTCCGGCCCTCCACGGCCAGGTCGCGGGGTTGTATGGAACCGATGCAGAGACAAACGGCATCGAACGTCTCAAGGATCTCATTCCCGCTGATCGTTTTGCCCACCTCCTGATTGGTTCTGATCTCCAGACCTTCCCGGATCAAAATATCAAGCCTGCGATCGATCGTTTTTTTGCTCAGCTTAAAGTCCGGAATGCCATAACGCAAAAGTCCTCCGGCCTGCTCATCCTTTTCAAAGATGGTAACATGGTGACCAAACTGATTCAGTAAATCCGCTGCGGCAAGACCGGCGGGGCCGCTTCCGATTACCGCAATACGCTTCCCGGTTCTTGCGGCCGGGGGCTTCGGTTTGATATATCCTTCCGCGAAAGCCTTTTCAACAATAGCCGCTTCATTTTCCCGGATGGTTACCGGCTCTTCATTCAGACTGAGCACGCAGGCATGCTCGCAGGGCGCCGGGCATATCCTTCCCGTAAATTCCGGAAAGTTATTGGTGGATTGAAGCCGTTCTATTGCACCCTTCCAGTCCCCCCTGTATAATAACTCGTTCCACTCCGGGATAAGGTTGTCAACCGGACAGCTCCAGTGGCAGAAAGGAATCCCGCAGTCCATGCATCTCGAAGCCTGCAGCATCCGGTCTTCACTGTTCAGGGTCTGCTCCACCTCGCTGAAATCGGTGATGCGTTCGTGAACCGGCCGGTTCCCGGCCGGCTTCATTTTTATTTTCAAAAATCCCCTTGGATCTCCCATAGCTTTTTCAGATTAGGTAATGGTGTTCCTGTTAACCTTTCAGTAACCCCCGCTTATCTCAACATCAGTTTCCACACTGGCAATCTTCCGGCGGATCTCCTCCAGTTTGATCTCCTCTTGGACCTTCTTATATTCATAGGGAATCACTTTTATGAATTTTGGAATGTATTCCAGTGGCTGTTTCAGGATCTGTCCGGCTATCCGGCTTCCGGTGAACTCGTAGTGCCGGGAGATCAGACCCATCAATTCTTTCTGGTCACTCATATTTTCCACAAGGGACAGCTCAACCATTCCCATGTTGCAGTAGTAGTCAAAATCTTCCTCTTCATTCAGCACGTAGGCTATACCGCCGCTCATCCCGGCAGCAAAGTTCCTGCCGGTTCTGCCCAGAACGACGACCATTCCGCCCGTCATATATTCGCAGCAGTGGTCCCCGACTCCTTCCACAACCGCATTGGCACCACTGTTTCGCACCGCAAAACGTTCACCCGCAACCCCTGATAAATACACCTCCCCCCCGGTGGCCCCATACAGGATGGTATTTCCGGTAATGATGTTTTCAGTGGGATCAAATGTTGAACCGGGGGGCGGAACCACAATGATGCGTCCCCCCGAGAGTCCTTTCCCCAGGTAATCGTTGGTGTCGCCCTCAAGGTAGAACTCGACACCCGGAACGAGGAATGCTCCGAAACTTTGTCCGGCAGAACCTGCAAATCTGCATCTTATGGTGCCGTCAGGAAGTCCTTCCGAGCCATACAGCCTGGCTATCCGGCCGGAGAGCATGGCTCCGGTGGCGCGATCCGTATTTTTGATGGAGAGGTGGATAAAAACACCTTCTTTATGGTTTATTGCCGCTTCTGCCTCACGGATGATCAGTCTGTCGAGCACATTCTCAATTTTATGATGCTGATCTTCGGTCCTGTGCAGAGGCAGTTCATTTGATGCCGGAAGAAAGGCGGTCAGGTCGCTCAGGTCAAGATTGGAGGTTTTCCAGTGGGATATGTCAGGATCTCTTTCCAGCATATCGGACCTTCCAACCATCTCCTCAAATGTTCTGAATCCCATACGGGCCATATGCTCCCTCACTTCCCCGGCTACAAACCGGAAATAATTGACCACGTGATCGGGATTGCCCCTGAAACGTTTTCGCAACTCCGGGTCCTGGGTGGCTACGCCGAGAGGACAGGTATTCAGATGACATTTACGCATCATTACGCATCCGAGAACGATCAGGGCCGCAGTCGCAAAACCAAATTCCTCCGCACCCATCAGTGCCAGTATGACCACATCCCGGCCCGTTTTAATTTGACCGTCAGCCTGAAGCACAACCTTCCGCCGTAGGTTATTCATTACGAGGGTTTGTTGGGTTTCCGACAGACCGATCTCAAGCGGCAATCCCGCATGCCTTATGGAAGATGACGGGCTGGCTCCCGTGCCACCTTCTGTTCCGCTGATGGTTATGAGATCCGCCGAGGCTTTCGCAACCCCTGCGGCAACAGTTCCCACTCCCGTTTCCGAAACGAGCTTCACAGAAATTCTTGCATCCGGATTGACATTTTTCAGATCAAATATCAGTTGTGCAAGATCCTCAATGGAATATACGTCGTGATGCGGCGGGGGACTGATCAGTGTAATGCCGGGAATCGAGTTTCGTGTCTTCGCGATGATTCGGTCCACCTTATGCCCTGGAAGCTGTCCCCCTTCACCGGGTTTTGCTCCCTGGGCAATCTTTATCTGGATCTCGTCGGCGTTTACGAGATACTCTGCGGTGACACCGAACCTGCCGCTGGCTACCTGTTTGATGGCACTTCGCTTATTTTCCCCCTTCCCAGTCGACCTGTAACGGTCGGGATCCTCACCGCCCTCGCCGGTATTGCTCCTGCCGCCAATCCGGTTCATGGCAATCGCAAGGGTTTCGTGTGCCTCCTTGCTGATTGAACCGTATGACATGGCCCCGGTAACAAAACGCTTCATGATCTGCTCTTCCGGTTCAACTTCGTTTATGTCAATCGGATTTTCCCTGTATTTCAGTAAGCCTCTCAGGAAACCGGGTTTTTTGGTGTCGGTATCAGCGAGATGACTGAATTCTTTATATTTAAGGTAATTATTGGTCCGGGTGCTCCATTGAAGCAAAGCGATTGTTTCCGGATTCCATGCGTGGTGTTCCCCGTATTTGCGGTATTGCCAGATCCCTTCATCAGGCAGTTCCCGAACGCTACCTGCCGTGAAAGCATGATTGTGGGGAATCAGGACCTCCTCTGCAATCTCTTTCAGTCCCAATCCTCCTATCCGGCTTACGGTCCCTTCAAAATATTTGGCGATCACATCATTACTGATGCCGACCGCTTCGAATATCTGTGCCGCACGGTAACTTCTCAGGGTGCTGATGCCCATCTTGGACAGGATCTTCAATAATCCCTTGTTGATCGCACTGATATAGTTTTCTTCTGCTTTTGCGTAGTCCTGCTGAATGATCCTGTCTTTTGCAAGCTTTTCAATAACTGCAAAACTCATGTAGGGATTGATGATGCTTGCACCGTATCCGAACAGAAGCGCAAAGTGCATCACCTCTCTTGGTTCTGCCGACTCGACTACGATATCGATCTGCATTCTTTTCCGGCGTTCAATCAGATGGTGATGAACCGCCGACACTGCCAGCAGAGAGGGAACGGGAGCCATATCCCGGTTGAAATTCCTGTCGGTCAGGATAATATAGTTTTTTCCCTCGTCAACGGCCTGCTCTGCATCCCTGCAGAGATTGTCCAGGGCTGTCTGTAGGCCATTCTCCCTCTTCCCTGCTTCAAAATGCATTGGCAGAACAGCATTTGAGAATCCCTTATATTTCAGGTTCTTTACAATTTCAAAATAGGTATTGTTGATAACAGGGCTTTTGAATTTTACCATTTTTACATGGTCGGGAGAGTTGTCGAGAATGCTTTTCTGGAGGCTCCCGAGGTATCCTGTAAGCGTCATGACCAGCTCTTCCCGGATTGGATCAATGGCCGGATTGGTGACCTGTGCGAACACCTGTTTGAAATAGTTGAACAGCCGGTATGGCCGGGGAGATAAAACCGTAAGGGGTATGTCATTTCCCATGGATCCCAGGGGTTCTTTTCCGCTCTCAGCCATCGGGGCAATAATTTTTTCAACATCTTCCCGGGAGTAATTAAATGCGGCAAGGTAAGCCTGATAATTTTCCCCAAGTGTAGGGGATACAATGTTGCCCGTTTCGATATTCTCCAGGCTGACCATATTCTTCTTGATCCATTGGGAGTAGGGATTTTCACCGGCGAGGGTTCGTTTGAGCTCCTCATCCCTCAGTATTTTTCCCTCTTTGACATCCACGAGCATGATTTTACCCGGTTTGAGTTTGCCTTTTTCCTGGATCTCCTCCGGGGCAAATGACCGGACGCCCACTTCAGAACCCATTACGACCAGGTTCTCCTTTGTAATGACATAACGTGATGGCCTGAGTCCGTTCCGGTCCAGCATTCCTCCAATATATCTTCCATCGCTGAAAATCAGGGATGCCGGTCCGTCCCAGGGTTCCATGAATGTGGAATGGTATTGATAGAACGCTTTCAGTTCCGGAGAAATAGGATTTTTATCGTTCCATGATTCCGGGATCAGCATGGACATGGCATAGGGGAGTGATTTTCCGGCCATGACCAGGAACTCGAGTACATTATCAAGTGAGGCGGAATCGCTTTTGTTCGGTTCAATAATCGGGTATATTCTTGAAAGATCCCCGAGATCTTCCGACCTGAGCAGGGATTCCCTGGCTTTCATCCAGAACCGGTTGCCCTTGATGGTGTTGATCTCCCCGTTGTGAGCTAAGAGGCGGAAGGGCTGTGCGAGGTCCCAGCTCGGAAAGGTATTGGTGCTGAATCGTGAATGAACCAGGGCAATCGCGCTTTTCATCCGTTCATCCTGCAGGTCCAGGAAATAATTGCCGAGTTGTTCGGAGGTGAACATTCCTTTATATACCAGGACTCTTGTGGAGAGACTTGGAATATAGAAGAATCTCTTTTCTTTCATGGCAGATTGGGAGATATATTTTTCTGCCCGTTTCCTGGAAATGTAGAGTTTGCGTTCCAGTTCATCCCGCGGGAGATCCGCTTCAACAAGGATCTGCCTGATATCCGGCTCGAAGCTTCTGGCGATGTCGCCAATACTGCTGTTGTCGCGTGGTACTTCTCGGAAGTCAATCAATTGGACCCCCTCATCATTCAGGATTCCCACCAGGATCTCCTCACACTGTTGTGCTTCCGCCCTGGAGCGTGGGAGGAATACCAGGCCTGTTCCAAACTGTCCTTCCGGGGGAAGGGCATATCCCTGGATCAGATAAAAATCCCTCGGGATCTGGACCATGATGCCTGCACCATCTCCGGACCTGCTGTCGGCGCCCTCGGCCCCTCTGTGGGACATGTTGACCAGGATTTCCAGTCCCTGCCGGATAATGGAATGGGACTGCCTGCCATATAGGTGCGCCACACAGCCTATTCCGCAATTATCATGTTCGAATTCGTTCCGGTACAAACCTGCTTTTTCGGGTCTCATCTTTTCAGGGTATTATTCATCCAATAAAACAAGAAACCGCTCCCTTGAATTCTGAGAACGGTTTCTGGGATTCGATTTCTCACACCATTCTCATCCATAATGCCTCCTTATGCCGTTTAATATGATTGTCAGTATTCCTTTAAATGGTCTCACCGTTCAATAAGATTTCCGCAAATATAAATATAATTATTACGAATCAAAAGCATTAAATGGAATATGTTAATAAATTACTATTAATATATCATTATATTCTTATAGAATGAAAGTGATTATTAGTGAATCGATTATATTTCTCGCAGAAACCTTTCTGAGATTGATTATCTTTCATAAAAGGTCTTCATTATCCGGGAAACTTTGTGATATTTCACTCAAATCATTAAATTGCCTTCCGGTATCTTTATTTTTTCATGAAAAAGTACAACCGATGAAATGCCTTCCATTTATTCTCCTTGGTTGGTTTGTTTCGATTCACTGCATACCTGTGCAGGCACAGAAAACAGCCCTGCTTCTTATCGATATCCAGGATATTTATTTTCCGGGTGGTCAGATGAGCCTCGAAAACCCGGAGGCTGCCGGCATGAATGCCGGATTGATACTGAATCGATTCAGGGACAGTGAGCAATTCGTCATTCATGTACGTCATGACATGGATTCGGGTGGGGAGATTCATGATTACGTCAAGCCACTGGACGGAGAAAAGGTCATAACGAAAAACCATGTGAATGCCTTTATTGGTACGGAATTATTATTAATTCTGGAAGAGAACGGTATCGAACAGCTGGTAATTTGCGGCATGCAGACCCATCTTTCCGTGGAAGCGACTGTCAGGGCGGCACATGATTTTGGCTATCGATGCATACTCGTCGGAGATGCCTGTGCCACCAGAGTCCTCCAATATAAAGAGCATATTATTTCAGCCAGGAATGTTCAATTCTCAACGCTGAGCTCCCTTCAGGGGCATTATGCCACCCTGGTTAACACGGATGAACTGTTGAAGCATTTAGGGGATTATGTACCGCAATAATTTCCATTTTTATCCTGATATAATACTGTTTCCCGCCGGCATCCTGTTCATTCCTGAAAAAGGAAATTTTTTGAAATGCCCGATGTGAAAATTCTGTATCTGCTGTTTAAATGTGCAATTTATTATCTTTGAACCCGAATCAAAAAGGGACAATATGAATCTACTTGAACAATTGAAGCAAATGACGGAAGTGGTTGCCGACACAGGTGATTTTGAGACCATCAGGCAATACAGGCCCATTGATGCCACAACCAATCCTTCCCTGATTTATGCAGCAACTCAGAAACCCGAATATGTGCATCTGATTGAAAATGCAATCAGTTTTGGTAAGAAGAGCGGGAAAAGCCGGCAGGAGCAGTTAACTATTATTATGGACAGGCTGTCTGTGAATTTTGGAGTGGCGATTTTGAAAATTGTTCCCAGGCGTGTTTCAACGGAGGTGGATGCGCGTCTGTCGTTTGACATGGAAGGTTCAATAGAGAAAGCAAGGCGGTTAATCGGTCTTTACGAGGAGCAGGGAATCAGCCGTGAAAAGATCCTCATTAAGCTCGCTTCCACATGGGAAGGCATTATGGCAGGAAGGGAACTGGAGAAAGAGGGTATCCATTGCAACCTCACCCTTCTTTTTTCGATGGCTCAGGCGATCTCATGCGCTGAGGCCGGGGTTCAGTTAATTTCCCCTTTTGTGGGAAGAATCCTGGATTGGCACAAAAAACAGAGGGGAGTGGATCATATCCCCGGACATGAGGATCCTGGCGTTCTGAGCGTTCATAAGATTTTTAACTATTATAAAAAATTCGGTTACCGTACCGAGGTAATGGGCGCCTCCTTCCGTAACACGGAAGAGATCATCAACCTTGCGGGTTGTGATCTCCTCACCATCTCGCCCCAGCTGCTGGGAGAACTTGAAAGTCAGGAAGGCGAGCTGGTTCGGAAACTAGATGCCAGGTTATCCGCAGACATGGAAATCGAACAGGTTCATCTCGATCGGAAATCCTTTTTATGGATGCACAATGAGGACCCCATGGCGGTGGAAAAGCTGTCGGAAGGGATTCGCAGATTTACTGAAGATATCATAAAACTTGAAAGATTTATTGGAAGGCAATTATAAGTCAGACGCTCCTGATAGTCAGGTCATCCGTCCGGATATATTCGATGAGATCAGAAGAATTCTTCGGTTTGAGTCAGAAGCGGTAGCTTCTATACCTGTTACCGAAGCCTATGAAAGAACCATCGACCTGCTTTATGAGCAGATTCACCGGAAAGGCGGAAAACTGGTTGTCAGCGGGATGGGGAAAGCAGGACAGATCGCGGATAACATTGCCACTACCTTCAGTTCAACAGGAACACCAGCAATTTTTCTTCATCCCAGCGAGGCCCAGCATGGAAGCCTGGGTGTAATCCGCAGGCAGGATGTTCTTCTGGTCCTTTCCAACTCAGGTAAAACTCGGGAAATACTTGAACTTATAACCCTGACGCATGCACTCTTCAGTAATATCCCCGTGGTCGTGATAACCGGAAATCCCGACAGCGAACTGGCGCAAAAGTGCGATATCGTCATCCATACCGGTAAACCCGATGAAGTCTGTCCTCTGGGACTGACGCCCACCACTTCCACAACGATCATGACCGTGATCGGAGATGTCCTGGTGGTAATGCTGATGAGGAAAATAGGGTTCCGGACGGAGGATTATGCAAAACGTCATCATGCCGGTTACCTGGGAAGTAAATCGAGAGAAATGAGCAATCATGAGAATCGAAAAAACGAATAGCATAGGACTGGTCATCGATATCCAGGAGCGCCTTATTCCTCAAATTGCGGAGCAGGAACTCCTGGTGAAAAATGTTCAGATCCTGCTCGAAGGATTGCAGATCCTTGGAATTCCTGTTTTGATTACAGAGCAGTATCCGAAGGGACTCGGACCCACCCTGAAGGAGATTGAACTTCATCTTCCTCAGAATAGCCCGATTGAGAAAATTGCTTTTTCCTGCTGCGACGAGCAAGCCTTTCTCGGGGCACTCCAGAGGTCGGGAAAAAAACAGGTCATTATATGTGGTATTGAAACCCATGTGTGCATTTTGCAGACGGTTCTCGATCTTCTGGAATGTTCTTATCTGCCGGTCGTTATAGCCGATTGTGTTTCATCAAGGAAAATTCATGACAAAGAGATTGCCCTTGCGAGAATGAGGCAGGAAGGGGCCGTTATTTCCAGTTATGAATCCATTCTTTTTGAGCTGACCAGAATTGCGGGATCAGACACCTTTAAAACAATTTCGAAACTGGTAAAATAATATAATGTCTGTGATTTACGCTGTCGGAGAGACTATTCTGGACATCATTTTTAAGGATGACATCCCAAGGAGCGGCAAACCTGGCGGTTCGTCATTCAATTCCGCGGTTTCAATGGGACGTCTCGGCTTGCCCGTAACCTTTATCAGTGAGTTGGGTAATGATCCGGTCGGGGATATGATCATCAGGTTTCTCATTGAGAATCATGTCGAATCCAGGTATGTCTCCCGGTTCAAAAAGGGACAGACAGCCATTGCTCTGGCATTTCTCGATGATAACAACGATGCGGTTTACCAGTTTTATAAGGATTATCCCTATCAGAGGCTGAATATTGAATTCCCGGATTTCAGCCAATCCGATTACCTGCTGTTCGGATCGTTTTATGCCCTGAATTACGGAATCAGGCCAAGGATTAAACTATTGCTTGAAAAGGCAGTATCATCTGGATCATGCGTTCTGTATGACCCGAACTTCAGGGATAACCATATGAGAGAGCGGGATCAATTGCTTGAAGTGATTGGCGAGAACATGGAATATGCTGACCTGGTCAGAGGTTCAGATGAAGATTTCCGGAATATCTTTGGTGTCAGTCATCCCGACGAAGCCTGGGACGCCGTGCGGAAACACTGCGGGATTATGGTTTATACGGCTAATGCGCAGGGTGTCTATCTGAAGACAGATTCCCTTTCCCTGTTTGTTGAAGTTGAGCAAATTCGGCCGGTAAGCACGATTGGTGCCGGCGACACCTTCAATGCCGGTCTGCTGTACGGATTGTTTAAAAGGGGGGTTCGGTCAGCGGATATCAGTTCCCTGGATGTCCGGGTATGGAAGGCAATTCTGAAAACCGCATCAGAATTTTCCCGGGAGGTCTGCCTGAGTTATGAGAACTATTTGCCTGTGGATTTTGTTAAGAGATGTAGAGGGGTGGAACCAACGGAATAACTATACGAAAGTGGGAAATTAATCTTCAGTTGTAATATGGAAAAAAGGTATTTAGGAAACTCAGGAATTGAAGTGTCGCCTATCGGTTTTGGAGCATGGGCCATAGGGGGCTGGCAGTGGGGCGGAGCAGATAGGAGGGATGCCCTCAATGCTCTACATGCCTGCCTTGATCTTGGGATTACCACCATCGATACGGCCCCGGTTTATGGATTCGGGTATTCCGAAAAGCTTGTCGGTGAAGCAATAAAGGGTAAACGCGAAAAGTTTCAGATCTTAACCAAGTTTGGTCTGCGCTGGGATACCGACAGGGGAGAGTATTTTTTTAATACGGAGGATGAAAAGGGTAACGCCTTGGAAATAAGAAAATATGCATCCCGGCATAGCATTATGCGCGAATGTGATGAGAGCCTTAAGCGGCTTGGCATAGATTACATTGATCTTTACCAGATCCATTGGCCGGATAAAACAACTCCAATTGCGGAGTCGATGGAGGCTGTGATACGACTGATGGAGCAGGGGAAGATCCGGGCAGCCGGTGTCAGCAACTACTCCGTTGAACAGATGTTGGAAGCATCCGGGACGGTCAGCCTGGCCAGTAACCAGCTTCCATACAGCATGGTGAGGCGGGATATTGAAAAGGATATTGTTCCGTGGTGTACCGATAACAATTGTGCCATCATAGCCTATAGTCCCCTTCAGCGAGGACTTCTTTCAGGTAAGATCACCCCCGATTATCCTTTTAACCCGGGCGATTCCCGACCCGAAACACCCTACTTCAGGATTAACAACATCATCAGGACGAATATCTTCCTGGATAAGATAAAACCTTTAGCCCTGGAGAAAAATATAAAACTCTCCCAGCTTGTGCTGCAATGGACCATAAGCCAGCCGGGCATAACCCTGGCACTTTCGGGGGGCAGGAATCCGGCGCAGGTGAAAGAGAATGCCGGAGCTCTTGCGGTCAGCCTCACCGGGGAAGAGATGACTTTTATCAATAATGAGATCGATAAGCTGAACCTGGATTTGCAGCCTTAGCGCAATGATCGTATCTGAATCCCGGCATGAACGGGTCAGTCCAGGATCCTGTTTATTTTGACCAGTTCATCCTCATCCAGGGATTCATCCTTTAAAACCTTAAAATTTTCCTCCAGCTGGGATACCGAGCTTGCCCCGATTAACACGGAGGTAATCCGGGGATCTTTCAGGATCCATAAAAGAGCCATCCGGGCCAGAGTCTGACCTCTTCCGAGGGCAATCTCATTCAATGCGGAAATTTTTCGAATCGTTTCCGGGGTCAGCTTATCTTTTCTGAGGAATCCATGGGGTTTTGAAATTCTTGATCCGGGAGGGATCCCGCCGAGGTACCTGTTTGTGAGTAATCCCTGGGCAAGAGGGCTGAAGGGAATACAGCCAATTCCGTTTTTTCCCAGGGTGTCAAGAAGTCCCTCTTCAACCCATCGTTCAAACATATTGTATTTGGGTTGGTGAATTAAACAGGGAGTCCCGAGTTCCTTAAGTATCTTCACAGCCCTGGACGTCTGTTCCGCATCATAGTTTGAGATGCCCGCATACAGGGCCTTGCCTTGATGGATAGCAGTGTTTAGCGCCATCATGGTCTCTTCGACAGGGGTTTCAGGATCGGGCCTGTGGGAGTAAAAGATATCGACATATTCCAGCCCCATTCTCTTCAGGCTCTGATCAAGGCTTGCGAGGAGGTATTTCCGGGAGCCGTGATCCCCATATGGCCCGGGCCACATACCGTATCCGGCTTTGGTTGAAATAATCAATTCATCCCTGAAGGGCTTCAGGTCGGAGTTCAGAACTTTTCCAAAATTGATCTCTGCACTTCCCGGGGGAGGACCGTAATTATTGGCCAGATCGAAATGAGTGATTCCCAGATCAAAAGCCCTGAGAATGATTTTTCTAAAATTTTCCGGATTGTCTGCATCTCCGAAATTATGCCACAATCCGAGTGAGATGGCCGGTAATAACAATCCGCTGTTTCCGCAACGGTTATAATTCATCAAAGTATACCGGTCGGAATTCGGTTTATAAGTCATAGTTAGCAGTATTATAGTGAGTGATTTGCATAGAGTTGCCAGGAATACATGAGCATCTGAGCGGTCCGCCATCCTTTTGTTGAACACCTTTCACTGGGGACAGATTTTACACATACTCCTGATAATGGTGAATCCGAGTAATCCGGAAACCAGTGAGCCTGCAAGTATCCCCAGTTTTGCGGAATAGATCAAGGCCGGATCGATAAATGCCAGGTTGCAGATGAATAACGACATGGTGAAACCGACCCCTCCCAGGAATGAGACGCCAAAGAGATGCTTGAATGTGGTCTTTTCAGGCAGTGCGGCTATTTTCAGTTTAATACTGAAGAGGGATATAAGGGAAATGCCGATGACTTTTCCCAGTATCAATCCGAGCGCAATAGCCAGGGAGAGGTTTATGTTGGAGAACATCGTTTTATTTAAGGTTATGCCTGCATTTGCCAGGGCAAAGAGTGGAATGATGATGAGTGATACCCATCCGTGCAGTTTCGTTTCAAGGTGCTGAAGGGGAGATTTGATGGCTGTTGCTGCATCGTCAAGCTCATTGGCCGCATCGAGCTGTTCCTTGGTCAGGAATCCTTTTTCATTGATCGCTTCCTTCCTGGATAATATATCCATATTACCACGGATATCATTCATCAATTCCCTGACCATTTTTTTCTTTTGAACCGGTATGGCAAAAGCCAGCAATATGCCGGCGAGTGTGGGATGCAGTCCCGACTTCAGCATAAGAACCCATATAACCAATCCCCCGATCAGAAATATGTACTTCGAATAGAATTTGAATATGCCGAGGATCAGCAATACCAGCCAGATTGCCAGGGCATAGAAAATCAGCTGTATTTTAATTTCCATGCTGTAGAAGAGGGCAATGACCAGTACACCGCCGATATCATCTATAATGGCAAAAGCCGTAAGAAATATTTTAAGGGAGAGGGGGGCCCTTTTCCCGAGCAACTGAAGAATACCCAGCGCAAAAGCAATATCTGTGGCCATTGGGATGCCCCATCCCCTGATTGTTTCAGGATTATTGTTGATAAGCAGGAAGATAATGACCGGGCCGACCATGCCGCCCAATGCTGCAAAAAGAGGCAGTGAGGCTTTTTTTACAGAACTGAGTTCCCCGACTATGATCTCCCGTTTTATTTCGAGTCCAATGACAAAGAAAAATATAGCCATCAGCCCGTCATTGATCCAGAGCAAAATCGATTTGGACAATACGATATTGCCAACCCCAACGGTAATTATATGCTGCCAGAATGAATGGTAGCTTTCTGAGAAAGGAGAGTTGGCCCATAACAGTGCCACAATCGTCATAATAAAAAGGAGGTTACTTCCTGATATTTCCACCTTCAGAAACTTCTCAACCGGTTTTAATGTCATCTCTTGATGAAGTTAAATGAGTGTATGCATTACTTTTTGATCAGGGGTATCCGGTACATGATCCAGTAACTGATTCCCGCAGAGCGATTGAAATCTGCCCTGCCATAACCTGGAACCAAATAAGGTGTCATGATTTCATCCTTTCCTGCACTAATCAGAAACATATATCGAACCGTCCACCCCATAAAAAAGTTATCTGCCACTTCAGTCCTGATGCCTGCGTTCAGCTCAAGCCAGTGTCCTGTGAGATTGTTGCGGTACTCATCCCTGACATAATCTCCCCAATAGTTGTCCGGCGTGATAATATGCTCCGCCCTGTGACTGAATAAGCCTGTTCCGTATCGTGTCCCCGCATAAATAATATGGTGGACGGATCGATCTTTAACCGGCAGTAAATTGTAGTCAAGGCCGATTCTGCCAAAGAAGCCGCGGGAAGCATAACTGAAGGTTTCCCGTTCGAATGCAGTGGAGTTGAAGCCTAGCTCCAGGGCCGGATAGATATTTTTGTACACTTCAAAATCCAGTGAAAGGGCCGTGCCTTTCTGCCGGGGGTCAGCAAACAGGTAGGCGAATCGGGCCATATCGATCCCGAGCCTGGGGCCGAATGTCCTTAGGGTATCCTGGGCTGTTGCCTTGAAAGATGAAAGCAGGATCAGGCTAAAAATAAATCCTGAAATGCTCCTTCTCGTTAGTCTCTTCAGCAAGAACAAATTCATTGACTGGCTCAATTAGTTGAATGATATGCCCGGTATGATCGATGGACTGAATATTATAATTATGCGCAAAACCGCAGGTATAGGAAACTAGGTACAGGGTTGACTCATGGTGTATATGGATCGTGTCAGATTGTTCCCGGATGCTGATCACAAAGGAAGATTTGTTATGATTGGGATCAAGGGGCAACTGGAGTTTTGAAACATTTGCAGAGTCATATAACAGGCTGTCTGGAAGGTTCTCCCTTATTCCATAAAGTGAGAATCCGGATATGATGGTATCGGTTGGGACCCCGTTCCTGGTGGTATATAAGGAGGCAACCGCGGATGCTTTCAGGTCGGAGTCACAAACATCCTGGGTTGTGCAGGCAACCAATGCAATAATTGTTATCAGAAAGGCAGTGAAGCTCCTCATTTCTGTTCTCCTGTTCAGACGATATCAAAGATATAAATATCCTCCGTTCATTGAGTGCCCTTTGTCGAGAAACTGAGATCTGAGATCCGATTCAACCGGATGCAGATTGTTCGGGTCCGGTGATTATACCCGCGATTTTTTCTTAACTTGTCTCCATGATTTGTTTTCAGCCTGTGAGTATACTTCCAAGTAAAACTGTTAAGGTGAAGCACGATACGATTCAAATTGATCAGGCCCTGCCTGAAAATTTCTTCCGCATATTGAACGGACAGCTGGATGAAATATCCGGGCATTGTGTCAATCATGATGAGATTCATACATCCATTCATGAAATAAGAAAGGGCTTTAAATGGGTCAGGGCCGTTCTAAGATTAATCCGGGATGCGGTTGGTTATAGTACCTATTACAGGGAGAACATCTTTTACAGGGATTTGGCCCGGTTATTTTCTCGGGCAAGGGATTATGAGGTGTTGTTGTACTCATTTAAAATACTTGTGAAACGATATCCTGCGGATCTCGACAGAGCATTATCAGCAGCTCTTCTGCAACATTTTGAAAGGCTCCGTGACCGGTATCTTGAAGAACTGATGGAGGGCAGGGACCCCTTTTTAACCGTGCTGAACGAACTGGATGAGGCCAGGAAAAGAATCGGGTATTTCACCTACAGGAGTCATGACTTTTCAGGAATCAGAAAAGGCATTGGAAGGATTTACCGGCAGGGGAGAAAACTCAAAAAGACGGTTACAAGGAATTTTACCCCGGTACAGTTCCATAACTTCAGGAAGCGCACCAAATACCTTTACCACCAGATTGAACTGCTGGAAAAAATGTATAGTCCCACCCTGAAGGGCTATGCGAAGTCCATCAAAGATCTGTCGGACCACCTGGGCGACCACAGGGACCTGTACCAGCTTGAACAGTATTTGAAGCGTCACAGGATAAAGGGATTGATCGGGCAGAAGAAGGAAAATATATTGCAGCTTGTCCATTTTGAGCAGGCTATTATCTATGACAGAGCCATGAAGCTGGCGGACCTGGTTTACGCGGAGAAACCCGCTATGTTCATGGACAGAATGGAATCTTACTGGAATACAACACTAAATCATAACAAATAATGAACACGAAAATTGAAAGAAGTCTTGCCATGCAGAGGTCCGTAATTAAGGTCATGGAAAAACATTTACCCTCCTGGCAGAATATTATCGAATTGAAGAGTAATTACGATGATCTTGTAATGAATTTTAAAAAGTTAGCCGACTGCGAAAAGGAACTGAAGATTGATTCTGCGAACCTGTATTCAGAGGAAGAGAAGTCGAGGGTTGAATTGATTGAAAGGCTTTTTCCCGTTGCCAGTGTTATAAGTGTTTTTGCATCAGACCGTGGCAAAAGGAAACTTTACAATCTGACGAACATTAGCTATTCCGATCTCGAAAAAAAGAAAAGCAAAGCCCTGCAGAAGATGGCCGCCGGCCTGCTTAAGCGTATCGGAAAATTGGCAAAAGGCACGGATGAATCTGCTCAACGTTCCGAAAAGGAACAGACTCATGTTAAAACGCTGTCGGAATACGGGCTTACGAAAAATCATCTTCAGGCTTTGGAAACCGCACTAGATAGTCTCGGAGAGGATGTTAAGAAGATAAAAAAATACCTAATCAGAAGAGAAGCCAATAAGAGAAAGGCAAACTCCCTTATTCTGAAAAATGAAAGGATCCTGGGCAATAAGCTGGATAAAATGATGGCGCTTTTTAAAAATGGAGACAGTCCATTCTACAATGAATACCTTTCTGCAAGAAAGAAAGAGAATAAGGCGGTGCAGAAAGCGTCTGCTTCCGAAAAAGGGAGTGCACCGGTTAAGCCCGCCACAGGCAAAAAAACAGCCAAACCTACCGTTAAAAAAATATCTACGGAGGAACCACCGGTAACCGGACCGGATCATTCCGGGGAAGAGAAGGCATGACAGGCCTTCCCGGATCATTTCAGATTTCCCGGATCTCTCAGGAGGCGTGAGTCCGGCGAATTCCTATTTCAGATTTTCTTCGAGGAACTCAAAGTAGTCTTTGTACAGTCGGATTCGTGATCTCATATCGTATGCCACGCCGTGGTTACCGGGAGGATAAATCTTGAGATCCACGCTGATACCGTTATCCAGGAATGCCCTTATCATCTGGAAGGTATTTTGGGGATGAACGTTATCATCCATCAGGCTGTGCACGACCATCAGGTCGCCTTTCAGATTTCCTGCATGGGCCGATATAGAGCTCTGAACATATCCCTCAGGATTGTCTTCTATGAGCCCCATGTGTCGTTCGGCATAAATACAATCATACAGTACCTGGTTGTTTACCGCTGCCGTTGCAATTCCGGCCTCAAAGACATCCGGGTGCATCACCAGCGAGTATCCTGCGCTGAATCCCCCGTAACTGTGTCCCATAATCCCTGTCCGTTCAGCATCAATCCAGGATTTTGAGGAGAGGTATTCAGCTGCTTCCGCAAAATCCTTTGTTTCCCATTTACCTACCTGCTTGTAAACGATTCTCTCGAAAGTTTTCCCGTAACCGCCATTTCCCCTGTTGTTGATGTTGGCAATTACATAACCCTCTTGTGCCAGGTACTGATGCCAGCTGCTGGTTCCAAAACTGTTTGTAACCTCCTGTGAACCCGGACCGCCATAAACATCCATTATTAATGGATATTTTTTCTTTGGATTAAAGTTCATTGGTTTGATAAGGCTCCCGTCAATGACCGTTCCGTCGGAAGTGGTAAACTGGAAAAGCTCCGTTTGTGCATAGGATTTTTTCTGAATGTATTCTTGCACCCCTTTGTTATCAACGAGTTTTTTAATGATCGTTCCCTCCCTGTTCATCAAATCAACTTGATAGGGTGCGTTAATGCTGGAGTATCTGTCGATGAAGTAGATTCCGCCGGGTGCCATGGATACCGAATGATTTCCTTCCGCATGGGTCAGTCTTCTCTTATCCGATCCGTCGAAACGGATGCTGTAAAGGTTTCTCTCAAGCGGATTACCTTCGTTTGAAACGTAATACAGCATCTCGTTCCCGGCATCCATCGTTTCAAAACCAATGACCTCCCATTTGCCATCTGTGACCTGGTTCAACAGGTTCCCATCATAATCAAAACGATAGATGTGTGTATATCCGTTTCTGTCAGACAGAAAGAAAAATTCTTCTCTGTTTTCGGGGAACAAAAAGAAATGGAGTTTGCGGTTCCAGAAATCATAGATATCAATCCAGGAGTCAGACTGTTCCTCCATGATCAGTTTTCCCGACATGGTTTGAACATCATAGAAGAAGAGTTTGATATGGGTCTGGGCTCTGTTTGTCCATAAAACGGCCAGCAGGCCCTCTTTCGAGGTCCAGTAGATCCTTGGAATGTACCCGCCCTGGAGATCCACCCCAAGCCAGCGATTTATACCGGTTTCCACATCCAGGACCCCGATCCTGACTTCCGGTGCAGGATCTCCCACCTTGGGATAGGGCACCTCCATATATTGGGGATGTTTTGCAGAAAAATCAGTCAGTTTATAGATTGGAACTTCCCGCTCATCCGATTGCCAGTATGCTATGAATTTGCTGTCGGGAGACCAGTTCCAGGCCTGAACCAGTCCGAACTCTTCTTCATAGGCCCATCCGAAACGTCCGTTGTAGAGTTGCTCTGCGGCGTCGAATGTGAGTCGGGTCTGTTTCCCATCCTCAAACCGGTAATCGTAAAGTTCTCCGTCCTTACCATAGCAGACTCTTTTCCCATCGGGTGAGACTTCAGCAGTGAAGGACTCTTCACAGATTAACCGGAGGGATTGATCGTCCAGAGAATAGAGGTAATAATCGGAATTTCCCGAATACCTCCAGATCGGGCGGAACCGCGTTTGAAAGAGAATATACCGGTAATTGTTGGCCCACTCAAAGCTCAGGTACTCGAATGGTGTTTCGGTTCCCGGAAAGGTGTGATGGACCGTGCTGAAGACCATCTCCTCCGAGCCGGTTGCCGGATCAAAGGTCCATATCTCCTGGATGCGTCCGTCTCTCCGGGTAAATGAATATTTCAGGCCGTCTTCAATCCATGTCACATTGGAAGGTCCGTAATCTCCTCTCAATAAACGGCCCGACATGATGGCCTCCTCGAGGGTTTTGTAAGGTTTTTTCTGTGCGATTAGTTCATCAGGGATTGCCACCGTGACCAGGCAAATGAGGATTCCGGACACTATTTTTTTCATCTGTTTCAGTTTATCGGTATAAAACGTTATTTTTTGATGCCTGAAAATAATAAGTAATCTCCGGAATCGTGACTTTCGTTGGAAAAATATTATTCCGGAGCGTGATATTTTAAAAGTTACAGAAAAAGGATTTCAGGAATTCCATTGAACTCATTTGAATGAAGCGGAAGGGGAGGCCATAAGTTTTTCTGCGTTCCCGTGCAGGACTCTGTCCATCTTGATTGATGGAATCCTGAATGATCCGAGAAGACCCCGAAGGTCCAATCCGGTATTGTCGGTTCCGAACAGGACCTTATGATAATGCTTCTCAAGAAATATTACCGATGCTTCCCTATCCCGCGACAGAGCATTGAATCCGCTGAATCCGGAGATGTCGCAGTAAAGGTTATCATAGGTCTCCAGCAATCGATCGATAATTCCGAACTTTTCAATTTTACCGGTCTGGTGGATGAATTTAGGATTGGCCAAACCGGAGATTGCGTTCCAGAAATCCGGCCCGTGCCCGATGAAAGAGATTCCGCTGAATTGTTGAATGCGTTTTTCCAGGAACTCAAAATCAAACAGGTAACCCGGAAAATGAAAACGATTTGCATGAACCTTTTTTCTGAATAATCCAGTGAAATCGATGATCCTGTTAAGATAGTACCGGGATACCCCGTTGAACTTATCATTCAGCAACCGTTCGAAAACCCGGTCCGGAAATCCGCTGCCATCCGGAATATAGTGAACCCTCGGGTTTTCCATGTGAAACACCAGGGGGATTTCAAATTTCCTTATCGTTTCAAGATAGGTTTCAATCAGGGGATCCTCCCATCTTCTGGATACTTTCAGCTCCCCGCATCCCCTGACCCCTTTTTTTATGGAAGCGGTTAGTTTTTCTCTGAACGCAGGGTCCGCAGGGTCTGGTGCATAAAAGGGAATGAACCTGCCTGGACAGGATTGATGGGCATCCAGAATATCTTCAAGGGGAAGGTGCACATAAAGATAATTGATTTCGGGATCAAGCTCTTCCCATGAAAGCAGCCAGCATTTATCGATATTATGCGCATCCATATGCTGAATCAGAGTGGTCTTGTCCATTCCGTTCAGGCTGATATGCATATGAGCGTCAATGATCTTCATCAGGCTAATATATGGTAAAATTCAAAACAACCTGCATTTACTCGTTTTCCGGATTCCTGGCTTTTTACGGAAACCCTGCAGGCAGGAAACAGGGAATCATTCTTTTGTCCAAATCCGGGTATTGAGGTTCAGGTCTTCCACAATATCCGTCAGGAGAATCAGGAACCTCAGGTTTTTCTCCATAAAGGAATAATTGGCCACGGTTTTGAACGGCCTCATTTCGAAAAGATTTTTATTCAGCGGTATGGCAATGTAAACGTTTGAATCACGGAAGGAGAGATAGATCCTGGTTTTCCATTTTTGCCGGAATGCCATAATTCGCTGCATCAGGGACGGAGTGAGAATGTAACGCGCTTCTACCTGGTCGTCACCGTAGACACAAAACTCCTTTTCAAATAACGGATCCTCGAGCCGGATGAGTTTTCCTCTGTCCGACGAAATCGACTGCAGGGACTGTCCGAATTTACCAAAGATCCGTTCGGCATTATCAGGAAGCACCGCCGTACGGGTTCTGAAGTGCTTGTTGAAATCTGCCACAATGAACAGCCCCCTGAAAATCGTTGTAAACTCATTTTGCTGAGAGGAACCGGATTCAGACCGGTTCCTCTGCTCCGCATGCACCTCGGAAAACTCGATCGCTGTCTTTCCCATCATGCCCGTAAAGTGGTCCTCTCCCCTGAACCGGTCGCATTGAGAGGGAAAGATCCCGCTTTTTAAAAATCCTGACAGGGATACCGATCCCTCGGGAGTGTATGTGAGCCCCTCATCGACGTAATTCGTCAGCCTGGCGATAATGCGCTTCTTGTATTCCTTGCGGTAACTCCTGCTGAAAATGCCCGTCAAAATCATTCCTGCAACACCTGTCAGGAAAGGGATCATTCCCCTCAACAAATCCAGGGTATCGGGGATCAGGAGGATTTCTGCGGTTACTGCCATCGCTGTTAGTGAGAGTATGCAGAAGACGCGTCTGTTGACCCGTTTCCTTTTCTGGTCGATTATTTCGAGATCGGATCGCAGTTCTTTTTCATAAAATTCCCGGAAATTTTTAAACCTGCTCATTCGGACTGATTTATATTCACCGGCGTTCCATTAGTTCTTTGGCATCTATATTAGTCCTCTCTGCTTTCGGGATCTCAAAAAGAGACTTTCTTCTGAAGTTCATGAGGGAGGCTATGATATTGGAAGGGAACACCTCAACGCTGTTGTTGAACAATGTAACTGCTGCATTGTAGAATCTTCTGGAAGCTGCCAGCTGCTCCTCCACTTCATTCAGGGAACCCTGGAGATGCAGAAAATTGTGGCTGGCCTTCAGGTCGGGATAATTTTCAACAGCGACCAGCAGTTCCGATAATCCTTTGCCTATCTTGTTCTCGAGGTCGACCCGTTGGTCATCGGTGATATTATCAGAAATGGCTTCAGCCCTGAGGGCAGTTATTTCTTCAAGGAGCGCCCTTTCATGTTTCATATATCCTTTAACGGCTTCAACAATGGCAGGGATAAGGTCATATCGCTTTTTTAGCATAACATCAATGGATGCAAATGCGTTCTCTACGTCGTTTTTCTTCTTTATCAAAGAGTTGTAGAAGGCTATCCCAACCAGAAGGGTAAAAAGGATAATGGAGATTGTAACTATAATCCAGGTCATTCTGTCTTTTCTTTTTGTTGGCGGTCTGCAATATTATGGTGTACCGGGGACAGTAAAATTAACTTGTTTTTTTAAAATTACTATTTTCTCATCAACTAAGAAATAAAGCAAAGGATTGCAGGTTAAAATATAAATTCTACTTTTATAGGAAGGGCGGAACAGAAGGCTCAGGGCAAACTGCGATATGCTGGTCGAACCCTCATTCGGGCCTCTGTAATACCATATATATTGAACGGAATCAATAAAACAAATATGAAACGGATTCTTTTAGGATTGATTCTGCTGGTTTCATGGATGTCCGCTACAGGTCAGCCTTACAGCAGGGAGGTAAAAGGCTTTTCTCTGAAAGAGAACAGTCTCGAGATTGTTGTTACAGACGGATTGATTGTGATTAAGCCACGAACGGAAAAGATTTTCGAGGTGGTCTTTATAGAAGATACAGAATCCGGAATGGATTCATCCTATGCTGTTGTGTTGCGGGCACAAGATATTCAGATTCTGTTTACAGACCATCCTGAAAAATTGATCTATGAAACCAACCATCTGAAAGCCATTATTTACAAATCGCCCTATCAGATCCAGTTCGAATATGATGACCAATCTCTCGTGCATGAACAGGAAGGATTCTTCAGAAATGATTCGCTGTTTGGTTTTGCATTTTACCTTCAGCCAGATGAGGTGATTTACGGGGGTGGACTCAGGGCCCTCGGGATGAACAGGAGGGGACACCGGCTTGAACTATACAACAAGCCGAGCTATGGTTTTGAAACATTTGCCGGTTTGATGTATTACAGCATGCCACTGGTGGTCTCTTCGAAAAAATACATGATCCTGTTCGATAATGTTCCGAAGGGAGCTATTGATGTGGGTGCGCGTGAGGCAAATATCCTTACGTTTGAGTCTACCGGGGGACGGTCGTCATACTGCGTGCTCGGCGGTTCGGATTTTTATGAACTGGTATCTGAATATACCCTTCTGACGGGTCGTCAGCCACTGCCCCCCCGATGGTTGCTGGGTAATTTTGCCAGCCGGTTCGGATATCATTCCGGGAAGGAGGTGCGCAACACGATACGGAAATTCATAAGATATGATATTCCGGTCGACGCAGTGGTTATCGATATTTATTGGTTCGGTAAGGATATTCAGGGGCATATGGGCAACCTGGAATGGGATGGAACACACTGGCCGGAACCCGAAAGGATGATGGCAGATCTCAAAAAGAGGGGAATCAAAACGATACTGATTACAGAACCCTTTATACTCACCACTTCAAGGAAATGGGATGAGGCCGCATCCGGGAACATTCTGGCTACCGACACAACCGGTAATCCCTATACTTATGATTTTTATTTCGGGCGAACCGGGTTGCTGGATATTTTTAAACCTGAAGCCAGGGATTGGTTCTGGGACATTTACAGAAATCATACGGAAAGCGGTGTGGATGGCTGGTGGGGTGACCTGGGGGAACCTGAATATCATCCTTCCGGAATGGTTCATGTCAACGGGATGGCAGACGAGGTACATAATGCATACGGGCACGAGTGGGCAAAACTGATTTATGATGGCTACAGGAAGGACTTTCCAGAAAAAAGGCCCTTTACACTGATGCGGTCAGGATATGCAGGGTCCCAGCGTTACGGGATGATCCCCTGGTCGGGGGATGTGAACCGGACCTGGGGAGGACTTCAGTCACAACCGGAGATAGCCCTGCAAATGGGAATGCAGGGATTGGGTTATGCCCACTCGGATCTCGGCGGATTTGCAGGGGATTACAGGGACAGGGAGCTCTATATCCGGTGGTTCCAATACGGGATCTTTCAACCCGTATTCCGGCCGCATGCCCAGAAGGAGGTACCTTCGGAACCTGTGTTCTGGGACAGGAAAACAAGACATCTTGCCAGAGAGGCTGTTGAAATGCGGTACAAAATGTTGCCATACAACTACACCCTGGCTTTTGAGAATTCGGTGAAAGGATACCCGCTGATGCGGCCCCTTTTTTATGAAATGGAAGATGGAAAAGCGTTGTATGAGAACGCCTCACAGTACTTCTGGGGTGAAGATTTTTTTGTGGTTCCGGTCCTGAATAAGGGGCAGGACAGCGCATTTTTCCGGCTTCCACCGGGGAACAGTTGGACCGATTTCTACAGCGGGGAACGGTATGAAGGAGGAACCGGACAATCTGTAAAACTGGAGGAGGATCACATTCCAGTTTATGTGAGGGGAGGGGCATTTATTCCCCTCCTGGCTGAAAAGATTATGACCACCGATGACTATTCATCCAGGGTCCTTGAAATCCACTATTACCACGATCCGGCGATCAGTGATTCCGAAGATTTTATGTATGATGATGATGGGATTACATATGATGCATTCCGAAAAGGACAATCTGAACAGATAATATTCAGCAAGACAATGAAAGAAGGACGGCATTGTTATGAATTTATCAGTAAGGGAGAAGATTATCCCGGCAGACCTTCAGAGCGGAAGATAGAGTTAATTGTTCATAATCCCGACAGGATTCCCGCGACTGCCATGATCGGCGGAGAGGATGTCAAAATCAGAAAAAGGCCCCTGCTTAACAGGAAGGTAGTTTATGCATTTCAGGAACGGAACGGAAATTTGGTTATGGGATTTACCTGGAAAAGGGAGGAGGATCTCAGGATTACACATGAGTAAAAAGGAGGTTGTCTCAGAAGCTATCTCTTGTTTGAGAAGACCCAGAGTTACAATGGGGCTTTTGAGACAACCTGCTTCAGATATTAATCCAGAGTAACTACTTCTTCAGTACGGCTTTCCAGACCTTATCCTCATCCAGTTTCTTCGTACAGAAGAACCAGTCGTGGCAGGTCATTTCACCCTTGCTTTCCATCCGTTCCTTGGCTGTTCCGCAGGAACCGGCAGTCGGCACGATCACATCATCGCCCGGACGCCAGTCGGCCGGCATGGCCACGCCAAATTCGTCGGCTGCCTGCAGTCCGATCAATACCCTGTAAAGTTCATCGAAGTTACGTCCGAGGCTTAGGGGGTAATAAATAATGGTACGGATGATTCCTTTGGGATCGATGTAAAATACGGCTCTTACAGCTTTTGTAGTGGCTTCGCCCGGCTGTATCATTCCATACTTGTTGGCTACCTCCATGGTGATATCTTCAATCAGCGGGAAGGTGACTTCAACATTCTTCATGCCTTTGTATTCAATCTTTTCTTTAATGGTTCTCAGCCATGCGATATGACTGTAAAGTCCGTCAACCGATAGCCCTACAAGTTTGCAGTTTGCTTCGTTGAATTTCTTCTCCATGGTGGCGAAGGTCATAAACTCCGATGTGCAAACCGGTGTAAAATCAGCGGGGTGGCTGAACAGGATAACCCAGTTTCCCTTGTAATCCGCAGGAAAGTTTATTTCCCCCTGTGTGGTTACGGCTTTGAATGCGGGTGCCGGATCACCGATTCTTGGCATCGACATAGCTACTTTCTCTTGAATTTTCTCGTCCATAATTATTTAATTTAAGTGTTAATAATGAATTATTTAAAATGATTTTAAATCTGTTTGGCATATTGTCCTGTTATTTATCCGGTCTGAAATCAAAGTTGAGTCCTTTCGCGATAAGAATGGCCAATTCTTCATCTGCTTTATGAAAGTGGGATAGCTGGCGCCGGATGATATTATCCCGTTCCGGACCGGAAATCTCGCTCATGGATGCTACAAAATTTGAAATGGTATGTTCCTTTTCCGTATCGTTCATGACCTTCCGGAAAAGATCTCCGGGTTGGGTGTAATGATCATCATCGTTTTCATTTCGATCGTAGAAATCTGCCACATCAGAATCCAGTTTCATGGGATGTTCCCTGTAATTTTTATCGGCTTCAATATCGTCAAAACTGTTCGGGAAATAGTTCGATTTATCCCCTCCGTTACCGTCGATTCGCATCATTCCGTCTCTCTGATAATTATTTACCGGATGAATCGGACGGTTCACAGGAATCTGCTCATAATTTGCACCTAGGCGGTACCTGTGTGCGTCGGGATAGGAAAGAATGCGTCCCTGGAGCATTTTATCGGGTGATAATCCGATGCCATCCACTACGTGAGCGGGCGCAAAGGCCGATTGTTCAACATCGGCATGATAGTTGGAAGGAATCTCATTCAGTTCCATGATACCCACGTCATTCAGCGGATACTCTCCATGGGGCCAAACTTTGGTGATGTCGAACGGATTCCATCTGAATGCTTTTGCCTGTTCATCGGTCATCACCTGAATCTTAAGAGCCCACCTGGGAAAGTCTCCCTTTTCGATAGCGGTAACCAGGTCACGCTGGGCATAGTCGGGGTCTTTTCCTTTAAGCTCCTCTGCCCTGGCAGCTGTCAGGGTCCTGTTTCCCTGCATGGTCTTAAAATGGAACTTGACCCATACCCTTTCGTTATTGCTGTTATACATGGAAAAGGTGTGACTACCGTATCCGTTCATAAAGCGATAGCCATCCGGCGTTCCGCGATCACTGAAGAGGATCATGACCTGGTGAAGACTTTCAGGATTCAGGCTCCAGTAATCCCAGAGCATATTCGGGCTCTTTAAATTGGTTTTGGGATCCCGTTTCTGCGTATGGATAAAATCGGGAAACTTCTTCGCATCTTTTATAAAAAAGACTGGTGTATTGTTCCCTACCAGGTCCCAGTTTCCGTCTTCGGTGTAAAATTTCACTGCAAATCCCCTGGGATCCCTTTCCGTATCCGCACTGCCTTTTTCTCCTCCAACCGTGGAGAAGCGCACAAAAACGCGGCAACTGTTGCCCACTTTCCCGAACAGTTTTGCTTTAGTGTAATCAGTAATGTCGTTGGTTACCCGGAAGGTTCCAAATGCCCCGGTTCCCTTGGCATGGACAATCCTTTCGGGAATACGCTCCCGGTTGAAATGAGCCAGCTTCTCATGAAGATAATAATCCTGTAAGAGGACAGGTCCCCTTGGCCCGGCGGTCATACTGTCTTCATTCTCGAAGTATGGTCTGCCGGAAGCAGTGGTCAGCTTTTTCTTTTTACTCATGTTTATCAGTTTTTAGGTTAAATTATCAGTTTCCAGATTCGTTAGGTTTGCCTGTATTTGCCTTTTATGTGAATTTTGATCTCCTCTATCTCAAAGCCCCTGATACCTTTCTTGCTGAAATACCTGCTCAATAAACTGTCCAGCTCTTCGTCATAGTAATCCTCAATCCTTTCGGACTCCGTACAGTAGATATGATGATGGTGTTCTGTCACCCCATCGTAGCGCATGATGTCTTTCTCGGTTTTTACCCGTTTTACCAGGTTATTCTCCACGAGCGTGTCCAGAACTTTATAAACCGTTCCAACAGCAATATTTGGATAGCCCTTCTTGATATATTCAATGATCTTTTCAGTTGTCGGATGGGATTTTAGATGTTGTATTGCCACCAAAACAGCAATTCTTTGTGGAGTAACCTTAAGCCCTTTATCTTTAAGGTTTTCAATAATATGATTGCTTTTTGACTTCATTTAATAATACTTATAAGAGAATGATTCTCTTTTAAGACTCAACAAATATAAAAGAATTTTTCTGATATTCAAAAGGCAAAAATATGCTTAAGATCATGGATTTTTATTGTCCCTTATCTTTGTTCATGCGGGGTTGTTTTTGCAACTTAACACTGCGGAGTAAGGAGTACCTGAATTTATTAGCCGATCATCTGAGGTCGTGATGAAAAACGAAAACCTCGGCGCTCATCGGGGCAATTTTGTTAAATACGGCAAAATTACTTTTTTTCTGTGCAGGAATAATTAATTTAGTCCGTTTTTGTTGGCGGTAACTGTCAAACTAAATAGCTCCAGGATGCTAAACCGAATTATCAATTTCAGTCTGAAAAATAAGCTGATTGCTGTCCTTATTACATTAACTGTAGCAGGATTCGGTGTTTATGCAGTTTTTCAGATTCCGCTTGGCGCGGTTCCAGATATCACTAACAACCAGGTACAGGTTATCACAACATCCACAAGTCTCTCCACTCAGGATGTGGAACAGTTTATTACCTATCCTGTGGAGCTTGAGATGTCAAACCTTCCCGGAGTGACCGAGATCCGGTCCATTTCAAAATTTGGACTTTCTGTGGTAACTATTGTTTTTGAGGAAAAGATGGGAGCCTATTTACCCCGGCAGCTTATTGCCGAAAAGATAAAAAGTGCCGCCGCCTCCATACCCGAAGGTTTTGGAACGCCTGAAATGGGACCGATTACCACAGGATTGGGAGAGATTTACCAGTATGTGCTGGATACCAGGCCGGGCTATAAAGACCGGTATTCTATCATGGAGTTGAGGACGATACAGGATTGGATTGTTAAGCGGCAGCTTTCCGGGATTCCCGGAGTGGTGGAGGTTAATACGTGGGGTGGTTATCTGAAGCAGTTCGAGGTAGCCATCAATCCGGAGCGTATCAAATCTTCGGGGATATCCCTGCTGGAAGTTTTCGGGGCCGTTCAGAAGAATAACAGCGTGGCAGGCGGTGCTTACATAGAGAAGCAGCACCAGAGCTATTTCATCAGAGGTGACGGTCTGGTTAAATCGCTTGAGGACATTGAGAACATCGTTATTACGAACAGGGATGGTGTTCCGGTTTTAGTCAGGGATGTTGCCAATGTACGATACGGGAGTGCAAACCGGTTTGGAGCCATCACGGCAAATGGAGAAGGGGAGAAAGTGATGGGTCAGATCATGATGTTGAAGGATGCCAATTCAAATAAGGTGATTGATGCAGTGAAGGAGCGTGTTGAAGAGGTGCAGAAGTCCCTGCCAGAAGGGATTTACATCAATCCGATCGTTGAAAGGAGTGAATTGATCCGGAAAACTTCACTGACTGTTTTTGAGAACCTTTTGTTCGGTTGCCTTATTGTGTTCGTTACCGTCATCCTTTTACTGGGGAACCTGAGGTCGGGACTGGTGATAGCCTCAATCATCCCGCTTTCCCTTCTATTTACCATAGGGTTGATGTACCTCTTCGGAATCGATGCAAACCTGATGAGTCTTGGAGCACTCGATTTCGGGATCATCATAGATGGAGCAGTCATCATTGTGGAATTTATTGCCATACAACTTACCCTTAACCGAAAAGAGATAGATGCTGCTACAGGGGAAGAGAGGCAGTCCCTTATGGATCGGATCACTTTCAACGGAGCCTCCAAAATGATGAACTCGGCCATATTCGGACAGTTAATTATCCTCATCGTTTTTATACCGGTTCTCTCGCTGAGCGGAGTGGAGGGAAAAATGTTCCGGCCCATGGCTCTCTCTTTCAGCTTTGCCCTGCTGGGGGCCATGTTTTTCGGACTGGTGTGGTTACCGGTGGCTTCAGCCCTTTTCCTCAAGCCGGAAAAGGAAAAACAGTTTCTGATTACCCGATATCTCATGAAGGCGGTTTACCGGTCGTATGATCCGGTAATCAGATGGTCCTATGCACATAAGAAGGTTGTTCTTGGGCTGGCAGTTGTCTCGCTGGTTGTTACAGGCTTCATATTTTCCAGGATGGGGGGTGAGTTCGTTCCGACCCTCGATGAGGGTGACTTCGTGATTCAACCCGTTCTGAAAACGGGAACATCTCTCTCCAGGACTATTGAAACCACCACTCAGATGGAAAATATACTTATTGAAAAATTCCCGGAGGTTGAGCAGATCGTATGCCGGATCGGAGCGGCAGAGGTCCCAACCGATCCGATGTCAATGGAGGAGATCGATATGATCATTAAGCTTAGGCCTAAAAAAGAATGGGTTTCAGCCCGCTCCAAGGAACAGCTTGCCAACAGATTTAAGGAAGCGCTTATGGTAATTCCGGGAATCGATTACGAATTTACACAACCCATCGAGATGAGGTTCAACGAATTGATTACAGGAGTGAGGGCAGACCTCGCCATCAAGATTTTCGGGGAAGATCTTGACGTTCTGGAACAGAAGGCCACCGAGATTAAAAACTTAATCACCGATGTTCCCGGTGCGGCGGATATTATTCTTGAAAAAACAGCTGGGTTGCCGCAGATGAGCGTAATCTATAACCGCGATAAGCTGGCTTATTACGGGCTCGATATCGGGGATCTCAACCGTTATCTCTCCATGGCCTTCGGGGGAGAGACCGCCGGAAGCGTTTTTGAAGGAGAAAGGAGGTTTGACATGGTGGTGCGTTTGGAACCGGAGTTTCGTAGTGATATCGAGCATATCCGGAATCTTAATGTGAACCTGCCCAATGGAGGATATGTACCTTTAAAAGAGCTGGCCGATATCACAAATTCCACCGGGCCGGCCAAGATTAGCCGTGATAATACTCACAGAAGAGTGGTGGTAAGCGTAAATGTGCGTAACCGAGACCTTGAGTCTGTGGTTACCGACATTCAATCCATCCTGGATAGGAGTCTGGATCTGCCGGCGGGTTATTATCTGGATTATGGCGGGCAGTTCGAGAATTTCAGAAATGCCTCCCGGCGACTAAAAATTGCCGTACCCATTGCGCTGCTGTTAATCTTTATTTTCCTCCATTTTGCCTTTAATTCTTTCAAGGAAGCCGCTATGGTTTTTTCAGCAATCCCGCTTTCAATAGTGGGCGGTGTGCTCATGCTCTGGATCAGGGGAATGCCGTTCAGTATATCTGCCGGCATAGGATTTATTGCCCTTTTCGGTGTGGCTACACTCAATGGAATCGTTCTGATTGAGCATCTGAAGGAGCTAAAAAAACAGGGTGTCGCTGATATGAGGGAACGCATTCTCAGGGGAACCCGTGAACGCCTCAGACCGGTGCTTCTGACTGCTTCGGCCGCGGCACTGGGTTTTCTGCCAATGGCCATATCCACTTCTGCTGGTGCAGAGGTTCAGCGGCCTCTTGCCACGGTAGTCATAGGGGGATTGATCACTTCAACACTGCTGACCATGGTGGCCCTTCCCCTGCTGTACTCAATATTCGACAGGATAACAGGAATTCAACTCCGGCCTTTGAAATTTAAAAGGGAAAAAATCTTTCTTCTGATATTTGTATTATGGTTACCCTCTGCTTTATCAGCACAGCAGTCAGACAGTTCGGTCGAAATGGGCCTTCAGCAGATACTGGAGATTGCAGGAAGAAATAATACCGAACTGGCAGCCTGCCGTTCAAAGGTTGAGGAGAGCCGGGCGCTTATCAATACGGCATTTTCCATCGATAGGACCATTGTATACTACAATTATGATGAAAATAATATAGCCGATAATAATTATCCGATTGGTGTTTTCGGTGCAGAACAGCGTTTCGATTTTCCGACACTCTATTTTGCACAAAAAGAGGCAAATTCCCTGTATTCGGAGATGACAGTGGATGAACTTCACAGGAGAACAAGAATACTCACCGGAGAGATTTCAAAAGCTTACTTCAGGATTGTTTACCTGCAGAATAAACACCGGCTTTATGAATTCATGGACAGTATCTATGGCCGGCTGTCCGGTGCTGCCGAACTGACTTACCGTGAGGGAGAAACATCCTATCTCGAACTGCTGAATGCAAAGTCAGAGCATAACCATGTTACAATCTTGCTGAATCAGAATCAGTCTGATATTGATATTGCCTATAACAATCTGGCTGCCCTGATCCAATTTGACACCCTTTTTTCAATTCCAGATGACAGCCTGAGGATGCTGGCAGTTTTCAAACCGGATATTGAAACGGATCCCGGATATCAATATCTTGACAATGCCTTGCGTTTTCAGGCTGCCTCACTGAAGGTGGAAAGAAACCGTTTGTTACCCGATATCACCCTGAGCTATTTTAATGGCACGAACAGGTACCAGGGGGCCAGGAACTACCAGGGAGTTGAGGTGGGTATTGGAATACCCTTAATTTTTACCGGGCAGAATGCGCGGATACGTGCCGGGAAACATGCGGTGGATGCCCTTCAGTTTCTTCAGGAAAATTATATCAGAACTTTTGAAGCGCGTATCAATGAAAGAATGAAAGAGCTTGAGAAGTTCAGTGAGTCCATTATCTATTTTGAACAGGTGGGAAAGGATTTGTCTGATGCACTGATCAGATCGGCCAGGATAAGTTTTAAGGCAGGGGAGATTGATTTCTTTCGTTTCGTTCAAAGCATGGACAATGCACTAGAGATTAATATCAATTATCTTGATAACCTCTGTAAATATAACGAGGTGGTTATAGAAATTAATTGTTTGACACTTTAAGTCTGAATGTTTGCCGTAACTCGGCGTTCCGCATTGCTGAAACATAACATGAACCTTTTACCAGGATGATTTTAAAAGACAGCATTAACGATAAAGGACACTTTAAAATGAACATAAATGAAAATACGATGAAACTGATACGTGAATCCAGATGGTTTGTAACGGTAATCATGTTCCTTCCCCTTTTATGGGCCTGTCAAAATTTGAAAGACAATAAGGGGGAAGCGGTCCTTTCCGACACAGAAACTCCTCAGGAGATCCTGGTGACGAAAGCCCAGTTTGAATTTTCATCCATGCGTATTGGCGATCCCCGAATCAGGATTTTTCAACAGAAGGTCAGAGCAAACGGGTATATCAAAGCTGCTCCCAACGGAGCGGCACAGGTTGGCACTCTTGTTCCCGGAAGGATTAACCAGGTTCTTTGCTCTACCGGCGACTATGTCAGAAAAGGAGATGTTCTCTACTCTATTGAAAGTCATGCAATTATTGAATTGCAGCAGGAGTATGCCGAATCGTTCAGCCGGCTGAAGGCTTTGAAAGTAAACTATGAGCGCCAGAAGTTGCTTGCCGGGGAACAGATCTCATCCCTGAAGGAGTTCAATAATGTAGAAAGTGAATACATGAGTCTTCAGGCAAAGGTTGAAGGATTAAAACTCCGTCTGCAAATGATGCAGATCAGTCCGGCCGCGGTGGAAGATGGTTCGATAAAACCTGCTATGGATATTATCTCTCCGATAGATGGCTTCATATCTCAGCAGGACCTTGTTGTGGGTCAATACCTTGAACCCAATGAGAACGTAATGGAAATCATAAATACGGATGAATTCCGCCTGAACCTGTATCTCTTTGAAAAGGACTTAAAGGATCTGGTAATAGGTCAGACGGTACTGTTTTTTACGCCGGATGAGCCCGGCAGAAAATATAAGGCGCATTTAAGTCAGATCGGCAAATCGATTCATCCCGAAACCAAATCGGTTCTTTGCATTGCCAGGTTATCACCGGAAAACCGGAAAACCCTGGTAAACGGACTTTATGTCATGGCTGAGATCATCACTTGTGAACGGGAAGCACTTTCAATTCCTAATGAAGCACTCACGGAAGAAGAGGATCGCTATTACGTATTTGCCGTTTATAATGAAACTGATGAAGACTATGCTTTTCATAAAGTAGCCGTCAAAACCGGAACGGTCACAGATTCTTTTACCGAGGTGCTGGATCCCGGACTGAAGAATATTCTTTTAACAGGAGCTTATAACCTTTCATCTGCTGAGTAGAATAGTCCCCACCGAGCCCGGAATTATTTTACCGGAGGATTATTCATGCGACTTATAGCCCAGACATTCCAGCAACCTTACCGCTTCGGGATTATTCATGAAGGCAGCAATGCGTTCCTGATTCTGCGGTTGCTTCCATTTGCCTATGGAATCACCCGAGAGTTCCTTCACCCTTGAATAGTAAGCTCTGTTCCTCGTCACTGCGGCATGTTTATGCCAGTTCAGTATTTCTTCCGAGACCGGTATCCCGAGAAAGGAACATATTCCTTCCACGCTCTTCTTAAAATCCTGCACAAGGTTTTCATATTTTAAGGTATAAACGTTCGGATGATCGGTGTATTTCATACCTGTTGATACATCCAGAACCCATCTTTCCGGGGAAACCCAGTAGGTATCACGAGCGACAGGATGCCTGGAGAGCACCACATCCCTTCCGTCCCTGATGATCTGTAGAAAACGAAAGTTGCCCCCGAAATAACTGTCGATATCTTGAATATGGTGTATATTGCTCGGCGATTTTTCACACCATCTCTTTGCCTGTTTCGGGATCCGGTTGACCAGTAGGCTGGTGTATAACCGGTCGATCCTTAACGGTTCTGAATTTCCCTGTTCGTCTTTCGAAACTTCATTGAAAAGCCCCAGCTCTTTGGGTATACAGAATAGTTCCCTGTGGGATGACAGAATGGAGAGCAACAGGGTTGTGCCTGACCGTGCACATCCCCCGACCAGGATTGGGGAGTCTGAAAATCTTTGTGCTTCAATCCTTTTCCCGGCATAAATCAGTAACGGAAGTATCGGCCGTTTGTAGTTGCTGAGCATATCGTGGCTTGTTTGATTTATCCGGTATCTTCCTGTCCCATCTACAGGGGAATCAGTTCCGGGCTGGACAAAATTAGTAATTACCCGGAAATAAACGGGTATCATTTAAAAGGTCCCTGATTACTGGTTCCGGTACCTTAAACAGGATTTTTTTTCTATCTTTGGTGCCACGAAATTAAAATTGGTAACACCATGCCGATCAAACGTTTTGGGGTGAGCCTTGAAAAAGATCTTCTTGAGGAGCTTGATAAACTGGTAAAAAGAGAACTTTTTCCGAACCGGTCTCAGGCCATCCGATTTCTGATCAGGAAGAATATCGTTCAGGAACAGTGGGATACAGACCGGCTCGTTGCAGGAGCCATTGTGATTGTCTATGATCATAGCATCCAGGAGCTTCATAAGCGGATAAACGGTCTGCAGCATGAGTACAACTGCCTGATCCTGTCCGGTCAGCATATCCATCTTGATGAAAGGAATTGTCTTGAGGTGGTGGCTGTAAGGGGATCGGCCTCCAAATTGAAAAAACTGGCAAATAAGTTTAAGGCTCTGAAGGGTATCAGGCACAGTGAACTTGTTATGAGCGGCATGGATTAAGAAAAAAATCATGAAAAAGTCATGGATTATTCAAGGAGTCTGTATTTTATGGATTGCTTTTTTGTTCGATGGAAACCTGGTATTGGCATTTGTCCCTGTTAGCGATACGATTGAACTGGAGGAGGTGGTTATTTCCGGGAACCGTATTGAGGTGGCCAGAAGTAATGTCCCCATATCGGTCAATGTAATTTCCAGGAATGATATCAGGGGATTTGAGAATACCAATGTTCTGCCGATGGTTACGCAGGTAAGCCCGAGCCTGTTTATTTCGGAGATTGGGGTGGCAGGTTATCCGTTAGGAAACGGGACCTCGGGTCAGTTAAGCATCAGAGGGGTTTCAGGTCAGCCTAATGCCAGGGTACTCATTCTGGTTGATGGACAACCCCAGTACATGGGCGTTTTCGGTCATCCGTTACCGAACTTTCATGTGGCACAGAATGTGGAACGGGTGGAAGTCGTTCGCGGACCTGCTTCGCTGATGTATGGGTCCAATGCAATGGGCGGGCTGATAAACGTTATTACTCGTAAGAAGGTAAATGACGGTATTTCGGGTTTTCTGAACTTCTCCTATGGCAGTTACAATACTCTGAAGGGTAATACAGGGATAACACTGAAGAAGGGAAATTTTGATGCAGGTATCGTGTTGAATCATGACAGGACCACAGGGCATCGGGATAGTTCGCGGTTCAATATTTCCAATCTAAATCTCTTTTTCGGCTACCGGATAAACGATCACTGGAAAATGGATTTATCCTATAAGCTGGCCGATTATTATTTTGAGGATCCCGGATCGATTTATAATCCTTCTGCTATTGCCTTTCTGGGGGATATTGCCCGGCACATGGCAGATTTTTCCCTTACCAATAAACATGAACGGACCGAGGGCGGATTATTTGCATTCTTTAATTCCGGGCATCATGATTTTTCTGACGGATGGGAGTCAAACGATATGAATGCAGGAATCAATCTTTACCAGGGATTGAAATTATGGCGCAGCAATCTTACTACCGTGGGATTTGACTACAAGCGATATGGCGGAGAAGGCTCATCGGGACTGAATGCCAACCGCTGGCTGACTATTGATGAAATAGCAGGCTATATCCATTCGGATCAATCTTTTACAGACTGGTTAAGTATTACGGCGGGATTGAGAATGGATCATAATTCCAATTTTGGTGCGGAATGGATTCCCCAGTTCGGATTCGTTGTCAAACCATTCAGGAAGTCATCACTCAGGGGCAATCTGTCGAAGGGATTTCGAAGTCCAACGATCATGGAGCTTTACCTTTTTGCACCCAATCCTGCTCTTCTGGCTGAGGAGATGTGGAACTATGAGTTGGCGTATACAAAAAGATGGGGCGCAATGGGTATGTCGACGATAACCGGTTTCCTGCTCAATGGTTCCAACCTCATTGTGATGGAACCGAACCCCAACCCGGGTCCCCCTATGTGGCGGATTAACAGGGGAGCGTTTAAACATATGGGTGTGGAGCTGGAAAATAAATTCAATCCTGTGGAATATCTGAAGGCAGAATTGAACTATAATTACCTGTATACCGAAAGCCCGGTTCTGTTTGCTCCCGAGCACAAGCTGTATGCAGGCCTTGCCTATTCGCCCGGGAAGTATGGTGTCTATCTCACATTTTCCACCATTATCAATCTCAAAACAGAAATTGACGGGGAGTCAGGTGATGTCCTGCACAGCCAGAGTTATTATCTTCTGGGATTGAAAATTTTTTACAGGCCCCTGGATTGGATGGAAATTTATCTTTCGGGAAGCAACCTGCTTAATCAGGATTACCAGACCGTTTACGGTTATCCGATGCCCGGAATTAATTTCATTGGCGGGATTGCTCTCGATTTCAAATAAAACCTGTTTCTTTGCAGGTTATGAAGAATTCAGGGCAAAAAGGTATTATTTACGCTTCGCTCACTGCATTTCTCTGGGGATTCCTTGCAATTGCCCTGAAGGTAGCGGTTCATGAACTTCCCCCTGTTACGGTAGTATGGTTCCGGTTTGCAACGGCTTTCATAATCCTGTCATTATGGACATTCTTCTTCAGAAGGGAAGACTTCCGGGTTTTCAAAAAGCCACCATGGATGCTGATCGCTGCCGGCATTTTCCTGGGGATGAATTATCTTGGTTTTATATCGGGGATTGAGCATGTTTCGCCATCGGCCGCTCAGGTTTTTATACAGGTCGGACCGGTAGGTTTTGCTGTTTCCGGAATAATCATCTTCAAGGAAAAGATTAACTGGAAGCATATTGTCGGATTTATAATGGTTGTATCGGGAATTTTGCTGTTCTACACTGAAAAGATTTCGGAACTGGCGTATTCTGAGAATAATTTTACAGCAGGGATGATCATGATCATCGGTGGCGGCATGTCATGGGCAGTTTTCGCTTCATTACAGAAGAACCTGGTTCAGAATTACCCTACAAACCAGCTGAATCTGTTCATATATGGTTTGTGCGCGCTCCTTTTTCTTCCGTTTGCATTCCCTGGGCATTTTTCCAGCCTGTATACGGGAGATTGGATTCTTCTGCTGTTTCTCGGTTTAAACACGGTACTGGCATATGGTTCACTGGCCCTAGCCATTAAATTTACGCAGGCCACGAGAGTCAGTGTGATCATCACTTTGAATCCCATCATTACTTTTATAACAATGGCCATCCTCTCACGGGCCAGTGTGGGATGGATTGAAAAAGAAACCTTTTCAGTGCTGAGCATAGCAGGTGCCCTTACGGTACTTTCGGGGGTAATAACGGTTATTGTAGCCGGCAATCAGAATAAGATGAACAAAAAAAGAGGCTGATCCCTGAAGAACAGCCTCGGTTTAAAATTATCATCCTGTTTCCTATTCCAGTGTGATTTTTTTCTTTTTAATCAGGTTGGAGGTCAGCAGCATAAACAGCCCGAAAATGATCATGAAAATTCCCGACCATAGATTGATATTATGCCCGAGCGATTGCTGATACATTTCCGGATTGTTATTGGTAACAATTCCGACTATTGTAAGGATTATTCCAAGGAGGGAAAACATCAGTCCGATTGGTATTTTAATATCTAAGCCCATATTATTTATTTTTTAAGATTACCAGAAAATTATACTCAACGCAAGTGCGACGACTCCCACCACGATTGCGAGGAATCCGGGTTTCTGATACCAGTACCTGGAATCATCCACAACTTTCGGAGTCAGGGAATAAACCAGCCCTCTTAGCTGATCATCGGTTTTAAGCTTTTTGGTCAGGAATGTAATCACGATTGTAAGGATCAGGCAGGTTGCAAAGGCATAGATTGCTGTCCAGAAGTTCTGGGCCATTTCACTTGGGTAGGTATGAATTAATGATATATAACCCCCTTTAATCCCTACTGCCGCGCTGGCCGGAAGCGTAAGCCCGTGATGGATTGCAGCTGCAACCGTTCCCCCGATCAAACCCCAGAAAGCGGCATGTCCGGTGGTTCGCTTCCAGAACATCCCGAGCAGGAACGCTGCAAACAATGGGGCATTGATGAATGCAAAAATAAGTTGCAGGAAGTCCATGACATTATTGAAGGACCGGGCAACATAGGCAGTCAGGATGCTGACCAGCACGCCGAATACCGTGGTCCACCTTCCAACTTTAAGATAGTGATTATCCGGTTTATTCGGAACGATATAGCTCTGGTATATATCATAAGTGAATACCGTATTGAATGCAGAAACATTACCTGCCATTCCCGACATAAAGGAGGCCATCAGGGCAGTGAGACCTAGCCCCAGCGCTCCAACAGGCATATATTTAACCAGCAGAATAGGAATGACCTTATCGAAATCGGTCTGCATTGTTCCTTCTTTAAGAGGTAGTTCCAGCGCATCGATATTTGTCAGGGCTACAGCGATCATACCCGGAATGATTACGAGAAACGGAATGAACATTTTGGGTATGGCCCCGATAAGGGGTGTTTTCCTTGCTGCCGACATGGAGCCTGCGGCCATGGCACGCTGGACGACCAGGAAGTTTGTGCACCAGTAACCGAACGACAATACAAATCCAAGCCCTACCAAAATACCAAACCATTCGACACCCATGGGATTGGCATCCGGACTTCCGGCAACACTCCATGTGTGGATCATGTTTTCGGGTAATTTTTCCTTTAATCCCTGCCAGCCTCCGATGTCTATCAAACCAATAATCACAAGGGGAGCAAAGCCGATTACGATCAGAAAGAACTGGAGGACTTCATTATATATGGCTGAGGTTAATCCTCCCAGAACCATATAAACAAGTACAATCAGGGCAGAAACAAAGAGATAGAAATCAAACTCCCCGATCTGCATGCCCAGGATGTGCCAGTTGATCTCAAGAGGAATGATTACTTGGGCAAGCACAGCCAGAGCATACATGGAAATTCCCGAGGAAAAGACCGTCATGATGGCGAATGCAAAAGCATTGAATCCACGGGTTTTCTCGTCAAACCTCAGTTTAAGGTATTCGGGGACAGAACGGGCTTTGGACCCATAATAAAAGGGCATCATAAAGATTGCCAGGAAAATCATGGCGGGAATAGCCCCAATCCAGTAAAAATGAACGGTCATCATGCCATATTTGGCACCGGATGCGGCCATCCCGATAACCTCAAGTGCCCCCAGGTTCGCAGAGATGAATGCCAGGCCGGTAACCCAGGCTGGCAGGGACCTGCCTGCTTCAAGAAATGCAGAGGCATCTTTCATGTATTTCTTAAGTGCCCATCCGATGCCCAGCACAAAAACGAAGTAGATAAAAATGATCAGCCAATCGATCGTTCCCAGGTTAAATGTCGTTTCCATAAGGTTCAGGTTGCAGTAAGAATTAGTTTTTTAGAAATGAGTTCATCAAATGTATAAACTTATCCAATAAAAACAAGTATTTAACAGGTTGATTTTTTCCCGGGAAAGAAGCCTGCGTACAGATAAATGACAGCGGATTTTCAGTAGTTTAAAATTATTCTAAATTACAATGCGGCTATTGAGATTCATCCCGGTAAGTGTTAATATTACACTTAAAATAACCTTTAACATAAACTAAATTATGGCAACACTCGACTGGGTAGTATTGGCCCTATTCTGTCTGGCACTTGTTGGTGTCATTTTATGGGTATTAAGTAAAAAGGATAAAGATACCTCCGATTATTTTCTTGCCGGCCGGGATGCAACGTGGATTGCAATCGGTGCATCGATTTTCGCCTCCAACATTGGCTCCGAACACCTTGTGGGACTTGCAGGTGCGGGTGCTGAGAGCGGGATGGCCATGGCCCATTGGGAAATGCATGGCTGGCTCATTCTCTTGCTTGGATGGGTGTTTGTTCCCTTTTACTCCAGGAGCGGCGTATTCACGATGCCTGAATTTCTTGAGAAACGATATAATAAGGAATCCCGCTCATTCCTTTCCATTATATCCCTTGTAAGTTACGTGCTGACCAAGGTGGCCGTGACAGTCTATGCCGGAGGGGTTGTTTTTAAGGATGTGTTCGGGATTGATACCATACAGCTGTTTGGTCAGTCGGTTGATTTTTTCTGGGTGGCAGCCATAGGACTTGTTGTCATAACCGGTCTGTATACCGTATTTGGGGGGATGAAAGCGGTACTCTACACCTCCGTTCTGCAAACCCCTATTTTGCTGGCAGGTTCCATTGCCATATTTGCGGTTGGATTGCACATGCTGGGTGGCTGGGGAGAACTTATGGAGATTTGCCGTGCGGCCAATGTTACCTATCTGAATGATGCCGGAGAAGTGATATACAGCAGTCCGACAGACAATATGACCGACCTGATCAGATCTCCCAAAGATCCCGAGTTTCCTTGGACAGGCGTGCTTCTTGGATCGGCCATCATCGGTTTCTGGTACTGGTGCACCGACCAGTATATTGTCCAGAGGGTTTTATCGGGACGGGATCAGAAACAGTCGCGCAGGGGTTCTATCTTCGGGGCGTATCTCAAGCTGACGCCAGTTTTCCTTTTCCTTATCCCTGGAATGATAGCCTTTGCCTTGAAACAGCAAAACATGCTCGACTTCAGCACGAACGATGCTGCATTTTCCACCCTGGTCAAAGAGTTGCTTCCGAAAGGTTTTACGGGAATCGTGGTCGGTGGTATCCTGGCGGCACTGATGAGCTCCCTTGCCTCCCTGTTTAACTCATCGGCCATGCTGTTTACCATCGATTTCTATAAAAAATATAAAAAGGATGCATCGGAGCGGCATTATGTTACTGTGGGCAGGATTGCCACCGTGGTTATTGTGGTGCTTGGTATTCTGTGGATACCGGTTATGAAGGGACTCGGCAAGGTGCTCTATGCCTATCTTCAGGATGTACAGTCTTTACTGGCCCCGGGAATTGCAGCGGTCTTTCTCCTCGGGATTATATCCAAAAAAGTCACGCCGGCGGCAGGGATAACTGGTCTGACGGTCGGATTCGTGCTGGGAATGCTTCGGCTGGGAATGAAAGTGGCCTATGGCAGTGCGACAGGAGACGGATTCTTTTATGATCTGATCGTTGCCCCCAACTGGTTGCATTATGAAATTGCCCTCTTCTTCCTGGTGATTATCGTTATGATTACCGTCAGTTTCTTTACCAAACCCAAAGATATGGCCCTGATCCAGGGACTCTATTTTGGGTCGGCAACCAAAGAACAGATAGCTGTTACCCGTGCCAGCTGGAACAAATGGGATGTCATTAATACAGTGATCATCCTTTCTGTTGTCGTGGCATTTTATATCTATTTCTGGTAGGTTTCATAAAGCAGGAGATTTGGCTGAAACATTCTATAAAGAACATAGTAAGTTCCATGTGGCAGTCGATTGCATCATCTTTGGATTTGATGATGGAATGTTGAAGCTTTTAATTCACAAAAGAAAGTTTGAGCCGTTTCTGGATCACTGGTCCCTCTTCGGGGGATTTCTCAGGTCGGATGAGAGTCTTGATGACGGAGCCAGAAGAATATTGTTCGAATTGACCGGTCTTGAAAATATTTACCTTGAGCAATTGTATGCACACGGTGAGCCCATGAGAGATCCTGCCGGAAGGGTGGTATCCGTTTCCTATGTGGCACTGATTCCCGGGCATAAATATCATTCCGGCTTTTCGGAACAGTATGATGCAGTATGGATTCCCTTGAACATGATGCCGGATTTGATCATGGATCACAATGATATGGTGGAAAGGGGATTGAAATGGCTGAGACGAAGAGCCAGTACCCGGCCCATAGGCTTTGAACTCCTGCCTGAGGAATTTACCATTCCCCGGTTGCAGAACCTCTACGAAGCGATCCTGGGTGAAAAATTGGACAAAAGAAATTTCAGAAAGAAACTGCTCTCAATGGACTTTCTAAAAAAGCTTGAGGAGAAGGATAAAACGGGTTCCAGAAAGGGGGCCTATCTTTATAAATTTGATCAACAAATGTATAATAAACTGGTCGATAACGGATTCAGTTTCACAATCTGATAAATATTCAATTAAACCCAAAGTATTATGATAAAAGAACTAAAGAATTTTGAAGCCTGGTTCATTACAGGCAGTCAGCATCTATACGGAGAAGAGACATTGAAACAGGTCGACAGGGATTCTGCCGAGATTGCAGCTTCACTGAACAAGAGTCCCCACATTCCTGTGAAAATAGTCTTCAAACCGGTGCTGACCACTCCTGAGGCAATCCTGCAGATCTGCCTTGAGGCCAATAATACTGAAGGTTGCATTGGACTGATCACCTGGATGCATACCTTTTCACCTGCCAAAATGTGGATTGCAGGTCTGAAAGCTCTCAGGAAGCCCTTTGTTCACCTGCATACCCAGTTTAACAGAGATATTCCCTGGAGCAGTATCGATATGGACTTTATGAACCTGAACCAGTCGGCACATGGCGGACGTGAATTCGGTTTCATCGGTTCCCGGATGCGGATAGAAAGAAAGGTGATTGTCGGGCACTGGGCAAATCCGGAAATTCAGAAAAAGCTGGATGTCTGGCTCAGGGCTGCCTCTGCATGGCATGAATGGCAGGGGGCAAAGGTTGCCCGTTTTGGAGACAACATGCGTGAAGTAGCTGTTACCGAGGGGAACAAGGTTTCAGCCCAGATTCAGCTGGGATACGCTGTCTATGGTTATGGTATAGGGGATCTGGTCGATCGCGTCAATTCGGTTTCCGACAGTGAAGCGGAACAGCTCGTGCAGATTTACGAATCGGAGTACATTGTTCCCGGGGATGCCAGGAAAGGAGGCAGTCTCAGAATGTCGATGCGTGAGGCTGCCCGCATTGAGGCAGGGATGAGGCAGTTCCTGGAAGAGGGTGGCTTCTCTGCCTTTACAACCACTTTCGAGGATCTTCACGGACTCGTGCAGCTGCCGGGACTGGCAGTGCAGAGGTTGATGGCCGACGGCTATGGTTTCGGGGCTGAAGGAGACTGGAAAACAGCCGCACTGGTTAGGGCTATGAAAGTAATGTCACTGGGCATGAAAGGAGGGACCTCCTTTATGGAGGATTACACCTACCATCTGAATTCCACGGGAATGAAGGTGCTTGGAGCCCATATGCTCGAGGTTTGTCCGTCCATTTCCAGCGGTAAATCCAGTCTTGAGGTGCATCCGCTGGGCATCGGCGGTAAATCCGATCCGGCACGTCTGGTTTTCGATGTGGCACAGGGTAAAGGCGTCAATGCCGCGCTGATGGATATGGGTAATCGTTACAGGTTGCTGGTCAATCCCTGCGACGTGGTGCCCGCAGATGAGCCCCTTCCCAACCTGCCTGTAGCCCGGGTTGTCTGGGAACCCTATCCAAACCTTGAGGTTGCTGCAGGAGCATGGATCCTTTCAGGCGGGGCGCATCATACCGGATTCAGCATGGCGGTTACGGCCGGGCATCTGGAAGATTTTGCCGAGATTGCCGGTATTGAATACCTGCTGATCGATAAAAATACCACTATCTCCTCCATTAAAAAGGAGCTCAGGTGGAACGATCTTTATTATCACCTAGCAAAAGGAATATAAATGCTTCAGGAAACAAAGGAAAAAGTGCTCCGGGCCAATCTCGACCTGGTGAAGTACCACCTGGTGATTTTCACCTGGGGTAACGTAAGTATGAGGGACCCTGATACGGGGTATATTGTTATCAAACCCTCGGGGGTCCCTTATGATGAAATGAAGGCAGACTACATGGTCGTGCTGGACGGGGAAGGGAAAAGGGTGGAAGGCAATATGAAACCCTCCTCCGATGCACCGACCCACCTGGTTTTGTACAATCATTTCAGGGAGGCAGGGGGCATTGTTCATACACACTCGGAGTGGGCGACTTCCTGGGCTCAGTCTGGCAGGAACCTGCCGGCCTATGGGACCACCCATGCCGATTACTTTTACGGTGAAGTCCCCTGTACCCGTAAGCTGACCAGGGAGGAGATCGAACGGGCTTATGAGGTAGAAACAGGAAATGTGATCGCAGAAACCTTCAGAAAACTTGATTACAGGAGCGTGCCAGGTGTTCTTGTATACGGGCATGCCCCGTTTACATGGGGGAAAGATGCAGACGAAGCAGTGCATAATTCGGTGGTTCTTGAAGAGGTGGCCAAAATGGCTTTTAGAACAGAGGTACTGGGTAACCGGATCCCTCTTGACCAATTCCTGCTTGATAAACACTATTTACGGAAGCACGGGAAGGATGCTTATTACGGACAATAAGGTTCCGTTGGCATGCTGTGTCTGGGAGGAGTATATTCTGACAAGTAAGGGATGCCCGGAAGAAAAAATGTAACTGAAAAATCAATAAAATCATGGCAACATACACGATTGGTATCGATTATGGAACAGACTCTGTTCGCGCACTGATTGTAGATACACAAACAGGAGAGGAGATAGGAACCCATGTGTTTCACTACCCGAGGTGGCAGAAGGGTTTATATTGTGATCCCGGTAAGAACCAGTTCCGGCAGCACCCGCTGGATTACCTTGAAGGGTTGGAGATAGCTGTTAAGGAAGCCCTGAAAAAGGCTCCCCCGGGTACTGCCGGGCAAGTTGTCGGAATCTCAGTTGATACGACCGGGTCAACCCCGGTTGCTGTCGACAGTGAAGGGGTTCCTCTTGCCCTGAAGCCCGGTTTTGAAGAGAATCCCAATGCCATGTTTATCCTCTGGAAGGATCATACAGCAGTAAGGGAAGCGGATGAGATTAACCGGCTTGCCAGGACATGGGGTGGTGAGGATTTTACAAAATTTGAAGGCGGAATATACTCTTCAGAATGGTTCTGGGCAAAGATCCTTCATGTACTCAGGGAGGATAATGAGGTGAGGAAGCATGCATTTTCATGGGTTGAGCATTGCGACTGGATACCTGCCCTCCTGGTGGGCGATACCGATCCGCTGAAAATGAAGCGCAGTCGCTGTGCGGCAGGGCACAAAGCCATGTGGCACGAGAATTTTGATGGACTTCCCGACGAGGCATTCTTGGTGAAGCTGGATCTGCTCCTTAAAGGAGTCAAAGAGCGCCTTTTCAATGAAACCTATACCTGTGATATTAAAGTCGGTAACCTTTCTTCCGAATGGGCCCATAAACTTGGACTGCCTGAAACGGTTGCGATAGGTGCAGGAGCTTTTGATGCACATCTCGGCGCACTGGGTGCCCAAATTGAACCCTACTATCTCAGCAAGGTGATGGGGACCTCCACCTGCGATATGATCATAGCACCCGAGGATGAGATTGGCGATAACCTGGTAAGCGGCATATGCGGACAGGTGGATGGGTCCATCGTTCCTGGAATGGTCGGACTCGAGGCCGGGCAGTCGGCTTTCGGAGACATCTATGCCTGGTTTGCAAGGGTGCTGATGTGGCCGGTGGAGAATATTATCAGTAAGCTCGAAGGTGTGGACAGTAAAATCAGGGATCTCATTGCTTCGGAGACAGCCGATCGGATGATCATCGAGCTAAGTGAGCAGGCTGCAAAAATTGATCCTGCCGAATCGTCTGTTCTGGCCCTCGACTGGATGAATGGAAGACGCACCCCCGATGCCAACCAGAATCTTAAAGGGGCGATTACCGGACTTACGCTCGGTTCGGATGCTCCTCGCATATTCAGGGCCCTGGTGGAATCCACAGCCTATGGGGCAAAACTCATTGTCGACCGGTTTATTGAGGAAGGGGTCCGGATCGACGGGATCATCGCCTTGGGTGGTGTGGCCAAAAAATCACCCCTTGTGATGCAGATTGTTTCGGATGTACTGAATAAACCGATTAAGGTTGCCCGGTCTGAGCAGGCGGTTGCACTGGGTTCTGCAATGGCTGCATCTGTTGTTGCGGGAGTTCATAAATCCATACCCGAGGCCCAGATAGCCATGGGAGGGGGCTTTGAGACCGAATACCATCCCGATCCGGAAATGGTCGAGAAGTATGCATTCCTGTACGAAAAATACAAAAGACTGGGAGCCTTTATCGAATCTGAAACCGGGGAAGAGAATTAAAGCCTCTCCCTTTTACTGGTAGTGATGTTTTATCTTATCATCTCCCTTGCCCCCGTTTTTATCGTCCTTGCATATATTTATTTCAGGGACCGGTATGAGAAAGAACCGGTAAAATTACTCATTAAGGCTTTAGTTGCAGGGAGTGTGATCGTCATACCCGTCGTTTTCGTGGAGCGTTTCCTGATTTCCATTTATCCCTTTGAAAGAGCAGTTCCCGACGCGATGTACAACGCGTTTGTTGTTGCAGGAATGACAGAGGAGCTCTTTAAGTTTCTGGCATTGTATCTGTTGATCTGGAACAATCCCAATTTCAATGAGAAGTTTGACGGGATTGTCTATGCGGTTTTTATATCCCTGGGCTTTGCGGGCATTGAAAACATTATGTATGTAACTGGGGGAGGTCAAAATATTGCGCTGGTTAGGGCCTTCACCGCTGTTCCGGCTCACGCCATATTTGGGATCCAGATGGGATATTTCCTGGGGATGGCACGAATGTATCCCGGTCTCAGAAAAAGTTACACCATTAAAGCGGCTCTTTACCCGGTTATCCTGCATGGGATTTATGATTTTGTACTGATGGCGGAGGTTCCTTGGCTGCTCACGCTTTTTGCTCCTTATCTTGTCTGTCTCTATTACAGCGGATTCCGGAAAATGAAGATTCTGTCCGATGCTTCTGTTTACCGCGATTCATTGACCTGAAAAAACCTCCCTTTCAGACGGGCAGGAAATAAATTTAACATGAATTTAATGCCCATCATTTAAATTTGTTGAACCGGATTTACGTTGAAGTGTTTAAGAATAAAACCATCAAAATGAAAAACCATCTCATTTTTCCGTTTTTGCTCTTCATTTTTCTGGCCTGCAACCGTAATCAAACCGATCTGAACGTTGGGACCCTTCATGCTGAATCGGATGCATTTTACGAAGTTGTACCGAAAGATGCCATTGTTGAGCGTATGGGGGTGAATTTTCAGTTTACAGAGGGTCCGGCCTGGTATGGAGATGGATTCCTGCTTTTCAGTGATATCCCTGCAAACAGGATATATATGATGAAAGGCAGGAATTTTGAGGTGTTCCGTGAACCAAGCGGCAATTCAAACGGACTCATCGTAACCAGGGACGGAACTGTCATTGCCTGCGAACACGGCAGCCGCTCCATAACCGGTTTCTCGCGGGAGGGTGCACTTCAAACCATTGCAGACCGATTTAAAGGGGCCCGCTTCAACAGTCCCAATGACCTCTGCATATCCTCTTCAGGAGTGATTTATTTTACGGATCCGCCCTATGGATTACCTCAGGGCAACGATGATCCTTCCAGAGAAATTGACTTCAACGGGGTTTTCATGATTAAGGATGGCGAGGTGATGCTCATCGACAGTACGCTTTCATGGCCAAATGGCATTGCCCTTTCATCTGAGGAGGATTATCTTTACGTGGCGAATTTTGAACCAGCCGGACCGAACGGAGCGTCACGTGATGTGTTCTGGCTCAGGTATATGTTGGATGAGAAAGGAGAGGCTACGGGAAAGTCCAGGTTTTTTACCGCTCCTGATCCCTCGCTTAAAGGAGGGCCCGACGGGATGAGAGTGGACCGCAACGGGAACCTGTTTGTTACCGGGCCGGGAGGCGTTCTGATTATTGATCCCGACGGAAAATACCTGGGAAGGATTGAATTACCGGAATCACCAACCAATCTTGCCTTTGGCCCCAGGGAGAAGGAGCTTTATATTACCGCCCGTTCAACTGTATTAAAGGTCAATTTAAAATGATTGTAAAACACGATTATTTCACGAAATTGTCAAATCGCATTTTTTTATCGTCAGCGCTTACTTTTTTAATGTAAAACGACATTTTGTCTTTGTAACATGACATATTTCATTGTCGACTCACATATTTAAACTGTCATCTCACATTTTTTTAATGCGAGATGATATTCTGCCCCTGTAACAGGTCATCTTACCTTTTTCGGATGGCATTCTTTCTTTTTCTTCTCAGATGTCCGTTCATTAATTGCAGAGAAATTCTGTATTTCTTATGCATCTGATGAATTGTTTCTTATAAATGAAAAGTTTATTTTGAGAAACCTTTATTTTTAACACATATTAGAAAAGAAATCTTTTTTAAATGGACCAGCACAACAAATTTAGCATCGGTTATGCCAATCAGCTTGACAGGGAAGATCCGCTTAAGGGATTCAGGGATCGGTTTATGATTACCGATCCATCGCTTATTTACCTTGATGGAAATTCACTGGGAAGGTTGCCACGGGTTACGGCCAGTCGACTGAAAAGTGTTATCGCCGATGAATGGGGTGACCGTTTAATAAGGAGCTGGAATGAGGGTTGGTATGAACAGTCGTCGAGACTCGGGAAGAAAATTGCACAGATTGTGGGGGCGCACCCCGATGAGGTTATTGTCTGCGACTCCACTTCCATAAACCTCTACAAGCTGGTCTTTGCTGCCTTAAAAATGCGGAAGAACAGGACTGAGATTGTATCGGATGATATGAATTTTCCATCTGATCTGTATGTCATTCAGGGTCTTATCAAGCAATTCGGGAATCAGCACATCCTGCGATTGATGAAATCTTCCGACGGGGTGAATGTAGAAATGCATGAAATGCTGAGGATAATCGGCAAAAAAACGGCCCTGGTAACCCTGTCGCATGTGGCTTTTAAAAGTGCTTATATGTACGATATGAAAGCGGTGACCGACCTTGCTCACATGGAAGGAGCACTTGTTATATGGGATTTGAGCCATTCGGTTGGTGCGGTTCCGATCTATCTCAGAAATGCCAATGTTGATTTAGCAGTGGGGTGTACCTATAAATATCTGAATGCCGGGCCCGGGGCCCCCGCTTTTCTTTTTGTCAGAAAAGATCTGCAGGAGCAGATTGAAAGTCCCGTCCGGGGCTGGTTCGGACAGGATGATCCATTTAAATTCGGAATGACCTATAAGCCTGCAGCGGGTATGAAAAAGTTTCTTGCAGGGTCCCCGCCATTGCTGTCTCAATCGGCACTTGAGCCCGGTCTTGATATTACCATTGAAGCCGGGATGACCGCCATACGGAAAAAAAGTACGGACCAGACCGATTACTTGATCATGCTGGCCAAAGAGTGGCTGGTGCCAGCAGGGTTCAGACTGGGTTCGCCCGTTGAATCGCAAAAACGGGGTTCTCACGTGACCCTGAAACATGCAGAGGCCTTTCGAATCTGTAATGCGCTGATGGATCGGGAAGTGGGAGAAGCCCTGATTATACCCGACTTCAGGGAGCCCAATAACATACGTCTTGGCGTAGCACCTCTTTACACCACCTACCTTGACCTTTTTCTGGCCGTAAAACAGCTGAAGGATATCGTGGAGAATGGTTGGTTCAAACGGTATACAAAAGAGAAAATGTCAGTAACCTGAATGTACCCTCATGGAAGCAAGGATTGTTGTTCTCGGGGCAGGGCTTGTTGGAAGAGCCATTGCCATTGACCTTAAAAAATCGGGGAATGCTGTAACCGCTGTGGATCTCAACCGGGATAACCTGATGTTACTGGAAGAAGAGGCTGACCTGGAAACCCGGCAGGCTGATTTTACAGACCGCAGAGTACTCAGACCCCTTCTGAAACACGCGGATATCGTGGTGGGTGCGGCTCCCGGTTCCCTCGGTTTTAAAGTTATGGAAAATGTGATTGGTTTGGGACGAAACCTGGTGGATATCTCCTTCTGTCCGGAGGATTTTATGGAACTTGATGCCCTGGCAAGAACGAAAGGGGTAACGGCAGTGGCTGATATGGGTGTGGCCCCAGGTATCTGCAACACCATCCTGGGATACCATGATAAACGGATGGAGGTACATTCCTATAAATGCGTCGTGGGAGGATTGCCGGTCAGAAGAGGTTGGCCCCTGGAATATAAATCTTCCTGGTCACCGATCGATTGCATTGAAGAGTATACCAGGCCGGCCCGTTTCAGGATAAGCGGGAAAGAGGTGGTTAAACCGGCCCTTTCCGATGCGGAGCTCGTCGAATTTGAGCGGATCGGGACCCTGGAAGAATGGAACTCCGACGGTCTGCGGTCGCTCCTTAAAACCATGCCCCATATTCCGGACATGGTGGAGAAAACCCTGAGGTATCCCGGGACAATTAACTACATCAGGGCTTTGAGGGATTTAGGCTATTTCTCCCATGAACCCATTGAATTGAACGGGACCATGATCAGTCCCGTCGACCTGACTGCCCGACTGCTCTTTCCTAGGTGGAAACTGGAAAAAGGGGAGAGGGAGTTTACGATCATGCGAATCATAATTGAGGGAAAGGAGGAAGGGGAGTCTAAAACCTGCCAATATGAACTGTACGATGAGTATGATCCCGTGACGGATACCCTGTCGATGGCGCGCACAACAGGCTACAGCTGTACGGGGGTTGTGAATTTGGTTCTCAGGGGAATGATAAAGGAAAAAGGTGTACTGCCCCCGGAAAAGGTAGGTGTGACAGAAGAGAATTTTACTTTCCTAATGCACCACCTCAGGGAGCGGGGGGTGGAGTTCAAAGTCCGGTCGGCAGTCGACAGTCCCGAAAATCTTCCGCCTGCGGCAGATTAGATTTTCGTGGGTCCTCGAAAAACTAAGCAGTCCGCGGGCGGATTTCTGTTTTTTCTAGATAAACGATAAGGATTCAATTCACTTTAACCATCCGTAATGTTTGCACCAGTTCCGGGGTCTCCAGCCTGAGGATGTAAACACCGCCGGAGATTGCCGGGGTCCATACCAGCTCGTGATCCCCTGATTCAAGATTGCCATCCAACAGGATCTCCAACACACTTCCTTTCATGTCGAACACAGAGAGCCTGACAGGCTGAAATCCGACGGTATGGAACATAATCCTTGTGGAGTGATGAAAGGGATTAGGGAAGCACTGAAGAAGAGGGGCCAACTCCTTACTGTTTTCCGGTATTGTATTGACAGGGTCGTCGAAATTTTTTCTGCCGGGAGTACCGTACTTCTCATCGGAAACAGACCAGGATGAGGCCATGAAATTATCCAGATCAGGAGACAGCAGGGATAAAGTAAAACCACTGCCCGGTCTGATTACGGGCCAGGGTGTGTTCACCCCATATGAGACCAGGTTCACCAACTCGTTGTCGCTGTTGAACAACCTGACCACATCCCCAAGACTGCTGAATCCGAATCCGAGATTTCCTTCATGATCATCCACCTCAGAATGTATGGCCCTGAATTTATACCGGTTCCTGCAAAGAACATGATATCCATGAGGTTCCAGAATGGTTCCTTTTAGTATGGAATAGATATGACTATCATCCCCATCTTTAATAAGCCAGCCAGAAAGATCCACATACTGGTCGCCGGTGTTGTAAAGCTCGATCCAATCTTCAGTGGAATTCAGGGAGTCAGGAGAAAAACATACTTCATTGATGATAATTCCTGCAGGAGAAGGATCTGGATCTGCCTGAAAATTAGCGGTCAGTGATTTTGCCGCATTCATGTCTATGCTTATATGGGATTCCGTTGAATTGATATCACCCGACCACCCTGTAAAAATATATCCAGGGGAGGAAACAGCCGTAACTTCAACGGGTACATCCTCGAAGTAGAGGCCGGTCCAGGGAAATTCGTCAAGCAATAATGAATTAAGCCGGATTATTCCTGCCTCTTTATTTGACATATTCAACGTTAAAAAATGTATTCCTCCCAGTCCGAATGTTGTCTGTATATGATTCCGCATTATCCCGGGTCTTTGATTTCCAAAATATTCCATATCATTGATCCGGTTAACCCAGTTTTGATGATAACCTCCCCACCGTTCCGCATGGTTTTGCATTTCATCAAAAATATTTAGCCTGAATTCATCAATCAGCCAGCTTGTTTCAGAAGATTTGAATACTGTATTGATCCGGTCGGCAAAGGTGTTGATAAATAAATTCTTAAATGTTTCATTGGTTACCAGTTTTCTCAGGAGGAGGGTTGCCCAGGATGGGTTCGGCCATTCCGTGTTGTAGGGTTCCAGTGCAAACTGCAGGGTATTGTAGGATACTTTATTTCTGTCCCAGAGGCCGAATCCGAAATCGGTATCGTAGATGATCCATCGCCATCTTCCATTATCGTAGTCGGGTCGCCAGTACTTGATGTTATTTCCGGGCCAGTCCCTGTTATCGAAAAAGATCTGTGCCACTTCATAATTGATGAAGTTCCTGATATCGATCTGTTGTTTTACATGGTTGTAATTCCCTTCATAAGCCAGGTTATTGATGCTCACAAAGTCTATCAGCTCTGCATAATGCTGCCCTGAGCCCTGAATCACCTGCTGATTGTTTTCCATTAGCTCAACTCTATCCGGATCGATCCCTGCATTGGATGCTATGAAATGCTCATTAATTTTCTCCCTGATATTATGGATTCCCCAGTATTCGCCGTTAATATAAACGACAGCCTGGCGAATGGCCTGACGTTCAATGGCCATATCTCGGGTCAGGGTGGTCATGAACGCATCCCGGAACATGCTTCCGGATTCGTTATACTGCCCGAACCAGTCGTTGCCGGAGTTCCGAAGGATAAAAGCCTCGAATTCATCAATCGGTTTATCTTCAAATAGTTTATATGCCACTTTTCTGTCCCCGTATTCCGCCCTGGCGAAAACTGAAAGGGATTTTTGAGGATGTGCACGGGTCCATGCGCCGTAAATCTTTATTCCTGCATCGATGCTGAATGCAAGGGAATCTTTATCATCAACCATTTCAATATGTGCCGGCCGTTCCCAATCCTGCCAGTAATTAGCCCCGAAATGGGGATTGTCTGGTTGTGCATTCGGACCCTCAACATAAATGCCGTAATAATAATCCCAGAGGTTATAGGGGTCGGTTGAAACCGAAACAACCGGAAGTCCTGCATGTAAACCTGTAATATAGGTATGAGTGACAGGTCTTCCGGGAAGGTAATTTTCTTTTATAATAGATGCCCTTATTACGGTGTTCCCGTTTATCGTTATCGGACTATTGTAAAGAATTGAGCCGGTACCCGGTTCACTTCCATCCGTCGAATAGTAAATCGGATCCCCCGGGTTGTCCGGTGTCAGGACCAGTTGAAACGGATTGGTAAATCGTCCGCCTTCCCTGGAGAAGTGCAGGTTATTACGGGAGTATCCCAGGTAGGGAACGGTACTGTTTTCGGCACCGGGTGTCGGGATTTCAAAAAGATACCAATCCATGTAATTGCCGGGCTGTCTTCCAAAGGAGTGGTTCGGGAACTGCCAGGAGACAAAGAATGAATCTATAATACTGCCAGTAGGATCAGAGAGATACAACGAATCTCCGTCGGCATCCAGCCTGAAATTTGTATGGAAGGTGTTGGCAGATAATTCAAGGATATCAGGAGGAGGGGATCCGGATTCCGCCTGTGATAAAACCGAAAGAAACGGTATGGAGCTGAGGTCGGATGAGGTCTCCGAGACATTATGAACTTCAACCGCAAGGACGTTTTCCCCATTCTGAAAAACAGAAGCAGGATTGTCAATATCATAACGTTCCGGTTTACCGCCAGTATACATCAGGGCTTCTCTGTCAACCGTGGTAAATGTGTTGTAGTCGGGGGGAATGCCGTTAAGATTTGCCCTTCCGACTTCAATACCGTTGATATAAGCCACAAATCCGTCGTCGTAGTCCATATGAAGCACGGCGGCTTCAATTTTGGAAATATCGGCAATGGTGAAACGTATCCGCATATAAACGGCAATGGTGGAGGAGATGGTGGTGGCATCATCCCCGTCGCTGTACCCTACTCCTCCCGGACCCTGATGCCATGAACCGTCATCAAACCCGGCGTCCCTCCATCCGGATATATTGGATGAGGGCAAATGATACCTCCATATATCGCCCGGATTTACCAACGTTTTCCAATTAGTGGGCGGGGTACTGATATCCTTACCGGAAGCAAACACAACCAGGTACTCACCGGGATTCATTAAATATTCAGGGAACAACCATGGTGAGGTACTTCTTCTGTCATCTGAAAAAGCATGACCTTCAAGATTAATCGATTCACTACCGGTATTAACAATCTCTATCCAATCACTGAAATTACCATCAATATCTGAAATCAGATCAGAATTTGAGGCACATACTTCATTGATGACAACCTGTGCATCAGCAATGGGAATCCCTGCAAGCCAGGTAGAAAATACAAATATGAAAATTGCTTTTAATAATTTCATTTATACGCATCCTTCTCCGGTTATATTTTAATGCCTTCCTGAATTCGTAAATGAATGAATAATGTTTTGCTCATCTGCATGATTAATCCGCAAAAAGCATGCAAGATAATATATATACAGTGATAGCTGGTAAAAGGTTGTATGATTTTGTTAGATTTTACACAAGTGATTTCATTATCTGTTCCCATTGTTATATTTGCAATTGCCAGTATCTTTGTATAAATGACAAATAAAAAACAAACATGAAAAAGGCTTTTCTTCCAATAGCGTTATGTTTGTCTATAACCGCTTACACACAGCGCTATTCCCCTATACCGGGAAAAATGATGACTCCATGGGCCGGGACGGTCACTCCCGCTAACCTCTGGCCGGAATACCCTCGTCCGCAGTTTGAACGGAGCGAATGGTTGAATCTTAACGGATTATGGGATTATACCCTGCAACCGAGAGCTTCTGAAATGCCTGGGAAATATGAAGGATCTATACTGGTTCCTTTTTGTATTGAATCGCTCCTCTCCGGTGTGGGTCGGCCGATGTTGCCGGACGACCGGCTCTGGTACCGTCGCCAATTTGAGATTCCCGCTTCATGGTATGGCAGGAGGATACGGCTTCATTTTGAGGCGGTCGACTGGCATGCCGCTGTCTGGATCAACGGGGCCTATACCGGTTCGCATAAGGGAGCGTATGATCGGTTCTCAATGGATATTACTGATTTTTTGAAGGAGAGGGGAAAACAGGAAATCGTGGTGGGGGTGGATGATCCTTCCAGCTCTGCCTCCCAGGCCAGGGGGAAGCAACAGATGCCCCAGGAGGGGATCTGGTATACACCGGTAAGCGGCATATGGCAAACCGTATGGCTTGAGCCGGTTTCAGGGGAAGCATCGCTGGGTGAAGTAAAAATCATCCCGGATATCGACCGGAACCTTGTATCGGTGATCCCGATCCTGAAGAATCCGTCAAGGGACGATTACCAGGTTACCGTCTCGGTCTTTGATAAAGTGTCTGAGGTTGCTCAGACCACCGTTCTTCCCGGTAAACAGGTTGATATTCTCCTGAACAATCCGAAATGGTGGTCACCGGACGATCCGTTTCTTTATGACATGACACTGGTGCTGAAGAACAACAGGGGGGAGATTCTGGATGAGGTGAAGAGCTATTTCGGGATGCGTAAGATTAGTCTGGGTGACAGGAACGGGAACATGGTTCTTCACCTGAATAACCGTCCCCTGTTCCACTATGGAACCCTAGATCAGGGATGGTGGCCCGACGGTCTGCATACCCCCCCGTCGGACGAAGCCATGCGCTATGACATAGAGATTACCAAAAAAATGGGATTTAACATGATCCGTAAGCATATCAAGGTCGAGCCTGACCGCTGGTATTACTGGTGCGACAGGCTGGGGATCATGGTATGGCAGGATATGCCTTCGGGGATGGTTGTTCTGCCGCCTGAAGGTGACCGGGGAGCAGAAAGTCCGGAATTTGTTCCATGGGATGGGGAAGATCTGAACCGCAACCAGGAAGTTACAGCCCATTTCGAGTGGGAGATGAGGCGGATGATTGACTTGCATTACAACCATCCCTCCATAGTGATCTGGGTTCCCTTCAATGAAGGATGGGGACAATATGCCACCTGCCGGATTTCGGAGATGATAAAATCATACGATCCCACCCGGCTGGTCAATGCTGCCAGCGGTTGGTCGCTGAGGGCATGCGGGGATATTTACGATATCCACAGCTATCATACGGAGGTTCATGTCCCCCCGGTTAGCAGGGAGATGGCTTCGGTGGTCGGTGAATACGGTGGGATTGGATTCCCCGTTCAGGGCCACCTGTGGAATCCTGAGATGCGGAATTGGGGATACCAGACTTACCATTCGGCAGAGGAGCTCCTTGAGAAATACATTTACAAATTCAATCAGATTGTTGAGATGATGAGGCAAAAGGGACTTTCTGCAGCAGTTTATACCCAGACTACCGATGTGGAGGGGGAGGTAAACGGATTGATGACCTACGACCGGAAAGTGACCAAAATGCCGGTTGATACCCTGTATAAACTTCACGCGGTGCTTTATGAAGATTAGGGTGGTTTAATTAAAAGCAGGACAGTTAAAATACCACAATCTCAACAGTCTGTTAATGGGCCATCATGTTACCGGCTTAACCTGTTTAAGACCCATCCCGTACTTTTGACGGAAAGACATTGAATGCTTTCCTGAAACATCTTGAAAAATAGTTAGGATCGTTGAATCCGCATAAATAGGCTACTTCAGATACAGGCATGGAACCTTTTTTCAGGTATATGTAAGCTTTATCCAACCGGATCTTCCGGATAAATTCTGTAGCAGACTGTCCTGTAATGCTTTTCAGTTTTGTATGAAGAAGGGTCCTGCTGACATTCATCCGTTCGCAGAATTGCTCCACATCAAACTCCGGATTGTTCAGATGTTCATGAACGACAGAAACGGCTTTTTGCAGGAACTGTTCATCCTTTGCTGAGCAGGTTATCTCCCCGTAATGAAAATCCTTACTGCTTTGAAAACGCCGGATCAGTTCGCGTCTTAAAGAGAGGATGGATTCGACCTTTATTTTAAGCTCATCGATTTTAAAGGGTTTCGAAAGATAGGAGACAGCCCCTTTTTTATAACTGTTTAACTCTACGCTCTTATCGGCGGCGGCAGTCAGAATCAGAATGGGTATATGGGAGAGCAGGATATTGGACTGAAAAGACTCTATCACTTCAAAACCGTTCATCTCAGGCATCATGATATCACAGATTACCAGGGAAAAGTCCTGTTGTGTGGCAATAGAGAGAGCCTGCAGGGGACTGGTAAGCGTAAAGGTCCTATATTCCGGTTCAAGGCTTTCCTCAAGCATATGAAGCAGGTCTCTATTGTCGTCTATGACCAGGATCAAAGGCTTTTTCTCCTCTTTTATCATCGACCTGACGTTTCTTTCCTCCGTGGAGCCCGGGATTGAAATTGCCCTGCTTTCAAATTCAGTCTCCTGAGATGCCGGTTCGTTTTCCGGAAGAACAACCGGTATTTCCACGACAATACCGGTTCCCTTTCCCGGTTCGGATTCAATCTGCATTTTCCCCGACATCTGATGAATGAGTCGTGCCGTATAAACCAGCCCGATGCCCTCCTGACCGGCAATAGATTCATCCTTACCTTCAAGATATTTTTTTAAATCATTACATATTTTATCGGGAACTCCCGGTCCGGTATCCTTAACCCTGAACTCCAGGCGGGTTTCGCCCTCCTTTCGAAGGTTTGACTCTATCACTACGGAGCCATTCCTGTTATTATACTTAAACGCATTGGACAGAAGGTTATAAATAATCCTTTCCAATTTTTGAGGATCAAAATAACCGGTCTCATTACTTTGCTGAATATTCTTTGTATAAACCAGGTCGTTAATTTCTGCCCAGTTGTCAAACATGCTGGAGGCTTTTTCCACAAAAGGCAGAATCGGTTTTCTTTCCAGCTGGATTGGTTTCAATCCTGAAACGGATTTCTCATAATCGATGAAATCATTAACCAGTTGGTTAAGGTCATCCGATGTATTACGGATGGTTTCCAGCTTCGTTCTGAGTTCTTCTCGCGGATTGAACTTTCTCAGGATATTGGAGATAGTGCCTCCTATAATCGTCAGCGGTGTTCTGAACTCATGGGATATGTCAAGGAAGAAGCGCATTTTCTGTTCATTCAATTTTTTCTGTTGTTCCTTTTCCAATCGTTCCAGTGCCAGTGCATTTTTCTCTTTTTGCCGGCCGATAAAGACCTTTCTGATGACCAGTAAAAGAGCAGTTAACAGGAAAAGATAAATGAGAATGGCATAAATTGTCTGCCACCAGGCTGGCTGGCGATAGATTCTCAACATGGTTGGTGGGCCAAAGACCGAGCCTTCTGAGACGGGCCTGATTTCAACCTTGTGCCATCCTTTTGAGAGCTTTGTGAGCGTAACCGAGCGGTTGGAATTCAAATCGTCCCAGTTTTTGCTCTGGCCCAAAATTCGCATCTGGTAGTTAAGGTCCCTTACACGGGTAAATCCCAGTGCTGAGAATTCGAGAGATAGGAAAGTCTGGTAAGGTCTGAGCCGGAGAATTCCGGAGTTATTGTCAAAATAGAAGGATTCCAGGGTCTTCCTGTCCTCTCCGACCACTGTGTACCCGGTAAAGCTCACATTCGGGACGCGTTCTTCAAGTCGTTTAAGTTTAACGGGATCAAAGGTGATAAGTCCCTGGTAGGAACCAAAAAACAGTCGGTTATCAAGGGTTCTGAAAGCGGAATTGAAATTAAACTGATTCTCGGGTAACCCGTTGTACCGGGTATATTTTCTGACTAAATCCCTTCGTGGATCAAAGTAGAAAAGTCCGTTTGTGGAACTGATCCAGAAATCCCCCTCCTGATCAATAGCGACCGCTCTGAATTCGTAAGGTTCTTCACTGTGCAACAGGCATTTCAGTGTTCCGGTTCCCACGTTAAAAATGTGGAGGCCGCTGGAGCTGGTGACGGTGTAACTGATGCTGTCCAGCCTGTTGATTGAGGAGATACTCTGCATCAAACGGTTGTCCTCATCCTTTAAATAGGAGGTCGTGATATTATGATCCAGATCACAATGGTAGAGGCCGTTCCGGAGTGTACCCACCAGGAGCTTGCTGTTTGATATCACTTTGAGTGTATAGATGATCCTGTTCCTGAAAATCTCTTCGTTACAGGTCTCAACTTTTCTTTTTTGAATATCAATGATGTAGATTGCCCCGGCCGATCCGGCATAAATTTTATTGTCGCGGCTCGGGGAGATGGCAAAAATCATCTCATCTTCAAGGCAGGAGTAAATCCTGGTCAGGAAAGGATCACTGTCCATGAAGGTAATTTTATAGCATTCAAGGCCGTTATTGAATGAGCCCACCCAGAGTGTATCATGTTTCAGTATGACGGAATGGACATTCCTGTATTCGTTCTCAGTGGCGAAAAAAAACCGTTTGACTCGGCCCGTTTTAAGGTTCAGATAATTGAGGCCCCCGTCTTCCAGGGCAAGCCAGAGGTTCCCGGAACGGTCTTCCTGCATTTCCCTCACCACTTTACCGCTTAAATGGTAACCGGCGGGTCCGGGGAGGTAGGATGAAAAATTATCAAACGACCCACTCCAGAGATTGATTCCTCCAAAATAGGTTCCCACCCAAATATTATCGGATTGATCCCTGAATATCGAATAAACCGCATTATCGTTCAATCCGCGACTATTGGATATATCCCTGAATAACTCTGTTGTTTTTTTGCTTTCCGGGTCAATGATTATAATACCAAATTCTCCCCCAATCCAGATCCGGTGGTCGGCATCTGTTTCAAGGCACCTGATATGTTTATCTGCAAACTGCTCCCTGTACTCTTTCCCCTTTTGAAAATCGGCATTCCTGAAGTAAAGGTTGTTAAAAGTGGAGAACCAGTAGCCGCCGTTGCGATCCTGCACTATCCCTGTGATATTATGATAAAAAGAATTATTTCCAATATCTGTTTCCAGCAGGCTCATATCTTCCCCGAACCGGAAAAAACCTTTACTGGTACCCAGCAGCAGTTCGCCCCGGGGTGTCGCCATCATTTTTCGGACGTGTACTCCTTCCATGCCGGAGAGGTAATGGTTGCAGTTTACCCAATGCCCGGAACGGGGTTCAAAAACAAAAAGCCCGGCACTGTTGCCACAATACAATTTGTCCCCGAAACGGGTGAAGCAGGCTTCATCCAGGAGGTTAAGCTCTCTGGAGAGCTTAAGGCTGTTGTGCTTTTTGTCGTAACGAAAAATCCCTGAAGAGGCAACCGTAAAGTAGCCCTCTTCGCTTTCAATCATTGCCGAAAACTCCCTGGGTGCCAGCGAAAGGGTGTCGCAGACCGATGCCCCTGAAAAATTATAACCATCATACCGCGACAAGCCGTTTCGTGTACCGATGTAAATGTAGAGGCTTGAATCCTGGTAAATAAAACGTGCATGATTATCGGGGAGTCCGTCGTTACTGGTCAGATGAATGAAGCTCTGACCTGCAGAGGAAACCGTAATCAGAATGGATATGGTGAATCCTAAGATTTTCTGTCTGCTATATACGTTCATTGAAGATCTATGTGATCCTGTCTATGCAAATATAGGCCAGGGAAAATTCATAACAAATGATGTTCAGATAAAAATTTCTGTAAATAATTAATAATCAGTTTTATGAACATTTGTGCTGAAAAAATGATGATTTATTCTGATGGCCAGTGCCTTTATGTTTTAAATTTATATGTAGGAATACTGTTCTTTACATGGTTTGAATATTTGATTATTTGTTTCGGATTGTTGGAAACAGCTTTGTGCAGGGAACCGGAGCGGTGTTACTAATCAGGATTTTAAAATCTACTAACAACAGTTTTTATGAACCACTTAATTACCAACAATTTTTTTCGACGTGCAGGAATCTTATTTTTCCTGCTGGCTTATGCCATAACGGCCTTTTCCCAGCGCTCCGTCTCAGGAATTGTGCGGGATGCGGAAAGTTCACTCCCGGGTGTATCGGTTTTAATCAAGGGAACGGCAAGGGGCACCATCACCGACGCGGAGGGAAGATACACCATCATGGTCAGCGAAGGGGAGGTTCTGAGTTATTCCTTCATAGGGTATGAAACCTATGAAGTGGAGTATGACGGGGTGCGGGATGTCATAGACGTTCAGTTGGTACCGAGGATTGAGGAGTTGGAGGAGTTGGTTGTTGTGGGTTATGGGACCCAGCGAAAAAAGGATCTTACCGGGGCTGTAGGGGTGGTTGATGTCGACCGGATGAAAAAACAGCAATCCCCAACCATTGGCCAGTCCTTGCAGGGTCAGGTCCCCGGGGTGACCGTCACTACCAGTGGCCGGCCGGGTTCCGTTGCCGATATCAGAATCAGAGGTATAGGAAGTTTCTCGAATGTAGGGCCTTTATATGTGGTTGACGGGATGATCCTGGAGGGCGCACAGCGTGAATTTAATGTCAATGACGTGGAGTCGATCCAGGTCCTGAAAGATGCTTCTGCAACAGCGCTTTACGGATCGCGTGGTGCCAACGGGGTCATCATCATCACCACCAGGAAAGGTGTGAGCGGAGCCCCGAAGATCAATTTCTCGTCGAGTTATGGCCTGCAGCAGATTGCCCGGCGGCTTGACATGGCGAACAGTATCGAATTCCTACGGGTAAACCGGATGGCCTATGAAAATGCCGGCAAGATCTGGCCCGGAGAACCGGCACAGGGAGATACCCTGGTTAATACCGACTGGCAGGATGAATTTTTTAAAACGGGTTCGACCCAGGACTACAATCTCACCGTCTCAGGCGGCAATGAACTGGGAAATTACCTGATTTCGGGTAATGCATTCCTCCAGGATGGCGTTGTTTACGGTCCGAAGTATGACCGCTACAACATTCGCGTCAACAGTGAAATGAAGAAGGGCATTCTCACCATAGGGGAAAATATCCTGGCAGGGAGAACCTACACCCGGCCACTGAACGGGGTTCCGTTCATTGATCTTGCCAGGATGCCCCCGGTTATCCCGGTTTATGACGAAAATAACGAAAGCGGATACGGTTACGGAAGCAATGCTTACCAGACCTATGGTTCCAACCCCATCGGACTGCAGGATAACCTTTACCGGATCGAAACCGGGAACAGGCTGATCGGTAATGTCTACGCCGAGCTTCAACTGTTCTCCTTCCTGAAATATAAATTGAATGCAGGGTTGGAGTATTTCACCTGGCACGACAGGGAGGAGCACCGGTTCAACCAGATCCGTTATCTCTCGCAATCCTCCTATGAGAACCAGGTTTATGAAAACAGGGGAGATTTCTCCTCTTACCTCATGGAAAACACGCTGGAGTTCAACAAGGTGTTTAATGATCACCGGATCAATGCCCTTGCCGGGTATACCTCCCAGCAGACCATTTCCAAGGGCATATCAGGAAGCGTTTACAATGTGGTCGACGGATACTGGGTTCTGAGCTCCGGAAACACCGAACCCAATGCAGAGGGGACCGACTCGGAGTACGCCATGATCTCATTCCTGGGAAGGATCAATTACGCATTCCGCGAAAAGTACCTCTTCCAGTTAAACTACAGAAGGGATGGTTCTTCCAGGTTTGGTTTTGAAAACCGGTACGGTAACTTCCCCTCGGGGTCGTTCGGATGGCGTATCAGTGAAGAGGATTTTTTTGCGGGAGCAAAAGATATTGTCAGTAACCTCAAACTCCGGATAAGTTATGGTGTTATCGGTGACCAGCAGGCCCTTGGGAATTACGACTACACGACCTATATAAATGTCAGTGAAGGAGGGATCTTCGGGGTGGACCAGAAATATTACGGGGGAGCGATTCAGAAGGGCCGCGAGAACCCGTTTATTAAATGGGAAACTCGGACGACATTTAACGTTGGGGCCGATTTCGGATTGTTTCAGAACCAGCTGTATGGTTCTGTCGAATATTTCAATTCGGTATCCAGCGATTTACTGGTTCAGATACCCACAAGCTGGACAGATGGCACGGATATTACACCCTGGACCAATTACGGGAAGATCAATAACCAGGGATTGGAGTTAACCTTTGGTTATAAGGAGAACCTGGGTGATTTCTGGTATGACGCAAATTTGAATCTCACGTTCATCAAGTCCATTGTGCTTGAACTGGGGGACAGCTTCAGGGAAGCAGGTCTCAACAATGTGAACCGGTCGGAAAAGGGACGTTCGATCGGGGATTTTTATGTCATCAGAACAGAAGGCATCTTCCAGAGCATTGAGGAGGTTTATGATCATGCCATCACTGTGACCGATACGGTAACGGGTGAAGATGTGCGGGTTTTGATACAGCCCGATGCGCGGCCGGGGGATATCCGTTATACCGATTTTAACAATGACGGGATCATAAATGCCGATGACCGTCAGTATGTTGGTTCTCCATTGCCTAAGTTCGAAGGCGCCCTCAGTTTTTCAGGGGGATATAAAAACTTTGATGTCACATTGTTTATTACCGGGGTTTATGGAAACAAGATATACAATGACGGGAAATTCTGGCTGGAGCGGATGGATGATGTCGGTAATTTTCCGGCCGGTCTGGAGCCATGGACGAAGGAGAATCCATCCACAACCACGCCAAGAGCCTTTATCGGTCCGAACGACAATGCTAAGGCCAATACCGAACGGTGGATCGAGGATGGTTCCTACCTCCGGTTAAAAAATCTGCAGATCGGCTACAGCATACCCCTTGACAGGATCAGGGGGCGCCTGCCCGATTCAGAATTACTGCGGGTTTATATCGGCACGCAAAACCTGTTTACCATTACCAAATATTCAGGCTATGATCCTGAGATATCTGGAGGCAGTGTTTTTGCCAAAGGAAATGATTCCGGGCATTTTCCTCCCGTACGCACGTTTCTTGCAGGTATTCAGTTTAATTTTTAAAGGATATAATGATGAGATATATAGCACTATTCCTGGCAACCTTCCTGGTTTCTTCCTGTTCGGAGGATTTTTTGGAGCGGACCAATCCGAACCAGCAGTCGGCAGCGGATTACTGGAAAACAGAGGATGAAATACTGAATGGCATCAATGCGGCTTACAGGCCTCTTCGTTTCAACGGTTGCTACAGCCGTTGGCTGCATATCCTCTATGTTTCCAGGTCCGACGAAGGGTGGAGTCACAGTCCGAATCCGCATTTCCAGTCCTATTCGAATTTCAGGACCGGATCGTATAATGATGCTGCGGCCGAGGGTATCTTTTTTCCATGGCTGGATATATATAAAGGCATATTCTGGGCAAACCAGGTGATTGATAATGCTCCCGATGCCGAGATGGACCCTGAACTGCGTGATCGGGTTTTGGGAGAGGCATTGTTCCTGCGAGGGATTCACTACTTTAATCTTGCAGGTACATTCGGCCGCGGTCCGATACAGACCACATCGTTTGCGGGTGGAGAGGATCCCCCCATTGGGGAACAGGAGGACCTTTACAGGCAGGCGGGCAAAGATTTTGAAGAGGCGATTTCAAAACTTCCCGTGGAGTATGAGGATTCCAATGATTTCGGGCGTGTCACCGAGGGTGCCGCAAGGGGAATGCTTGCCAGGATTTATATGCAGTTGAGGGAGTGGGACAATGCACTGGAGCAAATGGAAACCATCGTAGAAATGAAGGGACTGAACGGGCAAACCCTGTATGAACTGGTTCCCAATTACGGGGACAACTTTACCGCGGCGAATGAAAATAACAGTGAATCGCTGTTCGAGGTTCAGTTTGCATACGGGACACTGGCAGGAATTGAACTGGGAAGTCAGCGCGCGAAATTCCTCGGACTGCAGGTTGACGGATGTGCATGGGCCGATGCCGACCCGCGGATGTCGCTTTATAATGATTTCCTTCTTGAAAAAACAACAACCGGGGATCCCGACCCGAGACTGAAACATACCCTCTTTTATTATGATCCGGAAAATCCGGCAGAATTATTCTACGGAAAAACGTGGGATACATGGGGACTGGAACGCGGAACCATATACTGGAAAAAGTATACCAATTATGATACCCAGACCGGGGAAGATTATAATTCGGGCATTAACTTTCGCGTCCTGAGGCTGGCAGATATTTACCTGATGCTTGCTGAAGCCCTTAACGAGGTTGGGAGGACCGCTGAATCCTATCAGTATATAAATATGGTTCGAAACAGGGTTGGAATGCCTGACCTTGAAAACTCGACGGTTTTTACGGGGGTCGGTAATAATCAGGCAAAAATGCGCGAACAGATCAAACATGAACGGACGGTTGAACTGGCAGGAGAAAGCACACGCTGGTTTGATCTGGAGAGATGGGGGATGTTTGAAAACCAGGCAGATATTAACTGGCTGGCCCAGCGGGATGAAGAATTTTTGAATTTTGAGATCGGAACGCATAACCGTTTCCCGATTCCCTACAGGGAGGTCCCTTTGGTTAAAGGACTGGTGCAAAATCCCGGTTATTAATTGATACCAACCGGTTTCTGAAGAGATAAAATAAACAAACTTGAAAATTGATATGATATGAAACATCATCTTTGCATTAATATCGGAATTCTTCTGGCGGCAATCAGTTTAAACGCCTGCAATAATAAAGAGGAAGAGGTTTTGATATGGAATGACCCGCCCAGCGACACCATTCCCACCTATACCAACCCGGTGTTTGTGCCCGACCTCGCGGATCCCACCGTTGTTCGCGGCAAGGATGGCTGGTTTTATGCTTACGGAACAGAGAATACCTGGTTTGAAGGCATTCACAGGGTAACCCCCATCGTCAAATCACCCGACCTGGTGAACTGGGAGTATGTGGGGGATGCCTTTGAGGTCAAGCCGTCATGGAAGTCAGGTGGCATCTGGGCCCCGGATGTGACGTTTTACAGCGAGAAGTACTATATGTTCTACAGCCTATCCCTCTGGGGGGATTCAAATCCCGGAATCGGACTTGCAACAGCTTCAACGCCAATGGGACCGTTTGAGGACCGGGGTAAGTTCCTGGATTCTCAGTCGAGCGGCGTGGACAACAGCATCGATCCGTTTTTCTACTTTGAAGGTGAAGGACGAAACAGAAAGTACTATCTGTTCTGGGGCAGTTTCAGGGGGATTTATGGCATCGAACTCAATAACACGCTCACGGCATTTATCGGGGAGAAATTCCGCATCGGCGGGGATCAGTTTGAGGCCACCACCATTTACAAGAAAAATGACAAATATTATTTCCTGGGTTCGGGAGGATTTTGTTGCGATGGTCCCAATTCCACCTACAAGGTCGTTATGGCCAGGGCCGATAATATTAAGGGTCCCTATCTGGATAAAGATGGTACTGATATAGCCACACAGGGCGTGCACGGAACGCTCTTACTGAAGGGAGACGGTCTTAAGTTCGTAGGACCCGGACATAACGCCGAGATTATCGTGGATGATAACGGGGATGAATGGTTGCTGTATCATGCCGTGGAGCTTGAAAATCCATATTTACCCGGGGGAGCTACCAGAAGACCCCTGATGCTGGATAAAATCCATTGGGATGAGGACGGATGGCCCTACATTGAGGATGATGTTCCCGGAACTTCCTCACAGGCCGGACCCTACTTTAAACGCTAGAGGAAAATAAACCCTGCTGCAGAACCATTATTATTTATATCGTTTAATTAAAAATAAGGACTATGAAAAGAGTATTTACCTTTATCAGTATGTTTTCCTGTGCCCTGGTTATTTCGGCTCAGGAGTTCGTGCCGTTTCTGATAGACGATGACACGATATCCATTCAGCATGCCGCTATTGAGGCTTTGGATGTGAATCTGGACGGGGCCATTGATGTGGTCATCAGTGGTGACGGATTGGGTGTTGTGGCTGCAGGGATCTTCCTGAGCGGCGGCGATAAGACCTTTACCCTCGCGCCTGTAACGAATGTGATCACTCCCGGATTCCTGGCCTGTATGGATGCAGGCGATATCAATGCAGACGGCTATCTTGATTTTATTTTCAATGGCTGGCTTCCGGGTGCTTCAACAACCACCAACGGCATTGCCCTTGACACCGGCACTCCCGACGGGTACGTCCTGAGTGATGCATATGAAATAGGGGATGTGGCCCCCACAAGCGGATTTGCCGATTTGAACAACGACGCCCTGCTGGACTATTTCTTTTTCGGGAATGGACAGGGAGCCTGCGCCATCTATTTCCAGAACCAGGATGGAACGTTTACCAAAGACAATACGTCGTTTGCTTCCTTCAATTTTGTCGATCCACAGGTTACCATTATTGATTTCAACAACGACGGCTACATGGACATGTTTATAAACGGATGGGAAAACAACCAGGGAAACCGGTTCAGCAAAATGTTCATCAACGATATGTTCGGAGGGCTCAATGTTTCGGAACAGCCCAATATCATTCAGAAAGGATACGGAACGGCTGTCTGGTTTGATGTGAATGCCGACGGGCATCTCGACCTGTTGCTGAACGGCGACGGAGGGGCCGACGGGGAAGCCAGCAGTGACATTTACAGGCTCTATAAAAATAATAACGGGGTGCTCGAAGAAGCGGCAACATTCAACGATTACCGTCAGATCAGCGTGGGAGGCGGATCCCGGTTTGCCGATCTCGATAACGACGGGGATGCCGATATCATCATAACAGGATGGAGCGTGACAGAAAACCGCCAGGTGACCAATATCTATGAGTGTACCGACGCGGCGAACTTCACCTATGCCCGCCACACTTGGAGCGACAGTCCGAATGTGCCGGGTGTTTCCGAAAGCGAGATTGAGGTGGCAGACTTTAATAACGATCATAAAATCGATATCGTGATCTCAGGATTCAGCGGGAACTTCGGAAGAAGGGTGGCCGGAGTGATTTTCAATGATATGGAAAAAGCCAATACCCGTCCTGAACCTCCGCAAAACCTCTCGATCGATGATATTGAAGGCGGTGGGGTGATGTTCTCCTGGGATGCGGGTTCCGATGCAGAAACCCCTGTCGGCAGCCTGACCTATAGTCTCTATCTTAAGGATGTGACCAATGACCGGCGGCTGTTTAACCCGGGAACGGATCAGGACGGAAAAAGAGGAGTAACCGGAATGGGAAATTTGGATAACAGCCTTGAATGGCCGATTTACGAGCTTCCTGACGGAGATTATGAATGGAGTGTTCAGACTGTTGACGGCAGTTATGAGGGCAGTACTTATCCCGGGCCGCTGCAATTTACCCTTCAGGATGGCGTGATTTCCGGAACCGGCAGTTCCTTCATTGATCAAAAGGATCCTCTGGCGGATCTCTCTGTGATCCATAATGAACTGCATGTGAAATTTCATGCTGGCGTTGATCAGGGCGTGGTCAGGATTTTCACCCTCGATGGAAAGGAAGTATTAACAGCACGTCCTGAAACCACTGATTATACAGTCTCCCTTGATAATGGATTCTATTTGATTCACCTTTCAAGCGGGGAGAAGACACAGACGGAAAAACTGGTCGTTTTTTAACCGGCATTAATCTGACCGGGCAGAAATTATGAATGCGTAATCTGTTCCCCGCGCGGAACAGATTACGCCCCCGGTTCTTTATACCAATATACAGGAAATAGATTCTATTCTCTTTCAGCATGGAATCTTTTTCCCGGAAGTCTGATGGTAACATCGATCATTTAATATTTCTTCCTATGAAAAAAATAGTGTTAACGGGACTGCTGGTTGCTCTTTGCCCCTGGTTTCTGAACGGACAGGTGGCGGGAGATTTTGATGGCATTGATGTGGGCTTGGAAAACCTGTACCGTCTTTCAGATGCGAAAACACGTTCAATCAGCCCGGAGAATTTTACCGGGGAAAAGGGAAAGGGAGGTATGGCCACCGAAGGAACAGGCAGCAAGGCTTCCCGGGATCTCGGGCAGGGGTGGAAAGTAAGCCCCAGTGTGCGTATTGAAGCAGGAGCAACTTTTACCATGGCAGAAATTGAAGGTCCGGGAGCCATACAGCACATCTGGATGACCCCTTCCGGAAACTGGCGGTTCACCATCATCAGGATTTACTGGGATGATGAAACGGAACCATCTGTCGAGTGTCCGGTTGGGGACTTCTTCGGGATGGGATGGGGAGAGTACGCCAAACTCACCTCCCTGGCGGTCAATGTCAATCCGGGAAGCGGCTTCAATTGTTACTGGACCATGCCTTTCCGGAAAAAATGCAGGATTACCATGGAAAATATCAGCGAAGCGGATGCCATGTATCTCTATTATCAGATCGATTATGTCCTGTCGGATGTCCCGGATGATGCTGCCTATCTTCATGCACGATTCAGGAGGAGCAATCCGGATATAAACTCCATCCACACCATTCTCGACGGTGTTAAAGGAAAAGGTCATTATGTTGGAACTTACCTGGCATGGCAGGTAAATAACAACCGTTGGTGGGGTGAAGGAGAAATCAAGTTTTACCTGGATGGCGATAAGGAGTTCCCCACCATTTGCGGTACCGGAACAGAAGATTATTTCTGCGGTTCCTACAATTTTGAAAATCAGAAGGAGCACTGCTATGAAGAGTATAACACACCTTATGCGGGACTGCACCAGGTTATCCGTCCTGACGGGTTGTACGATTCCCAGCAGAGGTTTGGCATGTACCGCTGGCATATTAAAGACCCTGTGAGATTTGAGAAAGAAATTCGTGTCACCATCCAGGACCTCGGGTGGCGGTCGGAGGGAAAATACCTGAAGCAACAGTCGGATATCTCATCCGTTGTTTTCTGGTACCAGACCGAACCACACAAAACCTTTCCGGCATTACCTTCAAAAGAAGATCTGGAAGTCAATTAAAATTTAATGTTAATATGAAAATTACAGCCGGATTAAGGATCCTTGTGTTTACTGCAGTAATCGTTTGCAGCCCTGCCTGTGCACCGGAAGATCAAACTGAGTTTCCACCGGAATTAAGTTTTCAGCTCAATCTTAAAACAGCCGGGAATCCCTCGGAAACCATTGAACTGACCCCCCAGGAGTACTGGGAAAGGTTTTTACTCACCGGCGGGAAAGCGTTGCCGGTTGAAATCAGTGTACGGATCACCGAACAGGCGGAGACACTCAAAATCCTTTCTGTCTCAATCCTGGCTCTTGAGGATGTTAACCTCAATCTGAAAGGTGTGCTGCGCGTTGAGGGAACCGCTTACGAAGAAGCCTTTTTTTATCTGCCCGGTTTCTGGTATCGCAAAAACCTTCGCTCCCCGGATGGTGCACCTTCGATGCGTTCGGGAAGAGCCTGGAACGTCAGGGAAGATCGTTTAAGTGTTCCCATGGCAGGAGTCTATAATAATCAAACGGGGAGAGGGGTAACGGTTGTCAGGACTGATTCCATCGCGAAGGATGCTTTGATGCCTTATAAAAAGGGAGAGATCATTTTGCATGAACGCACGGATGTGGGCAGTGCGGGTTTTGACGCAGATGGAGAGGAGGTGATGCTTACCTTTGGATATCCTTATTCCGAAACGCCGAAAACCTATATCCGGAAACTGACTCCTGATCTTGCCACGATGGCTTTTCAGCACATGGAAGCAGGGGAAGAACGCGTCCTGAACTGGGAGATCCGTTACAGCGAGCCGGGAAATTATTCTGATTTTATCAGGGAGACCTGGAACTACAGTTATGACCTGTTTTCTCCTGAGGAGGTTGAGGAACAGAGAAGTGATGATGAGATCAAGCACGTACTTACGCAATTCTTTGTTCAGAGTTATACAGATGCCTATGAATTAAAAGGATTTTCGGGTGTTCATCTCGATATCGGAGCCTGTGAGAAAAGAGGGATTCTGGAAACGGGTTTTGTCGGAAGGGTTCTCCTGAATGCCTTTAACGCGCTCGAATACGGATACGAGACAGGAGATGTCGTAATGAGCAATATGGCAAACCAGATCTTCGAAAGTTACCAAAACTACGGATTTACGAAGGGTGGATTCATCAGGGAGGTGGTTGACTTCCCCGGGAATTACGAAACAGATGTTTACAGCATCCGACGGCAGTCGGAAGGATTATATGCCATCCTGCATTACCTTAATCTGGAGAAAACCCGTAAAGGTGAGCACCCCGGAATGACAGACAGGGCACGTATATTGCTGGACAATCTTGTTTCACTCCAGGAGAATAATATTTTTCCCAGGAAGTTCAATGAACAAAAACAGGTGATCGACAGTGCGGGAGGAAGCACCTCTACGGCCATAATTCCCCTCCTGATGGGATGGAAGTATTTTGATGACCCGAAATACCTGGAATCGGCAAAAAATGCTGCGGTGTATGTTGAGAATGAGATCATCAATAAAGGGGACTACTTTTCATCCACCCTCGATGCCAATTGTGAGGACAAGGAAGCCTCGATATATGCATCCTCTGCCATGTATTACCTGGGACTGGTTTCGGAAGGGGAGGAGCGTGCACATTATTTCAGGCTCGCTGAAAAGGCAGCCTATTTTGCACTCTCCTGGTACTACCTGTATGATGTACCTTTTGCTCCGGGACAGCTTCTCGGTGACCTGGATTTTAAAACAAGGGGATGGGGAAATGTATCGGTGGAGAATAACCACGTTGATGTTTATATTTTCGATTTTGCGGAAGTACTTAAACGCCTTTCGGAGATAAGCGGGAACGAAAGGCTCCGGGAAATGGCCGGGGTCATCCGCTCTTCCATGAGGGAGCAGCTGCTTCCTGTCGAAGGGCGTATGTGCGGAATAGGAAAAGTGGGATATTATCCTGAAGTGGTTCAGCATACGAACTGGGATTACGGTCAGTATGGCAAGGGATATTATAACGATATTTTTGCTCCAGGATGGGTGGTCGCCTCACTATGGGAGCTGCTTTCGGAGGGACGTCTGCATGATTTTTTCATTCAATGAGGATGACCGCCGATTCAATGAATCTTAATTATTGTAGTATGGTCAGGATTTCTAGCCTTCTGATATGTTTGTCTCTCGTTTCCTGCCAGGGGAGCAAGCGGGCTGAAAACCGTTTCTCCCCACGGAACCCACTGGATGTCGAATTCGGAGATCCCTATGTTCTGCTTGCGTCAGACGGAACCTATTATATGTATGGCACAGGCGGGGGGGCCACAGACGGATTCAGTGCTTATTCCTCAGAAAACCTGTTGGATTGGAAGTATGAGGGGCAGGCTTACAGGGGAAATACCCCCGACTCCTGGACATTAAAGAACTTCTGGGCTCCTGAGGTTTATGAAATAAATGGGAAGTTCTATATGTTTTTCAGTGCAGACTGGAAATACAATCCTAACAATGAACTGGAAAATTTCCGGATAGGGGTGGCTGTCGCAGAGAGCCCGATCGGTCCCTTCAAAGATCTTTCCGACAGGCCCCTGTTTGATCCGGGCTATCCAATTATCGATGCGAATTTGTGGATTGAGGAGGAGCGTGCATATCTGTATTATTCCCGGTGCTGTTACAAGCATCCGGTTGAGAGTGATGTGGCCCGCTGGGCAAGGGACCAGGATCTGTTTGATGAGATCGAAGAGAGCTGGGTCTACGGGATTGAAATATCACCCGCTTTCGATACGGTAATAGGAGAGCCCGTTCTGCTTCTCAGGCCGCCTGAAAAAGGCAAAGATAGTCAGTTTGGCTGGGAGAGCCGGTCGGTGACCTCCGGGGAGGTGAACCGGCGGTGGACCGAGGGGTCCTTTATGATTAAGCACGATGGAACCTATTTTATGATGTACTCAGCCAATTTCTTCGGCGGTGAACACTATGCAGTTGGCTATGCCACTGCAGAGCATCCCCTTGGTCCTTTTAAGAAGGCTGATAACAACCCGGTGCTCGAGAAAAACACTGATATGGGAGGGGTTGTCAGCGGCACTGGCCACAACAGCATTACCCGGTCAAAGGACGGGAAAGAGATGTATTGTGTTTATCATGGACGAACCACCCGGACCGGTCAAGAGCGGGTGGTGTTCATCGACAGGATGGATATTGATAAGAACGGGCTACTGGAGGTAGATGGTCCGACGGTGGGGGATACAGTGGGCAGTAAGCAGTAGGCAGAAAGCAGTAGGCAGAAAGCAGTAGGCCGAAAGCAGTAGGCAGCTCAGTGAGACTGGCAATACGAATGAGCAGTGAACGCCGGGATAAGCAGTTAGTCTGCCTTTGCATGGCTTCGGCGGGTGAAACAGTGCCAGTGGCATTTCCTTATTAGTCATGCTGCGTATCGGAGCTTTGAACGCGGTCAAAAGCAATATGTATAAGGGCCGTGGTCTCTTTTTTGATGGTTAACCTTCTGGTGCAGTCTGAAGTATACGGTTCAATGGTTATTCCGGTGCCTGAAATGGATGTGATCGCTCCCGGTAACCTGAGGATGAAATCCTTGTTTGTGCCTGAATAGATTTCCAATTCAGCCTGATTACCTTCCCATGATAATTGTTTTATTTCCATCTGTCCTCTGAGCAGTACCCCTTCAATGTCTCCTGAGGAAATTTCTATGGGAAGTGCAGGCAGAAGGGACACCAACCCGGGTTCGGAGTAAACCAGCATTTTTATAATGAATGCCGGATAACCCCCGCTCAAGTCCAGGTTAAAAATAGCACCGGGATCATGGGTTGTTACCATATTGTTGTTCCAGTATTTCCGGGTGATCCAGCCAAGAATTTCATGGCAGGTTTCCGCGTCCCCGGTCATAGCAGCGGCGAAACCAAGCTGTGCCAATCCGAATGCCATTTCCCCCCCATTATCAAGCCTGCGGACCTTCATCCTCTCCTTTATTACCCGAACTGCCCCCTCCAGCAGTTCAGGATTATTCTTAAACTCAGGATCCATCAGGTCAAAAAGGGCAAAGAGGTGCGAAACATGCCTGTGCCGGTGGTTCTCTTCCACATCCGGCCACATCCACTCCCTCAGATCCCCTTTACTGTTCAGCTCATATGACGGCATCTTTTCAAGCATGGTACGCCATGTTTCAATCTTTTCACTGTTAACACCTGCGGTTTCCGAGGCGGTAATTATATTTCTGATCAACTGTTTTGCAATCATTACATCCATTGTGGCATTGATGCATGCCTGGCAGGGGATATTCGCCGGATTATTTTCCGGTGAGTAGGAGGGATTGAATATGTATTTTCCATTTTCACCAACAATTAGAAAATCTTCATAAAATGCAATGGCTTTTTCCATAAAGGGAATAGCTCTCTTTTTAAGAAATGCGGTGTCGCCGGTAACCAGAAAATAATCATAATAGAACATAGAATACCATCCCGCTCCTCCCGTCCAGAATGTCATGGGCCATGTGGCATCAAAATGATTATTCAGTCCGTGGGAGCTTATCCTTGAAGGAATATGAATCCCTTTACATTGGAACATCTCCTTTGCATTGATTTGGAAATCATCCATAAATCTTTCAAGAAGATTAAACAGGGAGCACATTAGTTCAGGCATGCCGGCACTCAACATTCCTGAGACAGCCATTGGCAGATTGCCATTCATGGTGAAATCACCCGACCATGGCGGGGTCAGTGTGCCACCCCAGATACCCTGCAGGTTTGGAGGGTTAATGCCAGTAGCAGATAGGATATTGTACCTGGCAGCATCAAAAGCCAGTTCCACCATAGCCGGTTCCGGATCGGCTCCTGTGCCCGACCACAGTTCTTCCACAGCAATCGTTTTACGGGCGGGTTCGCCTCCCAGATTGAGTTTTGTGCGGTTAAAAAGTTCTCCATGTATTACACTGTGCCTTTTTAAAAGTGTATCATAGTTGAAATGCTGGTTTTTAATCAGGTTGAGCCGATTGTTATAATCAGGCAAGGAGTCATTCAGGAATGGGTCGACCCATGTAATCAGAAGGAGCTCATCTGCATTATTTACTTCTATCTCCTTTTCACCGGCTATCAGCCGGCCACCCTTGTTTAACAGTAAGGTTCCTCCATCATACCCTGCTATCATGCCTGCCCATTGATTTGAAAATTCAACACGGTAGGTGATGGCATTTTTTAAAAGCCGGATCTGTTCTTCTTTAAAGCCGGATGATTTACGGACATCAACGGTGCTCCACCAGCTCTCCTGAAAACGTTTACGCATGCCGATCCTGCAATTGATCCGGATTCCACCTGCCTTAATACGGGTTACAATAAGATTATCTTTTCGGGAAACAAAAGTGCTTCTTAGAAAGGTGCCTTTACGGCCCGACCATTTCACTTCAACTTCTCCTGTTTCAAAATTTACACTCCTCGCATAATCCTTTATGTAATCTTTTTCCATTTCAATAATCAGGTCAAAAGCGGGGATAAAGGGATCGGTCCAACGTTTAGCACCATAATTCTCCTGTTGGGACAGGTCAACAACATACCGGGATGCCTGACAGTATTCCCTCTTCAGCATCATTGTCCTGATCGTATCGAGGTGCAGACCCTGTGATACAGGTTTTAAAGGTTCATTCAGGGGCAGATAGAGCAGGGCATGGTTGACAATGATTGTATCCGAGCCGGGGAATCCCATCACCATTGCCCCCATGATACCGTTTCCGCTAACCAGTGCTTCTTCCCACGAGTTTGCCGGCCTGTTGCTCATAAATCCTCTATCAGGGACCGCATATACATTGATATTATCCCTCTTCTGGCATGAGT
>JAFGWU010000064.1 GCA_016936975.1 Bacteroidales bacterium | reverse complement strand
GGGTCCATTGAACCGTAATCCGGCGTTTTCACTTTCGGGTTATTGTAAATTTCCAGTATGCTTTCATTTTTATGATCCGCCAGAAACCGGGCACAAACCGGATGGTCTGATGCTCTTTTAACCGTAAATCCCAGGTGCCGACAATACCAGTCGCTTACTGCGGCCGGATCCTCTACCTGCAATGCAAAATGTTCTATTTTCATCTTCTGAAAATTTAATTCATTTTTATAGTCAAATATACTGAAACCTGATTCAATCTGGTTCCTTTATTGCTGGTCGGTGTTCATTACCTGCTTTCCTGTATCTGCTGGCCTTTATGCTCCAGGAAGAGCATTAAACAGGACAAACGGCCAGGCTTTATGATTCTCAGGTTTTTACATCGGACGGTTGTTTAATCTTTATAGCACGTTAGTTTGCTGCGGGGAGATTTGTTAATATTGCAGTTACGGGAACATGCTAACCTGATATCATGAATTACAGAGCCATCATTGACGTATGCAGTGAGAACAGCCGGATATCCAAAAGGGTGATTGACGATTTTCTGATCTATTATGCGGCAAACCTGAACAATCTTGAGAAGCAAATGTCCCGCGAATTTGATGCCTTCAGACATGCCTCCGGGGAAATAGGAGAGGAGAGGGTCAACCGGCTGAAGGCACAATACCTGGCACACAGGATCTTCAGGGAGGAAGGACTCATCAGGAATCTCCTGAATCATGCGGAGTTGAAGCGGCTGACAGCAGAAGAGTTGAAATTCCTCCGGGAACAGTCGGAACAGCCATGGCGCTTCAGCTTCAGCGTGATCGTTGGCGAACCCGAAAAAGATTTTTTTCTCATGGAGGATGTGTTCTCAGAAGAGCAGTTTCTGCTCTATTCCCCCGGAGTGACTGACACGGCAAGGGAACGGCCGGTAAGGTTGTGGTTTAACCTCATCAATTATAACGGAGCCTGCTGGCAGAGTTACGGACCCATAGCCGCTTATAACAGTTTTGATGCGGATGATATATTCTTCTTCGCCACCGAGCTTGATCCTGTCGTTGAAGATGAAGAGGACGTGATCCTGCATATCTGGAAGGACCCGGTGCCTTATATGATGCTTCTCTCCGGGTCAGCCTTGCCGGTAACAAACCACAAGGATGATGAACTGGTGTCTGTTCTGGCAGAATATGACCTTGAATCCATCAATTCGAAAGTTTTCGACAAGAATTTTACAAAGGAGTACAGCGGAGAAGTATACCGTTTCATGCTGAAGGGCTGGGAAGAACACCCGCACTTCTCCACGGTTTATTATGACGAGAGCAAAAAGATTATCCTGCTGTCTGCTTTTACCGAAAGGGGATTCGAAAGACTTGTTGAGGCTTTGCGGGAATGCGGGTATGATTTCCCGGATGAACCTTCCCTGAGGGTGCATCCGACGATGCTGATTACCGTTGAAAAAATCCTCGGGAAGGAACCTGAGCTGAATGAATACGAAAAATTGTTCCGGAAGAAACCCGACAAAGAAAGTGAGGCAATGCTGGAGAACCTCAACAAATTTATGAGTATGGTCATACCTGAGATTAATGCAGGAAGGAAGCCGGATATTGATGCCATGGCAGCAAAAGCGGGACTGGATATCAAGTCTGCCCGTGATTTCTGGAACCAGATCAGGGAAAAGTTTGAATAAATCGCCCACTCGCTTTTATCCTCCGACTGTGTATGCCGAAGTATCGTCCCGCGGGACGGGACGAAGACATAAGCCCTGGTGCAGGAGGACTGCACCGGGAACAATATCCAATAATCAACTAAGGAATATTTTCCGGGGATAAGTTCCCCTTCCTTAAAGGTTGAACTTCTGATTTACATTCCTTTTCCTCCCGAATTTTGATATTTACTTATACGAGCTGCGCAGCATCAACAAGATCAAAGAATATGTGACCGGACTGAACACAATTATTAATAATTCCAAAATAAATATTGAAATTATGGTATTGAAATAGATTTGCTGGAAAGTATTCATATTAATTCAAATCTTCTATCTTTATCCTCAACCCATAAATACAATTATGAAAAGAATTATTCGGATATTCGTCTTTTTGTTACTGGTATCCATGTCATCTCTTTCTGTGCGGGCACAGGTTTATACCCTGCCCATAGAAAATCAGGAAGAATTTCTGAAAAATACATCAAAGTTCAATATGCGTTTTTTCCTGGGAGTTCCGTTCAAAATTCCCGTTTCAGAAAATGGATACAATCTGAATTTAAAACTTGAAATTGGTTATAAAGAAAAAACGATACAGTTTAAGGACAATTTCATTTTTGAGGATAATTCCGGGATTCTTGAAATAGCGCCGGATCTAAATCCGGATCATAGCTATCCGGACAAATTCTTTAAAAATGGATACTCCAAATTAAAAGGAAATTATATTTATATCAGTCCGCAATGGGTATTCTTTTCCATTCGGGATTTCCTCTATTTTACAACCGGTCCCTATTGTGACATCAGAGTGGGGTCAAGGCATATAAGGAAGTGGTATGAAGATGATGAAAAAATGAAGACAACGTTAAAAGGCAATGAATTACTTGAATTGAGTAACGTCATTGCAGGCTGGGAGGTTTCATGTAATATTTTCGGAATAGGGATTTATTACCAGTATGACTTCAACAATTTCTTTCAGGATGCCTGGGCTGTGGATATGAAATATCATTCATTCGGGTTGATTTTTGGATTTTAGTCATTCTGCCTCACGATTTTCGGAAGCTCCGATGGACGAGAAGATGTCTTTGATTTAGATAAGTCATTACGGTCAGTGTCTTTTTTTAAAGTGCAACCGATAAGAGCTAAAAGAATCAATAAGCAAAAGACTTTTTTCATGGTTTTATTTTCTCCTGTTTACAAATGGGATATCAACTGAATAGTCTGTAAATTAGACTTTATAGCCTGTTGAACATTGATTAAAAGTATTAAATTTCAATCAATTATTAGACTGATGTTTGTGAAAATGTTTCAATCTGTCGTACTTATTATTTATATCAAAAAAAAACCTATTGCTGCAGGAGTGTTCTTGTGTATCTTCAAAGCAGATCGACCTCAGTTCAAATCAATATTTACCTGTGAATATATTCGTTCATGATCCATATCAAACGCACACAACTTTCCTAGCTGTGAGGTATCATAGATTTTATGCCTGCCGGCATACACCGCACCATTATCGAGTGGAATGGAAGGATAACCTTTTTCGATGTGCTCCAGGATGACCGGCATATATACCGGATCATGCCCGTGGATGACCCGTTTTCCTTTCAGCAGGTTCGTCGGGGGATTGAAATAGCGTGTCCAGAGCATGGTTTCTTTGTCCTCAAATGGCTTATCAGATTTGAAGTTAAATCCGGCATGGACGATGTAATAGTCGTCCAGCTCGTAATAATAGGGGAGAGAATTCATAAAATTATAATAGCGGTCAATAATCTTTCCTTCTTCAAAGATATCCGGGTATTTATGTTTATTCAGATGCCAGAGCATGAACCTTGGCTCTCCCTTTGCATACTTCAGCAGGTCGTCTTCATGGTTGCCGCGCAGGGGGAAAAGGGTGTACCCCTCTTCCATTAGCTCCAGGATGTAATCCAGTACCGCTTTGCTGGATGGTCCCCGATCCACGTAATCCCCCAGCAGGAAAAGCCAGTCGGATTTTGTCAGCCCGATCACCTTTTCCACCAGCCGTCGGAAGGTTTTATAACAGCCATGGATGTCGGAGATAACATAGCGTTTGCCTTCGGGGCGGCCAGGAAGTTGGACGAAGTCGTTCATATGAACAGAAGTTAAGGATAAGCGTGTAATTAATTCATATTTAACCTATATTATTTTTTGTTCCCGGTTCCCGGCTTTGTCCTCCAAAGCCCTGGCGAAGGAGGATCAGGGTTCCCGGTTTCAGGGTTCACGTTACAGGGTGCAGGGTGCAGGGTGCCCACCTGCGTAACCACAATCAATTTTGGTGGATAAAGCAGGGTCATGGAAATAAATTTCCACACCTATTGTTTGATTAGAAATTTCCTGAAATATTCTCCTTGTCCGGCGATTTTAATTATATAGGTCCCCGGCGACAGGTTGGATAATGGCAATTCAATCCTGCCAGATCGGATATCAATAAATTCACAGACCCTGACACCGGACAGGTTATATACAGAAGCCCTGTAAGGCAAACCGTTTGTTTTGCTAAATTCCAAAATGACATGGCTGCTGAAAGGATTCGGGTAGACAGAAAAATCATTTTTCCATTCATTTCTGATACCGGTGGCTATAGTGACTGTTACCATCCATTCCTGCTGGTTTATGCCATCCTCAGCGGTGACCAGGTATGTTACCGATCCAGTGAAATCATTGGCTGTTGTACCGCTTTCCTGCAGTATATCATTAACTGAAGCTGTTGCACCATCGGAAAGATCAAAGGCAGCCACAAGGCTCGTTACATCAGTTCCGTATACAACCTCTAAATTAATGGTATGGGCACTGAAGTCAATAATGGTGTTCCCAGTTTGGGGTGGTGTTCCAAAACTGAAATGCAGGATATCTGTTTTGTCATTCGGGGTTAGCCAGCCTACCGCTCCCGGTCCGCCATGCGCGCCCATATCGTTGCGAGCTTCACCCAGGGACGGCGGGAAATGCAGATCATTATATGCCGGATCCGGATTACCCATATCAATACAGGGAGAACCATCAACGATTATCAGTGTGGTATCATTGTAAAAGACCGGATTGTAATTGATGTTGCCTTCGCCATCATACCCATTCTGAACATCACTGAAAGTAATGGCAACTGAATCCTTGACCTGCTCTTTGTCAGCGTTGTTAAAATACAGGATAGCGTTCATGACCGAAATATCGGCATTTATATTCTCAATGGCATGAATATTATTGTAGGCCAGCGTACTGTTCTCAATGTATGTAACGCCATCAACTGCATATATGCCGGCCCCGTTGGTGCCGTGCGTTCCTGAAGCGGTATTGTGAGAAATGATTGTATTGTAAATGTTCAACAAACCGGCATTGAAATGTATGCCTCCACCCGATGCATAGCCGGCATTCCCCGACATGCCGCCACCTGCAGATCCCCTGGCCAGGTTACCGGAAATCTTAGTATTGCTGATCAGTATATTGCCATCGGAGATGTACAATCCGCCACCCCTGCCTGCGGAACTGCCTCCGGGAATCCCATCACTTCCATATACTGTGTTGTCCCTGATCACACAGCCTGCAAATTCAACCTGCCCGGAGATCCATCCTCCTCCTCCGGCCACATGACCGTCACTCCTGTAAACATAATTATCGGTGATTGAGCAGTTCATGAATCGAACTTTAGCATCCCTTGTGGCAGATACATAAATACCGCCGCCATTTGAAGCAGGAATTTTATAATTGGTTAAGTTTTGGTTATTCTCAATCTGACAGTTGTTAATTTTGAGGATATCCTGGCTGGTGAGTACGATATATAAACCGGCGCCTGAATTTAATGAAGTGTTATTACGAATGGTGCAATTATTAATTGACGGATAACTATCAATGATCCTGATCCCGCTGTTGTCGGCCTGCTCTATGATGCACCAATTCAGTTCAGAACCCGGAACCGTATTCTGTAAAAGTAAACCATTCCACATAAGACCCGTAGAGTCCCCGGTAAAAATTATCGGATCAGATTGTGTGCCGTTTGCATTGATCTTACCGGCAATTTCAAATTTGAAGTTATCGGTAAATCTAATTTGAACCCCGGGTTCCACGGTCAGGGATGCCACCATAACATCTCCTGTGACCATATAGGGCGATTTTGCTTTTATCCAGGTTTCTCCCGTTATCGTTCCTGAGACATAGGTTTGTGCATATGCTGTGGAAATAGATATCAGCAGGAATGTAATCAGAATCGGAATTTTCGTTTTCATTTTTAAAAATTTAAGTGTTCACAGTAAGATCCTTTCAATAAACTTTGCCTTAGATTGAACCTATTGGTTCTGCTCTTAAGAGAGTTAGTGGTACTAACAATATATTCATCAGGTAATTGCATTTTATAATGGCTGTTGAGATAGTTCATAGAACGCGTTTTAATCCTACCGGTATAATAAATTCAGACCATTCCTTATAGTGTATCATTTTTCCGACATGCTTTTTCACCAGTCACAGTATAGATATGCAAATAATGACCATTCTTGACGGTATCGAATAATGTTATAAAACATTAATTTTTCTTCAATGAGATTATAGTATGTCTTAATTTTATAATATTTAAAATCCAGGCAATATGAAAGCAGCTGAAACTTCAACATCAATTTTATTTCTTATTGTGATGTTAAATGCTTCCGGTCAGAACCTCCTGACAAATGGCGGTTTTGAAAGTTCTCCGCCGAACGGAACCTTTCCCTCAATCGGTTGGGAATCCGGGTGGTATCCTTCCCAGGCCGGGGCAGTCTGCACATCTACAGCAGCCATGGAAGGCAATTGCGGGCTCTGGATATACACCGCCGCGGGTTCGAATGCGTTCAGCAAAGCCTCACAGGAAGTGAAATGTACCCCGTTCACCGAATACCGGGCAGAGGCATTTTTTCGATGTCCTCGCGGTGAAAGCTGGACGCCTGGAACAACGGCATACATCGCTGTGACATTCAAAAATACATCCGGAGTAACCATGAAAACCGTCAACAGTGAGAAAATGGTGTCAGGGCACCTAGAGTGGAAAAAATACACGGTGAGCTTAAAAGCCCCTGCAGGATCTGCCAGGGTGAGTTACTCGGTAAATTTAAATTCCGTGAAAGGTTTGAGTGTATGCAATGCGGATAATTGTTCCCTTGCACCTGTTCAATAAATGAATCTAATAAAGGTGAATGAGGCAGCGTTCATACGTTAATTCCAGATTTGAAAATTTCGCATAGAAGTCGGAAGGACCAAACTCTCTGATCTGGGTTTTTTTGAAGAAATTATCGGGACCGATTATTATAAGGTTTCGATAACCAGGATCGGAACTGCTGTGAAAGATCAGATTATTATCCTGCAATTCAATCCGGTCAAAAAGATAAGCATCCTCAGGATTTAAGAAATAAAAAGTCTTTTTACCTGTTTTTGATACGCCATGGGTTGTTAATATTACAGGAATAACCTGTTCTGTAATATTCTGAGACTTTTCCTGAAGTGTATTTTCAATATTATTGATAATCAGCCTGAATTCCTTACTCAAGTTCTCTCTCAACTCGGTGATCCATCTTAGGATGCGGACTGCCGCTTTAGACTCTATCGGGAATATGGTATCCCATACTTCATCAAAATTTGACCGGACATATTCTATATCCTTCAACAGATCCATACAGGACGGACAACTTCCTAGGTGCAGGACAATTCTCTCAAATTCCCTTTCTTTATCAGCCTCCTCTTCGGATTTTCCATAAATGCCTTTGGAAAAATTTATTAAATCCACAAGTTTGATATGTTCGTCTTTCTTCATGTTCAGAATTATTGGGAAAAATGAAATTACGAATCTTTCATGATATCCAGTAAGTCTATGCCTCTTTCCCGGTCTTTCAGAAGAGCTTCTGCTTCATCTTTAAACCTTGAATTCCAGGAGGAGATCAGGTTCCTGATTCTAACACGATCTGGATTATCAGGATAGTTGTTATAATAACGGAGGAAAAACAAACTGGTAACAACACGTTCAAAATTTTTATCCCGGCCCGCTTCTTCAACGATCTCAAAATAACCATCCACGTTATAGAGAACTTTCATGGCCGATTTTAAAACCTTCCCTTCATAGTAAAGCTTCAGATGATTGTTAAATTCCTCATTTACATCCTTATTATATATTTCTGTGTAGAGTTTTCTCATATTATCGGAAAAATTATTGTTTATGAATGCGTTAAGATTAATATTTCTATTAATGCTGTAAAACAAGGTTGTATAAAAGAAGATCAATTTTTTATGCGGGAGTTCATCAATTGTCTGAACCAGCAAATACAAAATGGGTCTGTATCGTTCATAAACCATTTCGGAATTCTGCTGAACAGGTATTTCATAAGAATGACCGGGTTCCCGGTAAGAAATATTTCTTCTATCATAACGATAATTAAATTCCCGGAGGCTGTATTTTAGCAAATAATTCAGGAATGTTTTTCCTTCATGATCCCATTTCATCAATTTTTTCAGGAATCTTCTATGGGTTAATTTGTCATCAAAGAATTTTTCAACTTTAATGCTGATGCTCTTTGAATCAGCATCAGGTCCCGCAATTTTGTATTTGAACATCATAATAAATTGTTCATACAGATAAAGGTAGGGACCTCGCCATCTCTTCTTAAACTCTTTCTGGAGCACCGGATCTTCAAACAACAGCCTGGTGATCAACGCGAGCTTGTTAAAGTCCATGTTCATGCATTCAGAGAGTTTTCTTTCTGAGAAATCCGATTCCTTGTACTCTGAGATCCAGGACCTGGCAATTCGAGAATCAACCATAGTGGAATGGCTTTTTTCCATTTTCGAATAATTTCGTTTAACGGGCTTTGCTGGCATGTGCAATCGGGCTTTATTTGTTGACCGGAGTTCTAAGGACTTTTATAGTATCTGCTGCGTATCGGCAGAAGGTTTCCAGGATCTCCGGGCTGAGAGGTTCACTGCTGGTTTCCGTACCCTGTGAATTGATCCAGGTGAGCATGTCACCGGCAATAGAATTGTCAACTGCCATAACTATGATTGTGAACTCCCCTGAATCCATGGGATTACCGATGGTGCAACGAACCTGCCAATTTATGCTGTCTTTGGTTTCCGGCCTGAACTGGGGGTACCACACGCCGGCATTCGGCGGTTGAATGAATACCCAGGGTTTACTCCCGGACCTGAGGTGTGCAGTAAATGCTATGACCTCATTCGGCGCCACTGTGCTGTTTGCAGAAGGGTAATTTATAACCAGTTTATCGTCAATATTGCCTGTAACGGTTTCTTTAGGTGTTTGCCGTTCTTCAGGCGGGATCTTTTTTTCTTCGTTCCCGACCCTGTTAAGTGTAGTTATAATTATGATCAACAGGATGGCGATAATTATAATTCCCGGCAGGATCCATTTAATAACCGGATGTTTACGTTTTTTCGGTTTGTCTTGCTTATCCGTTTCACCCGGTTGATATATTACTGGCTGGATGTCCTCCAGGTCCTCTAAAGCTTTGAAAGATTCCGATAATGAAGAACCCCCGAACAAATGAAAGTAAAACTCTTCAGTAAGTTTTTGAGTTTCTGCTACAGTCGGTTTGTTTTCCCATCCAATCACCCGGTCAATATTCTTAGAAATCTGACCGGCAAGAACGGATGATTCACAAATATTCAGAATGACTGCCTTTACGTTGCTTTTTGCACTGAATAGGGAAGCAAATCTTTGAAATGATAGTTCTTCTGAATCGGAGAAAAATATTTTCCCGTTATAGCCGTGCAGGGAAAAGTGGACCAGATCATAATTTCCCGTAGCAATACGCGTTCGCAGTTCTCTAAAATCTTTTGGTGTATCAAAGAAGTATTCGATAGTAAATTCCTTTTTGAAACCGGTTCCTTTCCGATCATGGAAATGTGTGTATATTTCTTTGAGCAGTCTGGTGTCCTGCCCGATATCACCAAATTTCCGGTCAAAGTCTCTGTAATCCTGGGAAACGATAAGAATGTTCATGATAATAGTGGGAATATTTGTTTTTATCAGCTATTTGCGGGAAATAAATCGCATACCCCTGAAGAACCATATTTTTTCTTAGCCGGAAACCTTTTCCTGAATCCTTTGTCTGTATCAAATTTAATCCAATTCGTACGAAAAAATACCCTTAACAAGGGATAATATGTCTTTTTTTGACAAGAATTCACTTTCCGTGCTTCTACATATCGAGAGGGCAACCATAAAAAATAAAAGTCTTTTTTCGTCAAGAATCCATTCATCGTGCTTATTAATGTTGGAAGCGGCCGATAAAAAAATACTCTACAGATGTTGACAGGGATCAACTTGATATGAGATTCATTAACAAATAGAAAAACCAGAATCATGACGGAGACATTCAGATTTAATACAGCATCATTTGTTATCGCACTAACGTTGATGGTTATTGCCTTTATAGTTTTCTCTTTCCGGGATGCACTGATCATCTTATTCGTTTTGAACACCATAATTTGTGTAACCTCGATGATCTCGGGATTGTTCCCCTTACTGGGACAGGTTGGGTATATCTGGTTCGTCCTGAAAGTGCTGATCCCTGTCTTTTTCGGAAAATGGTTCTCGGAGATTCCCCATAACTGGTACGCGGATATGCTGGTTATCATGGGGTTTATTAACAGCATCAACGCTTCGGTACAATGGGTCCGGATCCGTCGCAGGGTCCGTGAATACAGTAACAGGATGGATGATTATAATCCCGCGATCCGTTTCCGGAATCCATACTCCGACTACAATTACCATGAACTTTTTCGGAATTAGAGGATGGAACCAAACAGCTCCTGCAGATCCTGCTGGCCTTGCAGGGGCTTTACCCGGTTGCTGTTGAACAGGGCCCCTATAAGTGATGGAATAGGATTATTCCCGAACAGAATTATATGATAGAATTTATACGCTATAATATGGATACACTGAAAATTCCAGGAGATTATTTTACCAACATGAACCTTGAAGCGGCATGTGGTACTGCCGGGTATAATGTTGCAGTCAATCCTTATTAGGAGAAGCTAATCAATATGCTCCTGAAAATTACTAAGAGAAACACCTTGTTGATCGGCCCGCCCGGAATCGGGAAAACATCCCTGGTAAAACGGTTGGTCATCAGGATCAATTCCGGGGAAGTACCTATAAAATTGGCTGGTACAAGTATTCTCCGGCTTGATATGGCCAGCCTGTTGGCAAAAACAAAGTACAGGGGCGATTTCGAAAGAAAAATCCTGGACATGCTTAATGAATACAGGGAAATCGAAAAGATTAACGAGGGTGCAAATATTGACCGGGTCGTCAATAAGATCCTGATCAATTCGACTTTTAACTGGGCCCCCTCCAACCACTGCTTATGCGGATTGCTTTTTTCGGGACCTACCGGGACCGGGAAAACCCATCTGGTCAAGGAGATCGCATGTGAATTTAACCTGAAACTGCTTCAGATTGATCTGTCCGAACATTCCACCGTGAATAAACTGCTCGGCGCCCCCCCGGGGTATACCGGGGCAGGAAAAGGGATGTTAACAGAATTCCTGTCGGCCTATCAGAGAGGCATCCTGTTTTTCGATGAGGCTGAAAAAGTGGGGGATTTTCAGATTATAAATCTTTTCCTGCAAATGCTGGATGAAGGACGTATCTCCTCCAACGACGGACAGACCTTCTCCCTGTCTTCCATGATCATCATTTTTGCCACCAATGCCGTGACGAGTACGAAACAGCTCGGTTATAACAACGGGGAGACGATGAATCCAAAACAGATCCTGACCGGTGCCAGGATCTTCCCGAAGGAGATGCTCAACAGGCTTGATGACATTCTCATCTTTAACCACCTGGAACCAGGGGATATGGTCAATATCTTTTTCAGGGACCTTGAGATTTTTGCGAAAAATATGCAGGAAAACAACCGGATAAGGATCCGGTACGCAAGGAAGGGATTTCTTGAGAAGTATATATCCGAACGGATCACACCGGGAATGAACGGTCGGGATATGCCCAGGCTGATCAATGGGTTGATACTGGATAGGCTCATAGAGAAAATTGCCTCCAACAGCAATTATAACATCACACTGAATGAGCATTTTTTTAAATAGAAACTGAGGAATAATCCATTATATGATTAAAACAGCAATATCATGAATTTCAGAACCGGACAAAAAGTAATCTGTGTGAATGATCGGTTTAACAGAAAACCGGTGCATGCAGTAAAGGCAGGTGAAATCTATTATATAAACGGTTTTTATTCTTGTCCCTCCTGCCAGTCTCTTCAATTTAGCCTTTTTGAGTTTCCCTTTTATACGTTGATGGGATGCAAATGTGGTCTTACACTGGAAAGAAGGCAAACCTTTTACGCATGGCGGTTTGTACCGCTGGATGAAGCGGAGATTGAAGAAAAACGCGAAGAAAAAGCGATCACCATCTCCTGAAGGACCAGGATAATTGAAACAGAAGAATAACCCACCGTAAAAAACTGAATATTATGGAAGAGATCACATTCAAAATCACCACATTAACAGAGGATATCGAACAGATCCTGGAAAATGTGCCAGGCAGAAAGCCGGATATCATGCGGTTCTGCCGGGATCATCGCGATCCGTACCGGCATCACGACACGTTGCCCGTGCTTAATATGACCCAGGATGAAATGCTGGGAATATATGACATGAATGCCCAGCACTTTTTTCTCAGGCCGGACCATATAGCACGATTTGCCGGGTACCTGAAACTGAGACTGCCCAATACCCTTGCCCTTATGCTCAAAGCTGAATGGGAATATCTGCTTTCCAGGAGCTGCGGGTATTTCCCGGGAAGGGGTTTGAAACTCGAATCGATCTTAACGGATCCTGCACTGGCTGAAAAACTCGCCCCGGATTTTAAACCCAACATAAGCTTGATATATAAAGCGGTCAGAGAAATGACGGATGATCCTGAAGGTAATACTCCCTATGGAAAGGTTGAATTGATCGTCCGTGAACTAATCCGTAAAAAGGTCTATCGGGCAGACCACCAGTTGGTCGACCGGATATTTTCTACCACGGACATTTCAGAGAGCACCATGCTGTTCAATTCCGGCGACATTCAAAAAAAGCAATATTTCAGGTTAAAAGAGCTGTGGATTCTGAAATCCAATGAGCTTACCAAATCACTCTCTTTGCTGGAGCGTACAAAGCAACAGAACCTGAATAATGAAGAGAACTACCTGAGAACCTTCGGCAAAGAGTTCTATGAAAAAACAGAACTGATCCTTCAGAAAGAAAAATACAGTTTGATCCTGGAACTGATGGATCCCCATCCGGATCTTTCGTTAAGGCAGTTGATCATAATTGCCGATGAGAAACTGGGTGAACATAAAAGGGAACAGGCAGAACTCAGGCAAAAAATCTGGAGAAGTTCCAATTATATAAATGAATATTGCCGGGGAATTTCGGGCTCTGGTTACAGCCATGATTACAGGCTGGAGTACCAGGAGAAATGTGAAAAGTTGATTACAAAACTCTTTTTCTTGCTGCACAGCGACCACTGTCCCAATTACTCAAACCTGTCTGATGAAACCAGGAACAAAGTCAGTGATCTATGGATGGAATTTATGGAAGCCAAATCCAGGGAGAAGCTCTTTTCATATTCCCCCGCTATGTTATTGTACAATCTGCCGGATTATGATGAATTACTCTCCATTTATCACCAGGCATGTAAGATCCTGGGGATCGATCCTGACGATTATGAAATAGGGAATCGCCTGGAGTTCATGATAAGCCTGGGAAAGCCGATTGAAGAGATCATTGAATTCCTTCAGTCGGAAATCAAACTTCTCGAGTACCACATGGCCAATATTGAGTTGATCCAGGATGAGTACACCAACGAAGAGGCATGCAGGACATTCAGGGAGGCCCTCAGGGCCGGCGATGCCCACGCCGAAACGCTTGATAGTGAAATAGCTGAGCTGAAAGCGGCGATCAGCGAGCTGAGAAAAAGGATCTCCAATACATATAACATCAGAAAATATGAAAAAACAGGATAGGTTGCCGGTTAAGCGGGAACCATTCACCCCGTCTGCCGAAGTGAAGAATACTCATAAAAGTGCTCCGGAATTGAAACACAGGTTCAAATCAATCTTTACCGACGGGATCCGTTCAGTTGGTGTGTCGGATGATGACAAGTTTTTAGTCATCACCTTTGAGGGTGCTCAGGGATGGATTAAAGTCCTTGACCTTGACCGGCTGGAATTCATGCCTCATGACTATTCATCACATACCGAGTCCGTGAGGCTCACTTCGATCTCAAAAGATTGCAGGACCGTATATACGGCATCCTGGGACTGTACCTTCAGAAGATTTGATATCCTCAACGGTTCTTTTGACTGGATCCTGAGGGGATACGGCAGAAGCCCGAGCTGTTTTCTTGATCCCCGGGAGAAGCTCCTGTTCACAGCGAGTTATGACCAGGACTTCGATTTAAGTGCGAGGAACAACGGACGGTGCTGGGATATAGCCACAGGTGAAGAAATAAATGTTTACAGGCATCTGAATAACAGAAAGGGGACCGAATGTATTGATATTGCCTGTGACGGGAAGTCGGTCTACACGGCTTCGGATGACGGTTATACCTACCGTTTCATGCTGAATGGGGAACAACCAGATTTGGAGTACTTCCACTTCGAAGGGGCCGTCCGTAAGCTCTCCATATCTTCCCGATACATCTGCACAGCATGTACAGACGGGTTTATACGAATACATGACAAGAATTCTGGTAATCTTCACCGGTACCTTTTTCACAGTGAGGCGGAGGTCAGGGATGTTAAGATTGCTTCAGACGAAACCAGGGTATACAGCGCCAGCGAGGACGGATCCGTTAAATGTTTCGATCTGGTCACCGGGAAAGAGATCTTTTATACACAGGTTCATTCCAGCTGGATCTGGAGCATCTGTCTCTGCCAGGAGGACAAAGTTCTGGTGACCGGTTCGAGTGACGGCAGTGCGGCGTTTATTTCGACCGGGAACGGCAGGATCCTGGCCAGGCTTCAGAACATCCAATCCGACGGGAACCTGCTCATTTCATGCGAATCAGATGAGTCCTTCCCGTCAGGATTCTTTTACACCAATAACCCGGATGATGTGTTTGTATTCTCAAAAAGTTATAACACGCCAATGAATCTGCTTCGGAAGGATGATCCGGAACGGTTGCATTATATTCAGAAGCATAATCTGAAAAACCTGGTGCTGGCCAGGATACGAAACAACGGGTCCTATGCAGACCTGACTGGCCGATACAGGGACCTTAAGAATTTTATTACCCGGGGAACTGCCGAAAGGCTACCGCTCATGCTCAGGGAATAAATTTCAGATGGATAATCCCCCCCTGTATCGGGGATCGATTATAAGTGAGCTAATTCTTTTGATACGGTTATCCGGGATTCAGGATCATATATGCTGTTTTTTGTCACGCTTCTGCCTCCCGTTTCCGGGATTACATCTTTCAGATTCAGAAAATTCCCCCATTGATGTATTGATTTCTTCGGCATGTAAAGGAATAATCGCTTCACGAACCTTTGCAAACGGCCCCGGAACCTTTGCAAATGGCTCCGGAAGTTTATCAAACGGCCCCGGAAGTTTATCAAACGGCTCCGGAAGTTTATCAAATGGCTCCGGAAGTTTGTAAAATGGCTTCGGAAGTTTGTAAAATGGCTCCGGAAGTTTATCAAATGGCTTCGGAACATGACATAATGTCAGCGGAAGGTTCTCAAATCGGATCGGAACGTTGTAAAATCGGATCGGAACGTTGTAAAATCGGATCGGAACATTGTAAAATCGGATCGGAACATCGTAAAATCGGATCGGAACGTTGTCAAATCGGATCGGAACGTTGTCAAATCGGATCGGAACATCGTAAAATCGGATCGGAACATCGTAAAATCGGATCGGAACCTGATCTTTTGTCATGCAGGTGTATTTTCAGGGCCCAATTGCAAATCGCTTATTCCCTTGCACCGGTAAAAATTAATCTTAATTTTAGGAAGTTATTTAAAACAAAGTGCACCATGAAAAAAGTACTGATTGCCCTGGATTATGACCAGTCCGGGAAGAAAGTGGCGGAAACAGGTTATTCAATGGCCGGATCAATGGATGCGGAGGTTACCCTCCTGCATGTGATTGCCGACCCAACTTTTTATTCCGATCTTGACTATTCTCCTATTACCGGTTTCCTGGGATACATGAACATGAGCCATCTTCAGATGGAAAGTTTGGAAGGACTGAAAGAGGCTTCACTTCAATACCTTGACAAAATTAAGAAGCATCTGGGGGACAATTCCATAAGGACTATCATAAAGGAAGGGGATAAGGCCGGATCGATACTGGAAACTGCAAGGGAACTGCATGCTGATGCGATTGTGATGGGATCCCACAGCCGGAGATGGCTCGATGATATACTGATGGGAAGTGTGACGGAAAAAGTCCTGCATCAAACCAGCATACCGGTTCTGGTTGTCCCAACGAAACAGGAGAAAAAGAAATAAGCCGAATATGCACTGTCCTCCGTTGTTCCATGCGTATCTGTTTCCTTTGAAACCTGCCAGGCCAGTCATCTCGGCCGATCCTGCTTTTCAATGAGGCCTGCCTCTTCTCCGAACAGCAACCCTGCTACGAAATCCTGTCGGTATACTGCCGTGAGGAGCAGTTCAACCGGGATGCCAGGAATAGGGTGGGGTTTAAGGTACAATGCTAAAGGGATTTCTCAGCAGAAGCTTCAGCGAAGGCGCAAGTTTCAACGAATGTCGGTATTAATGATTCCAGACAAGCACTTTTTTTCTTCCAACAATATAAATCCCATCCGGAAGTCCTTCGGTTGCGGTTTTTCTTATAACCCCGGAGCGAACCTTGACTCCCATGATCGTGTAAACATCAATGATATCGTTTTCATTTTCTTCCGGCACTTTGCAGGAAATGCCAATCGGATCCGCTGTACCTTCCACGTAAACATCATTGATAACCACGGGACAGCCTCCATACGTCCAGAATCCGATATAATATATGTGAGAAGCATCTCCGCTGACTGTCTGACCGTTTACCTCTCTCTTTAGATTTGCCAAATCAATCCTGACCGTTCTCTTATTGCTTACATCATACATACATGGTTCTGACCAGTAATTATTTTCATCAAATATCCTGAAGGAAGCACCGCATCCAACGTCATTCCCCAATTCAACCACCAGGTATTTGTAGCCGGACAAATCAATCCCGTTTTCATAGTGCCAGCCTCCGAAACCGTATTGTCCTGTGATCAGTGTCCTGGTATCTTCATCAAAGGTGCCGGCAGCAAAGATAGACGGATTGAACAGCTCATTCGTTAGCGGAAAGGTCATACAGGTTACCTGTAAATCAAGCGACCTGGTTCCTCCTAATTTTCCGTTGTAGCTCACTCCAATCGTTACGCTGCCATCTGCTTTTGCGACCAGTTGGCCATTAATGATTTCTGCAATTTCCGGGTCCGGATTACTATAGGTGGCACTGGCCGCGATATTTTCGGTGTGTCCGTCGCGGAAGAGCGCTGTAATATTCAATGTCCGGAAGGTTCCTGTCAGCATCTCAATGACATTGTCATTTACATATAAACTGTCCAGTGTGATTACCTCCTCGTCACATGCGACAAAAAATGGGTCGTAATACATGTCTTCTGTAAATACGGCTTCCGTGCTGAACCAGTCAACATCAACAAATCCCCCGGTTTCCACCGTAGCGTAATTAAATATGCAAAACTTGTTCCCGGTAAATATGGAAAGATCAAATTTCATGTTCAGCTCACTGCCAAATTTAATATAGGATTGATTATCGAAACTGTAATAGAAACTGGCCTTGCTTGTTTTGTAATCGGCGACGGCCCTGAGATAAATGACTGAATCTCCAACAACAGGCCCCATCTGGACTGATCCGTTATTATTCATGATCACCTGTTTATGCCCCCCGGCAGCTTTAATACCGATACAGGCATAGGGATCCTGGAATAGTGCCAGACCCGCAATATCACCCTCCAGCATACTGTCGATCCGCATCCTGATCGTACCGTATGACAGGGTTGTATCCGAATGAAATCCGAATATTCTCTGGGTAAGTGTATTCCTTGCTTCCAGGAAATTATCAACAACACTTACAGTGTATAACCTCAGGTAATCCGGATGATCAAACAGCGACCACTTCGAATTATCCGGATTATGGTTCCACCCCCATTGCATTCCCGGTTTATAGCCCCTGAAATTATCATTGGTAGGCAGGACCTTAATTGAATGTTCCCTTCCAACATCAGGTTTTGGATAGGTCACAACACCCTGACCGCTTGCTCCAATTTCAGGCCAGTTGTTTATCCAGGTGACGGGTTGCAGGTTAGGGAGCCTTCCGTATGCTCCCTTATCATAGAACAGTACGGTCCACCATTCACCGGTTTGAGTTTCGACCAGCGCTCCCTGGTGAATATTGTCATCTTCCAAAAGTTTCTTTTCTTCGTACGGCCCGTAAATGTTACCAGATCTCAGAGCAACCTGGAAAGCCGGCCATCCACCATAAGTCGCATATATGTAATAATATCCGTTTATTTTATAGAGATGTGAACCTTCCAGCCCTTCACGGAAGGTGTAGGAAAATACCAGCTGATCCGATCCGGGGATCATATGAAAATCATCATCCAGCTCCGCAATCCGGAGATGATTGATCCCGTAAACCACATATTTCTTACCATCATCATCAAAAAACAACCCGGGATCATAAAAGAAACTGGGAAGTGAGGTTATTTCCCAGGGGCCCTCAGGATCCGAAGCGGTTAAAAGGTAGTTGCCTTCGTCCAGCGTATTGAATAACAGATAGAATGTTCCATTATCATATTTTAAACTGGATGCCCATTGTCCCTTTCCATATACATTGCACCCGTCCAGGTTATAACAGGCACCCGATTCGATCATTTCCAGCGGATTACTGCAATATTCCCAGTTGACCAGGTCATAAGATCTCAGAATGGTTGCCCCCGGAAAGATATGCATGGTGGTTGAAACCATGTAATATACATCCGCTACCCTGATGACATCCGGATCGGGAAAATCTGCAAAGATCAGCGGATTGGTATAGGTCCCGTTTCCGTTGTCGCTGTATGACCGGTAGGCGAATTCCGGCCTGGGCATATTTTTCCCGGCATATTCCCGGAACCAGTGATAACAGGGATTCGCACATGCCTCGGGGTTGTTGTCATAGGCTATATCCCCTTCCGGATCCCCGTGATCAATAAGATTTTCAGGTGCGAGCAGGTTCCAGCTGACATTTCCGGATGCATCGGTGATCATATTAAAGTTGGCGCCAAAGCCTTCTCCTCCTGCAATTCCCGTAATACCGACCCCCCAGCTTCCCTCTCCGTCGGGTGTCCAATCGATCTCGGTTACAGCGACAGGCGCGAAATCGGCAACCGGCTTGATATTTTCGTCCCAGTGACTTTGAAAAGATACGTATTCATAATTCCCTCCCCAGTAGCCAGGGTAAATATGCACCGCATAACCAATATTCTCTCCACTGATCGGGTTGACTGCATAACCTTTGTAGTGTGACTGCCACCCTGAGCCGGGTATCCAAATAATATTGTCTGCTCCGTTCGCCCTTATTGTATCCACAATCGGCTGAAAAAACATTTTCAGCTTGTCAAAATGAGACTGGCTGTTGCTTCCCCAAACGCCATTTGTGCCAAGGATCTCAACCGGTTCGTTGGCCAGTTCAAACATCACGTTGCCGGCATTTTTCAGCCCGGGGTGCCGGGATACATAACCCCAGACTGTCAGAAGATAATCATGGTAATCGTCACCAACATCGATCCTGTGCGGGCAGACACCCGGAGGACGCAATATTACATACATCCCCCTTGAGGCAGCATGTTCAATCAGCGGGATGATTACATTGTCTATTGCACTTACAAGCCGGTTATAGTTAAATTGAGATATATCGCTTTCGCCTTCAACAGGCATTCCCGGGTTGTTGGTCCAGTACGGATCAATATGGAGGCGAATATAATTCAGGTACCAGCCCTGGGTGGTATCGGTGAGCTTATCCATCACCGCATTGTTATAATTCAGACAACCGGTAATATCATAATTATTCCAGCGGCAACCAACCTCCGGATCCCCGCAACCATTGAACCACGGGCTGGGTGTCATGGCTACTCCATGCAGATTTACCTTGTTTCCGTGTGAATCAACCAAATACCGTCCTTCTACACGCAGTGCCGGTGTTGGCATTCCGATCCATCCCATAAGATTGAAATGAAATATAAAGAACAGTCCTGCAGTAAATATTTTCCTTATATGCTTCATGTCTGACAAATATATCTGCAAGATCACTCACATGCGGACAGAAAAAGAACATTGTTTACCGGATTCAGGTACATTCATTCGGGCCCACAGAGAAAATTATTTGCAGTTGGAGAACACAACACGTATATTCAGGGCGGTAATTTAAAAGAAAGCATTTAAATCTGTTTTTAATTTAAAGTATTCCTTTTTTAAAATCAGATAATTATAAACAACTGACTGAAGGCATGAGTAATAAAAAAATCAATCTTAATAAATCCTGATATAACAGCCGGAATCATTTAATGGACCATGATAATAGGTCATAAGGCGTTTATATACACTCAAAAGAAAAAGAGAGTGAAATTCATACAGGAATTGCTTAATTTTATCCATGATTATTATCTGCCTGAGATTGGATAGTTATAACAGGATATCGGATACTTTATAATTCATTTCATAAAGGAGAGAAGATTTTGCAGTTTTGTTTCAGGAAATATGGATGGTTATTGTCTGTAATCATGCTTTTATGGCCTCTGACAGGTAATTCTCAAAATATTCAGTTTCATAACCTGAATCAGAAATTTGGAATATCCATCCGGGAAACAAATGAGGTCTGCAGCGACTACAATGGGTTTATCTGGGTCTCCTCTAAACTGGGCATCATAAGACTTACTGAAGAAGATTACAGGATCTACCTGTTACCATATGCATCCGGTGATGTCATCAATGTAAAACTTGTTTACAGGAACATGAAGTTGTATGCATATACCAACAATGGACAGATCTTCATTTACGACCCGGTTTACGATCGCTTCTTTCTCAAAATCAACATGTCCCGGGAACTTAATAATCAATATCTCAGTTTGAACACCATTCTTTTGGATGATTTCAATGTACTCTGGATCGCCACATCAGACGGTCTGTACAGGTATGAAAAGGGTCAATTAAGCCTTGATGAGAATCATTCTTCTGAGGTACAATTCATTGAATGGTATGGAAACGACAAAATCTGGATTGCAGAAGACTCAGGACTGATTATTTACAATCTCTTAACCGCAGATGACGAGTCTGTATGCAGTAAAAAATCGTCCGAGAATTTTACCGTTTGCAAACTCTTTTATGATCAGGACTCCAATCGACTCTGGGCAGGTACTTTGTTCAGTGGTCTCTTTTATCTGGATCCGGGAACTGAACCGAAATCAATAGTGCATGTTCCTGAAATCCCCAGGCAGCCTATTCTCGCGATTGAACCTGTCAGTGATAATACTATAATGGTAGGTATTGACGGACAGGGTATCTGGGAAATTGATAGTGAAACCGGAGAGATCATTGCCAGTTATAAAGAGAACCCCGATGATCCTTCTTCCCTGCAGGGTAATGGTGTTTACGATATTTATTGCGATCAAAACAGAAGAGTATGGGTCTGCACCTATAGCGGCGGGGTATCGTTTTTCGATCAGAAAACGCCGCTGATCAGGCAGTACAGGCACCTGATTAACAATCCTAATTCATTGGTTAATAATGATGTAAACTATGTACTTGAAGACAAAGAGGGAAAGTTATGGTTTGCTACAAATAATGGAATCAGTTGTTATGACTCGGCATTGAATATCTGGAGAACATATAACCATAACAAGATGGAGCGGGCTCAGGTTTTTACCAACTTGTGTGAAGACGACGGAAAGATCTGGGCAGGAACATATTCCTCCGGGGTATACCTTTTGGACCGGAAGACAGGGAAGGAACTGGCCCATTATTTTACAAGTGAACCCGGCTCAGGAGGTGTAAGCAATTTTGTATTCAGTATTTACAAAGATGATGAAGGGGATATCTGGATCGGAGGGGTTCAGGGTAACCTGGCTTGTTTTCTCCAAAAAGAGGGGATTTTTCGTTCTTATGCTTACCTGCCTGTGAATGTATTGAATGAATCAGAACCTGGCAAAATACTGGCAGGATGTACTTACGGATTGGTGCAAATTGACAAGGTTACCGGTGAAACAGAGAATCTGGTTGAGGGTTACCTGGTTCATGATGTCCTGGTGGTCGGTGAATACATCTGGTTATGTACAAGTGGAGATGGTCTGATCCGCTTCAATCCTTTAACCGGAGAAATAAAAAAATTCACAGTAGATGATGGCCTGCTTTCTGATTTTGTGAACAGTGCCACCTATACAAATGGCTATCTGTGGCTGGGGACGGAAAGTGGACTTTGCCGTCTGGATCCCGGTAGTGGCAGTGTGGTAATCTTCCCCTCAGAGTTAACCCTTTCAAACATCTCTTTTAACCGCAACGCCCATTTTATACTTAAAAACGGGGACCTGATATGGGGCACAAATAATGGGGCCGTACAATTCAATCCTGAATTGATCCAGGATATCAGGCCGGTCGGAAAAATCTTTTTCCAGGATGTGATCATTTCCGGCAGTTCCCTGCGTGATATTCCTGATTTCAAACCTGACAGTCCACTGGACAGTATTGTGGAACTTTCATTAAGGCATAACCAGAATACGATAACCGTTGAATTGCTTTCCCTGGGAACTTCTACAATGGGTTCTAAATTCTCCTGGCAAATGGAAGGCCTGGAAAATTCATGGAATAATCCATCAAATAACCGCACAATTTCATATGCGAATCTTCCAAGCGGAGATTTTATACTGAAGATCAGAATGTATGATAGTGCTTTATCACAGATCCTTGATGAAAGGGAAATATTCCTGCAGATCAATCCTCCATTCTGGGATAAGGTGTGGTTTAAGATCGGTCTGCTGCTTTTCATAATTGGTATTATAGGATTCGCTTTCACGGAATATATAAGTCGGCTGAATAAACATCATGCGGATCAGAAAATCAGGTTCTTTTCCCAGATGGCCCATGATATGAGGACCTCCGTTACCCTGATTAACAGTCCGGTTGAAGAATTGAATAAGGAAACGAAATTATCGGATACAGGGAGGTATTTCCTGAACCTGGCAATTGAACAATCAAGACGACTTGCCAGTGTTGTTACGCAGTTGATGGATTTCCAGAAGGTTGATATCGGCAAAGAAATCTTATCCCTGGCAATGACCGATATTGTAAGGGTAATTCAAAACCGGGTGCTGATGTTTCAATACCTTGCTGAAAGCAACAATATCAAACTAAATTTCAAGTCAAACCGTTCGAAATATTTAACTGCAATTGATGAAGGAAAAATCGAGAAGGTTACCGACAACCTGATCTCCAATGCCATAAAATATTCAAAACCCGACAGCGAAGTAACCATTGAAATTACCTGTACTGAATCAAGATGGACTTTAAGGGTTGAAGACCGGGGAATAGGCATCAGTCGTAAATCCCAGAGAAAGATGTTCAACGAATTTTATCGTGGAGAAAATGCAGTTAATGCAAAAATTGTCGGATCAGGAATCGGACTTGTCCTTGCGAGGAATTACGTCGTCCTTCACGGGGGGAAAATCTCCTGTTCCAGCCAGGAAAATGTCGGGTCGGTATTCCAGGTGGTAATTCCTTATAAGAAAGTAAAGGATGACCGGGAAGCTGAAAAAACAGAGAGAAAGGATGAATCTGCTTCAGAAATTGTATCATTGGAATCTTCTGAACCGGACACATTCGAAGAGTTAAATGGGGAAAAGTATAAAATACTTGTGGTAGATGATCATGAAGAACTGAGGAACTACATGAAAACCACACTGGGTCAGGATTATACGGTAATCACCGCCGGGGATGGCAATGAAGGATGGAAATCTGTTCTGAAACACGCGCCAGATATCGTTATCTCAGATATTATTATGTTTGGTATGGATGGTTTTGAATTATGCAGGATTCTCAAGTCAACTTATGACACTTCACACATCCCGGTCATCCTGCTGACATCATTGTCAGGGAAAGCAGAGGAGTTACATGGCCTGGGCCTGGGAGCAGATGACTACCTTACGAAACCATTTGACATCAAACTGCTTAAGCAGAAAATCAAAACCATTATTCATAACAGGAGTGTAATACGCGAAAAGGCTTTGAAGCTTATCAGATGTGATGACAGAGTACCGGTATTGGCCAATGAACTGAATGACAGATTCGTAAAAAAAATGGTTGAGGTAGTAAAAATGAATATTTCAAATCCTGAATTCGGTAAAGAAAATTTCGCCTATGAAATGAATGTAAGCTCCTCTCTTCTTTATAAAAAGGCAAAATCCCTGACCGACCAATCCCCGACAGATTTTTTAAAAGCCGTCAGGATGGATCATGCATTGAGATTGATAAAGGAGAAAAAGTATAACATCACAGAAATAAGCATCATGTGTGGATTCTCAAGTGTTGGTTATTTCAGTACCGTATTTAAAAATTATTACAGAAAGTCCCCGTCTGAAGTTTTAGATTCTTAAGCGCCTTGCCGTTGATCTCCAAAACTTTTATGTCTGCCAGGAATGATGAACCCTGATAATTCCGCTGAGGTCTCCTGGGGCATACCTCCGTCAACTGCTTTTAGAAGATACTAAATCAATATCGGGTTGCATTTTTACCTCAAATTGAAAATTGTATATCTAAAATTAAAAATCTGAGTAAAATCCCTGGTTTAAATTTAAACAGGGTTAAAACTAACCTGACTAAAACTAAATTGTATGCCCGGAAACTTTATCCCTGAGCTGTCCGTGTGTTTTACCATACTTCCGGACAATTCTCATGCATGCGATTTAAGGAAGGGCATTAAGTTGCCTGGCTGGTTCAAGCATAGCTTCATTTATGCACTGGCTAATCTTTCAATTAACCATAATTCAGCGGTTCATCATTTAATACAATGAGTAATCAATGAATATTACATTGAAGCACCGTTTATTCAGAATAGCAAGTTCAATACCCGGTATTGTTCTGCTCATTTATTTGTCTGTTGGCTGCTCAAACAGTTCAACAGGGAAGAGACCGGAAAGCTTTCGGTCGGAGAGGTCTGTAGCCTGTTTCGATTACTTCAGGTATACGGGTAATGATGATTTTTATCTTGACCATCCCCTGGAAAATGAAAATCAATTCTATAATCCCATCCTGCCGGGGTGGTATTCTGATCCAAGTATATGTACAAACGGGGAGGATTATTTCCTGGTAACCTCAACATTCTCATATTTTCCGGGAGTACCCATTTTTTACAGTAAAGACCTTGTCAACTGGTTCCAGATCGGTCATATTCTCGACCGTTCCGTCCAGCTTCCACTCGATGGTCAGAGGATCAGTGAGGGGATCTTTGCTCCGGCCATCAGTTACAATCCGCATAATCAGACTTACTATATGATCACCACCAATATCCGCCATGGAAATTTCTTTGTTAAGACGAAAGATCCTTTCGGATCATGGTCTGATCCCGTCTGGCTTCCGGAGGTCAAAGGCATTGATCCTTCCTTTTTTTTCGATGATGATGGCAGGGCATATATCGTGAATAACGATGAACCTGATGGAGCCTCTCAATATCAGGGGCATCGCGCCATCCGGGTCCATGAGTTTGATGTCGGATCCGAAAAAACGATTGGTCCAGGTAAAATGCTTGTGAATGGTGGTGTCAACATTGATGAAAAACCGATCTGGATTGAGGGCCCCCACCTTTATAAAGTAAATGGTGAATACTTCCTGATGGCAGCTGAAGGTGGAACCAGTACGGAACATTCAGAAGTAATATTCAAGGGAACCGGTCCGATGGGAGAATTTAAACCCTGGGATCAGAATCCGATACTTACCCAGAGACACCTGGATCCGAAACGCCCGAATCCCATTACCTGTGCAGGCCATGCAGACCTTATTCAGACAAAGGAGGGAGATTGGTGGGCTGTTTTCCTGGCATGCCGGCCGATCCATGGAAAATTTGAGAATCTTGGCCGTGAAACCTTCCTGATGCCGGTAAAGTGGAGCGATGACGGATACCCGTACATGACGAGAGGTGATGAATTGATCCCGATGATCCTGGAAATGGATGGAGTTACCGGTAACCACGGAACATACGGAAACTTCGAAATAAAGGATGAATTCAACGACACCATACTTGATCTCCAATGGATGACACTCAGGTCCCCAGCGAAAGATCTCTATTCATTGTCCGACCAGGCAGGATACCTGTCATTGAAATGTTCAGAGAATAAGGCTTCAGAAAGTGGTACCCCGGCACTTATTGCAAGAAGAATTCAGCATCACCGGTTTGAATGTACAACGAAAATGATTTTCGATCCCTCAGAGAATGATGCCGCAGGACTTTTGCTGCTAAAGGATGAAAACCACCAGTATTTTCTTTATGTCAGTAAATCTTCCAGGAATCGGGAAATTAATCTTATCAAGATTACCCGTTCCGGATCAGAGAAGCTTGCAGCAAAGACCATAAAAGGAGGATTGCATCCTGTGGAACTGAAGGTAATCTCGGAAGGAACAACATTTGAATTCTGCTATTCATTAAAAGATGATACATGGGAAACCCTTTGCGAAGATATCAGTGCACACTATCTGTCAACCGATAATTCATTTGGATTCACCGGCACAACCATCGGGATGTATGCTACAAAAGATCTGGCTTACGATCAGGAAACAGCTCAATCAGGAATTTAATAATAAGATATTACTCAAACTAAAAATATAACGCAATAGAATAAATCATCCTAAATAAAAAGCAAAAAATGGATAAGAAAATCAAGAATCTGCTTCAGTGCCTTCCCAAAAAAAATAGGATGGGAAAGACGATGCAAAAGACACTGTTGTTTTCTTTCATGCTTTTATGCGCCGCGACAATCATGGCACAGCAGGTTAGAACAGTAACCGGTCTAGTTGTTGATTCAGAGGATACACCTTTAATCGGGGCTACCGTTGTTGTAAAGGGAACAACAATCGGAACATCGACGGATACCAGGGGAGCGTTTTCACTGGAAGTGCCGGTCGATGCAGAACAGGTCCTGGTGGTTTCCTATGTTGGAATGGAGACCCAGGAGGTAAATATCTTTGGACTGAATTACATACAGATCAATTTGAAGGAGTCTGTCCAGGAATTAGAGGATGTTGTGGTCGTGGGATACGGTACACAGAAAAAAGAGAGTGTTGTTGGTGCTATCTCCCAGACAACAGGCGATGTGCTTGAAAGGTCAGGTGGAGTGAACAACATCGGTGCAGCATTAACCGGAAATATTCCGGGACTTATTACACTGCAAACTACCGGAAAACCCGGAGAGGAAAATCCTAAGCTCTACATCAGGGGACAGGGAACATGGAACAATAGTGATCCACTGATACTGGTAGATGGCATTGAGCGCTCAATGGAGGAAATCGATTTTGCCTCCGTGGAAAATATTTCTGTCCTGAAGGATGCATCTGCTACTGCTGTATTTGGTGTAAAAGGCGCGAATGGTGTTATTCTTATCACCACTAAAAGGGGCAGGGAAGGAAGATCAAACATCACAGCTTCGGCCAGCACTACCATGAAGATCCCATCATTGATCCCAACAAAATATGATGCATATGATGCCCTAAAAATAAGGAATTATGCAGTAGAGAGGGAGGTTGTCCTTGATCCCGATGTCTGGCAGGCTTACACCCCGCTTCCGGAATTGGACAAATATCGAAATCCTTCAAGCCCGGAGGAGGCTGAAAGATATCCGAATATTGACTGGCAGGAAGAATCCTTCAAGGATTTTGCCATGTCGTATACTGCCAATATTGGCATTTCCGGAGGTACAGGACAGGTCAGATACTTTACCTCAATGGATTATCTGCACGAGGGAGATATCATGCAATACAGGGACAATGGCAAAGGATATGAAGCGCATTATGGATACGACAGGATGAATTTCAGGAGTAACCTGGATTTCTTAATAACCAGAACTACCACCCTGTCAGCAAATCTTTCCGGATCTTACTCCAACAGGCAGGATACCTGGTCGGGATTTGAATACAGGATGTGGCAGGGAGTATACGCAAATCCGCCGGATGCAATGCAGATCCAGTACGGTGATGGTGCTTGGGGTTTTTATCCTAATGATCCGATTGGGGTGATGAATTCAGTTCGCCATTTTTCAAATGAAGGAATAGAGGAGAATAAAAAAAGTATTATAAATACCGACTTCACGCTCAAACAGGACCTGAATATGATCCTCAAAGGACTGAGTGTTAAAGGTATTTTTTCCCTGGATAATACATTTAATTCAAACGGAGGCCTTTATGATAATGGAAGCGTAATAGCCAAGTGGATTTCACCGGAAGGTGAAGTCCGCTATGAAAACTATTATTCAAATACAAATTATGACTATGTTGTCTCACAGTGGTCCGTCAGACCCGATAATATGGGCGCTACTTACAGAAAGATCTTTTACCAGGCACAGGCTGATTTTGCAAGACAATTCGGAAAGCATGATGTAACAGCTATGGGACTGTTCAGCCGTGACCAGTATGCCAACGGCAGTGAGTTTCCGCATTACAGGGAAGACTGGGTCTTCAGGACTACATATAATTTCGACCTTAGATACTTTCTTGAATTCAATGGATCCTATAATGGCTCGGAGAAGTTCAGCAATGAGTATCGTTTTGAATTCTTTCCGTCTGCAGCTGTTGGCTGGATGCTCAGTAATGAAAATTTCATGAAGAATATTTCGTGGCTGGAAATGTTTAAAATTCGTGCTTCATACGGACTTGTTGGAAACGATAATATTTCAGGACGATGGTTGTATCAAACCCTGTGGGAATATGGAGGTAACTCAATTCTGGGCAGTACATTACAGATGACAAGTCCATATACATGGTACACAGAAGGTACCATAGGCAATCCCGATATCCACTGGGAAACAGTTACAAAAAAGAATCTTGGATTTGAGTTCGGATTTCTGAGAGGTTTGATCAAAGGAACCGTGGACCTCTTTAACGATTACCGGACAGATATCCTTATTGCAGGGGGAAACAGAGCTCTGCTTGATTATCTGGGAGGAGATCCTCCTACTGCTAATTTGGGTGAAGTGGAAGTGAAAGGGTATGAGGTTGAAGTGAAACTTAACCGTACTTTTTCAAATGGATTGGGGCTCTGGGTGAATGTAGGAATGACCCATGCAGTGGACAAAATTATATTCGCCGATGATCCCGCATTACTTCCCACTTATCAAAAAGATGAAGGATACCAGATCGGACAGTACCGTTCGCAGGTGCTCGATGATTTTATCAATACCTGGGATGAATTATATGCAAGTACCCGGTGGGAAACAAATAACCAGTTGAAACTACCGGGAGAATACAATGTCATTGATTTCAATGGTGACGGGATTATCAACACATATGATGACGCTCCCAACGGATATCCCGACAGACCACAGAATACGTATAACTCGAGTTTAGGAGGAAGTTTCAGGGGATTTAGCTGGTTCATTCAGTTCTATGGAGTGAGCAATGTAACCCGTTATATTTCACTTACCACATTCCCAAGACAAAAGAATACACTTTTTGACCAGGGTACTTACTGGAGTGTCAATAATAAGGATGCAGATTCGTTTGTGCCGCGCTTCCAGGCACAACACAATGTGTATGGTAATTACTACGCTTATGACGGTTCCTATTTGAGGCTGAAAAATGTGGAACTGGCTTACACTTTTAATACTGGCTGGGTTAAGACGATAGGTATGGAATCCTTAAGAATTTATGTAAATGGTAACAACCTTTACCTGTGGACAAAGATGCCTGATGACAGGGAATCCAATCTTGGTACCTGGGCAAATCAGGGTGCATATCCTACTGTAAGAAGAATAAACCTCGGTTTAAGAATTGCTTTTTAAAATTAATGGCTATGAAAAAGAAGATAATTTCAAGCAAATCATTAATTGCTATAATAATTACAGCCGGGTTCATCCTGACTTCCTGTGAAGAATACCTGGATAAAGCCCCGGAGGCAGAAATATCAGAAGAGGAGGTATTCAGTACATTTCTGAGTTTCCAGGGATTTACTGAAGAACTCTATCATTGTATACCCGATTATACCAGGTCAACCTGGTGTGCAGACTGGAACATTGCCGACGAGATCGTGGCCACGCTTGTCGACTGGAGATTGAATGTTCATTTCGACAATGGTGACTACTGGTACTGGTACACTACCGCATGTGGTTGGAACCAGAGCTATTTCAATGCTTGCTCGGGAGCCCAGACCAGTAGTGGAACCTGGGATCAGAAGGGAATATGGCCATTAAGCTGGTATGGGATCAGAAAAGCGAATGTTGGTCTTGCTAATCTTGATAAACTGGTGGATGCCACCGATGAGGAAAAACGTATCATTGAAGGACAGCTGCTGTTCTTCAGGGGTTTCTTCCATTTTCAGCTAATGAGCTTCTGGGGAGGGATGCCCTATATTGATGAAGTTCTGGGTTCTGATAAACTGGACCTGCCCCGTTTAAGTTACATGGATTGTGCGCTCAGAGCCGCTGAGGATCTGGCTACAGCAGCTACATTGCTTCCAGTTGATTGGGACGATACAGAACCAGGCCGGACAACATCGGGTCATAACAATCAGCGTATCACCAAATCTGTTGCCTATGCCTACCTGGGAAAAAACCTGCTCTATGCTGCCAGTCCACTTATGAACAAGGTATCCACCGGAAGTGCAACTTTTGATGAAGAACTTTGCAAGCAGGCAGCTGAGGCCCTGTATGAATGTCTCTACCTTTCCCATACAGGAGAAGCTCCTTACCAGCTTATCGAATGGGAACGGTATCATGAGAATTTCTTTACCTTGAACCAGACTATTCCTGGAAATCCGGAGGCACTGCTGTCACCCCCATTCTTCTGGAACGGTCTCTACGACATGCAGGACTGTCTTTGGATCCCTCAATTGGTTGGAGGTGATGGAAATATGATATCACCTACGCACAGCTATATAAAAAATTTTGGAATGGCAAACGGATTGCCTCTGGATGCTGCCGGATCGGGATATGATCCAGCCGATCCATGGTCCAACCGTGATCCCCGATTTTATACATCCATTGTTCATGATGGAGTACAGGTAGTCCAGGGAGGTACTGCCGCAGATGATGACAAGCGCTATGCCAACCTGTATAACGATGGAAACTACCGTAATGATTTGAACGGAAGCCGTACCGGTTACCTTCTTCAAAAATTTAATCCTTTGACAACTAACAATATAGATAATATAAGTGGTTTAACACTGCCATCCTATCTGCGCCTCGCCGATGTATACCTGATGTATGCTGAGGCTGTTCTCCATGGATATGGGACACCCCAGAGCAGTGTCCCGGCAAAAGGCGGATATACATTAACAGCTGAAGATGCCATTAATACTGTCAGGGCGAGAGCCAATGTTCCCGGAGTGGATGCAAGGTACCTGTCATCCAAAGAGGAATTTATGAGTGAAATTATCAGGGAAAGGGCTGTTGAATTGATGTGTGAGGCCAATATCCGTTTTTGTGACCTGCGCAGATGGATGATAGCCGGTGAAAAAGAGTACATCGAAAAGACAGCCATTAATTTCGATCGGGACGTTGATGGCAAACCAATAAACATGGAGGAAGAGATACTGGTAACCCGTGTTTTTGAAGATAAACATTACTGGCTGCCTTTACCAACAGACCAGGTTAATATATATCCGGAGTTCTATCAAAATCCCGGGTGGTAAATGGGATCATTCACGTTCTATTGAATTCAAAAGGATCAAAAAATGAAATACTTAAAAACAACATTATTTCTTAGCCTGGCTTCCCTGCTCATGACAGGGAACTTATACGGACAGTATTCCAGTGACAGGGGAATCGGAATTGCCGAAAATAGCAGGCCAGTTACAGATGTAGTATATCAGGCACCGGATTCATTGGATGCTGAAAAGATCAAAACGAAACAGATCCATGTGGCATTTGATATTATCGAACAAAAGGATAAACCATCCGGAGTCAGTGTTTTAAATCCTGATGAGTTTTTGAACACCGATTACAGTTCTTCGCTTTATGATGTTACGGGAAGAGTGGGTGGCTTGTTATGGTATAATAACATATGGGGATTGGGAGATGCCCTTATAATGATCGATGGTGTACCCAGGAACCTTAATGATGTGAGGCTTGAAGAGGTTGAACAGATCACTTATCTGAAAGGAGCAAGTAAAGCGGTACTTTACGGTAGTCATGCCGCAAACGGGGTGATCCTGATCACGACCAGGCGGGGAAAGTCACAGGAGCGGGAGATAAATTTCAGGGTAAATTCCGGGATCTCCACACCCAAACTTCTACCTGAATATCTGAACGCTCCGGATTACATGACCCTGTACAATGAAGCCAGGATGAACGACGGATTAAGTGAATTTTATGATCCGGCGTTAATTGAGAATCACCGGAGTGGAAATATATACCGCTATCCTGATCTCGATTACTATTCATCTGAGTACCTGAGAAGTTTTGTTTCAAATACAAACGTGAATGCGGATATCTCTGCCGGTACCGAAAATGCAAGGTTCTATGCAAACTTCGGATGGATAAATAATACAACCTTGTTGAATTACGGTGAAGGATCCAGGGAGATGGATAACAGGTTTAATGCAAGGGGAAATGTTGACCTCAGAATCAATAATTCCATTTCAGGCTCGCTCGATGTGGCCACAATCATTTACAACAGCAGAAGGGGACTTGGTGATTACTGGGCAAATGCTGGAACCATTCAGCCCAACAAGTATGCACCCCTGATCCCGATCGATTTAATTCACCCGGATGCTGAGGAATCTCTTATTCTTGCTCAGAACAGTAAAAATATCATTGATGACAATTATTTGCTTGGAGGAACACAGGAATACCTGACCAATCCGATTGCAGACCTTCTGGCCGGAGGATATAATCAATACATCAACAGGGTAATTCAAATCACCAACCGGATAGACTTTGATCTGAGCAGGATGCTTTCCGGATTATCATTTCATACACAGTTCAACGCTGATTATCATAACTCATACAATCAGTCAATTAATAATGAATATGCTACATACGCACCAACCTGGAATACCACCGGACCGGATTCGATTATAAATCTTCAGAAGTTTGGAGAAGATATTCGTACCGGGACGCAGAATATAAGTGGAACAAGCCAGGTAAGAAACCTTGGTTTCTCTATGTATTTCAGTTATAAAAAGACATTCAACACGGATCATAATATTACCGGTTTACTTATAGGCAAAACGAATTATATTTCAACAAACGGGATCTATCAGCCGGAAACTAATGCAAACCTGGGACTTCAGCTGGTATACAAATTCAAACATAAGTACTGGGTTGATTTCAGCGGGGCCCTTGATAACTCAACCAAACTACCTGAAAATAAAAGGATAGGAATATCTCCCACCATAACCCTATCCTGGCTCCTTAGCGAGGAAGAGTTCCTGGCCGGATCCGGCACTGTGGATTTTCTGAAGTTCTCTCTCTCAGGAGGCATTTTCAATACAGACAACGAGATTTCAGATTTCTACCTGTACGATGGAACCTATGCGCCAGACAGATACTTCTCCTGGCACGACAATTTATATCTCAATCGGTCAACTACCGCGCTTCAGGGAGAAAATCCAGATCTTACCTTCAGTAAACGGAAAGAGATATTTGCATCTCTTGAAGGTGCATTCCTCGACAGATTGATCTGGTTTGAAACAACATTTTTCATGACACGGATGGATGGACTGCCAACACAGAGGTTTTCCCAATACCCTTCGTATTTCAACACATTTGTGCCGTATGTAAATTACAATGCCGATCAATATACCGGCGTCGATTTTATGATGAATCTGAACAAAAATCTTGGGGATGTTAATTTAAATATTGGTCTGAATGGCATTTATGTAAAATCAAATGCTGCAGTAAGGGATGAATTGTATTCATTTGATTACCTGAACAGGGAAGGGAAACCGGTGGATGCTATCTTCGGGCTGGTAAGTGACGGTTTCTTTAATGATCAGACTGACATAGATAACCATCCGAAGCAAGCATTTGGTGAAGTGGTCCCCGGGGATATAAAATATGTTGACCAGAACGACGATGGTATCATTGACGCCAATGATGAAGTTGAAATCGGAAAGTGGACATCCCCGCTGACTCTATTCCTGAATTTCTCCATGTCATACAAGAATATTACACTTTTTATCCAGGGTAGCGGATCAACCGGAGGAAACGGTGTGAAAAACAACGACTACTATTGGGTTGACGGAGATGATAAATATTCAATAGTGGTTACAGACAGATGGACGGAAGGTACCAGCAGTACCGCTTCCTATCCGCGTCTCAGTTCTCAGAGCAGCACCAACAATTTCCGATACTCTGATTTTTGGATTTACGGCAGCAACAGGTTCAATCTTGCAAGGATGCAGTTAACATATGACCTGCCCGCTCGTATCCTATCAAATTCATTTATCAAAGGCTTTGGAATATTTGTTAATGGGTCAGGCCTGTTAACCATTTCAAAGAATAAAGATATTCTTGACCTCACCGTATCCGGAGAACCTCAGATGAGATACTTTACTGCCGGATTAAGAGCAAAATTTTAAAATATGAACCTTTACAATTTTAAAAAGATGAAGAATCATATCATCGTAATTCTGGCCGTCACACTTATACTTTCCGGATGCGAGGATCTCCTGGAACCACGGGTTGATAACCATCGCACACTGGAGGACATTTATGATGATCCGTCCTATGCAGAAGGACTGATTATGAATGCCTATGCCAGAATACCAACGAACGGTTATTCATTCAACGATGTGGCCACTGATGATGCTGTCAGCAATGATAAATTCAGCGACTACCGTGAAATAGCTACCGGTCAATGGTCGGCTCTCAAGAATCCTTTGGAGCAATGGTCTAACAGTTACACGGCCATCATGTATATAAACCAATTCCTGCAGGAGGCCGACAACGTTAACTGGTCCTATTCAAGTGAAATCGCAGCGGAGTTGTTTAAAAACCGGAATGTGGGTGAAGCATATGGTCTCAGGGCGCTGTTTATGTTTCATCTTCTTGAGACTCATGCAGGTTACGGACCGGATGGCACGCTGCTGGGGGTACCCATCATTACTGAATTCGATGAATCCGGATCAAAAATCCTGAAGCAAAGAAATACATTTGAAGAATGCCTCCAGCAAATATACAGTGATATCGATAGTGCAAAAAAATTGCTTCCGCTGGACTATTTTGATGTTGCAAAAATAAACCAGATACCTACTCAATATTCCTATGCCTCAAGAGAGGAATATAACCGGGTATTTGGTGCTGTCAACAAGCAGCGGATCTCCGGAAGAGTTGCAGAAGCAATCAGGGTCAAAGCTGCATTACTTGCGGCCAGTCCGGCTTATGCCGATGGAACATCCACAACGTGGGAGGAGGTTGCCCGTTATGCTGCTGAGGTTCTGGATCGAATTGGGGGGATCTCAGGAATCGATCCCGAGGGAGGTCGTTTTTATACAGCTGCTAACATCACGGCAATTAATCTCACGAGAGAACGGGACCAGATTGAGATGCTTTGGCGTGGAAGCCTTGAGGGAACAGGCTCCAGGTACCTGGAAGAGGAGCATTTTCCACCTACTTTGTTTGGCAACGGAAGGGTGAATCCAACACAAAACCTGGTAAATGCATTCCCAATGGCAAACGGATACCCCATTACCGATGAAGTGAATAGCGGTTATGATCCTTCCAATCCTTATGCAAACCGGGATCCCAGGTTGAAACAGTATATTGTTGTAAATGGCGATTTTTTTGCCGGACAAACCATATACACGGAAACTGGATCGGGAGATAATGCAGTTGATCAGATAAGGACATCAACCAGAACCGGGTATTACCTTAAGAAATTGTTAAGGGATGATGTAAACCTGAATCCATCCGCACCTCTTTCACAGAAGCATTATTTCCCGAGAATCAGGTATACAGAAATATTCCTGATTTATGCAGAAGCGGCAAATGAAGCCTGGGGACCAGATGGTACAGGCCCCCATGGGTATTCCGCCCGCGATGTTATTGCTGCCATAAGGGAGAGAGCAGGTATATCTCAACCTGATAACTATTTAACATCGATTTCTTCTAAGGAAGAGATGCAAGACCTTATCAGAAAAGAAAGAAGATTGGAACTCTGCTTTGAAGGTTTCCGGTTCTGGGATTTGCGTCGCTGGAAAGAAGATATTACCGTTCCGGCTTACGGTGTAAAAATAACGGATGGTCTGTATGAATATGATGTTGTTGAAAAGAGACTGTATGAAGATTATATGTATTATGCTCCACTTCCTTATTTGGAAGTTATAAAATCCAGCCTGGTACAGAACAGTGGATGGTAAAAATTACATGGAAACAAAAAAATTCAGACGATGAAAAGAATATTTATAAAGTTACTGGTTATTGGTGTGTTTCTTACATCCTGTGAAAATCAACCCTGGGATTTCCCCGATTTTGACTATACTACAGTTTATTTTGCATATCAGTCACCTGTAAGAACACTGGTTCTTGGTGTAGATTATACCTACGACAATACCCTCGATAATGAGCATAAATGTTTGATTATGGCCACATTGGGAGGAGTATATGAGAACAACAGGGATGTCATCATCGATGTGGAAGTGGATAATACCCTTTGTGATAGTCTCAAATTTAATGCGGCTGGAGGTGACGATGCAATCGCCATGCCGGCTGATTATTACAGTATCCCATCCGATATGCAGATCATCATTCCAGCAGGAAGATTACTCGGGGGAATTGAAGTGCAGCTTATGGATGCTTTTTTCGACGATACATTGTCAATTAAAAACACTTACGTGATACCGCTGGTAATGAATTCCGTAACTAATGCTGATTCAATACTGAGAGGGGTGACTGAATTAGATTATGCCGACAGAAGGATAAATGAACATTGGTCAACAGTACCAAAGGATTATATAATGTATGCTGTTAAATACATTAATCCCTGGCATGCCAGCTACTTGCGCCGAGGGATTGAAACAATAGATGGGTCCATTAAAAACATCTACCATGAAAAGTATGTCGAAAATGACCAGGTCTGCAGTGCAGTCACCAGATCAAAGAACGAAGTGACGATTGCACTGGCAGCGCTGGAGGATGATGGTTCTAAAACTCCTTTTGAGGTGATGCTCACATTTGATGATAATAACAAATGCTCCGTTCAAAATCTGCCTTCTGCTTCCTATACCGTTACCGGAAGTGGTAAATATGAAGAAGAAACTGAAATGTGGGGCGACAAACCACGTAATGCCCTCTATCTTCAATTTGACGTGGACTTTGGAACTTCTGTTCACTCTTTTGCAGACACCCTGGTTTTAAGAGACAGAGGAGTGTCTCTTGAGACTTTTAATCCTGTAGTTGTAAATTAGAATTAAATACGGGAAATCAAATGACTAATGAATTACAGGATATAATCAAAACACCTTTTAATAACCATTAAAACTTTATTATTATGAAAAGAAATCTACTTATTCTGTTTAGTTTGTGCTTTACATTTTTTATGTTAAATGTAAACGCACAGGTTCACCCCGATGGAAATCGTCTGATAAATCTCTGGGATTTTGAATTTGGAAATGCGGACGATGCAAAGGGTTTCGGGGATGGTGAATTAAAAAATGGCGCCATGGTCAGTGGAGGTCAACTCCAGCTAACCGCTCTGGACGCGAAAGCAGGTTTTGTCGATATTCCAGGGGATGCCATAGAAATAAACACCTTGTCTGAATTAACCCTTGAAGTCTGGGCACAGCCAATTCCGACCGCGAATAGTGGTGCGAATATGCTGATG
>JAFGWU010000063.1 GCA_016936975.1 Bacteroidales bacterium | reverse complement strand
GGTCATTTCGTTGGCATCACCGGTTAACGTCCCGATATCATATTCCCCGTCCGGGAAAAAGATGAAGAACCGGTTCCCGCCGGATGAGGCAGCCTCCGCTGCAGCCAGGGCCTCCGCAAAATTCCCGTCCCTTCCGACAATAAAATCATAGGCCTTTTTGGTAACTATCGGTTTATCCAGTGTCGTAAAGGTGACGGATATCGGATCGGACAGGGTATTACCCGACAGATCGGCCACGGTCCCTCCGGCAAGGGTAAAAGTATATTCCGTATTGTAGTCCAGCCCGACGTAGGAAAAAGTGATGGTCCTGCCAATAACCACAGGTATCAGCTCGAAGCTTCCCAGAGTGGCGGTGGTGTTTTCAGCAATCTGAACCTTTTCATCAAACGTCAGCACTACCTTTCCCGTAGCCGTGACACCGGTTGCATCATCAACCGGCACAGTACTTACCAGTAACGGCGCCGTGCCATCATTCACAATTTCCGGTGTTCCGGTCACATATATGGCCGAGATGGTTGTTCCGTCTTTTTCTGAAGTCGATCCCACAACAGCAGAAGTGTAATCCGGAATCCACCGGATATAAACGAGCGGGGCATTGTTCGCATCGGCCGGCAGATCAAATGTACCCGGGATAAGGGTTTTCGGGGGATTCATTGTGTAGGTCCCCAGGGTATTGAAACTGGTGCCGTCGAGTGAATATTCGCATTTCTGAACGGAATAGACATTATAATTATACAGCATGTCTGCCGACACCGTGATATCCGTAAATTCAGCAGCATTAAAACTGATCTGGTAATAATACTTATCGGCGAGGTTGGTCCAGTTTACAGCTGCACCTTCCGCTGCTTCATATCCGCCGGCAGCCACAGTGGATTTATCAAGCCAGGAAGTGGTAATTCCATCCGCATTCCTCAGAATGAGCGCAGCCGATTGGTTATCATCTGTCGAATAGAAATCGGCCACCCTCCCCTGGTTCCCCGGCAGGTAAAAATCCCATCCCACGATATAATCCACAGCGTTATAAATGGCGGTGATTTCCTTGTCCCCATCCATCGTTATAGTCAGATCCGCGGTGGTCTCTCCCGACCCCCAGTTGGTGAAGGTCAGGATTGGATTGCTGTGTGCCGTGAGTGTCACATTGCTTCCTTCCTCGTACATTCTCTGATCATTGACCATGGTGCCCTCGGGTGAATAGGAAATCATGTAATACGTTGCCCCGCCGTCGACAGCCACATTGAGTGAATAGGTGTTCAGTTTATTGAAAACAGCTTTTAATTCAACGTTTTCATTCAATGTGAAGGTATAGGGATTGTCGGAAGAAACAGTCTGGTCCGATGCATCCGCCCAGTGGGAGAATTCGTACCCGAAATTTTTTGTGGCGGTCAGAGTGATTTCGGTGCCTTCATCGAAAGTATTCCCGACGGGAAAAGAGGTAATGGTTCCTGCGCCTTCAGGGGATACGGAGGTGGCAACCTTATAGGTTGTGACCTGGATAATGGTTCCCGAGATCGTTCCCGTAAGGACAATATCCGCCAGTCCGACCTCCTTGGTGTTCCCCAGGTCATAGAGGATGATCTGCAGGGCACACTCCCCATCCGAAGCCGGAATGGTCAACCCCGAAAGATCGTAGTCAGCGCTGGTAAAACTCCCCGAGTTATCGCGTGCGGGTTTGAGGGCTGTGGCGATCACAACCCCGGTCCCGTCTGATGACTTCCATTTCACATCCAGCAATCCGGAGTCGGTCCCGTAACGCTGGGCTTTAAATGACACATGAGTCGGGGTAAAGCTCAATCCGGTCACGGGCCAGATATGGAATCCGATCACATTATCGGGTCCGGATCCGGTCTGGCTGTTAGGCTGGTAAGTGCGGAACGTCTCCCCGTTACTCTCCCTTACGCGAAGGTAATTCAGGTTACTGCCCAGGGAAACGTAATCGGGCTTGAAATAATCCCCTGTATTCTCTGAATAAGTAGCCACCGGGTCATCCGGCGTATCATGCGGCCAGGTGATGGTCGTGACCGCGTCAACGGTTTGTCCGTTTGCATAAACGAAGAAGGAAAAAAGGAACCCTGTAAAAAGGGCCGGGTACATTCTGATTTTCATATTTACTGCGTTTTAATTCCTGTTGCCTGTCATTATCAAAGGTTTCCGGCTTATTACAGTCATGAGAGATCCGGAAAACCGATTCTGAACTCCTAAAATAGAAATAGTTTCCTAAAAAACAGTATCCCTCTTCCCTTTTATCTCTTTTGAGGAAGCTATCAACCAGGTATTCAGTGGGGGACCTATTTTGCAGAGGAGTTTGGAGTTAGCCGCAGAGCATTTGCAATGACCGATACCGAACTGAAACTCATTGCAGCTGCGGCAATGATCGGACTCAGCAGGATTCCAAAAAACGGGAACAAAACACCTGCGGCAATTGGCACTCCGACAGAATTGTAAACAAACGCAAAGAACAGGTTCTGTTTTATATTTTTCATCACTTTATGACTTAAATCCCTGGCCCTGACGATTCCATTCAGATCACCTTTAACCAGGGTAATCCCGGCACTCTTCATGGCAATATCGGTCCCCGTTCCCATGGCAATGCCAATGTTGGCCTGTTCAAGTGCAGGTGCATCATTGATTCCGTCACCGGCCATGGCCACAATCTCTCCTTTTTCCTGATATTCCTTTACAATTCTGTACTTATCCTCCGGCAAACAGTCAGCCCTGTAGCCATCCAGGTTCAGTTCGTCCGCAACAGCCCTGGCGGTATACTCATTATCGCCTGTGAGCATATACACTTTAACACCCATCTTCTGCAGGTCTTTTATTGCTTTAAATGATGTTTCCCTGATAGTATCTGCAACACTCACAATACCTTCGATTGTCCCCTCAACCAGTAAATACATAACTGTCTGTCCGGCGGATTGCCATCCGATCACCTCCTTTTCCAGTTCACTTCTAATCGGGGTATCTAATTCATCCAGTAACCTGGCGTTGCCAAGAGCTACTTTTTTGCCTTCACAGACACCTGTAACTCCTTTCCCTGGTACAGATTCAAACTTTTCAACACTTTTCAGTTCAATCCCTTTTTCTTTTGCTCCCTTAACGATGGCATCGGCAACGGGGTGTTCACTGAATAAATCAACCGAGGCAGCAATGGATAATATTTCCTCATCCGACAGCTTACCGAATGTCCTGTAGGATTTTAATGAAGGTTTTCCAACTGTAATCGTCCCTGTTTTATCAATGATCAAGGAACTGACCTTATTCATCTCCTCAATAACCCGGGCATCCTTTACCAACACACCCGACCGGGCACCGTGTCCCGTCCCCACCATGATGGACATGGGAGTGGCTAATCCCAGGGCACACGGACACGCAATAATCAGGACGGAAACGGCATTTACGAATGCATACACATATGCCGGTTCTGGTCCCCAAACGGCCCATACTATAAATGTCAGGATGGCTATTCCCACAACAATCTGCACAAAATATTTTGCCACAACGTCGGCAAGTCTTTGTATGGGAGCACGGGAACGACTGGCTTTATTCACCATCTCAATGATCTGGGAAAGCATGGTGTCTGATCCAACTTTCTCAGCTTTCATTTCGAATGCGGTTTTTTCGTTAATGGTTCCCCCGGTTACCTTATCATTTTCCGACTTATCTGCCGGAATGGATTCTCCGGTAATCATACTCTCATCAATGACGGCATGACCCCTGGTGATAATTCCGTCAACCGGTATCTTATCACCGGGTTTTACCCGCAAGATATCCCCTGCCTTTACTTCTTCCAACGGAATTTCAGTCTCCTGTCCGTTCCGTATTACCCTGGCAACAGGAGGAACCAGGCTAAGAAGCGCTTTTATGGCCGAATTCGTTTTGCTATGTGCCCTGAGTTCAAGTACCTGACCCAGCAGTACAAGCGTAAGGATCACCGCCGCAGCTTCGAAATAGAGATGAACATTACCCTCTGCATCCCTGAACTGGCCGGGGAATGCACCCGGGATAAAAAGGGCAAGTACGCTGAACAGATAGGCGGCTCCCACGCCGATTGATATTAAGGTCCACATATTTGGCGACCAACGGCGAATTGAACTCCATCCCCGCCTGAAAAAATCCCGGCCTGAATAAAAAACCACAGGAGTGGCCAGGATAAATTCTACCCAGCCCCATACCCTCTTTGAAGCAAT
>JAFGWU010000062.1 GCA_016936975.1 Bacteroidales bacterium | reverse complement strand
TCTTTAAAGATCAGGTCCCAGGCATCTTTGACATTATCTGCTCCTGCCAGGTTCATGATGGCATGATCCATCATTTCGTTGATTACCTCCTGGTTGTTGTTTTTTGCCATAAAATAGGCGTCGGTAATCGTATTCGGACAATTTTCGTTTGTCGCATCGGGGTTCCATGCCCATACAACGCGGCCCGGTTTGACTCCAAATGCTTCCCCCATGGGATTATTCGGCCCGTCGGGCAGCTCTCCGCGGGTGAATCCGAAAGTCCGGGAATAGATCTTCTGGGCACCGGTCCAGTTGAACACCACCAGCAGTACCAGGCTGGCGGCAAATGCAAAACCGGCCAGCAGGTATTGCGCTTTCTTAAGCTTTGCCACCGCTTTTCTGAATAACAACGTAGCACCCCCGAGTGACAGCAGGTACAATATAAAACCCGACATGATCGGGGCTGCCGCCCTCATACACGGATAACCTGCCCTCTGTGGTTTTGGGATGACCCTGACCAGGAACCACAGGGTTGCTGCAATTCCCGTTAATATAAAAACGAGTTTTCCGGGTATTTTAAGGGATGAAAGCCTTTGTCTGAGACGCCTCAGCCTGTCATTAAAAGATTGTGAATGCTTCATAGCGAAGGATTTATTTTACTGTGATGGTCAAAGTAACCCGTAATAAATAGTCATGAACAGTATTTTTTACTTTTTTCGGCAAACGGGATAATGAAAAGTTTCCGTTTTGATGCGCAACGGACGGTTGTCTGTTTATTACTAGCATTTAAAGATATACAAAGCTTTTATATTTTTTGGACCTGGGAACTAATTTTTATTAATCCGCGCCGGCATAATCCTTAGAGGGTATTGAAGCTGATCATTTCCATTGAACCGGGCTCTCTTCTGCTGAAATGTATGGGTTCCATGAAAACCCCGTGGATATTAGGATGAATCTCCCCGATGACCCGGTCAGTATCGATTTTGATGGTCGCCGTCTGAGCATTCACTGAAAAGGGAAGGGCAATCAGGAATGAAATGAATATTTTCTTCATATTAATTCTCATGGAGTAATTTGATCATTATTTTATGAACCGGATCCAGTCCACTTCCACCGGTGTTTCAGATCCCAGTAACATAACCAGGTGCTGAATCCCCTGCGGGTTAACCGTTACGGGTGAAGAAACCGTTTCCCATTCCACTCCTTCAGGAATGATTATCTCGGAAATCACAGGGCCGTCCGCCCTGTCCAGTCGTACCTGGAGGGTACCTCCCGCCTGTGACCATGCTTTCACCTGTAACGACTGATAGGTATCATCTCCGAAATCAACAGCGTTGTACCTGATCCACGCATCCTTCATATCGAATATCGTCTTCCATCCTTTGAATGTATCGAGTGTATCCAGGAATGCGATGGATACCCCCTGATCGCTTTTTAAACTGAACCTGTCAGGTTCGATCCTTTGAGCAGCTTCTGTTGCACCTACCCCGCGCAGTGTGGGAGTGACGTTCTGTATGGACCCGTCTGCGTTAAAAAACAGGCTGTCAATCCGGATCGACCTGGCCTTATCGAATCTTGGGGATAAATCGTTATGGTGGTAAAACAGATACCACTGGTCTTCAAATTCTATGATGGACTGGTGATTGGTCCAGCAGCCGGTCGGTGATTCATCCATGATCACCCCTGCAAACCGGAAGGGTCCCAGGGGATGATCCCCCATTGCGTATTCAAGCCGCTCGATCTTATTCTGCACATGGGGATAGGTCATGTAGTAAATTCCGTTCCTCTCGAACACATAGGGTCCTTCCTTGAGCCCGGTATCGGGCAGATCCTCAACCACCTGCGGCTCAGAGGCCAGTTCCAGCATGTTTTCGGCCAGCCTGGCCACAAATATTTCTCCCATCGACCAGTATAAATAAGCCTGTCCGTCTTTATCTATAAACGCATTGGGATCGATTCCCCTCACATTCTTGATGGGTTCTGGCTGCGGAACGAAGGGTCCTTCAGGCTTATCCGCCACAGCGACCCCGATGGCAAAACCTCTTCGCTGACCGGCATCTTTGGGAACCGAGGGAAAATAGAAATAATACCTGCCATTCTTCTCGATACAGTCGGGCGCCCACATGCTGTAAGAGGTTGAATCCGCCCAGCCGACCCTGTTCTGACTTACGATGACACCGTGGTCGGTCCAGTCGGTCAGGTTTGAAGAAGAGAACACATGATAGTCTTCCATACAGAACCACCCGATGCGTCCCCTGTTTTCACTGGCAGGAATATCATGGGAAGGATATACATATACCTTTCCGTCGAATACCCGTGCCGAAGGGTCGGCCGTAAACTGATCGTGAATGAGCGGATTCTGGGCAGAGGTACTTCGTTCGGGAAAAAGCAAGACAGCCGGCACGGCATACAGAAGCAGTTTGTAACATTTCATAATTCTGATTTTTTTTATCATTTGTTCTTCATTCAACCACTTTCACACACAACAGCCGGCCCTGGTCCCTGATAAGCAACATGCCTTCTGCAAGCGCAACAGCTCCCCAGTTCTGCGTTCCAAATCTACTGGCCATGGGATCATCCGGATTGGTTTCTGTAGCCAGCAGTTCTGATGAGGCAAGGGGTTTGAATGCCGTCGTATCCGGTTCGATCAGGTACAATGTCGTGGCTCCGTCGGTGGCCAGGATCACTCCGTCGGCCAGGATCATACTGCCTTTGTTAAAATCAGGTGAGCGTTTGGTCTTCCACAGGATCCGGCCGTCCATGCTCATACACACCAGTCCGTCGCGCCTGTTATTGGTCCCGTACTGCGCATAGAAATAACCGTTATGCAATAAAGGCGGTTTTGTCTGATCGCCAAACTCCTCTGTTCTGTAAAGCTCTGTGGCGAGGTAACTCCCATCTTCCTTTTTTTCAATCCTGAGCATCAGCGCGCCTAGTTCGTAACCGCCGGCAATTAGTATTCTGTTTTCACCTGCATCAACGGCAGACGGTATCGGAATGCGACATTCCCAGTCCGCAAAATTCCACAGAATTTTTCCCGTCAGCGGCTCCATTCCTACGACATTGCCCTTCTCTCCTTCCCTTCCTGATGCAGTTATCATCACAACCTGATCTTCTCCGTCCACTTTTACGATGGCCGGACTGACATATCCCACGAGACCCAGGGATGGGGTGGCCCATTTAACCTCACCCGTGTGTTTGTCATAAGCCACCACGCCGGCTTCCGGTGCCTGTGAAGCCAAAATGAGCAGTTCCCCATAAACCAGGGGACACTGGGAAATGGCCCAGGTCGGGATCTCCCCGCCCCCAAAATCGGTCCAGACGTTCCTGTGCCAGACAGGTTCGTGAATATTAATGTCCATACAATAGAGATCACCATATGGGCCGCAGGAATAGACACAATTTCCGTCGATTGCCGGTACACTCCGCGAGCCGGGGAACATAACGGACCCAGGCGCTTCATAGCCATAACTCCATAGTTCCTCTCCGGTGGAAAGATCAAAACATCTCATGTAATCACCAACCTGGTCGTCCCGGTCCAGCAAATATACCCTGCCGTCCCTTACAACCGGTCCGCCGTAACCGATTCCCACCCCAACGCTCCATAAAACTTCCGGCCCGGTTTCAGGCCATGTCCTTAAAATATTCTTCTGTGGTGATTTGCTGTTCCTCTCGGGCCCGAGGAACTGGGGCCAGTCCTGGGCATTAATATGGGTCATGCAGAGGATAAAACAAACGGATATCCCTAAGGATGGTATGTTCATTGTTTTATAATTTTTATTTAACACCTGGATTATCTGATGTTAATCCACTTTGCGTGTAAAATCAGTTCCGTAAAAATAGAACTTTTTCACGGCTATTCAATGCTCCGGAATCATTACCTTTGTGTAACAAACATCACTGAGAGATCCAAAAAGTCTTGCTATTATTGCGCTTCAAAACAAGACCATGGCTGAAAAACTATACAAAGAATCCAAAGTGGAGCTGAATCCGGTAATTGCAAGACATTACGACAGGATCATGAATTTCATTTCCGCAGGCAGATATGAACGGTTCATACGGAAGGCGATAGGTGATATGCAGATCAACCCCGGAGACCATATCCTCGACATGGGATGCGGTACGGGCAAGAACGCAGCCCTGATGGCAGAATACCTGGGGGATACCGGCCGAATCACCGGGGTGGACCTCTCACCGATCATGGAAAAACAATTCCTGAAAAAGCACGAACCAGACGATCGCATTGAATTTCGCCGTCAGCGGGTGGATGTACCGTTCGACCTGGATAAAAAATACGACCGGGTGCTCATCAGTTTCGTGATCCATGGATTCCCGCATGAAGTACGTGAAGCGATCCTGAAAAACGCGCATACTCACCTGAAGCCGGGGGGCAAACTAACGATCCTGGATTTTGCCGAATTCAACATGGCGGATATGCCATGGCACCACCGCACCATCTTTAAAACGGTGGAATGTGTCTATGCCTTCGATTTCATCGAACGCAACTGGAAGGCGATCCTGAAGGAATTCAATTTCACCAGGCCGGAGGAAAAGCACTACTTTCTGAACTATGCCAGGCTGCTTACGGCCATTAAAAACGGGAATTGAAAATCAGGATGAAGTGGAATGGCGCTCGGAGATCAATGCTATCCTGCGCTATGCCGACCTGCTGAGATGGGGCTGGCTGGATGCCATGCAGGGGCGGTATCAAATAAATTGTGTGGATTATTCACTCCTGGTTTTTTATAAACCTGATATTTTTAAGCATAAAGATGGTAATTATCAAATATTTCCTTATTATTAATCATTAAAATTAACCATGATGATAAGAATTTTTACTTTTTCAATTGCTCTGCTTGTTGCCTTTGGAGTCAAGGCGCAGGATGTGGATTCGATTTATATTGAAAATTGGGATTTCAGTTTACCTGATGATTCCACCAAGTATTGGAACATTAACGAAATTCCTGCATGGCATTCAGAAAATTTTACATATAATGCCCATGGCAGGGAATCAAACTACATCTGCTATCTGCAAAATTCAGGAGGAAGTATTTTTAATGTGCTCGATGAAATAATCCCGGCCGCAGAAAAAGTCGAATATTCAGTTTCATTCAGGGGAAGGTGGATTTGGCCGGCAGCTTTTGATAATTATCAGTTTGTACTTAAATTATGTTATCTGGAAGGAACTGATACTTTAGGCCGCACAACCATTGATGAGGTATATTTCGATATAATAACTCCCCGGGATGATTGGACCGATTACATGAATGAATTTATTATATCCAGCGGCAGTCCTGCAGCAGGTAAAAAACTTGTTCTTGAAGTGAGCTTTTGGGCCCCTGATATCTATCCCAATGAGATATGGGGCGATGTGGATGATTTTAAGATGGCCAGAACGGTTACCGGAGAAATCAGCAGTTCTCAAATTCATGATATCCCGCATACCAGCGTATATCCTAATCCTGTCAAGGATATCGTCATGGCAGAATCTGCTGAACCAATAACGGCTGTCAGTTTATATAATACATGCGGACAGTTACTTAAGAGTTACACTCCATATTCCTGCAAAACAAATATAAACACCTCTGACCTTGATGATGGTTTATACCTGATACATATTGAAACAACCAAAAGCCATACAGTTCATAAAATAGTCAAAGGGTCCGGCCGGAACAACTGATTTCAAATAAAAGGGTTAATCAGGCAACAACATGGTTTCTCCTGTACAAGGTTAGCCATTTTATAATTGGGTTGATAAAGTATTCCCTGATGATGATCCCTTAGAGAATAGAAAGGATGAATTCAATGTTTACCTGGTACAAGAAATGGGGAGCAATGAGGAGGTACGTCAATATATTATGTTCAATTTCGAGAGGATTTTCGCAAATGAACTGAATGACTGGTATTCAGATGAGGAAAAATGGCCAGCAAATAGGACGTCTGAGATGTTTTTTGAATGGTTTGATGTGGAGATAAACTCTATGATTCTGGACCTTGAAGAATATGAAATCACAAAAGAATAATAAAATGCCCGGCGTTTAACAATGTATCATACGCCATTTTTACAGGTTCCCCAATAAAACTGATTTGCTTTTGATTAATTTTACTTCTGGATTCACTTCTGACAGTTTTGGGGTGGAAATTTTATTTGTTTTGTCTCGAATTTCAAATATAGTATAATCCCTGACTGTCAGATTTAGTCTTGACTAATTCATTTTATTCTCACCGAAATATCACCACTCTGAACTCCGGCATAGGTTCAGGTTGTATAAAACAATATTTGATCAGCTCATCCTGGATTGAATCTATACCTCCATAAACGTTTTTCATGTAATACTTTAAAAAATAAAAGAATTTCATGCCTTATAAATATTTTTCATATATCTTTGATATAAACATTCTTCATGTATCATGACTAAAAATAAACGTATTTCACGTGAAATAATTAATGCTACGCAATTCTCACAAGAAATAACTGTTTTTCATGGGAGAGAGGCCCCTGAAAAGGGAATACTGGTAGGTTATGGTGTAATTATAGATGTCTTAAACCTTGCGATGCCCATTCCCGGGAAATTGGCTCTCATAAGTGAAAAACACAGGCAATATCAAAACCCGGAGTGGAGTGTTTTTACGCCAAGACACAGGCCTCCGGACACACTGTATGGAAATCTTGTCTTCAGCCTGAAGTATGAAGGAGTCAATCTTCTTTTTTTTAAGAAATTATTTGATCAAGTTGAAGAGCAGGCCATTGAAAGTCTTGTTCAAAACGAACCATTAAGTCAATACAGTCGCAAAATATGGTTTCTGTATGAATGGCTAATGCAGAAGAGCTTGAATTTGCCTGATTTAAAAGAAGGTAATTATATCCCGTTGATAGACGGCAATTTGCAATATACAATGGGGAAAGGTATAAATTCATCCCGTCATCGTATAAGAAATAATCTCCCCGGCACAATCAATTTTTGTCCTCTTATCAACAAAAGTGAAAAGCTGGAAGAATATATAAAAGAGGACCTTTCAGAGAAAACAGCAGGATTTGTCCGCAATGTTCATAATGATATTCTGTCAAGGACTTCGGCCTTTCTGCTGCTCAGGGACTCCAAAGCTTCATTTAACATTGAAGGTGAAACTCCATCCAACAGCAGGGCAATCAGATGGGGAAAGGTGATGGGTCAGGCAGGTAATCGACCGTTATCAAAAGAAGAATTATTACGTCTGCAACAAATTGTTATTGAGAACACCCGATTTATCAGGATGGGTTTCAGAGAAGAGGGAGGATTTGTCGGAGAACATGACAGGAGCACAGGCGAACCCATCCCGGAGCATATATCAGCACGATGGCAGGATCTGAATGAACTATTGAATGGATTAATGGAAACCGACGACAAATTAGAAAAATCAGAATTTCACCCGGTTTTAACTGCTGCTATGATTGCATTTGGATTCCTGTTTATCCATCCGTTTGTTGATGGTAATGGCAGGATTCACAGGTATCTTATACATCATATCCTGGCAAAGATGAATTTTACACCCCGGGGAATAATATTCCCGGTATCTGCAGCCATCTTAGAACGGATTGATGATTATCGAAAAGTACTCGAAAGTTATTCCCACCCGCTTCTTGACTTCATTGAATGGAAGACAACAGAGGATCATAATATCGAAGTTTTAAATAATACTGCCGACTATTATAAATACTATGATGCCACGCTGCAGGCAGAATTCCTTTTTGATTGCATTGACTATACAATCAGGACAGTTATCCCGGAAGAAGTCTCATACCTTCAGAATTATGACCAAATGAAAGCATGGTTAGATGATAATTTTGAAATGCCCGACAAAATGGTGGCCCTGCTGATCAGATTCCTGGATCAAAATAACGGAAAACTGTCACGCCGCGTTAAAAACAAAGAATTTCAAAAGTTAACAGTCGAAGAGACTAAAGAGATCGAGAAGCAATACAAAATAATATTCCTGACCAGATAACCAGGCATTTAACTGAACAGCCGTCCCAAAATCTGTCCCGCTACAAATAAACCGCCACATTTCTGTGGCGGTGCAATTTGTTGAGGTCGGTAGCGGATGGATTTGGACAATACTCCCTACTCTTTGGAGTACATGAGCCTGTTCTATATACAGAAGGTACAATCAAAAATTACGCTACGTAAATTTGTTTTTGTAAAATTGATTTTAGTATAAAATAAAAAGAAATTCACGGTTGATTTATAGTTTTAAAGAGTCGAACCAATAAAACAAACAACCATGACTTTCAAAGAACAGGAACAAATTACAAAGAAGAACTCAGTTGAACTGCTTTCAGAGCTAATAAATTTTAACGGTGAGAACATAATGGCCGAAATTTTACGGTTAGGTATACAGAACCTGATGGAGATGGAGAGAGAGGAGTATATCGGTGTTGATAGCTATGAACGGGGTGAGGATCGTCGTAGTTATCGCAATGGATACAATTCCAGGACCCTGTACACGCGTGTAGGCCCTTTGGTTTTGTAGGTTCCCCAGACCCGTGACGGCCAGTTCTACCCTTCGATTCTGGAACGGTACCAAAGAAGTGAGAAGGCCCTTGTTCTGGCCCTGGCTGAGGCTTATCTGCAGGGCGTCTTCACGCGCAAGATGAAACAGATAACCGAATAGCTGATGAGTAAGGAGTTTCCTTCGACAACTATTAGCCAGTTCGCCATGAAGCTTGATACTGAACTGAATGCCTGGTGATAGCGGACCTTCACCAGGGAGTATCCGTAGGTAGTTGTTGATGCACGCTATGAGAGCTGCCGGATCGATGGGAAGATCATCGATATAGCCGTACAAATAGCCATGGGGATCGATTCTGAAGGCTATTGTCATGAGTTGGCATTAGATACTGCCTGGTCGGAGACGAGCGATTTCTGGGACCGTTTCATCGGCGGATTAAAAGAAAGAGGATTTCGTGGTGTCCGATTGGTAACAAGCAATGACCATCCCGGGATCCACCCGGCTATAAAGAAGCATTATTAGGGAGCAGTATAGCTCCGATGTCAGCGTCATTTTACGGTAAATGTAACGGACCTGGTCCCTAAAAGCCGGCGGGAGGATGTGTCCCAGCGCCTGAAGGAAGCATGGAGCTGTGAAGCGTTTGAAAATGCGCAGGATGCTTTGGATCAACTCGCTGCGGATTATCAGGACAAGTATCCGGCTGCAATACGCCGTTTTCCAGTCCCCATTTGGCCTGATTGGCCGTACCCGACCAGTATCAGCCAAATCCGGGGGTTTTCTTTCCGGTTTTGCTGATTGAATTTAGCGTAAAAGCGATGGCATATCGATCGCTACCATGGGATAATGAAAGTTCATTGTTGAAGGTCAAGAAGAAAGTATATTCCTGCTGCATTGATACTTAGAATAAAGTCAAGAATGATAAGTCGTCGGATTTTATTTAAAGCTTTCATAGCTTTTACTTAAAATTACTCGGCAGTTCATTGATGTGATTAAATAGCTACCAGTAATATTATATGAATTTTATTGCAAATCTATTTTTTATACAGCATTCTGGAAAACCGGGAACTGGCACGATGACTATAATTGCAGCTGAAAACAGGTTATTGCCGGCTGAAACGAAAAATCAGTAGGAACTAGCCCAGTGGGGAAGTGAAGGGTTCAGGTTCAGCCAGGGCATAACGATGAAATACAGAATTAAAGTGAGCAGAACCAGACTGATAAATTTTAACCACAGCCCGCATTTGGCCATATCGGATATCGTTATCCTTTCGCTTGCAAAGATTACAGTATTTGGTCCTGTACCCGCAGGCATCATGAACGAAAAAGAAGCGGCAATGGTGGCAGGAATCATCAGTAAGAGGGGATTTGTTCCTGAAACGACAGCCAGGCTCGCTAAGACCGGCAGGAAGATGTTGATGGTAGCGGTATTGGAATTGACCTCGGTAAAGAAAAGAATGAAAGCAAGGATGATGATCAGCACGAAGAAAGACGACAGGCTGTTAATGAATATAAGCTGATTTCCAAGCCATTCGGCAAGACCGCTGTTGCTGAAACCGTCGGCTACGGCATATCCTCCCCCCACAATCATAACCACGCCCCAGGGTATCTGACTTGCTTCTTTCCAGGTAATCAGTCGCCTGTTCCTGTCGGCCGGAATCATAAACATGAGTACTGCACAGAACATTGCCACCGTACTGTCATGTGCATAACCTGTAAGACCGAGCAAGGATGCCCAGCCCGGTATAACGGTATTTCCGAAGATAAAATCTTCCCGGAAGACCCAGCCGAAAACAGCCAGGAGGAAAACGTACATAACCCTTTTCTCACCTGGCGACATATTTCCAAGCACTTTTAACTCCTCGCTAATTACGGAAAGATCGTTGCTGATATCTCCACTGATGCGGAAATATTTAATCAGATAAAACCAGACCACTGGCAGGAAAATAATCATTACCGGCAGACCAATCTTGAGCCAGTTAAAAAAGGTAACGGAAGGTGCTTTGGGAAATAATTTTTCCAGAACACCCACAAAAATAAGGTTTGTAGGAGAACCTATCAGGGTACCAACACCGCCTACCGTTGCCCCGTAGGCCACACTAAGCATCAATGCCACAGGAAAATTGTTTTTTCCCTTTTGCTCCTCTTCCTCTTTCATGATAATAGAGAGGGCAATGGGAAGCATCAGGAGTACCGTGGTAACATTCGATATCCACATGGAAATAAACGCTGTCGCCAGCATCAGGCTGAGTATTATTTTTTTCTGATTACCGCCAATGGCATTGATGATCACCAGGGCAATCCTCTTATGGAGCTTTTGTATCTCAATGACTTTAGCGATAATGAAGCCGGCAAGGAACATAAGGACATAATTATGACCATAATTGGCAACAGTTGTTGAGGCCGGGAGGATTTTCAGAAGTGGGAAGAGTGCGATGGGCAAAAGCGCTGTCGCATAGATCGGGATGGCCCCTGAAATCCACCACACGCTCATGAGCAGGACAATGGCAGCCGTATTTTTTGCAGCGACATTCATCCCTTCCGGAGCCGGAAGGAAAAATAACACGAAGAAAAGCAACATGCCAGTGAATAATCCGATATTTTTCCCTGATATCTTCATGACAAATCCTCACAATCCAGGTGAAATGTTTTATTTACACCGATATTGAATAAATAAAAAATCAGATCATGAAGTTAACCGGCAATTGCCGGTTAACTCACATAATCCGAACACGAAACTCTAACTAAACCTGAAACTTAAACTATTATTCTGCTGTTGCCTCATAATAAGTGTATTTCCACACCTCGGTAGACATGTCAGTCAGTGTTTTGCTTACAATCTGTGGCCTGTTCAGATTGTCAAAAGTATAGGAAAGTGTTGATGTACTTTTGGAAATAGGATTTTCGCGGGGATCCCAGTAATCAAAATGATCGACCAGCTTTTTGCTTGCCAGTCCGTAGAAAAGACCTATCGGTTTCCAGTCGGAATCAATGACATTGGCCTGATGAAGATTGTCAAGGTTATCACCTACCGTATAAGCAAATTCCTTGATCTTCTTTACGGTTACACCATCGTCATCATAGGTTTTGATCATGGCAATGTTCCCATCGGTGATGGTCATTTCGTATTTCAGGTGATCCTCACCTCCCCAATGCTCGTAAACTTTTGAAAGGAAGCCGTTTGAATCATATTCATATGCTGCCCATTCGTCATTTCCCCAATATTCTTTTGTTATACGACCATTGTCATCGAGCTCATACTCAGCATAGGTTTCACCATCCTTGGTCACTGTCAGTTGACCTGAAACTGAATAATCATAGACGAAATCACCATCGGCAGCACCTTCCCAGGTCCTATCGAACCCGGTAACTGTACTGTCGTCATTATAGAAGAACTCATACCCGGAGGTACCGCCATTCCAATCGGCTGTAAATTCTATGGTTTTTATGAGGTAAGTCTTAAGTGTAGGGTCTACCTCCTCTTCTTCCTTTTTACATGAAGTAAAAACAACTGCCAAAATTAAGGCAAAAAACAGAAAACTTGAAAATTTTTTCATAATGCTGATTTTTAAGTTAGTACAAAATTTTAGTTAAAATATTAATTCCCCCCTGATAAAATAATCAGGAACAGGCCTGATGCAAAAAGCAAGAACATTAACAACAGGAGCAGGTTGGTGCTCTTATGTGCTCCTTTAAACTCTTTCCAGATAAATACTCCCCATAAGGCAGCAATTAGGGTGGCACCCTGACCAAGCCCATAGGAAATAGCAGCCCCGGCTTTACCGGCTGCGATATAACTTAATGCACTACCAAGTCCCCAGATCGCCCCTCCAAGTAACCCTACCAGGTGAGTGGGCAGTTTTCCTCTGAAATAATCTTTGTAAGAAACCGGTGCCCCCATAAAGGGTTTCTTCATGACCAGGGTATTAAAAATAAAGTTACTGGCCAGCACCCCGATTGAGAAGATGAAGAATGCAGTATAGGGAGTGGCTTTCCCTGCTTTGGGTGATTCAAAGTTATTAAGATCCATCGCTGAAGCCACGAACCTAAAGAACAACGACATGAGCACTCCTGCGCTGATAGCTATCCAGACGCCTTTACGTGCTGCGCTTTTATCTCTCCCCTGTGACATTCTTCCTGAAGCTATACCATTAAAGATTATGGCAAGTACCACAGCAAAAACGCCCACGAAAAGCAAAACCGGGTCTCCCTTTGGTGCCGAGATATAATTGATCAGCACTCCGAGCACCAGTGCAAGACCTACACCCAACGGAAAAGCGACCGACATTCCCGATATGGAGATCGCAGCAGCCAGTAGGATATTAGATGCATTGAAAACAACCCCTCCGGCAAATGCGCTCCAGAAATTCCTTCCTTCAACCTGCAGTAGGTCTTCAATGAAACTTCGACCCTGCTCACCTATGCTCCCCAGTGTAAATCCAAGCAAGATGCTGAAAAGGAGCATACCAAGCACGTAGTCCCAGTAGTAAAGCTCGTAACGCCAGGTTTTGGCGGCGAGCTTCTGCGTGTTACCCCATGATCCCCAGCAGAGCATGGTGACAAAACAAAGGGCAACAGCCAGGTAATAGTTTTGTACGATAAACATTCGTTTTTCAGGTTTTTAATTAATAATCCATCTAATCATGAAATTTATTCGCTATAAAATCCAATGCCTCAACCAGTTTCATACAAAACCGGTTTCCCCCCCCCTCACCTTCCCTGACCCTGTATTCATGGTATATATCCTTATCCCTGAATATCATGTGAATATCACCATTTTCCCGGAATGCAACTCCCTTGTCAGATGCTGTAACATAGAACAAGGTTCTTTTTACCGACTCCGGATCAATTGTTTCCAATTCATTATTCAGTTTTGCCCTATTGAATAATCCATCCATCAGAACACAGGATGAAATATACTCCCGTTTTAACCCACAATCCAATGCACCGACTGCACCATCTTCATAACCAATGACCGAACGAAAACGGTAACTGGGCCTGATTCTGAGTTCCTTTTCCATGGCCGTAAAAAATCTTTCATTCAGTTCCGTACCCTGTCCGTCAACAAAAACCAGAATCAGCGGTGGAAGTGTCCCGTTATTAAAAAGTGTCCCGAAAACTGACGCCACCTGCTTTTCATCCTTATCATCCAAGCTTCCTGCAAGATAAATAACCGGGTATTTCCTGTCGGTAACTTTATATTCCACAGGAACTACAGCGGGATAATTCTTTCCGTCTATCCGGACCTTGGTAAATGCCGGGTCTGTAACCGTAATCAACAGGGACACTTCAGGCAGATCCCCCCGGTATTCTTTTCCCGCAAAAACATCACTGATAAAGCGCAGTCCATTTATCAGTCCTTCTCTCCAAAAAGAAAATTCATGACCTCCGTTCCCGATTCGGTATTCGTGGCGAATACCCTTTTCCCTCATGAGAATGTGCAGTTCCTCGTTGCTCCTGCAAAGGGTGTGTTCGTCATCGCCATTGGTGATATAAATGTTAAGCGCCTTAAGGTCCGACAAGTCCTCCTTCTCAAAAATATGGAAGGGAGAATTCTCTTTGTAAAAATCCGTAAGCCTTGCTTCACCTGTTGAACCAACACCACCGAAAATACTCCCCCATTGCTGGTCCCATTCAGGCGCATATTCCTCCAAATACTGGGCATCTGTGCGAACCGAAATACTCATGGCAACACAGGTTTTTATTGCTTCAGGATGTTTGAGGGGAAGGATAAGAGCACCAAAACCCCCCATCGAATAACCCACGGTTGCGCGGTGCTGCCGGTCAGGGATGGTGCGGTAATGTGTATCAATGTATGGGATCAGCTCTTTTATGAACATATCCTGATAACGGAATTTCCCTTCAAAATCATTGGAATAATAACATCTGAAACCCTGGGGCATAACGAAGATCATAGGCACGATTTCACTCTCTTCAGTCAGCTTGCTGGCAACCTGACTGATACGCCCATACTCCAGCCATGAGGTCTCGTCATCACCGAGTCCGTGCAACAGGTAGACCAAAGGATAAGCTGTTTTTTCTTTGTAATAGTTTTCCGGCAGACAAATAGAGAACTTCACTTCCTGGCCCAGAATTTCGCTGTACATGCCCAAGCTCTCAAAGATCCATAACTGTCGCGGTGCGGAAAAAACCGTACAGGTAAGCAGCAGTGAAATTACTATGGTCGTAAGTCGCTTCATGTTCCTCATTCGCTTTTTAGCTGCTTCGACAGGTAACTCAGTGAACCGTTGATGCCATTAATAAAAGAGGTTAAACCGGGAGTCCCCTGGCGGACCCTGTATTCGTGCTCAATATCCTTATTCCTCAACTGAAGGTATAGCTGGTAATTTACATCATAATCTGAGCTTTTATCCGTGTAATCCACATAATAGAAAAGGCTGTCGGCCAGCTGCAGTGCCGTTTCCGATTCCGCATCGAAAAGGAAACATGAATTCACCTCCCCGGTGAAACCTGCCGCTAATTTTGCCAGCTCACCGGCACCTCGCCCATTCCCCAAAAATACCTTTCCTTCTCGTCCGGCAAGCGTCATGTATGAAGCAGTAACATACTCTATCACGTCTGAAAGATCCTGTTCTGTCAACGCTGTAACTACTGGTATCTCAATGATCAGCGAAGCAGGAAGAGAACCCTTCAGAACTGAATTATGGATAAAGGAAAGCACTGAAAACGCTTCTTCAATCCTATCAACTCCTTCATAATCATTGAAGAAATAAATAACAGGGTAATTTTTTTCGCTGGTTGCATAATCTTCGGGAAGGAAAATCCCGGGGTTGAGGTTGGTACCCTCAATGTCTACAATCTGATAACGGGAAGCTGAAATCATTTTTTCTATCTCAACAGATTCAGGTTCAACGGGATAATCAATCCCCTGAAAACCACAACTGATGAAATGCAGGGCCTCCGGCATTGACCGTTTCCAGTAATCCCACGAATGACCCCCGTTCCTTACCCTGAATTCATGCGTGATACCCTTTTCCAACATAAGGTTATGTAGTGCGACAGCAGTTACGGTAAGAGATTCTTCATCATCCCCGCAATCCATCAGCATTCTGATACCTGTGTAAGGTGTAATATCATCCGTATCGAAGAAATGGAACGGGCTGTATTCCTTATAATATGTTGTCAGCCGATCGGCACCTGTGGCTTTAAGCCCGCCAAAGATCAATCCCCACTGGATATCAAACACCTCCTGAGGCTCGGCCATGTATTGTGAGTCGGTGCGCCACGACATGCTCAATGAGACGCTTATGCTGAAAAGATCCGGATTTTTTTCGGGCAGGATGAGTGCCCCGTACCCTCCCATGGAATAGCCCATAACGGCCCTCTGGGATGCTTCTTTCTTTGTACGGAAAAGGGAATCTATTTCAGGGACAAGTTCTTTGGTAAAGAAGTCCATATAGGGCAGGTTGCCGCTGGAACGATTGACATAATAGGAATTGAAACCCTGCGGCATCAAGAAGATCATCGGGACATTTTCATCCGCGTACAGATCGGAAAAATACTTTATCAGCCCGTACTTATACCATGAAGTCTGGTCATCGCCATAACCATGCAGCAGGTAAACCACCGGATAAGATTCTGTGGTGCTGTCGTAGCCCTCAGGCAGAAGGACTGCATATTTTACAGAAGATGAAAATATTTTGCTATCGATGACCTGATCCTCCAGGAGTCGTTCAAAAGGCTCTTCCTCCGGTTTGACACAGGAAATGAATATAAGTGCACTCAGGGCCATAATAATTGTTATGGTCCTACCTGCAAATAATATGTTTTTTCCTGTCATCATTTCTGTTACTGCATTTATGGATTCATCTGTTCGGGCGACTCAGCAGCATAGACCACGTAGGATTTAAAGTAAATCCTGAAATCAGGATCCTGGTTAATCCATTTAATTTCAAGCTTATGGGGGCCATTTTCGAGCAGGTATTTATAGAAAATATCGTATTTACGTGTTGTAAAATCGTAAGGCATACTGACCTTTTCAACAAGGTTACCATCAATAAACACCTCCAAAAGGGCGATATAATCGCTCGATGGAATATTACACTGACTCGCCACATTACCCAGTACTACTATTCCATTACCGTTAAAGTCGATATTGATACCTTCATCAAGGATGTATTTTCTTACAAGCAGTTCCTTAACAGGGTACATCCCTTCGAAAGACTGTTCGAGGCGCAAGGTTTCCGGTTCCTGCACAACGATGGTAATGCTGTCGCCATTTACCGCTCCTCCATTGGAAAGGATTTCTGAAACAGCATGTTTATAACTCAGGTCATATACCTGATTCAGTGACATACTCGTATAGGGGAACGGCAGGTCAACGACTTTTTCAATGGCAGGTTTCCAGAAATCCGGTATGTTTGAATACCCGAGCAGTACACCAAGTATCCCTGCAGCTGTTGCCGGATTACAGTCTGAATCCTGACCGCAGCGGGTGGCAATATCCATCGTTTTAAAGAAATCTTTTTCACCATATAACAATCCCATAACAACATATGCCGCATTAACGCTGGCGTCGATGTTAAAAGCGTTAAACACCCCTTCCGGGCAACCCTTTTCCGATGTATGCTTTTTCTCAAATTCAAACCAGCATTGTTTCCAATCACCGGGATATTGCTGATGCCATTTAATAACATCACTGATAGCAGCATAGAACCTACTTTCCTTTGGTATAGCCTTTAATCCCTGGTTAACAATATATGCGATATCATCCGAAACAAAAGCAGTGGCATACATACCCGCTATAAAGACTCCGCCGTACCAGCCATCGCCGTAGTTCATGATATGTCCGATTCGATCGCAGATCTCCGCAGCCGTATTGATCATCCCCGGGCACATCATCCCGGCAAAGTCGGCTTCGATTTGAAAATCAATGTCATCGGCATGAGGGTTGTTCATCCAGTACCCCGATTCCGGCGGCAGGATACCGTTCAGGATGTTATAACGTGCAGCCTGATTGGCATGCCAGAGCCTGTAATCGTCATGGGCAAAAGAGAGGGCAAAGGAGTCTGCCGGAGCATCGGGACCAAGGCGTTCGATCACCTCAACAAAGGTGAGATCCATGTAAACATCGTCGTACAGGCCGGGATCGGTTTGGAAGATCTCCCGGATATAATCATCATACCAGACCATGGGCTGATAGTCCTGAATCATCGTGCCCTTAAACTTAAACTCAGTCGGCCCGCCGAAGGTACAACCGATGGTCTGGCCGGCCCAGCCGCCTATAATTTTGTCTTTCAGGATACTTTGGGAAAGAACAACACTGACATGACCAGATCCCTGGTGTTCCTTTTTCGCAGTGCATGCGATAAGAGAAGCAGATAACAGAAACACGATGTATTTTAGATTTGTCTTCATAACCTGGTTATTTAGGTAGACTATATTCAGGTTCTTTTTCCGAGTAGATCATAATATCATTGATACGGATCTCATAGGCGGGATCAGGATTCAGCCAGACAAGTTTTACATTGTGCTTACCTTCTTCCATCTGGTATTTCCAGGCAGGCTCAAGCCTGCGAGAGGTGTTTTTCATCGGCAGCTTAATTGTTTCATCCAGACTGCCATCGATATACATTTTCAGGATTGCAACATAGGGATCTTCGGGTTCAGCAAGGGCAAAGGATTCAGAGCCGTATTTCTTTGCCACCCGGTCGATATAGCTTTTATCAACCTTTGCGCAATTGACAAGGTTGCCGTAAAAAATAAAACCATTGCCTGTAAAATCATATGACAGTTCATCAGTAAACGATTTGTCGAAACGGTCTCGGTATATCGGGTGGCAGTTTTCAAAATTCTGTTCGAATTTAACGGCCACCGGTTCTGAGACCGGTATTATGACCTGGTTGCTGTCAACTTCGCCTCCTGCTTTTATAATCATTTTCTTTGCATGTTTGAAGCTTAGATCATAGGCCTTTGCCAGCGACATGGTTGTGCCCTCAAAATAAAGAGCTTCTATCTCCTGCAGGGGTTTAAGCCAGTTCTGCGGTATCCCTGAATAGCCATTCATCACACCCAGTACACCACCGGCAGTGGCAGGATTACAGTCAGCATCCTGGCCGCAGCGTGTAGCTATCTCCACCGAGCGAGTAAAATCACCTTTACCGTAGAGCAGAGCAAGCGTTACATAAGCTGAGTTGATCTTTGCATCGATATTAAAAGATAGGTAAACCCCTTTCGGGCAGCCCACGTCTCTGTTCCATTTTTTCTCCACCTCGAACCAGGTTTTCCTCCAATCATCAGGGTATTGCCTGTGCCAGCTGATTACATCGTTCATACATTCGCGGAACTGTGTTCCTTCTGGAATGGTTTTCACAGCCTCATTAACAAGATTATTGACATCACTGCAAACAAAAGCCAGCGAATATATGGCCGAAACATACACGCCGCCGTACCAGCCGTCGCCACTGTTCATGATATGACCCACCCTGTCAGCTATTTCCGTTGCCTGGTTGACCATACCCGGAGCCATTAGTCCGATGAAATCGCTTTCGATCTGGAAATCAATATCATCAGCATGCGGATTGTTTTTCCAATACCCGGAGGCAGGAGGCAGTATCCCGTTCAATATGTTATAACGGGATGCCTGATTGGCATGTGCCAGATGATAGGAGGTTTCTGCCCAATAATGAGCGATCGTATCAATGGACACATCCAGCCCGTTTCTTTCAAAAATACTGACGAAATTAAGATCAGTATAGACATCGTCGAAGAGTCCTGGTTTCTTGTCCCACCAGTATTTCACGTAATGTTCGTTCCACGGGATAAGCTGATAATCTGGGATCAGTGAGCCCTGATACTTGAATTCGACAGGGGCACCGTAAACGACACCGATGGTCTGCCCTGCCCATCCCCCTTTAATCTTGTCCATGAGCTGTTCATGCGATAAATTCTTTTGTTCCGGTAGGACAGTGCCTGTCTTGTTCTCATTGCAGGCTGTGAACCCTGTTAATGAAAGTACTATGAAAACTATAATCAATATTCCGTCTCTTTTCATAACTGTTTACCTTTCTGATTTAGTTTGATAGACACTTAACTCAGTAATTGAAGTAAATGCAGAAACATTTTTCGTGTATTTGTTCCAGTGCGACTGGACCATGGCATCGCCAATGATCCTGACGGCTTTCGTTTTCACCGGTTCGAAAGAGATCACATATTCGACAAAGTGGGGCTGATAAAATACGATATCGCTTTCAGGCATAGGGGGATTGAAACAGGCTTTTTCAACCGGCTGCCATTTTCCTTTTTCGTCCATGTACTGGACATTCAGTGAAGTGAACCATCCCCCGAACTCCTCCATTCCTCCGGTAAAAAAGGCAAGCATATCGATATTCCGGGGTTCATCCCAGGCATAACCATAATAATCCACTTTCGGAATATTGGCTTTGGCTGCCAGGCTGTAAAAGACCGAACCCGTTCCACCGGTCAGCCCATCATTTATAACATTCACGCTTTTTGAGTAGAGTAACCTTCCAAAAGTGTACCAGCAGGAATCAAGCACAGCTTCGTTCAGTTCCCCAACGTTGGCCAGAATAGAGTCGGCCTCAGGAGCAATATTCGTGTTACGTACGAGAAGACTGAAATCCTTCGTGATGCCTCTATTGCCGTCTCTGATCTCCAGGGTAACCGGATACATGCCTGGAATTGAAGGGACCCCTGATAAATGGCCGTTTTCCAGGCTTACACCCTGCGGGAGTTTTCCTCCGGTAATAACCCACTTATAATTTTTGTTATTTGAAGAGGAAAACCAGTAATCCACTGGTTTGTTTACCTCCATGCGGGGCATCGGGCCCATGCTGAATTCAAGTGGAGGATTAAACCGGGCCCCGGTATTGATAATAAGCACCTGGTTATCGCCGGTTCCGGTAAGTTTGCCATCTTTTGCCAGAACAAGGCTGATACACTGCTCAAGGGTGCGGTCGATCATCTCTTTAATACTGGCATCTGGCAGATCATAACGGGTTATGTTAATGTACCGGTCGTTAAAAGGCAATGACCATCCTTCAATGGGAAGGTACAGATTGGCAGGGATACTGCTGAAACCATTCATCACCCCGAACAGGCCGGCAACTGTAGCTGCCTGGTTATCGGCATCGAAGCCCATGGCACAGGCCAGATCAAGGGTCCGCTGGAACTCCCCGTTACCATAGAGCATAGCAAGGATGGCGCAGGCACCGTTCAGGTTGGCGTTCCAGATGGTTTTAGTCATATCCGGCTCATTAACATAGTATTTCTCCGCCATTTCGCAGCGGGCATTCTGCCAGTTGTCCGGGTATTTGTCGTGCAAGGCGATCATATCGCGAACCGTTTGTGAGTAACGGCCATCCGGAGGAAGTTCTTTTAGACCGATCTCAATAAGTTTGCGGATATCCTTTTCAAAAAAGGCAGCAGCATACATTGCCCCATAATGGATTGTAGGCTCTACACCCCAGGAGTCGGAAGTGATCCTCGCTGCCCAATCCGATTTTGCAGCAGCATAATCCACCATCCCAGGAGCAGTGAAGGCCCATATTTCATTAATAAGCTGGGGATCGATCTGGTACCAGTGGGGATTGATCAGCCTGCTCCCTGTAAATGGCGGTGTAAAACCGAAATGCATTAGTCCGAGCGCACCCCTGTTCGCCAGCCATACTCTGTCGCGAATGTAATACATCCATGCTTCTTTTAGTTCTTCATAACTGGGTTCTACACCACATTTCTCCATCTGAAGGAGGTACATGTACTCTACATCCGTATCGTCATCGGAAAATGCACCTTCATATTTTTTGAGTTTATCAAGGCTTTTACTATACCCGTAGGGCCAGTTTTCCGGCCCTGGGGCAGCCACATACTTGTTTTCGTGAGGAAGACCGTACATGTTGCCCACCATCTGTCCGATCCATGCCCCAGCTATCTTATCTCTCAATTCCGTAATGCTGATTTTTTTCATCCTGCTTTCGGCCTGTACCGGTAAAGCATTGGTATAAAGGTCAAAAACCAGGATCAGGATCAGTAAGAGCAGTTTTTTCATTGTTCCGTTTTTAGTAACCCGGATTCTGTTCCAGGTTAGGATTAGCATTCATTACGGTAATAGGTATCGGGAAGAGTTTGTCGGTCTCCTCCGAATAAGGTTTGTTCCACCAGGGATCGGTCCATACGCCGAAGCGAATCAGATCCTGCCGGCGATGTCCTTCCCAGGCAAACTCACGTCCGAGTTCATCCAGGAACTCCTCATCTGTAAGCTGGCCAGATGTATAGGGTTCAAGTCCCGCGCGTGTCCTTATCTTCATCAGGTCGGGATCGAGGAGCATCTCCCCCTCCCTGCCCAGCCGATAGAGCGCTTCAAGTTTCGTATAAAGCACATCCGCATACCTGAAGATAACATAATCATTCTCCATGTCGTTCACATAATATTCCAGATCCGTCTGGTATTCGTACTTACAGCCGCGCGCACCTTCCCATTTTTTCCTAGCCATGTAATCTTCAATTTCAGGGGTATAAATAAAAGGTTCGCCGTCAATAACAATATCCTCCCCGTTCTTGTCTTTCTGCTGACCGAAAAGGAAGGAGTTCTTTCTGATATCATTATCATCGTATTTATCAAGGAACCCCGGTTCCAGTACAAATTCATCCCACATGGCGCCTTTAAATTCAAAAGTGGCACGGCTCGCGTCATTCAGTGTCAGCGTATACCAGTAAAAATTGTCCTTGGTATGAATGGATTGCATGGGGATCATAAAGATATTTTCCTTTGAAGCTTCGTTATGAACGGCAAAATTGGCGAAATAGCTATCCTCGATCTGGTAAGCTCCAATATTGATCACCTCATCGCAGGCTTCAATGACCTCTTCCCACCGGGCTTCACCGACCCATTCCTGTGAATTCATGTAAAGTTTCGCGAGCAAAGTATAGGCCATGCCCTGAGTAACCCGTCCATAGTAAGAATCATCCGGCACACGTTGCAGGGCGTCGACATTATCTTTTATTTCATTTATCAGGAAAGGAAGTACATAATCCCTGTCTTTCTGTACGGGAAGACTTTTATCGTTAAAATCGACCGAGAAAGGTACATTTCCCCAGTTATCTATGGCATAGTAATAAAAGAGGGCACGAAGGATTTTAATTTCTGCAACGATTTTATCCTTTCCATCAAATTCAATCGTTGATGACTCGGTTTCGTAAAGCACCTCATTACAGGCACTTATCCCCTCATAAACATATCCATAGGCAAGTGTAAGGATCTTATTGGTAGAGCTCAGATTATGTTTATGGATCTGGTCCCACCTGCCGTTATCCCAGACCCAGCCGTCGTCTCTACCGGGTGCCACCATTTCGTCGGATGCCATCTCGGTGAGAGTCCACAGACTGAATTCCTCGGGCATTCCCTGTAGTTTGGTGTAGGCACGGCCGGCATTCATCAAGACGTCCTTTTCGGTGATAAAAAATTCTTCGAGCGGAATACCCGAATAAACCTCTTCGCTCAGATCGGTACATGAAAATGCACTAAATACGATCTGTATATAAGCAATTATTGTAAGATTCTTTTTCATAACTGTCGTTTTAAGCATCAGAATTTAGCGTTAACTCCCAGTGTGATGGCCGTTGTACGCGGATAATAGGAAAGACGTTCAATCCCAGGTTCAAGGCTTCCCAGATTTACCTCGGGATCGAGACCTTTGTAACGTGTCAGACAGAAAACATCCTGGACAGACAGGGAAAATTGCAGGCCGGATATGTATTTTGACTTCAGCCCAAGATCATAACTCAGCGAGGCGTTATCGAGTTTCAGGTAGCTCGCATCCTCGACATATTTAGACGAATAGGTTGCATTACCTATAAACTCTGGTGTTTCAAGCTGAGTATGAACGATATTCCTGCTTCCGATGGTTTGCCAGTTTTCATAGTAAGCACGATAAAGGTTCAGGACTTTCCCCCCGATTTGCATTCTGAAAGATACATTAAGATTCCAGTTTCTGTACTTCAGGTTGTTCCCCCAGCCAATATTGGCAAAAGGATTGGCATTCCCGATATCCTCGTACTTATCCGGATTTACGGCACCGATCGGGTTCTGGTTCTTAAATTTATCGTAACCATATTCATCCAATCCGAGCCATACAGGCCCGTAAAAAGTACCAAGGCTTTTCCCTTCCTCAATTCTTTGGGAGTACTGTGGAATTGCGCCCCCGATCCAGCCTATCTCAACATAGGTATTGGTGAATTCCTCGTTGGAGAATTTTACCAGCTCATTGATATTCTTGCTGAAAGTAAAAATGATATTCCATTCCATATCCCCTGATTTAACCAACAGGGCGTTTAAAGTCAGCTCCACTCCAGTGTTGCTGATGGTACCAACGTTGGTAAAGAGTTCATCATAGATATACGGGGGAACGGATACCGAATAGGTATATAACAGGTCTGTGCTCTGACGGTAATAATAGTCAAACGCACCGCCTAGTCGGTTTTCAAACAGGGAAAAATCGATCCCGGCATTCAATTCCTGTTTTTTTTCCCATCTCAGGTCAGGATTGGGATTGGAAACAGGCTGATACGAATTGATCCATTCCCCGTTATAATAAAATTTACCGGCTTTCCCCATGAGGATAAGCGATTTGTAGCTGTCAAAATCCTGATTCCCAGTTACGCCAAAACCGACACGCAGTTTCAGGTTGTTTATCCAGTTTACATTCTGCATGAATTCTTCACGGTCCATGCGCCAGCCAAGACTAATGGCAGGGAAAGAACCCCATTTATGATTGATCCCAAAACGGGAAGATCCTTCCCTCCTGAGTGAAACGGTGGCCAGGTATTTATCATTGTAGTTGTAAATCACCCTTCCGAAGAAAGCGATCAGCTTGCTGGATTCTTTCGATGAACCCATTTCTGCGGTGCCATCCTGCAGCGATGATCCCGCTCCAATATTGTTCACCCCGTACAGATCGGTATCATAACCGGCATTGATTATGTAGCTGCTGTTATAACCCATTTCCTGGTAAGAATAGCCGGCAAGTGCCTGAAAGCGATGATCGCCAATCGTTTTTACATAATTTACCATGGTTTCATACTGCATGGTATAAGAGCGACCATTACTAATCTCGGCCTCACCATCGCTCCCGATCATAGCCGGATAATACCTTGTTTTATAAGAGTTCTCCTCCCAAGATGAACCCTCAAACGAAAGGAAATTCACAAAGTCCAGACCCTGAATAAGATGCAGTGTGGCGCGAACATTCGGAGCAAAGTCATAGGTTGAACCGTTACGTGTGCGTTCATTCAGCATAGCCACCGGATTATAATATTCAATACCCGTCAGCCTTGAATAACCACCGTATTCTGTGTTCGTAGGATCATATACGGGCTGAGTGGGATTCTGGATAAACGACTGATAAAACAGGTCGTAATTTGCCGGGTTGTAATGACGCATGCCGAGGGTAAGGTTATAATCGAGATCAAGATGTTCATCGAGGGTAGTCTGCCTGATATTGGTCTTAAAAAGATACCTGTCAGATTTATTATCCTTGAGTAAGCCGTTATTCTTATCAATATTAAAAGAAGTACGATATGAAAAGCTCTCGGAACCGCCTGCCAGAGCCAGGCTGTGTTTCTGACTGAACGGTAGGGCACGCGTAATTTCCGAGAACCAGTCGGTATCCCCGTCGTAGATACTTTCGGATTTTTCAGGAGCATAGTTTTCAATGGCATATTCGAATTCATCGGCGCTGAGTGTCTGAACACTCCTGGGTGCAACCTGGACGCTGAGTCGCGAAGAATATTCAAAACTTTTTGTCCCCGGTTGCGCTCCTTTTGTAGTGATGAGTATTACCCCATTGGTCCCCCTGGTACCATAAATCGCTGCAGCAGCGCCATCCTTCAGGATGTCAACCGACTGTACATCTTCGAAGTTGATGTTTTTTAAATCTGCACCGGCAACCCCGTCGATAACAATAAGGGGACCCTGGCCTGAAGTAAGCGTATTGGTTCCTCTCAGAAGAATACTGTATCCCGACATAGGGTCGGCCCCATCGGGCTTAACGATAATCAAACCAGCCACTTTACCCTGGATCAGTCCCAAGGCATCGCTGTAGGCACCCTGGTTAAAGTCTTTTTCCTTAATGGTAGAGATCGATCCGGTGATCTCTTTTTTCAGCGCTGATCCATAACCGATTACAACAACCTCATCCAGTGATTCTGCAGCTTCTTCCATTTGAAGATTAATGACTGGATTATTCCTGGCTGCCCTAAATTCATAAGTTTTGTATCCAATAAATGAAAATACAAGTATAGAATCATCAGATACAGATAAAGAATACGTGCCATCATTCATAGTTATTGTTCCGATCGCAGTCCCTTTAACCATAATATTGACTCCCGGCAGAGGAATACCCGTTTCAAAATCGGTCACGACACCAGAAACCGTGTGTACCCCTGATTGCTGGGCATACACCTCATCAACCCGGAAAAGGCCGGACACGGAAAGTACAATGGGCACGATCAGCTTCAGGCAATGTTTGAGGAATAAGTTTTCCATAAGATAAGTTTAATTTAACTAAATAAGTACTGAAAGATCTGAGCGGAAGGGAATGGAAGACTGGGCACCCATTTTTGTAACCGCGAGGGAAGAAGCCCTGGATGCAAATTTCACGGCATCAACCATTGATAATCCCTCCGAAATCGCAACGCACAAGGCACCTGAAAAAGTATCGCCGGCAGCTGTGGTATCGATCGCTTCAACTTTATAGGCTTCGACCTTGTGAAAGGTATTATCTTCATAAATCAGAGCCCCCTGGCTTCCAAGGGTAATAACTACGATCTTTGGTCCCTTGGATTTGATCACGGCAGCGGCTTTCATTGCGCTCTCCCAATCGAAAACCTTAATCCCCGACAGAATCTCGGCTTCTGTTTTGTTGGGAGTAATCACATGGAGGCTCTTCAGCAGTTTGTCGGACAGAGCCCTGGCGGGAGCAGGATTCAGAATGACTTTAATACCTTTTGCAGATGCAAGTTCAGTAGCATATTCGACTGTTTCAATCGGAATCTCAAGCTGCATCAGCACAATATCCCCCCTTTCTATCTCACTTCTGGCAGCCTCGATATCCGAAGGGCTGAGTGAAGCATTAGCCCCTGAAGCTACAACAATACAGTTCTCACCATTAGAATCCACTGTGATCAGTGCAACCCCGGAAGGGTTTTTCGGATCAGAGAAAACAAAACTGGTATTGATCCTTTCTGAGTTGAAGAGCTCTACCGACTGTTTTCCAAAAATATCATTGCCGGTCTTGCAAATTACCATCACATTACCACCCAGCCTTGCCGCTGCAACAGCTTGATTCGCTCCCTTTCCTCCCGGATTCATAAAGAACTTACCACCTATTACCGTCTCACCTGGAACAGGAAGTCTGTCAGCTTTAATGACCATATCGGTATTGCTGCTACCTATTACAATGATTTTTTTATCTGCCATTTAATGAAATTTCATAATTATCATAAACAAATGTATAGTTTAATACCTTGTATTTTTATCAAATAATTATCTATTCGGATAATTACAATACTGATAAAATAATTTGTATACTAATTTTTTATATCTATATATCAATATATTATGTTGATTTATAATTATTGTATTTTTTGTTATATTTGATAATTATGAATATATCAAACCTTTTATAAAACATATCATTCGTGAAAAAGGTTGAAACATTGATCCTGCTTGTTAATTCCATGACACAGCCTGAGAAAAAGGCATTTAAGTCGGCATCACAGCGTCCGGGAACTGGACCAGAGTACCTGACGCTTTTCAACATTATCAGGAATGACCGCAGTATGACACCAGACCGGTTAAAACTCCGGTTTAATGCTGAAAGCAGGAGCACCTCCTATGAAAGTACGGTTAAATACCTGTATAAGGTGATCCTGGATACCCTGCTCAGCCTGAGGGAAAACCAGGACAGTAACTATTTCCTGTTTAACAGGATCATGAAGGCCAGGATATTGTATGAAAAATCATTGTTTGAGGAATGCTTTAACCTGCTAAGGAAGATTATTGACGATGCAAAAAAGTATGAAAACTATTTTGCTCAATTGCTGGCATCACGACTGGAGCTGGAATATCTCTTGTCGATGAATTTTCCTATGGTCGATGAAAAAACCGTATTGAACAAGCATCTGAAGATCAATGAAATCATCAATTATATCAGGAAAGTAAATGAGCAATCGTCGCTTTATGAACTATTAAAATACCGTGTTGTGAATTACGGAAATGTCCGTTCACAAGAGCAGAAGATCAACCTCAACGACCTTGTTATAAGCGAAATGAGCATAGTGGCCAGTTCAAATCTTGAAAGTTTTGAGATCAAAAAACTTCACCAGCTTTTCCAGGCAAATTATTTGATCAGCGTGGGTGACTACAAGTCGGCGCTCCGCTCATATATGGAGCTCAACAATTTGTTTGAAAATAATAAGAACCTCTGGGATAATCCCCCGATCTACTACCTATTAACACAGGAAGGAGTGCTTGACAGCCTGAGGAGTATCCGTAATTACGAGGGAATGAAATATTTTGTCGATCAGTTACGTAAGCTCAAAACTCCTTCAGCCAGTTTTAATGCAAATGTTTCCTGCCTAATTTTCCTTTATGAGTTGTTCCCGAAACTTGATCGGGGTGATTTTGCCTCGGCTTTGACTCACCTCAACAGGTACCAGGAGGAACTTTTCAGTAAAATCAACCTGCTTGGGCTCACCCGCCAAGCAGAACTGAGCCTGTATTCGGCCCTGATCTGTCTTACAGGAAAGGAATATAACCGGGCGCATAAGTATCTAAATATGATCATATTGAAAGGCAAAAACTACTATTACCTTCCCCTGTACCGCACCATCAGGCTTGTTAACCTGATGGTTCTGAATTCACTGAAAGACTTTAAGCTCATCAGCTATGAAACCCGCTCACTAAAAAGAGAAATGAAGGAATTTGAAATGGGATATAAAATAGAAAAGACCATGTTGTTTTTCCTGAATAAGCAAAACCTGCCCGTCACCCAAAAAAAAAGAGAAGAACTCTGGAAAAAAGTGGCTCCTGAACTCGAAATGATCAGACAGGACATTTTTGAGCAACAGGTGCTGAGGATCTTTGATTTTACAGCGTGGATCGATAGCAGGATAAGGAGGATCCCTCTGGATAAAATATTAAAAGAAAAATATGAATCCTCCTGAATTGATATATATCCTGCCTGTATCATGATAATCCCCAGATCTTCATCGTTGATGTATAAAAGTACCTTGACAAGTCTGACTGATAACTATCTTTGCCTTTAAGCACCTTAAAAATGAATCGGCATAGTACATGATCGTCCCGACTGAGGAACTAAGGAGGAGGTTAAAGAAGAACATGATCAGATACCGAACTGGCGAACATTTGAAACTCCGACTCTGGTTGATGGAGAACCATTTATATGATACTATCAACTTAGGACTTGAGGGAGAGTGGTTCTATATTAGCAAAGGTGCTGAGGGGGCAGGATGATTGATGCAACGATCTGAAATTATTCAAGTTATTTGAATCACTGGATCCTGGGATCCCAGAAATAAATCAATCTGCACAGGGGATGATAGAAAAGTAAATACCCGTTTCTCCTGATGGTATTCCAATTAGAATAAGTGGTCGTAATCTTAAGATCCTTGAGAGTTAGTGCGTGCAATCTCCTCAAATTTAGCAAGTTCATTAATATCGGTAATAATATCAAGGTTAGATATTTCAATCATCTTGTCTACTAAAGAGTACTTTTTTTTAATCTAAATTCTATCTTCCAAACAGACAGCTAGTTGTAGTATCCCCCTTTCAGTTCACATTCAAATCCCTCAGAAAAGGTTCTGAAAAAAGTCCGGTTGGGATACCTATAAATCGCCTTGTGAAAAAACCTTTCCAATTATAACTAAGACCATTGTCTGCAATCTGTCTGCAAAAACAATCAAAACAATCTGCAGTATTTTTTCATCAGGTTCCCTACATTTGGCTTCAATAATGGATTACAGGGGGTTGATAATGTCCTTATTTTTCGTTATATTTTATATAAACGAGATAAAAAATGGTTACAGGATTTACAATGACTATCACCCCGGATGAGTTAAAACAAAATGAATGAGAAACATGATACTCCGGCAGAAATGAAATATTATACCCGATATGAGACATGTGAAATACTCCACATCAGTCTATCAACACTGGATACCTATGTAAAGAAAGGAGCAATCACATGTTCCCGATTAGGAGCTCGTGTTAGGTTCACTCAGGATGATATTGATAAGGCCATGGCAAAAAACAGAAATAACTAACCCCTAAGAAAACCTTGTATAGATCGGTGAAATCAGAAAATTTTCAGTTTATACGCCAACTGCAGGCCAAAAGGGGATTAATAAAAAATCGAACTTTTTTATTATCAGAAAGTGGGGAAACGTTCAGCAAATTGCACCCTGCACAGCAGGGTATTATTTGCTTTTCAGCCCTCTGAATGCAAGCATTCCGGGCTGAAAGCAAATAAAAAACCGCCACATTTCTGTGGCGGTGCAATTTGTTGAGGTCGGTAGCGGATTCGAACCGCTGTAACTGGTTTTGCAGACCAGCGCCTAGCCACTCGGCAAACCGACCATTATTTCAAAATAACCCCGGCGAATCCGCTGCGGATTACTCACCCCTATTGCATAGGGGCTCGTGAGCTCATCCCGATTTCATCGGGATTCGGTTCGAACCGCTGTAACTGGTTTTGCAGACCAGCGCCTGACCACCTTCGTCCTCCGAAGCCCTGGCGAAGGAGGACCGGCAAACCGACCATAATCTGAATATTCCTAAAACGAATCCCTCGCGGATTACCTTAATTCGTTTGCAAAATTAACAATTTCCACTCTTTTCTGGAAATTGACCAAACACGAATTGTCATGCCTCCCCATGCCCCCCGTAAAAAAGCATGTATTGCTTGCTGGACCTTAACTGGGCAACGTTAAACCTCACCTGCAGGATGGTAAATAATTTTAGCATCATGTAATTGAACAAATTCCTGTTCTGCCCGGAGATCCAGGAAATGTGACCTTCATACCCGCGTATAATGCGATCGGTAAGGTTCTCCTTATGTTTAAAAACCAGGTTATTCCCCGAAGAATATTGATGATACTCCGTCTCGTCGGCATGATACATCATCTTGCTCTTTTTCCAGAACCAGAAATACCTTTCCGTATCTCCCGGAAACCGGACGATATCCACAATCAGGAAAACCCCGCCGGGCCTCAGTACCCGCTTTATCTGCCTGAAAAAGGCGTTTTTATCAGGATAATGAAATGCACTTTCAACAGACAGAATAACATCCACAGACCGATCCGGAATATGAACCAATTCCTGTGCATTGTCCTCGATGAACCTGATATTGGAATTTTCAAAATGCTTTTTTGCAATATCCAGGTTCTCCTTGCTGATATCAATCCCGGTGATGCTCTTTGCCCCATACCTGGTATGGATGTAATGACAGTTCAAGCCGTTCCCGCAACCCACCTCCAGTAAATTTTTCTCCTTCAGGTCCCCGATATAGGAAAGACAGTGATCAATGAGGTTCTGCTGCCGCTCCTCAAATGTTTCATCCTCCTTCAGATAGAAAGGATAATGAAGCATCTGCAGTCTGCCGAATGCCGTGACCAGGATTTCCTTCATCGATCGGTAGTAATTTCTGAAAGACCCCAGCGTCTGTAAATATCTTGCCGTTTTCAATTGAGATATATTTTCGGCGAAAATACAACAAATAGTGACCCGTGCAAGATACGCGGTCATATATTTCTCTTTACCAGGGTATTTTGTTTTACTGCGAAAGGTTAGCGTTTGATTTCAATTTCAGCAAATATCCCGTAGTGATCACTCGCCTGCACCCCGTCGATGACCTCCTTCATCACAACCCTGCCCGACTTCACCAGCACCCGCTCATCCGCCAGGCCGGATGAGGGCCCCAGGAATATGTAATCGATCCGCCTGGGGATGCCCCTGGAGAAATTTTCAAACGCGGTGAAGGCGTTTGCCTCTGTTTCTTCTGAGGATGCCTTCAGGTAATGCTCCTGCTGGTTCAGATTCGTTGCAGGATCCCATGTATAACCCGGCACACCCGGATGCACATGCTGAAAGAGATCCGCCATGCCGGAATTTACAAGATGCCCGATCTCCTGTGACCCGGATTCACTGTTGAAATCCCCCATCAGGATGTAATCGTGCCCCTCCGCCGTCTCCCGGATGAATGCAACCGTCTTTTCCGATTCGGACAGCCGCCATGCAACGCCATCCCTGATCTGTTGCAGGATATACTGGTATTCCTCCTCCGTGATTTCACCGTTCTCCTTCAATGCCTCCGCCTTCTCAAGCATGCAGGGTGTATCCGGCCAGGAGGCGTGCCAGTGCGTGGCAAACAGGTAAACCGGTTTATCCTGAAAAGTGATTCGCACGGCAAGGAGCTGTGTCGCATCCGAGAGGTGAAACGTGGCCCACTTCCCGACATAACCGCCCGACAACTGCTTGCGGCCCACGAATTGGGGATCCAGTTCGGGTTTTGCCAGGATCATATCCCCTTCCCGCAGGTTCCACGGTAATCCCACACGTCCCAGCCGCACCCCGCCGACCCCCACATGCCAGAACGCTTCATACCCGGTATCCTCCGCCAGTCGCCTGGCATAACGGGGCAGTTTGTTCGCTTCGTGCACCCCGATGATGTCGGGATCCAACTGCCTGATCTGTGCAACAAGGGCGCGGTAACGCTTCTCCCTGACTGAATCGGGTTCATATTCGCCCATCTTTATATACCCTTCATAATCCAGACCCGACCAGACATTGATATCGAGAATGCGGAGACAGTTGTGATCATTCGTGGATTGCATGACCTGACAACTGGCTCCTGAGAAAAATATAAAAATGATAAAAAGCAGAATGCATTTTTTAAAAACTTCATTCATGCCTCAGACTGTTTTCAAATTATTAACAATTTGAATACAATTTAGCAGAATTTAAAGTAAAATGCAATTATCGATATACAGGAATCCACTTTTACAGCTTATGCTTCCAGCTTTGTCATACTCTCCCCGGTTCCGTCATCAATCTCCCGGCCCGAAGTTTGATCAGTCATGTTGTGTATTGATGCCCGCCATTCCCAATGCTCTGGCAGAGAGGGATTGCCGGTTATCTTTTTGTTTCCGGTACGGCATACCTGGTCACTTTCCAGAAGTGTTCCGGCCGGGTGATTTCAAGGTGTGAGACCATCGTGTCGTTCCTTATAATCTCATAGGACCCTGCAGGATGTTCTGTGATCAGGCTTACCTTTTTGCGTTGATGGGAATCTGCGTGGTCGCTGATATGTCGATGGATCGGAAGGATTCGTCTGAGAAATTGTCCTGAAGTGCCAGCCAGCATTCCTCCTGCCCGCCGGGTCCGCCCCGGCTTTCCATTTTATACTCTTCGGGGAATTTCGTATATTGAATGCAGGAAATAAGAAGATAAACAGCTGATGCAGGCGCCATCACCTGATTCAAATTAAATTCCGGCAAAATGAAAAGGATTTTAAAGTTATTTATTTTCCTGCTATTAACAGGATGGTTCACCGGTGCCTTCGCGGATTACCCTCTTGTCTCGCACAGATTCCTGGCAGACCCGGGGTCGCTGGTGTATAATGGCCGTGTATACCTCTATTGCTCCAACGATGATGAAAATCCACCCACGGAGGACGGCGGATACCAGATGAAATCCATTGTATGTGTGTCGAGCAGCGACATGAAAAACTGGACCGACCACGGCATTGTCTTCCAGGTGCCCCGTGATGCTTCATGGGCCGGAAACAGCTGGGCCCCCTCTGCAGTTGAACGCAACGGTAAGATTTATCTCTACTTCGGCAACGGCGGCAGCGGAATCGGGGTGGCCTCTGCCGACAGCCCGACGGGGCCTTTTTCAGATCCGGTAAGCAGGAGCCTGGTGAACATAAACACCCCGGGGGTTCTTCCGGCTGAAAATATCTGGGTATTTGACCCTATGACGTTTATCGACGACGATGGACAGGCCTACATGTATTTCGGAGGCAACGGTGAGGACAATTTGCGGGTGATCAGGCTGAACGAAAATATGATCAGCGTGGATGGATCCGCAACGCAATTTCATGTTCCGTACTTTTTTGAGGCAGCCTGGTTGCATAAGCACAACGGTACATACTATTTTTCCTATTCCACAAACCCATCCAACGGTATGCGAATCGATTATATGACAAGCGACAACCCCATAACGGGCTTTACTTACGGTGGAACAGTCTCCCCGCAACCCCCGGAAAATAATAACAATAACCACCAGGCGATTTTCGAATTCAAGGGGACGTGGTACCAGGCTTACCACAATCGGTACGTGGCCAGACATGCCGGCATTCCGCCCGTCTACAAACGAAACCTGTGCCTTGACAGTATTCACCATAACCCGGATGATTCTGTCAAAACCATGGTGAACACATTTGACGGGGTGGTGCAGGTCGGGCATGTGAATCCCTTCGTTCGTGTGGAAGCTGAAACCATGAATGCCCAGAAGGGTATCTGCACCAAAGTGTGCAGCGAAGGAGGTATGAATGTCACCGGCATAGAAAATAACGACTGGATTAAGGTCCGGGGTGTCGATTTCGGATCAAACGGAGCAGCCGCTTTTACCGCCGGCATTGCGAGTGAGATGAAATACGGGACCCGGAAGGACGACTCCATTGAAATACGAATGGATAACGTAAACGGAACAGTGATCGGCACCTTACCGGTTACCTTTACGGGCGGACCGGATGATTGGAAACCGGTAACAGTGGCCGTTGAGGAGATAACCGGCGTGCACGATCTCTTTTTTGTGTTTACAGGTGAAGCTGTTGAGGACCTTTTCAACTTTGATTACTGGTATTTTACTGAAAAAACAGCGGCACATGATCTTCTTGCGATCAATGCCTCCACGGACGACTATAAAATTGATACCATTGCCGGTTACGACAGCACCATTATCCGGGTAACGGCTATTTATACCGACGGAACCAGTGCAGACATTACATCTGAAGTTATTTATACTTACGATCAGGAAAATATCGTAACGATTGCCGACAGCGTTGTCAGGGGCACTGGCTATGGCACCGTTACGATCACTGCCGGTTATAACGATATGACGGATAGCGTGAAAGTGATCGTGAAAGACCTGGAAGGCGAGCTGACATTGTCCCGGCTATATGCCGACAACAGTGATATTGACTTGCTGATCGGTGGATCAATATCCTTAAAAATTACTGCAGAATTTAAAGATGGGCATGTTGAGGATGTGACCGGGAAAGTCAACTATGAAAATCCCCACCCCGAAATTGCCACCATAGCAAACGGGGTTATTACCGCTTTAAGTGAAGGCGAAGTGGATATCACCGTGAGTTACCGGGGAGAAACTGGCGATGTCACGTCGATAACGATACATGTTACCGTCAGCGGGGATTCAGGCGTCTGGCTGGAAGCGGAGTGCGGCACGACAGGCTCACTCTGGGACATCGTTACCGACAGTAATGCCTCACACAATGAATATGTGACCATCCGGCCGGGGAACAACAGCCTGGATACTGCCCCGGCCGATACCTCCGGTTTATTGTCCTTTACCTTCGACATCACTGCCGGTGGCACCTATACCATTTTTGTCCGGGTGATCTGCCCGACTGCAAACGACGACTCATTCTGGTTCAGAATGGACGATGGTACCTATTACCTATGGAACAACATTCCCGGTTCTTCCGCCTGGAAATGGACCGATTTTCCTTCAACATACAATTTAAGTGCGGGAAGCCATACCTTAACCATCGGGTACCGCGAGGATGGTGCGCGCCTGGATAAGCTCTGGATTACCAACGCAGGAAATGCCCCGGTTGATGAAGGAGCGGAGGCAGGCAACTGCAGTCCTGTTACCCATACCCGTGAGAGTGTGCATCCCATTGGCCTTTACCCGAACCCGGTATCCGATGAGCTGAATATCGCATTACCCTTTTCACCCTCTGAAATCAATATTTACAGCAGTGATGGCAGGGAAATTTTTACTCAGCATACCCGCACCATGAAAACGACCATCAGCCTGGTGAATTATGATCCTGGTCTTTATCTGATAAAAATGACCGGCCAGGGCCAGATTGTTGTGAAAAGAGTCATTAAGAATTAGAAGAGTACCCGATATGCCCGTTCACCCATTCAATGAAATACCCGATGTTCGGGGCATCCGTGTGCCCACCTTCATGCTGCCGCCAGGCCAGGTGACCCTCCAGCAGGCCCTGCCCGACCTCGGGCATCTTTGCGCTCCTGTAATCATCCGGAACCCCGAGGTCCTTTGCCCCGAGCAGCCTGAAAACCGGCTGGGCGGCCACCGCGGCCATGTAACTGCCCCGGTGATCCAGCCAGTGCGCATCCCCTTCTTCCGGGATCCCGTAACTGATGAATACCAGCCGGGGGGCACACAGGGCGATCAGCTCATGCGAATCTACCGGCAGGTCACTCGCATTCATTGAACCGGTTTTCCCTGCCCCGGTCCCGTATTTCATATAGTTCCCCGCCATCCAGTAATACCCCCACCCGGTGAGATTCTCCACCGCCTCCCCGAAGCTCCGCCGGTGCAGGGTCGTTCCCCCCTTGCCCGACGATCCGATGAGCCCGAACGCAAACCGCTGCTCAAAAGCCAGCGTCACCAGCGCCGCTTTCCCGTACCTCGATACCCCCTCTATCCCCACCTTTGTCGCATCCACCAGGGTATCCGTTTCCAGGTAATCCAGACCCCGCGCAGCTCCCCACGACCACGCACGCAAAGCACCCCACTGATCCGGCTCCCGCGGCTGACCCCTGTTCACAAGAGCAATAATCCCCCCGCACGTCAGTCCCTCCCCATTATCTGCCTGAATGGAGGAAGGATCGATCATCACATACCCCCAGCCCGCCTCAATCAACTCCTGGGTCCGGGACCGCTCTCCCTGGGAAGGCATCCGGAAACCGAAGGGGCTGACCCCCTCCGGCCTGACCAGCGGATCGTAGGCAGGGTACTTATCAAGAATCTTTTTGACGGCACTGTCCTTTGACAGCATGGCCCGCACCGCTTCATTCAATATCCTGAAATCCCCATAATCCGGCTGGGCTGGAGCAGGAAGGGTGGCCGGACCGAACATCATGAGCACCGGTACCGGTCCGACTGCTCGCTCCGGCGTGACCACCACCATCGAGATATCCACATCGATCAGCGGATACCCGGAGTTATCGACATGTCCCACCACCTTTCTGGCAATAACCGGCGTCCACCCGATGAATTCCCGTTCGGACAGCACCACCTCCCACGTTACCGCGGGAATATGCTCCGGCAGACGGCCGTATACCTCCCGCTCAAAATCTTCCGCAATCTCCGGCCGCCTTACGTTCCACCACATTTCAGGCGTGGTGACGTTTTTCCCGGCACGCGTGACAAGCGGATCGGGCAGATCGGGATACGGGTTGGCCAGGGATTCATCGTAATTGGCACCGTTGGGTGCAGAGGCATCGCTGTTTCTTCCGGGCCTGAGTTCAGTTATACCAAGCTGGTCCATCATGTTCCGCCGGTCCTGCTCGGTGGTCAGACAGGCAGGAGGTGGATATTTGCCGGATTCCGGATTGTTTTTCTGCTGTGCAGAAGCCGTTAATGCCAGGGCCGCAAACAGGAACAAAATTGTTTTTTTTGGTTTCACTTTTTGATTTTTTAAAATTTGTAACGTCAGTAAACCTCTGAGACAATTTTAAAGTTATTAAAATTATAACAACTATTGTACTGGCAATATGGATTAACTATATTGTCTTCTGTATAAAGTTACGATAGGGGGTGTCCAAAAAGTTAGATTATTATTTTAATAACTTACAAGTGTAAGTTTAAATTAGAAATTCATCAATCATGGGTACACAAATACCCCCTCTCCAGTCTCCCCCTTGAAAGGGGGAGATGTCTGAGCAACCTGATAATCAAAGATATTGAATACTTAAGAAAATGGTTGCGAAGACAGAGGGGGTATCATAGCCTGCAAAGAATTGTCCATTTATTATAAATTGAAACCTGACTTATCCAAACCTTTTCATTTTTGGACACCTCCTATCGAACATTCTATCTATCAAACGTGCAACAAAACACAACACTATGAACACACTGAAAGAACTCATCCTCCGCAACCGGAGCTACCGCCGGTTCGACGAATCCCATGCTGTTTCACGCGATGACCTGCTGGAGATGATCGATGCCGCAAGGTGCTCTGCCTCCGCCAGGAACGCCCAGCCACTGAAATACATCCTCTCCAATGACCGGGCGTTGAATGCAAAAATCTTCTCCTGCCTGACATGGGCCGGATACCTGGAAGATTGGCCCGGACCTGCAAAGGGAGAACGCCCCGCCGCTTACATTGTCCAGATGCACGACACCACGCTGGCCACAGACTATTATTGCGACGACGGCATCGCCGCGCAGAGCATCCTGCTTACCGCCGCTGAAAAAGGACTGGGCGGCTGTATCATCGCTTCAGTGCAGAGAGAGACCCTCACGGAGATCCTTAACATCCCCCCGCACCTCAGGATCATCCAGGTGATCGCAATCGGGAAACCCGCCGAACAGGTCGTCCTGGAACCGGTGAAAGCGGGAGACATCAAATACTGGCGCGATAAGCATGGTGTGCACCACGTGCCCAAACGGCCGCTGGAGGAGCTGGTCATCAATATAGAATAATCAACACTCAATATTCAACCCTCAATGATCAGGTTAATGTAAATCAAGACCCTGAACCCTGAACCCGTTAAACCTTGAGCCTTAATCCTTGAGCCTTGAACCTTTTTTCCCTCATCCGTTCATTTTTTCAGATTAGATTTATAATTTGCATAGGAAATGAACCACTCTGAATACTTCCTTTTATAAATCGATTCAAAATGAAAAAACTACTGTTCGCTGCTGCAGGTCTTTTGCTCTCCTCGGCAGCCTTAATCTCCCAGCAAGCCCTCTGGGGCGGATCGGAAATCGTTTCCCCGGAAATACATGACGATTATACGGTTACATTCCGACTGCAGGCTCCAAATGCCACTGAAGTGAAAATTACCGGTGACTGGATGCCCTGGCAGGGATGGACCCCCGGCTCCGAAATAATGGAAAAAGGGGAGGACGGGATATGGACCTATACCACCGGTGTACTGGAACCGGAGTTATACAGCTATCTGTTCACCGTCGACGGCCTGAACTGCCACGATCCCAATAATGTTAACCTGATCCGCGATGTGGCAAGGGTCACCAATGTGTTTATTTTAGGTGACGGACGGGCCGGCCTCTACAGGGTAAACGACGTGCCGCATGGAACCGTGGCACGGAGATGGTACGACTCTCCCGGAAACAACAAAACCCGGCGGATTAGCATCTATACCCCTCCTGGATACGAGAACAGCAGGGAAAAATATCCCGTGCTCTACCTTCTCCATGGAGTCGGAGGAGATGAAGAGGCCTGGATCGCACTGGGAGGAACCGCCCAGATTATGGACAATCTCATCGCAAGTGGCAAAGCCAAACCTATGATCGTGGTCATGCCCAACGGGAACGTTTCACAGCAGGCCGCACCCGGTGAAGGCCCCGAGGGATTCATCAAACCTTCCTTCCAGCTTCCCAACACCATGGACGGGAAAATGGAGGAAACGTTCATGGATATCATCAAATTTGTGGAGGGTAATTACAGGGTGATCCCAAAAAAAGAGGGCCGTGCCATAGCAGGATTGTCGATGGGCGGTTACCATACATTGCATATATCCAGATACTATCCCAATACTTTTGATTATATCGGCCTCTTCTCCCCTGCCATTCTGCCGAATGAATCGGCGGATTCAAAAGTATACGACGATTTTGAAGCCACCCTGAAGAAACAAATGGAGAACGGTTACGAACTGTACTGGATCGCCATCGGGAAAGCCGATTTCCTGTACGGGGCGGTTGAAGAGTACCGGGCCAGGCTGGATGCGATGGGCATGCCCTATATATACCGGGAAAGCGAGGGCGGCCATACCTGGTCCAACTGGCGGATATACCTTTCAGAATTTGTACAAGAATTATTTAAATAATCGAACATAAAATGAAAACAAACAGACGTGATTTCTTTGTAACACTGGGTGCCGGTACGGCCGGACTGGGTCTGGCATCGGTCCCATTTAACGGATGTGCGTCCCCCGGCAAAACCACGGTGAATGACGACCAGCAACTCTTTATCGGTGATGATATCGCTCTGGCCGAAACAACATACGGAAAGGTTAAAGGTTTCCTCCTCCGGGGAATTTACCAGTTCAGGGGGATCCCGTACGGGGCCGATACCGGCGGGAAGAACCGGTTCATGCCTCCCCGCATACCGGAGCCCTGGGAGGATGTGTATCCCGCAGTGTGGTGGGGCAACTCGGCCCCGCAGATCATGGATAACCGCTATGCCGATATTTACCAGTCGTTCGTGGATCACTGGAATTACGACGACGTGAGCGAAAACTGTCTGAAGCTCAATATCTGGACCCCGGCTATCGCCGACGGAAAGAAACGGCCGGTCCTGGTCTGGCTGCACGGAGGGGGATATACCAACGGGAACGGCATCGAACAGGATGGGTACGACGGGGAGAACCTGAGCCGCAGGGGCGATATCGTGTTCTGTTCCATCAACCACCGGCTGGGACCGATCGGATTCTCTGACCTCTCCGGCGTGGGAGGAGAAAAATATGCCGATTCGGGCAATGTCGGGGCGCTTGATATGGTAGCCGCCCTGAAATGGGTCCGGAAAAACATCGAAAATTTCGGTGGTGATCCGGGTAACGTGACCATCATGGGACAGTCGGGAGGCGGTGCCAAGGTCTGCATCCTGGCAGCCATGCCCGAAGCAAAGGGACTGTTTCATAAAATGGTTCCCCTCAGCGGATCAACAACCAGCGCTGCCGACCCGGTATTCTCCGGAAAAATGGGAGAGTATATCCTTAAAGAAGCCGGACTGAAACCGTCTGAAATCGATAAGCTGCAGGATTTGCCCTGGAAAGATTACATCCTGCTGACCGGGAGAGCCGCCCGCAAATATGCCGAGGAATCCGGCAATGCCGGACGGTTCAGGGGGAGCTTCGGTCCCGTAGCGGATGACCGTAACATCCCTTCCGGGAAATTTTTCTCTGAAGCAGAAGGACTGTCATCGGACGTTCCAATGCTGATTTGCAGTACCTTCCACGAATGGTCGGCCGCCAGGACCAATCCCGAACTCGAGAACATCACGAAAGAGAAAGCCATTGAGAGCCTGAAGGAACGCGCCGGGTTCAGGGGCGGCCTGGGCGAAAAAGCAGAGGCAGTATACAACGCTTATGAAAAAGCCTTCCCCGAGGCCCGACCGGTTGAGCTGATGACCATGATCGCCAGCAATCGCCAGGGCGTCGTGGAAACAGCTACTTCCAAGGCGAACCAGCCCGCGCCGGTATATGTGGCCTGGTTTGGCTGGGAACCGCCGCTCTTCAATAATCGTATGCGGGCTTTCCATTGCCTGGATATCTGCTTCTGGTTCGCAAACACCGACGTGATGCTGACCCATACTGGCGGCGGCAAACGCCCCAAACAGCTTTCGGATAAAATGGCGGATGCCCTTGTCCGGTTTATGAAAACCGGGACTCCCAACGGCGGTGGTCTGCCTGACTGGCCGCAATTTACGGCGAAAAATGGTGAGACCATGATACTGAATGATGTCTCTGAAGTGAAAAACGACCCCGACAGGGAAGGCAGGATCCTGCTTTAAAAACCGGTTATTCGCGTAAATTGGATAATAAAAAGTATTACATAATGAAACAACTCCATAACGTTACTTACAGCATCAGTAAAAGCATAATCCCCTTACTCCTGGTAACATTGCTATATCAATGTTCAACAGATACCGGTAAGAAGCGGCAGGAACAGATCAATAACATCATCGCTTCCATGACCCTGGAACAGAAAGCCCGGGTAATTGTCGGGACCGGCATGCACTTTGAGTTGCCCGACTCCATAGCGGAGCAGTTCAGAAAAGATCGGCCGGAAGATCCGGATACCGCTTACACCAATATGGTCAATCGGGTGAGGTCATACCTTCCCGGGGCTGCGGGATTTACGGCAGAATACCCCGGACTCGATATTACCTCACAGGCTCTCGCCGACGGTCCTGCAGGACTGCGCATATCTCCTGAAAGAAAAGGGGAGGAGAAAACCTTTTACTGCACCGCCTTCCCGATAGCCACCCTGCTGGCATGCACCTGGAACACCGACCTGGTCAACCAGGTGGGCAGGGCAATGGGTGAAGAGGTACTGGAATACGGAGCCGATATCATCCTGGGACCCGGCCTGAACCTACAGCGTGATCCCCTCTGCGGCAGAAACTTCGAATACTTCTCCGAGGACCCTCTGGTCACCGGTAAAATGGCCGCCGCCATGGTGAAAGGGATCCAGTCCAACGGCGTCGGAACTTCTCCCAAGCATTTCGCAGCCAATAACCAGGAGACCTCCCGGATGTCGGTCAATACGATTGTCAGTGAAAGGGCGCTCCGCGAAATCTACCTGCGGGGATTTGAGATTGCCGTTACAGAAGCGCAACCATGGACAATCATGTCCTCCTACAATAAAATCAACGGGGCCTATACATCCGAAAGTTACGATCTCCTTACTAAAATCCTTCGTGATGACTGGGGATTCAGGGGCTATGTCATGACCGACTGGGGCGGAGGCAGTGATGTCGTGGCACAGATGAAGGCCGGAAACGATATGATCATGCCCGGGGATAAGAAACAGATAAAAACCCTGATAGAGGCGGTGAAGAACAACACCCTTGAAGAAGATATCCTCGACAGGAACCTTGCCAGGATCCTGTCGGTTATGATGAAGACCCCGAGATACAGGGGCTACAGTGTTTCCGGAATGCCCGACCTGGAAGCCCATGCGGATATTACCAGGAAGACAGCCGCTGAAGGAATGGTCCTGCTTGAGAACAGGGATGACGCATTGCCATTACAACAGGGCACTGAACGGATCGCCGTTTTCGGAAACCTCTCCTATGAATTTATTTCGGGCGGCACCGGAAGCGGTGATGTCAATGAAGCTTATACCGTCTCCCTGGTTGAAGGATTAAGAAACGCCGGACTCACTGCCAACGAGGAACTGTCGGGTATCTATGAAAAGTACATCCGGGAAACACGGGAAAAAGCAGGTCCTCCGAAAAACTTCTTTGCGATGATGATGAAGGCCAAAGAACCGGTTGAAGAGATGAAGGTTTCCCTGGAGCTGGCTGAAAAAATGGCCGGTGAAAACGATGTGGCCCTGGTAACCATAGGCCGCACGACCGGCGAAGGGGCGGACAGGAAGGCGGAGCCGGGTGACTACTACCTGACCGGCACGGAAAAGGAACTGCTTGAAAACATATCGAAGGCTTTCCGCGCTCAGAATAAAAAAGTGGTTGTCATTCTGAACATCGGGAGCCCAATTGAAACCGCCGGCTGGAAGGATTATCCCGATGCCATCCTCTGCGCATGGATGCCCGGACAAGAAGCCGGGAACTCCGTTGCCGATATCCTTACCGGGAAGGTGAACCCCTCCGGCAAACTGGCCGCTACATTCCCGCTCTCCTATGATGATACCCCCACTGTAAGAAATTTTCCGGGTCATCCCGACGGATCCGGCCGAGAGGATCCTTCGAAGGATGTATCGGGCTTCTCCTTTATGCGCCGCGTGCCATGGGAAGTGGTTTATGAAGAGGACATATACGTCGGTTACCGGTATTACAATACATTCGACGTCCCCGTAGCCTACGAATTCGGATATGGTCTCTCCTATACCGGTTTCGAATACAGCAACCTTGAAACGGATGTCTCCCGCTTTAAAAATAAGATGACCTTTTCCGTTGATGTGAAAAACACCGGGAACCTCGCCGGACGGGAAGTGGTGCAGGTTTATGTCTCCGCCCCTGAAGGAAAATTGGATAAGCCCGCAATGGAGCTGGCGGCTTTCGGGAAAACCGGGCTCCTGGAACCCGGCGAGATTGAAACCATGCGGTTTACCATTACAGAAAGGGACCTTGCATCGTTCGATGAAACCAACTCCTGCTGGATCGTTGAGCCCGGCGATTATACCCTCATGATTGGGGCATCTTCCCGTGATATCAGGGAAACTGCCGTTTTCAACGTTCCCGTCGGGCTAAACGCGGGTACCGTTTCAAAGGCACTGGTGCCGGAACGGGAAATCAACCGGTTAAGTTACCGGCAGAAGGATTAAGTAAGCAGGTTCGCCGGAATTTCTGTCCCTATTTGTTTTTCCGGGTGATAAAATTGAAACCTCCCATCAGGTAATGCCTGAACGGTTTCACAGAAACGGTATCCACGGCATCCGGCAGAGCTTCTGCCGCCGGTTCCGTTTCAGCCGAATCTCCGGTGAACGGTTCTCCAAACACGTCTTCAGATCCGTTCTCATACCTGATCCGTTCAACATCGCTGAGCATGATCTTATAAACAGGCCCTTCAGTATTGTCGAATTTTTTATAAGCAATTTCCGATATGCCCACTTCGATAACTCTGTCAGGTTGCTGTAAGACATTACCCAATAGCATCCTGAGGCAACAGCATAATTACGTAATACCGCATTAGCCTGATCACCAAAAATTAACCCGGGTAATTTACACAGATTCCTCTCCTGGCTGGCAGCAGTGAACCGGGCTCTCGAGCTCAGCATGGTGATTCCGTTCGGCTGGTTTCTCAAAGATTATTATATTTACTCGTTGCTAACTAAAATACATTTGTCTCATGTGGAAAACCGCTTTGCTCCTGGTGGTCACACTCATCATTGTGCCCTTCGCGTTCCTGTTTGATGTTCCCCTTACAGAACTTCAGAGAGATGTACTCAACGACCTGGTAATCATTTATCTGGTTGCCGCCTCCCTGGCTTTCCTGGTCAGCTCCGCCACCGAAAATTACAGCCAGGTCGATAAACTCTGGAGCACCATTCCCATGGTGTACGTCTGGCTGATTGCCGCCCGGTCGGGATTTGAAGCCAGACCGGTTCTGATGGCAGTGCTGGTCTCTTTATGGGCGATCAGGCTGACCTATAATTTTACCCGCCGCGGGGGCTTCACCTGGAAATTCTGGACCGGCGAGCAGGATTACCGCTGGCCCATCCTGAAAAGCAAACCCGAGTTCGCGGCAAAATGGAGATGGGTTGCCTTCAACCTGCTTTTCATCTCCTTTTACCAGATGGCCGTGATCTTCCTGTTCACCCTTCCCGCACTGAAGAGCATGAACAGCGGACCCCTCACCTGGGCGGACCTGTTTCTGGCCCTGCTCATAGTAGGACTGCTGGTGATAGAAACCATTGCCGATCAGCAGCAGTGGAATTTCCAGAATGAAAAGCTCAGATTGAAATCGGCCGGTGAACCGATACCGGAGGAGTATGCAAAAGGATTTGTGAGTTCGGGCCTCTGGAACCTTGTGCGCCATCCCAACTATGCCGCCGAACAGGCGGTATGGATCGTGTTCTACTTTTTCAGCGTGGTCGCTACCGGGTCGTGGCTGAACTGGTCGGTCACCGGTGCGCTCCTGCTGGTGATCCTTTTCAAGGGCAGCTCCGACTTCAGCGAATCGATCTCCACAGGAAAGTACACGGAATATGCCGGTTACATCAAAAGGGTCCCCCGCTTTATCCCGGTGAAATTCTCCAAACCGCCAATCGCGGTGGATGACGCCGAGGAGCTGGAAACGCAGAATACCTAAATCAGTCGGGTGTAGCCACGCCATGCCTGGCGTGGAATATTCACGATTTTTTGCAATTACGGAATTTAATTAAAGAATCTGAACCGGAAACCGGGAACCGGGAACCGGAAACCGGGAACCGGAATTACCTTCCGAAATTGAACAGCTCTGACGGCGTCCTGGCAGCCTCCATCAAAGCGGTCATCTCCCTTACGATGTCCGGATGATCTGCTGCGATATTGCGCTCCTCACCAGGATCATCTTCAAGGTTATAGAGTTCGGGAATGGTGTCGGGATTGAATTTTACCCCTGTTCTGACTGCCTTCCAGTCGTCCTTCAGAACCGCCTGCCTGCCGTCCTCTTCATGGAACTCCCAATAAAGATAGTCGTGGTCCTGCTCTCCTTTTTCACCGAGAAGCAGGGGCAGGAACGAGATCCCATCCAGACCCGGAGGCGTTTCAGCACCGGTAAGATCCGCCAGGGTGGGCAGGAGATCCCAGAAGGCCGACAGATGATCCGTTTTGCTCCCTCCGGCAATTACACCGGGCCAGGACACGATGAAAGGCATTCTGATGCCGCCTTCATAGAGATCCCGCTTGATGCCCCTCAAAGGACCGTTGCTGTCGAAGAATTCCGGGTCGGCTCCACCCTCCCGGTGGGGCCCGTTGTCGCTCGAAAACATGAGGATGGTATTCCCCGTGAGCCCCAACTCTTCCAGCTTCCCGACCACATCCCCCACATACAGGTCGAGCCGGCTGACCATGGCAGCAAAAGTGGCACGGGGATACTCCTGGGAACAATATCCGGTTTTCCGCATCCCCGGTCCGTAATCGGCACCCGCTCCCCCTGAAAATGGTTCCTCCGCGTACCGGCCCAGGTATTTTAAGAATATCGAATCCTCCGGGACCAGCAGTTCGGCATGGGGCAGGATGAGCGGGTAATAGAGAAAGAAGGGATGACGGCTGTTCTCCTCAATAAATGCCAGGGCCTTCTGATGAATCACATCGGGAGCATAGGTGACGGTACGGGTCAGATCATTACCCTCAAGAAAATATTTAATGCTGTCGTGCCAGAGGTACTCCGGATAGTACCGGTGTGCCAGGCTCTGACAGATGTAACCGAAAAAGGTGTCGAATCCCTGGTTCAACGGATCCCCCTCCGAACCGGGATACCCCAGTCCCCACTTCCCGAATGCACCGGTCACATAACCCTGCTGCTTCAATACCTCGGCGATGGTCAGGAACCCTGCCGGCAAAGGGGTCTGCCCCTCAGGCTTCACACCAAGATTTCCCCGGATCGGCGTATGGCCGGTATGCAGACCGGTCATCAGGCTCGAACGTGAAGGCGCACAAACGGTACTGCCGGCATAGTGGCGGGTGAACATCATCCCAGCCTCAGCCAGCTGATCGATATGCGGGGTGGTGAATTTCTGCTGTCCGGTCACCCCCAGGTCCCCGTACCCCAGGTCATCCGCGAGGATGTAAATAATATTCGGTTTTTCAGGAAATTGTCCTTTTTCTGTTCCGCCCTTCCGGGATGAACATCCCGTCAGGAACAGGGAAAGGACCGATGCTGCAAGGATGAAATCTCTTAATGCCATGGGAAGATTGATTTTTTTTGACCCATAAATATAATCAATGCAAAGCGGGAAGTCAAAACACATTTTCTCCCCGGCCCTTTGAAAGGATATTGCCCCTGTCCGGACCATTTAACATTATCTTATTGATAATCATATTTTTTAAGCCAACTTACAACCGTTGAAAACCAGTAAGCAGTAAGCGGTAAGCGGTAAGCAGTCTGATTTTCAATTTTTAGCAGTTTACCCAGCTATATGAAGAATCAAAACCGGGAACCGGCAACCGGGAACCGGGAACCGGGAACTTTTCAATTCTAAAATAATTTTCCTATTTTGGGTTGCATTCTAATCTTATAAACAAGAAACGATAATGGGAAAATTCAAAGAGATTCTGGAGAATATTTATGATCTGATTGTGACCTACGGGTTAAAATTCATCCTGGCCATTGTGGTCCTCCTGGCGGGCCTGTGGGTTATCAAAATATTAACGCGCAGCCTGCGGAAGTTCATGACCAGAAAAGAGGTCGATCCCTCCCTGGTCCCTTTCCTGGCAAACATGTTCAGCGCCATCCTGAAGGTCCTGCTGGTGATCAGTGTGATGGGGATGGTGGGGATCCAGATGACCTCCTTTATCGCCGTACTCGGTGCTGCCGGACTGGCCGTCGGACTGGCCCTCCAGGGAACGCTCCAGAATTTTGCCGGCGGGGTGATGATCCTGCTTTTTAAACCTTACCGGGTCGGCGATTTTATCGAGGCCCAGGGACATGCCGGAAGCGTGAAGGAGATCCAAATCTTCCAGACCATCATCACAACACCCGACAACAGCACGGTGATTATTCCCAACTCGCCGCTGGCAACCGGGGTGATTAAAAATTATACCACCCAGCCGAAGAGAAGGATTGACTTCTCTTTCGGAATAGGATACGGAGATGATATCGACAAAGCCAGAAAAGTGCTTCTTGACCTGGCTGATGCTGACAACCGGGTACTCAAGGAGGATAATCCGCCCATGGTGGCGGTGGAGGCCCTGGCCGACAGCTCGGTGAACATGATGCTCCGGACATGGGTGAAGTCTGAGGATTACTGGGATCTCTTTTTCGATATGACCGAAAAAGTCAAGAAGGCTTTCGATAAAAACGGTATCTCCATCCCGTTCCCGCAAACCGATGTGCATTTGTTTAACCAAAAGTGACAATGGCTTCTGCAAACATGGTCATATTGCCCAATTTTCTTAATTTTATTTGAAAAATAAGGTTATAACCAGTTGCCTGCAGTGCAAAATACATTCGGAAGCCGGGGTAAAACCATTGTTCCCTGCCTGTGTTTTCTTTTTGTGCATCTCTTGTTGAATGCTCAGCCGGCAGGTAGTTTTCCTGTGATCCACTATGACCGCTACCACTACCGCGGAGGTAACCAGAACTGGTCGGTGGCCATCGGGGAAGAGGGGATGGTGTATATCGGAAATAACGAAGGATTATTGCAGCTGGACGGTTCAAACTGGAAATTGTTTTCCCTTCCCGGAAAACTGGCCATTCGTTCGGTTGCCATTGGCAATGATCACCGGATTTATACCGGAGGCTTTGAGGAGTTTGGTTATTTTGAAAGAGACCATACCGGAACGCTTTCCTATTCCTCCCTGAGCAGTATGGTCAGGAAAGAGCTGATCCATAATGATGAAATCTGGCGGATCATTCCTTCCGGCAAGCATATCTATTTTCAATCATTCTCATCCATTTTTATATATGACGGGGAATCCATCGAATCGATGGATATTCCCGGTTCACTGGTATTGCTTCTCAGGGTGAATGACCGGATCTTTATTCATGTGATCGGATCAGGCCTGCACGAGTTGAAGAATAACCTGCTGAGCCCCGTCCGGGGAGCCGGATTCCTGGCCGGTGATGAAATAAAGGTGGTCCTGCCGTTTGAATCTGACAAACTGCTGGTGGGTGCCGCACGCAACGGCCTGTTTATTTATGACGGAGAACGATTTGAACCTCTATCCATTCCCGAGGCCGAAATAATCAGGCAGGCGGAAATAAACAACGGGCTTCTTGCTGGCGATCACTATTTCATAGGCACCATTGCAAATGGCCTCTTTATCCTGAACCGTGACGGATCCTTTCAGAATCATCTTCATGCCGGCAATGGCCTGCAGAATAATACCATCCTTTCCATGGCTTCCGATTCCTCGGGAAATTTGTGGCTGGGCCTCGACCGGGGTATTGACTACATCATCTGCCAGAAGGCTTTCTCCTTCTATCGTGATCCCTCCGGGAGACTGGGTACCGTGTTCGATGCAGCTTTCTGCGACGGATACCTCTGGATCGGTACGAACCAGGGGCTCTTCAGGTTTCTGGGAAAGGAACCGGTGAATATCCAAGACCCTGTGATGATTAAAGAGTCCCAGGGTCAGGTCTGGAACCTGGCGGTAATGGATGATGAACTGCTTGTGGGACATACCAGCGGAACCTTCAGGATATCCGGTACCTCCATGAAGGAGATTTCGCCGGTAAACGGCGGTTTTGACATTGAACTGTATGAGACCGAAAACGAAAGGGTCCTTATTCAGGGTACCTACAGTAATCCCGTCCTTTACAGGAGGGGTCCCGGGGGCTGGGAATTTTCCCATAACATCCGGGGAATCATTGAACCGCTGATACAGATTGAGATTGATCCGTATGGACACATCTGGGCAGCCCACCTGCATCGCAATGTCTTTCAACTGACTCTGAATGAGAACCTCGATTCCGTTACCAGGATGAAAAAAATGGGAACGGATTACGGTTTCCCTTTTGACCGGAACCTGCACCTGGCAAAGGTTGAAAACCGTATCCTTTTTCCCACCGGGGAAAGGATCTATACCTACGATGATCTGAAAGATACCATTATTCCCTACGAATGGCTCAATGAACAACTGGGCAGATTCATTACCTCCACGCATATCATCCCGGCAGAAAAAGGATACTACTGGTTTATCAACGGACAGGAAATAGGGTATTTCAGGATTTCAGGCAGTGACATTTCCAGGGTGTTTTCCTGCAACCTATCTCTCTACGGCATCCATCTCGGAACCGACTTTCCGGAAATAGTTAACCTCGACGAATCGCATTCATTGATATGTCTCGACGATGGCTTTGCGATTTTTGATAAGGTCTCGGCCACAATTTCCGTTCCCGAAGAAATAACATTCATGAGGGAAGTGACGGTGAGTGATGAAGCCGATCAGGTAAACCTGCCCCTTAAAAGTGCTGCCGATCCGGTCTCCATCCCCTACAGACAAAGGAATATTTATTTCGTGTTCTCCTGCGCCCCCCATTACCTTTACCCCCGGTACAGTTTTATGCTGGAGGGGCTCGACAGGGAATGGTCCCCCTGGTCGGGAACATCCAGAATGGATTATGTGCGGATCCCGCCCGGGGAGTATGTTTTTATGGTCCGTTCCCTTTCCATAAACGGAGAGCCCGGTCCGGTCACCCGTTATGCCTTTACCATTCGACCCCCCTGGTACCGTTCGATCCTGGCTATAATTTGTTACGGCCTGTTCCTGGTTCTGATCTTTATTTTTTCACGATGGCTGTTCCTGCGCCGACTTGAACTGCATGCCCGCAGAATTGAACTGGAGGAGCAGGAGAAAATACGGTCCGAAAAACTCCTGAATGAACAAAAATATACGAGCCTCAGGAATGAACTGCTCCAGTCTGAGATTAATCATAAGAATAAGCAACTGACAGACTACACCATGAATATGATCAGGAAAAACGAGGTCCTGATGAAGGTTAAGGAAGAACTGGAAAAGCAAAAATCCGGGCTCGGTGACCGTTACCCGAAATACCTTTATGATAAACTCATCCGGATCCTTGATGCCAGTATTTCATCGGAAGACGAATGGACCGCCTTTGAATACCATTTCGACCAGACCCATGAAAATTTCTTCAAGCGCCTCAGGCAAAACTACCGCGACCTCACGCCGGGTGATCTGAAACTGTCTGCCTACCTCCGGATGAACCTTTCTTCCAAAGAACTGGCCCCATTGCTGAACATCAGCATAAAAAGCGTGGAGGTCCACCGGTCACGCCTCAGGAAAAAACTGAAGCTGACCCATGGAGAGAACCTGGTGGATTTTCTGCTGGATTTTTAAGTGTATTATTAACCCTTCTCGATAATCACTGAACCTGTAATTCCCTGTCAATCCATTTATTATCCTGTGGATTATTATTGTTGTTAAGGTATTATTAAGGTCTGCCGGAAACACTCGTTTTTATGTAGTATTTTTTATAAGGCAAAGTATTTCAGTCAGATGGTTTAACTTCTTAACTTTCTTTCCGTTTTTCACCACATAAACCGGATACCGCCATCAGGAAAATGAACAGAAACCACCCCAAAATCGTTTCCTCCGGGTTAACAGCACTGCTTTGCATTTTTGCAGCCATATCCTGCATACCCCGTCCGGATGCGGAATCCGCATTCCTGGATGATCTGAAGCAGAGAACGTTTCAGTTTTTCTGGGACAGGGCCGACAAGACTACCTTTCAGATCGATGACCGCTATCCCACACCCCGTTTCACAAGCATTGCCTCAACCGGATTTGGCCTGACGGCTTATATCATCGGTGCAGAGAATGGATTTATCACCCGTGAAGAGGGGGCCGGCAGGGTTCTTTCCACCTTTGAATGGCTCTGGAGCTCCCAACAGGGTGCCGGCGAAACGGATTTTACCGGATACCGGGGATTCTATTACCATTTCCTGACCTACGGAGATGGGAAACGGTATAAGAATGTTGAACTTTCCACAGTGGATACCGGACTGCTGATGGCAGGGATCCTGTCGTGCCAGTCCTACTTCGATCGGGATGACCCCCGGGAGATCAGGATCAGGGAACTGGCCGACTCGCTTTTTTTAAGGGTTGACTGGCACTGGGCCATGGACGGGAAGGAGTGGATGTCGATGGGCTGGACGCCTGAGAACGGGTTCATAAAGGCAAAATGGACCGGTTACAACGAAGCGATGATACTCCTCATCATGGCACTGGGATCGCCCACCCATCCCATACCCGACACCGCCTGGAACTCATGGTGCAAAACATACGTGTGGGACGAATTCTACGGGCAGGAGCATGTGAACTTTTCTCCCCTGTTCGGGCATCAATATTCGCACATGTATATCGACTTCCGGGGAATACAGGATGGATACATGAGCCTCAAAGGGATCGATTATTTTGAAAACGCCCGTCGGGCGACCCTCGCAAACAGAGCATATTGCATCGATAACCCTTCCGGCTTCAGGGATTACGGCGAATCGGTATGGGGCCTCACGGCCTGTGACGGTCCCGGATTCAGCGTACAGCCGTACAATAACGATTCTGTCATATTCTATGCCTACAGGGCCAGGGGAGCAAGTGCCCTTGAGGTGATTGACGACGGCACCATTGCCCCGACAGCCGCCGGAGGCTCCATTCCCTTTACCCCGGAGCTTTCGGTCGATGCCCTGTTCAAAATGAAGGAGCTTTATGATGACAGGCTTTACCAGCAATACGGATTCAAAGATGCTTTCAACATGACCTTTGTGAAGGAGGATGGCAACCGGGGCTGGTTCGACCTGGATTATATCGGGATCGACCAGGGGCCCATACTCATACAGCTCGAGAACCATCAATCCGCACTGGTGTGGGATATTATGAAACAAAACCAATACATTATCAGAGGCCTGAGGAAAGCCGGATTCCATGGAGGATGGCTCGACCGGAACGCATCGGTTGATTGAGACTATAAACCTGCTAAACACTATACTATGCGAAAAAAATCGTTGAATCGTTTCTGGTGGGCCGGATGGATGGCCATGATCCTGCTGATGTTCTCACTGCAGGCCTTCACCCAGCCCCGTACCGTAACCGGCAAGGTTACTGCGGGAGATACCGGGGATCCGCTTCCCGGTGCCAATATCGTTATTAAAGGAACTGCCCAGGGAGTAATCAGCGACCTGGACGGTAACTATGAGATCGGGATTCAATCCCCCGAAGATATCCTGGTGTTCAGGTTTATCGGATATGTTGATCAGGCGGTGCAGGTCGGTGACCTGAGCGTTATTGACGTGGTCCTCGAGGTTGAAACAGTGGGGCTTGAGGAGATCGTGGTCATCGGATACGGTAAGGTGAAAAAGAGCGATCTCACCGGCTCGGTCAGTTCGGTAAAGTCTGAGGATATCGTGAAGATCACCTCTGCCAATGTCGAACAGGGCCTCCAGGGAAAAGTGGCCGGGGTGCAGGTCACCAGCACATCGGGAGCCCCGGGCGCCGTCCCGTCCGTCCGGGTAAGAGGTGTGGGAACCTTTAACAATTCGTCCCCCATCTTCGTAGTCGACGGGGTGATCCTGGACAACATCTCGTTCCTGAACTCAGCAGACATCGAATCCATGGAAGTGTTGAAAGATGCATCTGCCACTGCCATCTACGGATCCAGAGGTGCGAACGGCGTGATCATCATTACCACCAAATCGGGAGCAGAGGGACTGGCAAAGCCGCAGTTCAGCTTCAGCAGTGAGGTGGGGCTCCAGAGAGTGGCCAGGCAGATAGACCTTCTCGACGGCCGGGAGTTTGCCATCATCTCCAATGAAATCAAGCCCGGGTCCTATAACAATATCGATGCCGTGCCGAATACCGACTGGCAGTCCCTGATTTTCAGCATGGCCCCGATACAGAATCACCAGTTATCAGTTTCGGGGGCAGGCGATATCGCCCGCTATTACATGGGCATCGGCTACTTCGGACAGGACGGGATCATCGATAAGTCCTTTTACAAGAGACTCTCCCTGAAGCTGAACAACGTCTACCAGCTTTCAGAACAGTTCCGGCTCGGCAACAACATCACCATTGCCCCCTACAACCAGCGCAATGCACCCAATGTGACCTATTCGGTTTATCGGGCCCAGCCCGTCCTGGAACCCTACTATAGCGACGGCAGCTATGCGGTGGTATATAATGTCGGCAACCCACTGGCCGACCTGGCCCATTCCAACAATTTCAATAACGGGGTCAGGGGTGTGGGCAACGTCTATGCAGAAGCTTCCTTTCTTCACTCTTTTACCCTGAAATCCAGTTTCGGGGTGGATGCGGCATATAACAAATCTGAAAGCTTCACACCGGCCTATACCATCTATAACCCCGACGGTACCGCTTCCCAGCAGGATAATACCTTCAGCGACCTTTACAAAGGCACCTCGGATAACCTCACCTGGCTCTGGGAAAACACGATAAGCTTCGACAAAATCTTTGATAAACATTACATCAATGCAGTCGCAGGATATACCATGCAGAAAACAACCTCCGAACAATACGGCCTCTCGGGGGCAAATATCCTCAGGGATAATCCGGAGTTCTGGTATATCAATCCCTCCTATATTTATGATCCCTCCAGCAACATAGACCTGGTGCAGAATATTAATAACAGCGTGGACCCCGGTCAGTATTACTCCATGATATCCTATCTCTTCAGGGCCAATTATACCTACAGCGATAAATATATCTTCACGGCGACCTTCAGAAGAGATGGCTCTTCCAAATTCAGCGAGGATAACCGGTTCGCGAATTTCCCCTCTTTCGCAGCAGGCTGGAACATCGGGAGGGAAGCCTTCATTGAGGATGTCCCCCATGTCTCGAGCCTGAAGCTCAGGGCGAGCTGGGGAATCATCGGAAATGACAAAATCACCTATTTCGACCGGTATGCACGGGTGCAATCCGATATCATCACGGTTTTCGGGTTCCCCGATAATGCTTTTCCAGCCGCTTCCTATGGTAAAAGCGGGAATCCGGATCTGAAATGGGAGAGTACCAAACAGACCGATATCGGGCTTGAATTCGGATTGCTGGAGAACAGGTTAACGGGTGAACTCGACTATTACAACCGGATGACCGATGACATCCTTGTGGAGCTTTCCACACCCGGACATATGGGTAACGGACTCGGACAACGCATCCGTTATAACGCGGCCTCCGTGTCCAACAGCGGTATCGAGTTCCTCCTTAACTGGCGTGAAAAGCGGGGGGATTTCAATTACAGCGTGGGCATCCTGGGATCAACGATCCATAACGAAGTCAAATCAATCGGGGGTGCCAGCGGTATAGACTCCACCCTCATCGGAGGCTACCTTGGCAACGGTCAGCCTGTGACCCTGAGCAGGGTGGGACTTCCGATCGGCGCCTTTTACGGATACGTGACCGACGGCATCTTCCAGAACACAGAAGAACTCGGTGCCTGTCCCCACCTGTCGCAGGCAGGCGTCGGCGACCTCCGTTTTGTGGATACGAACGACGACGGCGTCCTGAACGGTGAGGACCGCACCTTTATCGGATCCCCCATACCGGATTTTATTTTCGGGATTAATTTCAGTGCAGCTTACAGGGGATTCGACCTGGCAGTCGATTTCCACGGCCAGGCAGGCAATGAGATCTTCAACGGCAAAGAGGTGGTCCGCCCCGATCCCTATAACTTCGAACAACACGTGATGGAACGGTGGACCGGGGAGAACACCAGTGATACGGAACCGCGCCCCTCCTTTGGCGGGTACAACTACCTCCCCTCCGACCGGTTCATACAGAACGGTTCGTTCCTGAGACTGCGGACCCTCTCGCTGGGATATACACTCCCCGAATCGCTCTCGGAAAGATGGCACATCGCCCGGGCACGCATCTATTTAAAAGGAAACAACATCTTTACACTGACCCGGTTCACCGGTTATACCCCTGAGATCGGCAGCAACGATGTTCTTTCAAATGGCATCGATAACGGCATATACCCGATTACGGCTATTTATTCAGTTGGACTTAACCTGACATTCTAGAAATCATGAAAAGGATTATAAATCTATCCCTGCTGCTCCCGGTCATCATTATCCTGACATCCTGCGAAGATTTCCTTCAGATCAACCCGCAGGGCCAGATGACCCAGGAGGCCTTCCCGACCACCGAATCGGATGCCCTGTTGGCCACAAATGCAGCTTATACGGTTTTCAGACAATGGCATTACCATTCGGGTGGATATCCCATCCTGGACATCATGTCGGATGACGCCCATAAGGGAAGCAATCCGAACGACCAGCTCCCCACCCTGGGACCCTATGACAGTTTTGACCATACAGCCACCCAGGACGGGCTCGACCGGTGGTGGAGCACCCTGTATGAAGGGATCAAACGGGCCAACGTGGTCATTGAAAAGGTTCCCTCCATCGAAATGGATGAGACCCTCCGCACCCGGTATGTTGCCGAAGCTTACTTTATCCGCGGCCTGCTCTACTTCGACCTGGTCCGTGCCTGGGGCGGCGTTCCGATCATTGAAACCACCGAACCGCCCCTGAAGATCGAAAGGGCCTCCGTGGAAGCAGTGTACAACCTGATTGAACACGATCTCCTGGAAGCCGTAAAAGCCTTGCCCGAAAAAAGCACCTGCTCCGACGATCAGCTGGGAAGAGCCACAAAAGGCGCTGCAAACGCATTGCTTGCCAAGGTATACCTCTTTCAGGGAAATTTCGAAAATGCCGAAACCTGCGCCCTTGAAGTGATTGAATCGGACGAATACGACCTTGAACCGGTGTTCGCCGATGCCAGCGGTATCCTGGGAGAACATGGCATTGAATCGGTGTTTGAGGTTGGTGCCATCGGGGTAGGCAGTCAGTCAAACGGCGGGAACCAGTATGCCAACACCCAGGGAGTAAGGGGATCCCCCAACCGCGGATGGGGGTTCAACCGGCCGTCCCTGGACCTGATAAACACCTTTGAGGAGGGCGACCCCCGGATGGATGCAACGGTTATTTTCCTTGGTGAGGTACTGGACGGTGTGACCATCCTGGGTGACGGAACCACTCCCGATGAGGTTGAGGACGACCAGGGGAACGTTATTGAAATTGAATGCTACAACCAGAAAGTCTGGGTTCCTGGAAACACAACCGATACCCAATTCGGACATAACCGCAGGATCCTTCGTTATGCCGATGTCCTCCTGATGGCCGCCGAGGCCCTGAATGAGAACAATAAGCCCGACGATGCGTTATACTACCTGAACCTGGTGCGCGAACGCGCCAGGGAAGGGAACGAAACCATTTTGCCGGATATCACCGAAACAAACAAGAATACATTACGCGATATTATCCTGGAGGAACGGCGCCGCGAGCTCGCAATGGAAGGACACCGCTTCTGGGACCTCATGAGAACGGGAAAAGCCGCTGAGGTACTCGGACCGCTTGGATTTACTGAGAATAAAAATGAATTGCTCCCCATACCGCAGACAGAGATTGATATTTCCCAGAAAATACTGGATCAGAATCCAAATTATGAATAAATTTATTGTCTAATTATTAATTATTTAACTATGAAAAAGAAACATTTTATTTTAAGTCTGATGCTCTTCGCAGCAGTCTCCCTGGTAATGGTCCAGAGCTGCGAGGAAGATCCGGTAGATCCGGTACTGGAAACCATGGTTGCAGGTGACATAGACCTCAATGCCGCCGCAGCGCCAACCAATGTCCCTGTCGACCCGGAGATTGTTGCTACATTCAATGTTGAGATAGATGCCGCAACGGCTACATCTGCCAACATCACCCTCACCCAGGAATATGATGATGCTGATATTCCCCTGACCATTGCCGCTTCAGGGAAAACCATCACCATAACACCGGTTGATGATCTCGGTAACGGTGCTATGTACCAGCTGAAGCTTGGCGCTGGAATCATGTCCGTCGACGGGCTTGCCCTGACTGAACTGACCCGCTCCTTTACCACGACGGGTGCATTCGTGCCGGCAGGGGCCATCGCCCACTGGAACTTTGAAGGCAATGCCCAGGATGTCGTCGGGAACTATGATCCGACAGCCAGCCAGGTGGTGGCGATTACCTATACCGCCTCCAGGAATGCTGCTGCGGGAACGGCGGCCACATTCGACGGGGATGCCAGCATCATTGAGATATCCAATGGCGACCAGCTGATCAATGCCTCGGAGTTTACCCTCAGCTTCTGGATGAAAACCAACTCCACCAATCATGTCGGCGGCCATTTCGTCATGGGACTGGGTGCTTTTTACGGTCTCCAGTATGAGGTCTTCGGCGGTTACGACGGCAGTAAATTTGCCATTTCATATGAAATTCCCGGTAAACCCGGTGAAAGTGAAGATATGTGGTTCCCGGCCCTGGCAACCGATAATACCAACGGTGGCTGGCAGGGGTGGACCTATGCCAAAAGCCTGACAGCAGAAGAGATGATCGCGCTTCTGAAGGATCACTGGCTGCATGTCGTATATACCTTCAACGGACCTGAAAAGGAAGGGATCCTCTATTTCAACGGCGAGAAGATGAAAAGCTTCGACTTCGACCTCTGGCCGGATGATGCCCCAAAAAAGGATGCCAACGCTATTAAATACAGGGGCGTAGCTCCGGAAGTGGTGAATGAACTGGCTTTCGGATTCGTACAATCCAGGGCAGGAACACTGTGGGATTCCGAAGGATGGGGCGGTTACGACTTCCCGGATGCAAACCACTTCAAAGGCCAGCTGGATGACATACGCTTCTTCCATAAGGTGCTTACATCAACGGAAATCCAGTTGATGTACGATTCGGAAAAATAGTTGGTTTTTCATAGATTAATGAGAGGACGGAGGGTCGCTGGCCGGCCCTCTGTCTTTATTAAAACCTGAAATGATCCTGCGTAAAATACTCCTTATCCTTCCTGCCATTGCGGCTCTGTCCCTCCTTTCCCCGGGATGCAACAGGGATGAACCAGAAGAATACGGAACCCTTCAGCTGGTACGTGCCTGCGTCGGGACCGCCTGTCTTGATGCATTCGCCGTAACAGATGGTGTCCCCGCGGATAAAAGTATCACGATTGAATTCAGCAGCCCGCTGGATACCTCAACGGTACAGGATAACCTCGGACTGGAAGATGAAGCAGGAAACCCTGTAGTTTTTGCGACTGCGTATGCAGATGCCCTGAAAACAATTGTACTCACCCCTGAGGGTAGACTCTCCTACCGCACCGGTTACACCCTGACCATTCATAAAAACATCCGCGGTGCCCGTAAAGAAACCTTTCCGGGAATGACCTATGCTTTTTCAACCATGAACGGGATCCTGAAAATCGAACAGATCACCCTGAACGGACAGGATTTTAATCCCCCGGCTGATTTGAAAGATATTGACTTTTCTGAGTTGCATCTGGATATTACCTTCTCCGATCCCCTGGATCGGGATACCTACCAATCCTTCTTCATCCTTTCGGGAAACCCTTCCCTTGCATATAACCTGTCCGGAGACTCTATGAATGTCACTATATTAAATACCGCTGATCTCAACGATTACACGAGATACTATTTTACCATCTCATCAAGCCTCCGTTCCAATGATGATTATGAATTCGGAGGTTTCTCGAACAGCTTTTTCACGTCCCTCGATTCAACCTATAAGTTCCCGGCACTGAGCGATGAAGAACTCCTCGATCTTGTTCAGAAGCAAACTCTGAAATATTTCTATGATTTCAGTCACCCCCTGTCCGGGATGGCCCGTGAACGCAACACTTCGGGCAATACCGTGACATCGGGCGGATCGGGTTTCGGTCTCATGGCCCTTATTGTGGGCATGGAACGCGGCTTTATTACCCGGACGGAGGGATTGTCTCTGATCGAAAGGATCCTGGATTTCCTGGAGACCTGCGACCGGTTCCACGGGGCCTGGCCCCACTGGCTCAACGGAGCCACAGGAACCGTTCAGCCCTTCAGCCAGAAGGACGACGGTGCCGACCTTGTGGAAACGGCTTTTATGGTTCAGGGACTGATTACCCTCAGGCAATACCTGGATGAATCCAGTGCATCGGAAAAGGACTTGATCAGCCGGATTGATACACTCTGGCATGGGGTCGAATGGGACTGGTTCACCCGGGGCGGACAGGATGTGCTTTACTGGCACTGGTCGCCCGACTACGGGTGGGAGATGAACATGCCCATCAGGGGATACAACGAGGCTCTGATAGTCTACGTGCTTGCGGCTTCCTCTCCCACCCACACCATACCCCCGTCCGTATATCATGAAGGATATGCCCGAAACGGGGCCATTGTGAACGGGAACAGCTTTTATGATATTACCCTGCCTTTAGGATACGATTTTGGCGGCCCCCTGTTTTTTGCTCATTACTCCTTCCTGGGGCTTGATCCCCGAAACCTTGCGGATCAGTATGCCTCCTACCTGGAGCAGAATGTGAGCCATACCCTTATTAACCGTATGCACTGCATCCGTAATCCGAACGGTTATACCGGATACAGCAGGGATTGCTGGGGACTCACCGCCAGCGACGGGAACCAGGGCTACAGCGCCCATTCTCCCACGAACGACCGCGGGGTAATTACCCCGACAGCGGCCCTCTCTTCCATGCCCTTCACTCCCGGATATTCCATGGATGCACTCAAACATTTTTACTATCTTTTGGGCGATAAATGCTGGGGGGAATATGGATTTTATGATGCATTTAATATCTCTGAGAACTGGTGGGCAGACTCGTACATTGCCATCGACCAGGGACCCATTATCGTGATGATTGAAAATTACCGGTCAGGACTGCTGTGGGAACTGTTTATGTCGGCTCCCGAAGTGCAGGCCGGACTGACAAAACTTGGTTTTACCTATTAATAAAAAATGTGACTATGCGCTTACTGATGATTACCACCGGGCTGCTGTTATTGCTGGCCGTTTCCTGTGACCATCCGGAGACCGGATCCGCACAGAAGGAGAAATTTATCGATTCCCTGTTGAGCGAAATGACGCTGGAGGAAAAGATCGGACAGCTGACGCTGTTCACCAGCGGATGGGATATAACGGGTCCCGTCCTGAATGAAAACTACAGGCAGGATATCCTCAGCGGCCGTTGCGGGAACCTCTTCAATGCCCATACAGTTGCCTATAACAGGGAGCTGCAGCGGATGGCTGTCGAGGAAACGCGGCTGGGGATCCCCCTGTTGTTCGGATACGATGTGATTCACGGGCACCGGACCATTTTCCCTATTCCCCTTGCCGAAGCATGCTCCTGGGACCCCGGAATGGTTAAAAAAACCGCTGCTTTATCGGCCAAAGAAGCCGCTGCATCGGGATTGAACTGGACCTTCAATCCCATGGTGGATATTGCAAGGGATCCCCGCTGGGGGCGTATTGCAGAAGGTTCCGGGGAGGATCCCCTCCTGGGCAGTCTGTATGCACACGCCCGCGTTGAAGGTTACCAGGGAACGGATCTTTCCGACGTTTTTACCCTTGCAGCTTGTGTGAAGCATTTCGCCGTTTACGGTGCCCCCCAGGCAGGGAGAGATTATCATGTTGTCGACCTTTCCGAACGGACCATCAGGGAGGTCTACCTGCCCCCCTATAAAGCCGCTGTCGATGCCGGCGTCGCAACCGTCATGTCCTCTTTCAATGAGATTAACGGTGTTCCGGTCACCGCCAGCAAAGCCTACCTGACGGATATCCTCAGGGACAAGTGGGGTTTTAAAGGGATGGTGGTGACCGATTACACATCCATCAACGAACTGATCCCCCACGGTGTGGCAGAAGACCTGAAACATGCCGGTGAACTGGCGTTTCGGGCAGGTGTGGATATGGATATGCAGGGCAGTGTCTTCAATGACTACCTCGCTGAACTGGTGAACGAAGGAGTATTCAGTGAAGAGGATGTGAACCGGGCTGTAAAACGGGTTCTCGCCCTGAAATACGACCTGGGCCTGTTCGATGATCCTTACCGTTACCTGGATGAAGAACGTGAGAAAGCGGTGCTTTATTCCGACGAACTGATGGAACATGCCCTGGTTGCCGCCCGTAAATCGATGGTCCTCCTGAAGAACGAACCGGTGAACGGAACCCCGCTCCTCCCGGTGCAGCAATCGGTTAAAAAGATTGCCCTCATCGGGCCGCTGGCTGATAACCGCGTGGATGTGATGGGAACCTGGCACGCATCGGGTGACGCCGGCAAGGTGGTAACGGTTGAAGAGGGATTGAGAAAAAAATTCCCGGCGGCTTCCATAAAGGTCCTGAAGGGCTGTGATTTCACCGGCAATGATATGAGCGGCTTCCGGGCCGCGATATCTCTTGCGGGCCAGTCCGACCTGGTCATTCTGGCAATAGGAGAGAATCATCAGCAGAGCGGTGAGGCAGCAAGCCGCACCTGCCTCGACCTGCCGGGGGTGCAGCAGCAACTGCTGGAAAAAATTCATGAGACAGGAACACCGGTTGTGGCCGTTGTTTTTGCAGGCCGCCCGCTGACCATCAACTGGATGGACGAACACATCCCGGCCATCCTCTATGCCTGGCACCCTGGAACCCGGACCGGTGACGCCGTGGCCGATATCCTCAGCGGGGATTGTAACCCGTCCGCAAAACTGGCCATAACCTTTCCCCGGAATGTCGGACAGATTCCTGTTTTTTACAACACCAAAAATACCGGGAGGCCTTTCAATGCTGAAAATAAATATACCAGCAAATATCTCGATGCACTTAATGAACCGCTCTATCCCTTTGGATACGGACTCAGCTATTCTACTTTCGAATACGGGACCATCTCACCGGATAAAAACAGCATCTCCGCCGGAGACTCCCTGACTGTCTCTGTAACTGTAAAAAATACAGGCAAATGTGCCGGGGAGGAGATCGTCCAGTGCTACGTCCGCGACCTGGTCGGCAGTGTGACAAGGCCCCTGAAAGAGCTCAAAGGTTTCAGTAAAATCTCCCTGGATCCCGGAGAGGAAAAGCTGGTTCAGTTCACAATCACAGAAGATGACCTGCGGTTTTACGACATCAACATGGAATATCGTGCAGAACCGGGAGAATTCAGGATTTACGTCGGACCCCATTCACAGGTTGATGAATACGTTACCTTTACTCTGAACAGGTAAATCTGCAGTAACACAACAGCAGAACTGTTTTTCTCAAGCGAACGCAGTGAGTCCATCACCCCCCGCCGAAGGCGGATCATCACACGAGCGCAGTGAGTCGATAACAGACATTCCAACAGATGATCAAAGAACTGATAAACAGGCTCTAAATCTCTGTTTTGTTAATGTATCCCCGTTATTTTGACATTTTTTAAACATTTCGTTTTGTAATAATTTTATATCTTCACAATCTGAAAGTGTTTATCTATTAACCAAAAACGAAGCGTTATGAAAAAAATCTACAAATCTTTTATCGCTGTTGCGCTGATACTGGCATCTGTTTCTACCACGGCTTTCAGTCAAAAAGCGGTCATGCTTATTGGTCGTTCTGCAAGCCTTGAATCTCTTACCTATCAGTCGGAGCAGGATCTGTTTGACAGCCTCGCCGCCTGGGGGTACGGACCTGTATATTTCACAGGTGCAGATGCTGCCAGTGCCGATTTTTCCCAGTACGACGGAATCCTTGTTTCCGAGCAGATCAGCTCCGGTGATGTAAACTATCTTGGCGACCCTGAGGCTGAAACATATATTCCGATCCCCATTGTGAACATGGAAGGATACGTACCCAGGGATGGCCGTTGGAACTGGTTATCCGTCAATGATGAAACCACTTTCATTCACACAGCTGAAGGAGAAGGATCGGAGGATGACCAGTATATTGTCATCAAGGATAACAACCACTGGATTACCCGGAACTTCAACGTGGATGACGAGATCCGCTGGACGACAGGTGAAATTGAGGATCCGACAACCATCCGCTCCGTCTCATTTATTGAAGAGAACCAGACCTATACATCAAAACTGGCCGTGAGCAGGGCCCACCAGGATATGGACGGTTTCTGGACCATGATTGCCATTGAGGATACCGATCTGCCCAACAGGGTCTTCCTCTGGGGGATGCTTGGTATGGGACTGGATGCCGGAACCACCGGGGTGAGCGAAGGTACCCCCGAGTTCTTCCAGATTATACACAATGCCTGTGAATGGGCGTTTGATGGAATGACCGTTGGAGTGAAGGAAGTAAGCAGGGAAGCATATGAACTTGCCGCGTTCCCGAACCCGGCATCCGAAAATTTCATCGTCCGTTTTAACGCTCCCGTACATGGTCAGGCTGTTGCAACACTCTACAACATCACCGGTCAGCGTATTGCCACATTCACCAGGGATGCCGTTGCAGGCAAAAACTTTATCCAGTTGAATGCCGGTGATTATGCCGCCGGAATCTATCATCTCGGACTTGAACTGAATGGCCATATCGAATACCTGAAACTGGTCATTCAATAACCTCTGGCTGACACATAGTGAATGGGGATGTCCGGTGACATCCCCATTTTTTTTGGAATGCCCGGGCAACTTGATAATCAAATGTATGCAGATATATCAGAAACTGGTTACGCAGAGAGAGGGGGTATCAAAACAGGATTATCGTAATACGGCTATCTTTTTATATACCTCAAAGCCGCTGTATCCAACCCTTACAATATAGATCCCGGGGGGCAGGCCGGCAATATCCAGCTCAGGCGCCATGGGATGCTCCCGGTGAAAAACCTTTTTCCCTTCCAGGCTGAACAAGATGACATCCCGGCAGGGTCTCTCCGATTTTATGTGAAGCAATCCGGCTGATGGATCATAAAATATTTCCGCACCGGCAACATCCGCCCGGAAGGGTTCCCTGTAATCGAACAGTTCCGTATTGATCACTTCAAGCCCGTTGATTTTCCAGGGAGCACCGTAAAAAGTCAGATCGAGAATTCCCGAATCTACTTCCGTTTCAAAAACATCCGTGGCAAATGCACCCGGTTCACTGATCAATTCAAGGACCGGCTTTCCATTGATCAACACGTAGGTTTCATTGGCTTCCATTTCATCCCCGGAGATCACGATTACCTGGTACGTTCCGTTCATCAGGGGGATCTGGAACAGTGACGGTTCATTTCCCGTGATAAAATCCCTCAGCAACGGATCGGCCGACTGGCGATCCGCACCCGACAACGGATCACTGAATGCCCAGCCATACTTTACACCAGGGAGAATCTGAATATAATCCTCCTCCACCGGACTCGCCTCCGAAGGTCCGAAATCAAACCTTATCGGATTTATTACCAGGGCCGTATCGGGCATCCCGGTTATTTCATGCGTGTAACGCGGTGGCTCATCCATGCCGAAACCCATGTAGAAACCGGGATGGGCCGACTGCCGGTACCCCATGGTCATGGTGGCCACGTCGAGACGGTAAACCGGGTCGTGCATGAAACTGCTGAAACGGTTGGAAGCAGGAGTTGTTGGCGCATATATTCTCAGTTCACCACCCGAAAAACCAATCACCTCTTCACGCCAGTCCCCCAGGATATCCGCAATACAGAAATTATCCCTGATAACGGTTCCGATCCGGTCGGTTACGCCGGTGGAATAATTAAACTTCAGCAGCCGTCCGAACTGGGTCAGCTCCCTCAGCAGGTCATCGTCCCACCAGATTCCGAATTCACACACAAAAGTATTTGCATACCGGGGGCCTTCAGGAAAAATTACTGCTCCTGTTGCCGAATAAAGAGGGCCTGTACTGGTCCAGAGTTCCAGTCCTGCATAACCAGGGTCAATGTCCGCGGCAAGGCCCCTGCCGACATCTCCCCAACTGTCGTCCCCCTTCCCGAATATCAGTTCTCCTGTCTCTGTATCTCTAAGGTGGATGGGGTAATCATACCACTCCGGATCTTCCATGGCATACCATGTTTCAAGACCTTCGCGGAAAGGGTTGATATCCGTCACCACAAACCGGTCACCATGACCCTGCCCGGTCGAATAGATGGTTGAACCGTCATCATCAATGACGACGGAGCCGTTGATGATCTCATCCTTTCCGTCGTCATCAATATCCGCCACCCGGATGTTATGAAACCCCTGTGACTGGTACTCTGTTCCCATTCCCTCATTCGACCATATCCATACCCTCGAGAGGACCCCTTCCCGGAAGTTCCAGGCTTCCGCTTTCATCAGCCCGTAGGTCCCCCTGAAAATGATCACGCTCGGCTTTTCCCCGTCCAGGTAAGCGACACACATCAGGTTCCGGTTCACCCGGTTACCGTAGCTGTCGCCCCAGTCACTGATATTACCCCTTGGTATCCAATCCTCTCGTGCCAGTTCTTCCCCCGTCAGCCCGTCAAAAACCGAAAAATATTCCGGGCCGGTAAGAACCCGTCCCTCCTCATTCCGGTAATCCACATCTGTCGGAGCTGTTTTCATGACCACCTCGGCCCTTCCGTCCCCGTCAAGGTCGTAAACCACCATGGGCGACCACCAGATCCCCAACACGATGTTCCAGCCAAGGTCCCGTCGCCATAAGAATGTGCCATCGCTTAAATAGGCATCAATCTTATAGGTCTCTTCAGGCTTTACAAAAACGCCGGGATCGGCCACCTGTACGGGATGTTTAACAATAAAATCATAGGTCCCGTCCCCGTCAAGATCGCCTACCCCGATTCGGTCCACACTTATAATATCTGCCGGAAGAGAGAAAGAATGATAGGACTGGTCAATTCCCGATAAGGTAATTGGGGCATTCGCCGATAGAACGGAAGCCCCGGATGCAGGATAGATTCTCCCCTGCTTTACCGGACGCACGAAATAATAAAACTGCTTGCTGAAATCTCCCGGATGATCCAGCCAATTGGTCCTGTCGTGTACCGGTTCATCATTCAGCTTCGTGAAATCGATCCAGTCGGTGGTCCGGAAGCAGTCAAACCCGATCCCTTCAGGGTCAGTGAAAAGCAGTCTCCAGCTTATAAAAACCGCCTCATCACTGATCCGGTGAACGTCCATCCCCCGGTTGAGATACTCCACCTGCCGCTGTGCCCGGGCATGGAAAAAGGACAACAGGATGATCACCACGAAAAATAATCCCCGTATCGCTCTTATATATTTCATTACCCATCTCAATTTTCTCTTGTTAAAGTTACGCCAATCGATTTGATGGGCCCGCCCAGGGGTGGATTCATCTTCCTGACCCGCACGGTAGCCCGCTCGATTCCTTTAAGATTATCGAACAGCGCATCGAGAATCCGTTTGGCAATATTTTCCAGGAGATTGGATTTCTTTTTCCGCATCTCTTCCCGGATCAACCGGTAGGCTACCTGGTAATTGATCGCATCCCCGAGCCTGTCGCTCGAGGCTGGAATGCTCATATCCCCTTCAATCTCCAGGTCGACCAAAAAGCGGTTGCCAACGATCTGCTCCTCCTTATAATGCCCGTGAAAGGCGTAAAACTCCATTTCCTCAATGATGATCTTTCCCATTCCGGATTATTTTAAAATTCCCTGATAATGATTTCTGTTGATGGTCAATCCCCCGCTCCCTAAATTACAAAATTATTTTCTCTTCGGAATTCATCCGCTTTTATCCTCCGTAATCCCGGGCAATCGGGACGAAGAAGGACCATTCGCTTAATCGCTTAATCGCCCATTCGCCTAATCGCTTAATCGCTTAATCGCCAATAATTACTACTTTTGGCATTCATAAATACATTTACAGATGAATGATAATCGATCCGGGGAAAACAACCTGAAGAGGGGGCTTAATTTCATCGAGGCCATCGTGGAAGAAGATTTAAAGGAAGGAAAGAATGGTAACCGGGTGCATACCCGTTTCCCGCCGGAGCCAAACGGATACCTGCATATCGGGCATGCCAAGGCGATATGCCTGGATTTCGGAATTGCCGAACGGTACGGCGGCAAATGCAATCTTCGTTTTGACGATACCAACCCCATCAAGGAGGAGACGGAATACATCGAATCCATCAGGGAAGATATCCATTGGCTGGGATATGATTGGGAGAAGCGGGAATATTATGCCTCCGACTACTTCGGACAGCTTTATAATTTTGCCGTCGACCTGATCAGAAAAGGGTTGGCCTATGTGGACGACCAGTCCTCCGACCTCATTGCCGAACAGAAAGGAACCCCTACGGTTCCCGGTATTGAGAGTCCCTACAGGAGCCGCCCGGCTGAAGAGAACCTCAGCCTGTTTGAAAAAATGAACAGCGGTGCGTTTCCGGAAGGCTCGAGGGTGCTCCGGGCAAAAATCGATATGGCTTCCCCGAACATGCACATGCGTGATCCGATCATTTACCGCATCATTAAACACCCGCACCACCGTACCGGGAACAGGTGGCATGTCTATCCCATGTACGACTTTGCACACGGTCAGTGCGATTATTTCGAAGGGATCACCCATTCGCTCTGCACACTCGAATTTGAGGTGCACCGGCCCCTCTACAACTGGTTCATCGACCAGTTGCAGACCGATGACTACCGCCCCCGACAGATTGAATTCAACCGCCTCAACCTTAACTATACCGTTCTGAGCAAACGGAAATTGCTTGAACTGGTTAAGGAAGGAAAGGTCAATGGCTGGGATGATCCCAGGATGCCAACCCTGTGCGGTCTGAGAAGAAGGGGATACACACCCGAATCGATCAGGAATTTCGTTGCCAGTATCGGTTATACAAAAGTTGAGGCCATCAACGATGTTTCCCTCCTGGAATTTGCCATCAGGGAGGACCTGAATAAAAGGGCCCCCAGGGTCATGGCCGTTCTGAACCCGCTGAAGGTCATCCTCACAAATTATCCCGAAGGAAAAACGGAGGAGCTGGAAACCATCAACAACCCGGAAGATGAATCGATGGGTGTACGCACCATTCCGTTCTCAAAGGAGATCTATATCGAACGGGACGATTTTATGGAGGATCCGCCAAAGAAATACTTCCGCCTGGCCCCCGGCAGGGAGGTCCGCCTTAAATCGGCATACATCATCAAATGCGTGGATTACAAAACCGATGAACAGGGAAACATCCTTGAGGTTTATTGCACCTATGATGAAACGACCCGCAGCGGCGGGCCCGATGCAGACCGGAAGGTGAAGGGAACCCTGCACTGGGTATCGGTCCTGCATGCCCTTGAAGCCGAAATCAGGCTGTACGACCGACTTTATAGTGACCCCGATCCATCAGGACACAGAGGGAAGGATCCAAAAACATTTCTTAACCCCGACTCTTTGAAAATTATCACAGGGTATGTCGAGCCGGGACTGAAAAATTCGAAACCCCTGGATCATTTTCAGTTCCAGAGGGTGGGCTATTTCAACCTGGATCCCGATTCGACCCCCGGCAGGCTGATATTTAACCGTACAGTCCCCCTGAGGGATACCTGGAGCAGGGGACAGGCATCCGGCACATAACAGGGAAAGCCCTATCTGCAATCATACGTATACTGAATGACCCGGCTTAGCACGCTGTTCGTCCTCTCGACGACCTGCTGGGGATAACGGTTGCCATCCAGGATAATGTCATAGGTAACTTCGAGATTCTCCGACAGGTCGCTTTTTGTAATAATATTGTGGATAAAACTTTCTCCCGTAAAATAGAATTTTATCTGCGAGAATGGATGATGACTCGCGTGATAGGAAAAGTTAAGGATATCCTGCTTCTTGGTCTTTGCATCGGTTGAAGTCATCCGGACCACATTGCCCGTTTCATCATACACGTATTCAATCTCCTCCGCCAGCTCAGTTTTCTTTCCATCGCTGGTGGTGTAGATCCTTTCTCTTCCAATCCGGTTGCCCGCATAATCATAAAGATGGAATCCCGTGAAGGTTGAATCTCCCTCAACAGGTTCCTGGTATATGATGTCCAGGCGCCGGCTGCACCGGTCCAGCCTGACCAGCCGCTCGTCCTCATAGATGAACCATAGCTCCTCCTGGATTTTGAATCCGACCTTTTTCATCCTCACCAGAACCGGCAGGCCCCTGTCATTATATTCGAAATAATCAGTCTGTTTATTGCTCCATGTGATATGATCCAGTAACCCGGTTCCCGGAACGTAGGTAAAGTCGGCCGTCAGCTTCGTGGTTTCCCCGCCCGCAATCGTCACAGCCATCCTTTTGGGGAAACAGCGTACCTCCCTGCTGCTTTCCGTTTCGCAGGAAGCGAGAACCACCAGTATTAGCGCCGATATCAGGGAGGCTGTTCTTCTCATTCATCCATGGATAAAGTGACCAGGACCGGCAGGTGATCGGAATGGAAACGGCCGGCCTCAGAGTCGGTCAGACTGCCGTACCGCAATACCTCAATCCCTTCCGAAACAAACACATAATCGATGCGCGCACCCGGTTCACTGTCGCAGGCAAAACCCTGGTAGGTTGCTTCCGGCCCATAGGGAGGAAGTTGAGAAACCCTGTACGCATCTGAAAGGTATTTTCCGATTTCAGCAATGGGAGCCGATTGCGGCGGGAGGTTGAAATCCCCGCAGAGGAGTACCCGCTCTCTTCCGGCAATCGCAATGATCCGCTCCAGGATCAGCCGGACAGATGCTTCCCTGGCACGCACTCCAATATGATCAAAATGGGTGTTGAACACATACAGGCTGCGTCCCGAAACCGGATCCTCCAGCGAGACCCAGGTGCAGACCCTCCTGCAGGCCGCATCCCACCCATAACTGCACTGATCGGGTGTTTCCGACAACCAGAAGGTGCCTCCGTCCTTCCGGGTGAATTGAAGGGTGTCGAAAAAAATCGCAGAATACTCACCCGCCTCCCGGCCATCATCACGACCGACACCCTCGTAGCGAAAATCTGGGAAACAGCCCTCCAGGAAACGGACCTGCTCCGGCAGCGCCTCCTGGATACAAAAGATGTTCGCTCCATGAAATTTTAAAAGCGCCGCAACCTTCTCCTTCCTGTTCGGCCAGCTATCTGCCCCGTCAGCCGGTGTATTCAAACGGATATTATAGGTAATCAGATGAATCTGCGCATCGGTTCCAACCAAAAACAGGAGATGGAACACAACAACCGGTATCAGCTTTTTCACGATTTTCAATTTAATGGTGCAAAATACATAATTTATGGATTACCCAATGGATTCAGATTGTTAACTATAAACATGCTCCAAACTTATCAAAACACATTCCTCCAACAACGTAAATCTTTTAACAAATGATCCCGAATGCTCCCCGGTTAATCCCGAATTGTGTGCAAATCCCTCCGGAGTTTGTTCAAATGGCCTTAAATTGTTAACAAACCGGTCCGGAAGGTATCCGGATAACGACAGGATGTTAATAAGTCGCTCCGTGAAGTGATCCGATGGCATGGCACGGCTAACAAATTGCTCCGCAAACCCATCAAATGACCTCATACCATGCCAAAATGACACCTGAACCCTGTCAAATTTGATCTGAAGGTCATCAAATGCGAACTGAAGGTCATCAAATACGAACTGAAGGTCATCAAATGCGAGCTGAAGGCCATCAAATGCGAGCTGAAGGTCATCAAATGCGAGCTGAAGGTGATCAAATTCCATCTTAAGGTCCTCAGATTCGATCTGAAGGCGATCAAATGCGAGCTGAAGGTCATCAAATGCGAGCTGAAGGTCATCAAATGCGAGCTGAAGGTCATCAAATGGCATCGGAACCTGATCATTTGTCATGCAGGGCCCCTCTAAAAAAATCGGTTCCGGAAATCCAACCCTTTTGAACCTTCTGATCATGATATTCCGCACCACGAATCTTTCTATCTAACCGGGAACCTTCACACCGGCATATCCAACCAGAAATAGTGTCCCAGTCCCACGGCAAAAACCAGGATCCCGAAGATGCCATGCAATATCGTTGTAAACAGTACACTCTTTGTTTGCCAGTAAACATACGAAAGATAGAGCCCTGCAAACAACGTCAGGACCATCGATACCGGACTGTAGTAGACAATATGCAGAAACGAGAAGCTGATACTGCTCGCCAGGATGAACACGGTCTGCCGGGAAAAGATTGGCCCATACCTGTGAAAAAGGAATGTCCGGTAAATGATCTCCTGGGTGTAGGCCGAAAAGGCCGGGTAGAAAAAGCAAAGCGCAATGAAAACGGCAGGATTCCGGCGCGGGAGGTTGAAGAGGTTCTCCTTTTCAAACAAAAGCGTACCGGCAAGGAGCATGCCCGTGGCCAGAACCAGCACCATGATGCTCCTGACCCACCTTTCCCTTTTAATCCTCAACGTGAACAGCTCCCCAATCGAAAAATCCTTATCCCCTCGAAGCATCAGAATAACAAATACAATGACGGGTAAAAGGAGGATCGACGGATGAATGATTTTCCGTTCAAAATAGAGCAATAACGGGAGCCCAAAGAACAACAAACCGAATTCCAAATACAAATAAACACGTTTCATCTCCTTTAAACCTCTCAGATTCTTCAGACGAAGATATAAATTCCTTAAATTGCCTCTGCAAATAATCCTGACAACTATTACAATCGGGGATCGCCTCCAGTTAATCCCGAAAGCATAAAAAAAACCTGAAATGTATAACTACGAAACATACAAGTTCAATTTCCTTTCTCCCCTGTTCATCCTGGCCGGTTCGATATTTGCCGTTTACGGTCAGGTAATCCCTGCGGTGATAACTTTTTTTCCCGGGGCGGTGTTCCTGGTCTCCTTCCAGGGCATCCGTGTGGATACGGAACAGATGAAGATGCAAAAATATAGCCGGATACTCCGGTTCCGTTTCGGAAGCTGGGTTCCTCTGGAGCCTGTTCAATACCTTACGGTGAACCGGTACAATATCAGGGGCAGTCAGACCGGCTTCCTGATCGGAACGGACCTGGGGACATCCGTGTACAAAGGTTACAAGGTGAACATGGTTTTCGAGGGGAAAAATCTTTATGTATCCCTTATGAAAGGAAAAAAAGAAACCATGATCGCAGAAGCCCTGAAGCTGGGTAAAATGTTGAACTGCCGGGTCCTGGATTATTCCACCCATGAAAAAAAGTGGATTCTGTAAAACATTATCTTCCCTTTTCGGGCAGTTATCTATTAAAACGGCCTGTTAATGGAATAAACTTTCAAAATTGACCGGGATTTTTTATCTTTTTTATTAAATTTTGTTACAATGATCTAATCAAAAGTCAAATACAAAATCTATGATAGTATGGTAACTTTTTCCCCATTCCGGACAACAGGCCATGGAAAGAATACTCTTTTCGGCTTTCTGATTCTCTCTTTCCTGTTTATTATCCTATCCCTTTCCTCAGCCGCCAACAAAGAAATATTTGTCTCTCCCGACGGAGGGGGTGATGGCAGTTCTGCATCCAGCCCGACAACATTTCAGCTCGCCCTGGATGATGCACATAGTGATGCCGACACCATTTTCATTTATCTGCTCGAGGGATCTTATGATGCAGGCAGTGGCCCCTTTACATACAGCCTCGCGGCGGATGAGTCCCGGATTCTGAGTATTTGCGGCGGGGTGACCTCCACAGGTGCATTTACAGGTTCTTCTGAAAATACGGTTCTTGACGGAAACGGAACGGGCCAGATCCTCAAATTGAGAGCCGATGCCTCTAATAGCCTCCTGAAAGCCGGGGTGTCCCATCTGACTTTCAAAAATGGATTTGCTTCAGATGATGGTAATGCATCCACCATTGACCATGGAGGTGCCATCATGGCCCATGAGGGCAATGCCGACAGTCACGGTGCCATGGACCTCAATATCTATGACTGCTATTTTGAGAATAATAAAACGACAGGCAGTATCAACGGCGGGGCAATCTATTCGAATGTTACCCTGGAAATAGCGGAATGCTGCTTCGTAAAGAATGAGGCCAGCAACGGGGGAGCTATCATCGCTTACACCGGGCCGGACGGCGACCAGGGCCGGATATGCCGCATTGAAAAAACTGATTTTGAAGAGAACAAAAATTATGGGAATCAGGGAAGCACCATTTGGCACAGCATCACCCTGGAGGCCCGGGATTGTTTTTTCAGCGGGATGAATGACGGGAGCCGGGCCGGGCCCGGAAGTTGTGTATGGGGAAACAGGGGCTCAACACATAAAATTTCCAGGTGCCTGTTCAAGGATATCATTATTACATATTGGGGAAGCGCAATACAATCCTTTGGAGGAAATGCCATTATCGATAATTGTATTTTTGAAAATAATAAAGCAGGGGAAACAGGAGATGGCTATGGCACCCTCGCTTTTTATCATGATAATCAGCCCCCGACCATTAAAAGGATTACCAACTGTACATTTGTTGGGAACCGTTCAAAATATCCCGAATCATCGATTGGCGGAGCCTTACATAACAGGGGCATTACCGGAGATGATTTTGTTGTGGCAAACTGTATTTTCTACGATAATGGCCTATCCCCGGTCTATTCAAGCTCAACTAATGCCGTCGTAAAATATTCTTTTACCTCCCATCCATATCTTAACGTAACCAATGGCGGTGGGAATATCAGCGGCGAAAACCCACTCTTTGCTGATGAGGAATACCGTTTGCAGGAGACCTCTACCTGTGTAAACAAAGGAACAAACGATGCAGAACCCGCCATGGAAAGAGACTTTGACGGAAACCGCAGAATCCTGTCCGGTACAATAGATATGGGGGCATATGAAATCAATCACCCGCCCGACGTCATCATTCTGTCCGAAGACACCCTGGCAGAAAACAGCGGGGCAGGAATCACTGTCGGTACTCTGACAGCAAATGACCCTGACGAAGAAGATATGGAGGATCTTGAGTTTGCACTGATCGACGGGGATGGATTAAATGATCTGGATAACTTCAGATTTACCATCGAAGGCAATCTGCTTATCGCCTTGGAGAATTTTGATTTTGAAGAAAAAAACAGTCTGTATATCCGTATCGGCGTGATGGATTACAGCGGCGCCTGCTCCGATAGCTCAATGGTGATAAATATTACAGATAAAAATGACCCGGTCCTGGTGAATGGTTCTATTGACAACCAGGTGACGGTGGCCTATGCGGAATATGATTTTACGTTTGATGAGGAGCTGTTTTCCGACCAGGATGAAGGGGATGCGCTGAGCTATTCAGCATCTCTTGAAGATGAAAGTGCCCTTCCCGGATGGCTGGATTTTGATGATACAAACCGGAATTTCAATGGAACACCGGTGCGTTCAGATACAGGAACGTATGCTGTTAAAATCACGGCATCCGATAACCGGGGTTCCATCGCTTCTGTGACTTTTAACCTGAGTGTGGAAAATAATGTCTCCGTTGAAAAACCGGATGTTGATCATTTCCGGCTGTATCCGAATCCGGCAAGCAATGAAATCACGGTACAGATCCCATCCAATCAGATGAATCATTGCCTGAAAATTTATAATTCCAAAGGCATCCCGGTAAAAGAAATTATTCATCTGCATGAAGGACTGAACAGCATATCCATAAAGGATCTGCCGGCCGGATTATATTATATCAGTACCGGAATAAAAGGAATGTCTCCAGAAAAGTTTATGGTCAGATAAAGAATTAATAAGGAATATTATAAAAATCCTTTTGCATTCCCGGAACGGAATTGCTATTACAATGATAAGGGGCCCAATCCGTGCGGCCCCTTATTATATGGATCTATCCTCATATTAATTGAACCAGTACCCTATAGAAATCAGCCACTGGCTCGGACGGGCATCCAGGGTATACGGATTGCCATCAATGGTCACCTCATCCCCCAGGTATTTCGTGAGGGATCCTTCGTAGCGGGCATCAACGGATATCCTGCTCACATCAAACCCGATACCGGCCTGGAACCCAAAGCCCATCGTTCTGCCGAGCGTGGCAAACTCTTCGGAAAGCTGTTCCAGTCCGTTGCTGTCTTCCGTGATCATGACCGACCCCACCGGTCCGGCATTGATGCGTACGGGTCCCATCTGAATCCCGGCAAGCACGGGAATATCAATCCGCCCGAACCGGATCTTGAATACCTCACCTTCGATGTTCCCCGACTGTACCACCTGCTCAACGGTCCCGCCGCCTGCATTCCAGTATACCTCGGGCTGCACATAAAAGTTCCCCAGCTTTACCCGCGACTGCAAACCGATATGATAACCGGCTACCGATTCCCCGGTAATGAGATCATACACATCCGGACCATCCTCAATTCCCGTTATATCATCAAAAGTCAGCCTGGAAAATCCAACGCCCCCCTTCAATCCGATTTTAAACATCTGCGCATCGACAGTAGCTGTGATCAATAGTGATACCGTTAATAACATAATCCATTTTTTCATAATCTCGTGGTTTAGGTTGAAACAAAATTTCAATGATTTAACGGCAAAATAGTAAGAATAGTTGCATGATTTTGTCAGGACCCTGCTTCATCCATCTGTTTTTTTCAACAGCCATCAACCAGATCCCGAACCACTGCCGAGGCCATCATGCATCCAAACATGGCCGGGATATAGGAGATGGTACCGGCTGTGGATTTTTTGTTCAGTTCATCCTCGACGGGAATGATGACCTTTTTATCGACCGGCTCTGTGGAAAAAACAACCTTGAAACCCCGCTCAATCCCCAGTTTTCTAAGTTTTTTCCTTAAAAGGTAGGCCAGCCTGCAGTTAAAGGATTCGCTGATATCCGCGATCCGTATCAGGGAAGGATCTGTTTTTCCCCCGGATCCCATGGAACTGACCAGTTTCAGGCCCCTCTTCATGGCATGGTATATCAGGGATGTTTTTGGTGAGAGGGTATCGATCGCGTCCACCACATAATCGAAGTGCCCGCTCAGGATGTCCTCCATGCCGTCGTCACGGATATAGCTGTTTATGATGACCATGTCCAGGCCTGGATTGATATCCATAAGGGTTTCCCCGGTCACATCCGCTTTTTTCCGCCCGATGGTGGAGTGTTTTGCCGGAAGCTGTCTGTTCAGGTTACCCGGCTGTATAGTATCCCCGTCGGCAATGGTAAGATGGCCCACCCCGGCACGACAGAGCATCTCAGCCGCCATCGCACCGACGCCGCCCAGTCCTGCCACCAGCACCCGCGCGGAAGCCAGCTTTTTGCAGCCGGTTTCTCCGATCAGCTGAATGGTCCGTTCCTGCCATCCGGGATGGGGAGAAGCATTCATAATCCTGTTGAGTTGTTTCCCGGCTGTTCCGGGATAAATCTTTTAAAGTTGTATCGTGCATTTTCAAGCATCTGAAAACAGAGAGCCTCCACCGGGATCTGCCTGATCTCAGAGGCAACCCGGTAAATCTCCCGGATATCCCGCTCGCTTTCATCGGTTTCAAGAAAAAACCTGTCCGCGGGAACGCTTCGCAGGGCTTCCTTCACCTTCCCGTGCCGGCCGGTAATTGCCTCTCCAAACGAAACCAAGAAACCTGCCCTGACCAGTTCCCGGACCATCTGCGGTCCGCCTTTGTAACCATGGACCACCATCGGAACGACCGGGCGATCCTGTTTCATAAAACGGATCATCTCATTGAATGCCTTCACGACATGCAGTATAACTGGCAGGCCTGCAGATTCCGCAATCTCAACCTGTAACTTGAAAACCCTTGCCTGCTGTTCAAACGGTATTTCGATGGACCTGTCCAATCCTGTTTCGCCGACAGCACATACATTCATATTATCCGTTGCGAGCCTGACCCTTCTGATGGCTTCCTCTCCACCGGCGGTTCCGGTGTGATAGGGGTGTAAACCTACCGAGAATGCTCCGCCGGTGCATTTTTCCGGAAGGTAATCCCGGGCAAAGATATTTTGGATTGCCCGTTCCCAACCGGTTTGTTCCGGCCGGTGGCTGTGGATATTCAGATAAATCAGCCCGCCGGATTGCATATTATTGCCCTTTTAACCGTTCAATGCCGCTTTTCATCCGTGCAATCACCTCTTCCTTTCCGATCGTTTCAGCTATATCGAAGAGACCCGGACCCATAGCCTTCCCCACCAGCAACAGGCGCCATGCATTCATAACAGCCCCTGTTCCCCAACCATTGTCCTCTATCACTTTTTTAATACGCGCCTCGATCTCCCCGGCCCCGAACGGTTCGCACTGCTCCAGCACGGTTGTCAACTGCTTCATCTGTTCCGGCACATCACCCTTCCAGCGTTTCTGAACCATCTGTGGATCGTAAGAATCGGGGCGGCGGAAAAAGAATTCAGCCTGTTCCCAGAGCTGGCTTACAAAATCAACCCGCTCCCTTACCAGTCCCACTACCCTGGCCACATACGACTTACCGGCTTCTATGCCCTGCTTATTCAGAAACGGCATGAACCGTTCCGCCAGATCCTGATGGTCCCTGAGCTGAAGGTACTGGTGGTTGTACCAGCGTGCCTTATCCGGATCGAAACGGGCCCCCGATTTACCCACTTTCTCAAGACTGAACGATTCTTCCAGCTCTTCCAGGGTGAAGATCTCCTGTTCCGTTCCGGGATTCCAGCCAAGAAAGGCCAGGATATTGATACACGCCTCCGGGAAATATCCCTCTTCACGGTAACCCTTTGAAACAGCTCCGGTCTCCGGATCCTTCCATTCCAGTGGAAATACCGGGAACCCGCCCTGCTCTCCGTCACGCTTGCTCAGTTTTCCCTTTCCCGACGGTTTCAGGATCAAAGGAAGGTGTGCAAACTGCGGCATGGTTTCTGTCCACCCGAACGCCCTGTATAACGCCACATGCAGGGGCAGTGAAGGCAACCACTCCTCACCGCGGATCACATGCGAGATGTGCATCAGGTGATCATCCACCACATTGGCCAGGTGATAGGTGGGCATGCCATCGGACTTGAAAAGCACCTTGTCGTCGAGCGTGGAACTATTCACGGTAACCGTCCCCCTGATGATATCTTCCATCCGGATCTCATCATCCTCATCGAACCGGAACCGTATCACATAGGGCTGACCCGACCGGATCAACTGATCAACCTCCTCCGGCTTCATCGAAAGGGAATTCCTGAGCCGACCCCTGATGGAGGCATCGTAGTTGAAGGCGTTCTCCTTCTGCTCATACTCTTTCCTGATGGCATCCAGCTCCTCCGGAGTATCGAAGGCATAATAGGCAAATCCCTTCCTGACCAGCTGTTCTGCAAACCGCTGGTAAATCTCCTTCCGTTCCGACTGCCTGTAGGGCCCCTCATCCGGCCTGATTCCAAACCATTCCAGTGATTCAATAATGTAGGCCTCCGCGCCTGGCACATAACGCGCCTGGTCGGTATCCTCTATTCTCAGGATGAAGGTTCCCTTATGCTTCCTGGCAAACAGGTAATTGAACAATGCTGTTCTTAATCCCCCTATATGCAGGGGTCCGGTAGGGCTGGGAGCAAAGCGCACCCTGATTTTATCCTTCATGTCGGTCGGAATTTTATTGGCAAAGATAGGAAAATCAACCGCGATCAGACCCTAAACTCCCGGATGGTTCTTCCTGAACTCAGGATATACTTCCTCCTTAATCCATTTAAAATCGGGCTCGATACCCAGGATCCGCCTGTAAAGGCTGTCTGCTTTCCTTATGGAGCCTGTCTCCGCATAGGCATTTGCAAGGGCGGAAAGACAATTCAGGTAGATCCAGCTCTTTTCTGTGGACGCCCGGTTGGCTTCGTAAAGCCCGACCGCTTTCTCATACAGGGGGACCGCCCTCTGTTTTGATCCCCCGAACACAGCGGGTTTGTAAAACTCAATGTTGGCACGCTCCATCCATCCCTGTGGATCCTGCGGATCCAGTTCGATGGCCCGGCCGTTCCAGTCAACCGATTTTCTTCCGTAGAAAGGAGCCTTCAGCGGCTCCAGTCCGACACGAAATCCATAAAGCGCCCCCTTCAGGGCATATACCTTCGAAAGGTCAGGATCATGCGCCAGCAGGGTTTCGATATTCGCTTCAGCTTTTCTGAGGTATTGTTCCGCCTCTGCCCTCTTTTTGACGGAGATACACCATGCGATATAACCATACTGGGCCTCGGTAAGGTCATACAGAAGCAGGTGGTCCCCACTTCTTTCCCATTCCCGCTCCATCGAACGAATGGCTGACGCCCACCTGTCCATATCACTGGAGATGTATGCCTGGTAAATTTCCAGGCGAAAATCCCCCGCCTTCACCGTAAGGGTTCCAATCAACCATAAAATGATTACCGCTGTTCTCATTGGCCTTTGTATTTAATGGTTCTTCCTTTCCAGGTGTTTCTGCCCCTGCTCCTCAGCCTGAACGATTCCAGCACCATGACCAGAAAGGATATCTGCTGTATGGGTGCCAGGAATGCAACCCGGAGGAGCGGCTGATAACTCATTCCGGCTGCAATGATCCGCAGTAATAATCCCGCCCCGAGATATAACAATGCAACCTTCCATGATAATCCGATCCATACAAAGATAAAACCAAACGTCGTGAAAACCGTGAAGAATATCAGAAGCAGGGCACTTCCCCCGAAGAAGGCAAACATACTGCGGGTAAATCCCCTGATGGCTTCAGAAAAATTATGGTACATCCTGCAGGTCACCTCCCCCCGGCTCAGGACAGTATGCCCCCGGTATCCCATGCGTTTCATTTTCCTCATAATCTGTATATCCTCAACATTCATCTCCCTGACCATACGGTGAAACCGGTGATGCCGGTATTCCCTGGCCCTGAACAGCATGAACTGCCCGTTTGCGGCCGCAAGGGAGGAACGGTGGCTCAACCGTATCAGGCTGAGGGGAAGCAGGCTGAGCAGGATCCAGTTCATCACGGGCACGGTGATTTGCTCGCCGGTGGTGATCATCAACTGCCGTGGAAAAATGGAGAGCAGCGACAGGTCGTACTGCTCCGAATGGGCCAGGGATTTTTCAATCAGTCCGGATTCCACCCTGACATCCCCATCCAGGAAGAGGAAGTACTTTCCGGAAGCCCTCCCGGCCAGTTGATCACAGGCGTAATTCTTACCGTTCCATCCCTCCGGGACCGGTCCCCCGTCTATCCATTGAATACGGCTGTCGTTTTTGCTGAATGCCTTTATGATTTCCAGGGTGCGGTCCGTCGATTCGTCATTATATACAATGATTTCCATGTCCCGGTAATCCTGCTCCAATAGCCCCGACAGCAGGACAGACAGGTTTTTCTCTTCATTCCTGGCAGGAATGAGTACCGATACCGGGGGCGTATCCTTCAGCGGTTTCCGGGTCAGCCATGGCCGGGTCAGCAAATTCACCAGAACGATGGTTAACCTTACCGCCAGCAGCACCATTGCAGGAAAGGCCAGCCAGATCATGCCATGGATTTTTGGTTCCCGATACTCTCGAGAAGATAATGGTTAAAATCCCTGTTCATCTCCTCCAGTGTGCGTCCCGGATAGTCGTAGTCGTAAAGATAAAGATTCAGCCAGGGTTTCCGGGAGGAAAAATAATCAATCAGGATGATGACAAAAAGTACCTGGACCGGGTTTTCAAGGTCCCTGAAAATCCGGAACCACCCTTTCTCAAAAACAACGGGGTAATCAAACATGCTGTGTATTTTGCCCTGGGGGAAGAGGAGGACCATGTTCCGCCTGTCTTTGAGAAGCTCTGACGTATACTGCAGGGACTCCAGTGCGCTTCTGCTGCCCTTCTTTATGGAATAGGCACCGGTTTTGTTCAGGAACATCCGCTTTTTCAGCTGTTCCTCCAGCATCATGACGTGATATTTCCGCTTAAACAATTGATGGTTGATATACTCCCCGAGGAAACCGTCCCACCAGGTAACGTGTGAACTGAGCATCAGGAGGGGCAGGCCTCTATCGGCAACATCAGAATGAACGGTTATCCTGCCAAAATCGAACCCGGGCATCCGCCGTGAATAAAGCCTGAAAAACGGGTAGTAAAACCAGTGATGACGCGCCTTAATGATCATGGTTTTTCACACTTTCATTCTTGATCCGGTATAACCGCCACCAGGGGATTCCCGGATAGGCGTGATGTTCGTAATGATAGCCGAAAAAGTAACAGGAAAGCATGGCCAGAAGATGGTTCCTGCGCTGAGACCTCGCCCGGTATTTCCCCATCTCCGCGGTATGCGGTTCGCGATGGGGCACAAAGGTCCCGAAATAAAAAAGCTGAAAGGTCCCGATGAAGGCAGGAACAATCCAGAACAGGATCAGGGCCGGAACATCGAATTTGATTTTCAGCAGGTTGAATATGACAGCCATCGCAATGATCTGCCACAGGGTCGTGTAGCGCACCATAAAGCGGAACCACCAGGCAAAAAAGTTTTGCGATTTTACATTGAAGTCGGGATCCTTCTCCGTTCCCGGGTAGCGGTGATGATCCCAGTGATTCCTGATAAGCCTTTTATAGGACATCGCCGCAAAAAGGAACACTGAAACGGTGCCAATGGCATTGTTCAGCCATTTCCTGCGGGAAATCGACTGATGCATGGCATCATGCCCGGTAATGAACAAGCCCGTATAAAGATAGGACTGAACCAGGATGTGAAGGTACATCCATGGATTGGTCAGCGAAACATCCACAAAAGACAGGATGTAAAAAAGATGCGCCCCCCACAGACCGATAATTGCTAATGCGATAATCAAGCCCATATTTTTTCAGCATAAATAAATAAATCCAGTGCCACAAAAAAGATCATCTGAATAAAAACCAAAGGGGTGGCCAATTTGTTTTCCCGGTGCACCATTCCCATTCGGTTTGCAGTAAACCCGAACAGCAGTGCAACAGCAAACCAGGCGATATAGTTCTGCAAAGGGACCGCCTGCCCTGCCCAGTTCCACATGTCGAAGTAAATCGCTGACGGTTCCAGAACAAAATCGTAAACCACCATTGCCGCGGCGGCCGCAACTGTTCTGAAATAGCCATTCTCCAGGTATCGTCCTGCAATGGCAAGGGTACAGTAAACCAGCATCAGCCAGTTCACACCGATTATCAGGGGCGTGTTCAGCAGCTTCACCCCAAGGGTGGGCCCATAGGAATAATCGCCGAAAATCACGCCTGTATTTACCCCGATGACTTCCACAAAAAAACCGGCCAGGAAAATCATTACCGCGGTCAGCCAGAACCTGCCGGAATAATTCTGGTGATGCACCAGGAGCAGAGCGGTGCTTAACAGCAGGGTAAAAGGGGTCAGCAGTTTAAACAGCTCCCTGGTCTGCGGGACGATCATTCCGGCCAGACCAACCGCATAAAACAATACCAGGATCGGTACAATATTCCGGGACCGGATATAATTCAACCACTTCATACATCTGGTTATTTTATATACTGATCGGCTATTTTGGCGGAGGCGAGACAGAGGGGGATCCCGCCGCCCGGATGAACGCTTCCGCCAACAAAATATAATCCCTTCAATTTACGCAAAAAATTCGGATGTCTGCTGAAAGCCGCATTTTTGCTGTTGCTGCTTGCACCATAGAGCGATCCCCTGTAGGAATAGGTCCTTTTTTCAATGGACCTGGGATCCTCAATAAACTCTTTTCGGATATGAGGGGTGATATCTGCACCAAGCATCCGTTCAATCTTGCGGATGATATGCTCTCGGGAAGCATCAATCATCTGATCCCAATCCTGTCCCCTGTTTTCGGGAACATTGATCATGACGAACCAGTTTTCACCATTCCCGGGGGCATCACCCTGCACCATCTTGGAACTGATAAAGATATAAACAGTCGGATCCTGGTACACCGTTTTCAGGTCAAACAGATGTCTGAACTCTTCCTCATAATTCCCTGAGAAAAGGATGTTATGAAGATCCAGACCGGGAAATTGCCTGTCAACGGCCCAGTAAAATATCAGTGCGGAGGTGGATTGATCCCGCTTAAAATATTTTTCAGGGAATGTCACCGATTTGAGAAGATCCCTGTACAGGTAAAAGATATCCACATCACTTACCACCACATCGGCGGGAGTAAACCGACCGTCAACCAGGATGCCCGTGGTCTTCCTGTTTTTTACCAGCACCTCCTCCACCCGTTGATTGAAATGAAATTTCACGCCCTGCCGTTCAGCAAGACGAGACAGCTCGAGGGCAATGCTGAACATCCCTTTATTCGGGAAATAGGCTCCCAGGTTGTGCTCCAGGTGCGAAATCACGTTTAATGTTCCGGGGGCTTTGTAGGGATTCGAACCATTGTAAGTGGCATACCGGTCGAAAAGCTGGATAAGATGGGGGGAATCGAATCGTTTTCGGTTGGCCTGATGCATCGTGGTCAGTGGATCGAGCTTCCAGGCCTGCAACATGGCTTTCAGGAATTTACCGGAGAGGAGGGTTCCCAACCTGTTAAAGGGTTTAAAAATGAATACATCCCGTGTCAGATTATACATCGACCGGCACCGGTCGAGATACTTTTGAACATGCACGCCCGGTTCTCCGGTAACAGATTCAATCTCTTTTATAAAACGCCGGGGATCTCCATATGCATTCAATATTGTACCATCCTCATAAAAATAACGGGTAATATTTTCCAGCCTTACATACCTTACGGAGGTCTTTATCTCCTCCCCACACATGAGAAAAAGCTCTTCCACGAGCTCGGGCAGGGTAAAGAGGGAGGGACCGGTATCCCACCGGTATCCGTTCCATTCGATCTGGTTCAGCTTGCCTCCCGGATGCCCGGACTGTTCATAGACAGAAACTTCATAACCTTTCTGAACCAGTCTTATGGCGGAAGATAAACCGGCAATACCTGCACCGATAATAACAGCCTTTGATTTCATGTTTTAACAAACAATTTGTTAAATTTATTGTTTAATCGCCATTATACAATGCTAAACATTCATCTTCATAAATCCTTATGGAAAAAAATGTCCTCATCGTTGGAACCGGCCTGGCCGGGATTACTGCTGCCCTCCGGTTATCCAAACTGGGTTACAGGGTCGAAATGGTTGAAAAATATCACCAGGCTGGCGGACGATTGAACCAGCTCAGGAAAGACGGATTTACCTGGGATATCGGACCCTCCTTCTTCAGCATGAGTTATGAATTCGACGAGTTTTTTAAATTTTGCGGGATAGACCCGCCTTTCGAATTTGTGGAACTGGACCCGCTCTATACGGTCCGCTTCAGGGGAAAGGAAAAAAAGTATACCATCTATAAGGACCTGGACAGGCTCGCGGAACAGTTCAGGGAGGTTGAACCCGATTTCAGGAAGAGGATGGATAAGCTTTTGAAATCGGCCGGACGGTTCTTCCACGATACAGAAGACCGGGTGATCAAAAAAAACTATAACAGCCTCATGCACTGGCTCACCACCCTTGCCACCGTGCCGATGGTACATCTTCCGAAACTGATCAGAACGGTCTGGCAGGAGCTCGACAGACATTTTGAATCCGAAGAGGTTAAGCAGATCTTCTCCCTTGTGGCATTTTTCCTGGGAGCAACCCCCTACGATACCCCCGGTGTATACACCCTGCTGACTTATACCGAACTGGTTCATGACGGGTACCACAATGTGAAAGGGGGAATGTACAAAATTGTGGAAGGATTGATGAAAGAGATTGATAAAGCAGGTATCACTGTTCACTACCATACAGAAATTACAGGCTATAAAGAGGAGAATGGCAATTTAAGACAGCTCATCGATCAGAACGGTAATACCTGGGATGCGGATATATTTGTAATTAACAGTGATGCGGCAGGATTCCGTCATGCCGTATTCGAAAGGAAAAAATTCACGGAGCAGAAACTAGACAGGATGAAGTGGACCCTCGCCCCCTTTACAATGTATCTGGGTGTAAAGGGGAAAATTGAAGGTCTGGAACATCATAACTACTTCCTGGGTGACAATTTCGAAGATTACGCCAATAAAATTTTCAAAAATTCTATCACCCTCGATAAACCCTATTACTATGTTAATGTAAACTCCAGGTCCAATCCGGATATGGCCCCCGAAGGACACGAAAACCTGTTTGTTCTCTGCCCGGTTCCCGATTTGCGCTACAAGCCCGACTGGTCGGACCGCGAGGAACTGGCCGGCAATATCATAGATGACCTTTCGGAACAGGTGGGTTACGACATCCGCTCAAATTTGGTTTCCAATACTATCTATGATCCGGTTGACTGGGGAAAGGCATTTAATCTCTATAAAGGCAGTGGACTTGGACTGGCTCATGACCTGAACCAGATAGGATATTTCAGACCCAAGAACAGGGATGAGGAGTACAGGAATGTATTTTACACCGGTGCCTCAACCATACCCGGAACAGGTCTGCCGATGGCAGTAATCAGTTCCAAACTAGTAACCGAAAGAATAACCGGTACCTATGGATCTCTATGATATTAATGCGCTCCAGGTAAGTAAGCTGACCACGAAAAATTATAGCACCTCCTTCTCGATGGGTGTGGCCCTTCTCAAAAAAGATTTGAGATTGCCGATTTATGCCATTTATGGATTTGTGCGGGTGGCTGATGAGATTGTGGACACATTTCACGGCCATAATAAACAGGCTCTCCTTGAAGCCTTCAAAAAAGAGACCTTCGAGGCCATTGAACGGCGGCTGAGCACCAACCCGATCCTCCACAGTTTCCAGTGGGTGGTAAATGAATACAAAATTGATCATGAGCTGATTCATGCGTTCCTCGATAGTATGGAGATGGACCTCACCGAAAAGAATCACGATCCATCCAGTTTCAGCAAGTATGTCTTTGGTTCGGCAGAAGCCGTTGGATTGATGTGTCTCAAGGTTTTTTATAAGGATGACGACCAGGCCTATGAATCGCTTGTTTATCCCGCCCGTAAGCTTGGAGAAGCATTTCAGAAAATCAATTTCCTTCGTGATATCCACGCAGACTACACCGAAAGGGGCCGGTTCTATTTTCCCGGTCTGAATCTCCAGAATTTAAATAACGAGGTTAAATCTGAAATTGAGAGGGATATCCAGCATGATTTTGATGAAGCGCTTGCCGGGATAAAAAAGTTAAATAAAGCTTCTAAATTGGGCGTGCTGGTCTCCTATACTTACTACATGAAGCTCTTTAAGAAAATCAGGAACGCCGATGCCGGCCAGGTATTCAACAGTCGGTACCGTATATCTGATTTCCGGAAATTAATGATTCTTATCTCTTTATGGATCAAATGCAAGCTTGGAATATGCTGATGGAACGAACCACCTGGACATACTTTATCATCCTGGGACTGGCGGTTCTTTACCCGCTGGCACAGAGTTTTGAAAAGCGCATCTTCATGTTCAGAAAGCTTAAATATATGCTGCCTGGCATCCTAATAACCGCCGGACTTTTTATCACCATGGATGTCTGGTTTACCGCAAGGGGCATCTGGGGATTCAATCACTCCTATACAAAAGATTTCTACATCGCAGGACTTCCGGTTGAAGAGTGGTTGTTCTTTTTAATCGTTCCTTATTGCTGTTTTTTTCTTTATGAAGTACTGCGCTATTTCGTGAAACGATTCTATTTTCCGCGAGCCTCCCGTTTTGTGATCTGGTTCCTCCTGGCCGGCTTCCTGGCGCTTCTGCCATTCGTGTATGCCAGAACCTACACCTTCACGGCAGTGGCTTTTGCAGCTTTCATGCTGATCCTACAGCTGATCCAAAAATCATACACGACCTGGTTTTCCGGATTTCTCCTCACCTATCTCGTATCCCTGATCCCGTTCTTTGTCGTTAATGGCGTTTTAACCTATCTTCCGGTTGTGTGGTACGACAATGCCGAAAACCTTGGGTTCCGCATCTTCACCATACCGGTGGATGATTTTATTTATCTCTTCGGCCTCCTCCTTCCAAGTTTTAACCTTTACAATATCCTGATCAGGCGATATGGTTCCATATCCCTGAAGGAACAATTGCAATTGCATTCGAAAACAGGATTTTGACTAAAACCATAATATGCTCCCCGGGGGCGTCCAAAAATGAAAGGTTTGGAGAAGCCGGGTCTTAAATTATCATAAGGTTACCCTTCCTGGCAGGATGATAATACCCTCTCCGCCGGGACTCTTCAGGTTCTATTTGCGACAATAGCACCTTTGGCTATGTTTAATATCATTGCCGGAAGAATTTTATTATCCTATTTTAGCAGGATAATTGGCACTGTATGGAAAAAATACTGGTGATCGGAGCCTCCGGCCAGATTGGTTCAGAACTGGTCATGGAGCTTCGCAAGATCTATGGAGACGGACAGGTGTTTGCGACAGATATAAAACCCGCTCCTCCCGATATAACTGAATCGGGCCCTTTTCAACTCCTGGATGTTATGGATGATAAGCAACTTATCCATTTTATCATTCGGAATAAAATCACCCAGATCTACCATCTTGCGGCGGTCCTTTCGGGGAATGCAGAAAAACTGCCGCTGCAGGCCTGGAGAATCAATATGGACAGTCTCATGAATATCCTTGAGGTGGCCAGGATGGTCGAGGATGTGCACAGGGTGTTCTGGCCCAGCTCCATTGCCGTATTCGGTCCCACAACCCCCAGGATGAATACCCCCCAGCTGACTGTAATGGAGCCTATCACGGTTTACGGTGTCAGCAAGCTGGCCGGGGAACGCTGGTGCGACTACTATTTCAATAAGTTCGGTGTGGATGTCAGAAGCGTACGATACCCCGGCCTGATAAGCTACAAAACAGAGGCCGGCGGCGGGACTACAGACTATGCGGTGGAAATCTATTATGAAGCCGTTCGTAAAGGGACATACGAATGTTTCCTTACCGAAGATACGGCCCTGCCGATGCTGTTTATGCACGATGCCATCAAAGCTACCATCAACCTGATGGAGACCGATCTTTCAAAGCTGACCATACACAACAGTTACAACCTGGGCGGATTCAGCGTTACGCCCAAACAGGTCTGGCAGGAGATTAAAAAGCATATCCCGGAATTCTCCATCTCCTATAACCCCGACTTCAGGCAGGAGATTGCCGATTCGTGGCCGCACAGCGTGGACGACACCATTGCAAAACTCGATTGGGGATTTAATTACGATTACGATCTCGAAAAAATGACGGAAATCATGCTGAATGAGATCCGGAAAAAACTAAATTAAGATATTATGTACGGACGATTTAAAACCCACCTCCAGAACGAGCTTAAACAGATCCGGCAGGCCGGTCTTTTTAAGGAAGAGCGAATTATTACATCCCCCCAGGGTGCGGAAATTACCCTGGATAGCGGTAAAAAGGTACTGAACTTCTGTGCCAATAATTACCTGGGGCTATCGAACCATCCATCCCTGGTGGAAGCTGCCGGAGAAGCCCTGAGATCCCACGGATTCGGCATGTCGTCGGTCCGTTTCATCTGCGGCACACAGAATCTGCATAAAACGTTGGAGAAGAAAATTGCAGACTTTTTTGAAATGGAAGATACGCTTCTGTACGCTGCCTGTTTCGATGCGAACGGGGGTCTGTTTGAACCTTTGTTAACCCAGGAAGATGCCATTATATCGGATGCTTTGAATCATGCCTCGATCATTGACGGCGTAAGATTATGCAAAGCACAGCGATACAGGTACAGGAACACAGATATGGAAGACCTTGAGGAACAGCTCAGGAAAGCTCAGGATCAGCGATTCCGGCTTATTGTTACCGATGGTGTCTTCTCCATGGACGGAAACGTTGCCCCCATAGATAAAATTTATGAACTGGCAGAAAAATACGATGCCCTGTTAATGATTGATGAAAGCCATTCAGCAGGCGTGGTTGGAAAAACCGGAAGAGGTGTGACAGAATTATTTAACCTCCGGGGTAAAGCCGATATCATTACCGGTACTCTGGGGAAAGCCTTCGGAGGGGCGATTGGTGGCTTCACAACCGGAAAGAGAGAGATCATAGAAATGCTGCGTCAACGCTCCCGTCCCTATCTTTTCTCAAATTCCCTTCTGCCAGCCGTCGTCGGTGCAGGAATCAGAATGTTCGATATGATGTCTGAAACCACCGAACTTCAGGATAAACTGCATCAGAATACCGCCTATTTCATGACAAAGATGCTCGGGGCAGGTTTTGACATCAAGCCTACCCAATCGGCCATCTGTGCTGTAATGCTGTACGACGCAAAATTATCGCAGGAGTTTGCAGCACGGCTTCTTGACGAGGGGATCTATGTGATCGGATTCTATTATCCGGTTGTGCCGCAGGAAGAAGCGCGGATAAGAGTTCAGCTGTCGGCAGCCCATGAAACCTCCCACCTCGACCGGTGTATCGCTGGATTTAAGAAAGTGGGCAGGGATCTCGGGGTTATTGGGTAAAAGCGGAATCTTAAATATATTTTCGTTTTCTCACAACAGCATCTGCAATCACCAGTATAAATACGGCAAACAAAATCGCCAGCAATCCTGTTGATAAAACAGTACCGTAAAGTTTTTCAGGATGCATATCCCAATCCGGCAGTTTTATCTGCTGGAGGGAGAAAAATTCAGAAGGTTCACTGAATATAACTGATACGACAACCAACACCAGAAGAAAGGTAAGGATAAATATTTTTCCGGTATTTCCTATCAGAGGCTTGTAAACCCTGGGAACGGGCTGGGCATATACCCGATCCATCACCCGTTTGGTAAAACCATCCCCTGTATGGCTCAATCCCGATTCCCTGATCAATTTTTCAATATTTTTGTCTTTTTCCATATCCTCATAATGACTTTATTTCCAACTTTAACTGCGTGGTGAGCACTTCATAGAGTTTCTGCCGCGCCCGGTGTAATTTTACCCGTACATGATTATTCGTCAATCCGGTTATTTCAGCTATTTCTTTCAATGAGAGATCTTCATAATAAAACAGGGTGATCAGAACGGCATCCGTTTCGGCCAGCGCTTCCAGGGCTGTTCTAACATATCGTTCCCTGTCGGAAGCAGTCAGGTCAAACAATGCATTAACTGCATCCTCATCAATTTCTCTTTCAGGAACCTCCTCAACAAGGTCAATTACCTTCACCCTGCTCCTGATCACGCTGATGCAATAATTATAGGTTATTCTGTATAACCATGTGGCAAATTTTGATTTACCCTGGAACAACTGAACAGACCTGAACGTTTTGAGAAATACATCCTGTGCCGCATCCTCGGCATCCTCATGGTTATTCAGCATTCGCAGGCAGATGGTATAAACCATATCCTTATACGAATCCACCAAACAAGTAAATGCTTCTTTATCCCCACCCTTTACGCGATCGATATAATATTGATCTTTGTTTGATGCCATTCAGTATATAAGACGCATCTGAACAGACTTTGTTACATAGGATTCAGCTAAATTGTCAAAGTAACTACCAGCCCAGCAATAATGCGAAGAGAAGGGGCGCAACGATGGTGGCATCCGATTCAATGATAAATTTCGGCGTCTGTTCGGCTAATTTCCCCCAGGTAATCTTTTCATTGGGTACCGCACCCGAATAAGACCCGTAACTGGTTGTGGAGTCACTTATCTGACAGAAGTAGGACCAGACCGGTATATTTTCCAGTCCAAGGTCCTGATGCAGCATGGGAACCACGCATATCGGGAAATCTCCGGCGATGCCACCCCCTATCTGGAAGAATCCGATCCCCTTCCCTGAATTTCCTTTGTACCAGTCGGCAAGGAACATCATGTATTCAATTCCTGATTTTACAATTCCGGGCTGTATACTTCCCTCTATACAGTGGGCAGCAAAGAAATTGCCGCAGGTAGAGTCCTCCCAGCCCGGTACAATGATCGGCAAGCCTTTTTCAGCGGCGGCCAGAAGCCAGGAATCTTTTGGATTAATCTCGTAATACTCCTCCAGCGTTCCGTTGAGCAATAAATCGAAAAAATACTGATGCGGAAATTTGCGTTCATCTTTTTCAAAAGCGCTTACCCATTGCTCGACCAGGTGTTTTTCAATCCTCCGCATGGCCTCCTCCTCCGGGATACAGGTATCGGTGACCCTGTTGAAATGATGTTTCAACAATTCATGTTCCTCTTCCGGGGAAAGGTCCCTGTAGTGAGGAATCCGCCTGTAATGTGAATGGGCAACCAGATTGAACACATCTTCCTCAAGATTGGCCCCGGTAGTGGTAATAATATGAACCTTATCCCGGCGGATCATTTCGGCCAGGGATTTTCCCAGTTCTGCAGTGCTCATCGCGCCGGCAAGGGTGATCATCATTTTTCCTCCGTTTTCTATCTGCTGTTCATAGGCTTTTGCTGCATCCACGATGACCGCCGCATTGAAATGCCTGAAATGCTCCAGGATGAACTCTGAAACCGGTCCTTTACTGTCCATGATTAATAAATTTATACGTTAACATCTTATAATATAACTTCGCTACGAGAAATTCAGGATATACCAGACCGGGTATCGGAGCAAGCTCAACGATATCAAAACCCATTACCTTCCTCCTTGAAAAAACCTGTTGAAGGTAGCTGATCATCGTGTTCCAGTCCATCCCGCCGGGTTCAGGAGTTCCGGTTGCCGGCATCACAGCCGGATCGAAGACATCAAGGTCGAGGGTGATGTAAACCGTATCACCCAGCAGATCCAGAGATCGTTCAATCCAGTCGGTGTTCCCGGCCATCTGCTCGGCAAAAAAAACTTTTCCCTTGTTCAGATAAGGTTGCTCAGAAACATCCATGCTTCTTATTCCGACCTGCACCAGGTTACCGGCCTGAGAAGCTTCGTGCAGTGCACAGGCATGATTGTAACGGGAACCGAGATATTCCGGGCGAAGATCGGTATGGGCGTCCAGCTGCAAAATGGAGATCCCCGGATAGGCCTCCTGATAGGCCCGGATGATACCAATACTGATTGAATGCTCCCCTCCGAAGAAAGTGACGAACTTTCCGGTCCTTATCAGACGCTGTGCCAGTTCGTAGGTCGATCTGTAAAGATGTTCCGGGGATCTTTGTTCGCTAAGCTCAGGAAGAATATGAATCCCTTTCTTATATACCTCATAGCCCGTCTCGATGTCGAAAAGCTCCATGTTTTCCGCAGCGATGAGAAACTGCCCGAATCCTTTGTCGGCCCCTTTTCCCCAGGTGCTGGTCCCATCATAAAGGATCGGCTGAAGCAAAACCGACGCTTGATCATAACCCGCATATTTTTCATCAATACCGCCGAAAGTCTTCATTTTCTATTTGCTATAACCGAGAATATGCAGCATGTCATCCACTGTTTGCTCGTTACGGTAAACATAATCGACAAAATTTCCGGTTGCATCACGATCAATGATCACATGCCTGGGCGCAGGAATCAGACAGTGTTTTATACCTCCGTAACCACTTATGGAATCCTGATAGGCGCCCGTATGAAAAAATCCCAGGTAAAGGGGTTCCTTTTCGGTGGAAGCGTATTTAGGCAACAATATTTGCTGATTAAAGTCTTCTGAATTATAATAATCAGAATGATCGCAGCTGATGCCCCCGATGTTAACCCGGGTATAATCATGATCCCATTTGTTTATGGGAAGTAATATGAATTTTTCGTGTATCGACCAGGCATCCGGAATGGTATTCATCAGGCTGTTATCGACAATGTACCATAATTCGGTATCGTTCTGCTGCTTCTGTTCGATAACCTCAAAGATGATGGCCCCGCTTTCTCCGACCGTATATTTTCCAAATTCTGTAAAGATATGAGGTTCGGTAACCCCTTCGTTGCTGCACGACTGCTTTATATTTGAAATGATCTCCCTGATCATATATTCGTAATCATACTCAAATCCGAGATGGCTCCGTATGGGAAATCCACCTCCGAGGTTTAATGAATCCAGCGTTGGACAGATTTTTTTCAGCTCAATATAAAGCGCAACAGCCTTCTGAAATTCTCCCCAGTAATAGAGGCTGTCCTTGATTCCCGAGTCCACGAAGAAATGAAGCATCTTCAGCTCAAAATGGGGATATTTCTTAACTTCATTCTGATAAAAACTGACCATTTCCGTATGCCTTATACCCAGTCTCGATGTATAATAGGCCGATTGCGGTTCCTCGTCAATCGCCATTCGCAAGCCGATCTTTAATTTCTGGTTATTGGCAAAACGCGCAATCCTCGACAATTCATTCATACTATCCAGAACCAGTATTGAATTTTTAAATCCAACTTTTTCCAGGTTTAGTATTTTTTTAATATAGTCATCGGTTTTATAACCATTGTGGACCAGCGCGGTGGATTTGTCAAGCTGCCCCTTTTCATAGAGTTTCAGAATCAGGTCGATATCAAAGGATGATGACGTTTCAAGATTCACCTTATGTTTGAGGGCTGCACTTATAACATGATGAAAATGACAACATTTGGTACAGTAGCAAAAATGGTATTTTCCTTTGTAATTGCTGGCTTTTATGGCCCTGTTGAATAAATTCCTGGAGCGTTTAATCTGTTCACCAATCCTGGGCAGATACATCAATCTGAATGGGGTTCCGTATTTCTGGATCAGATACTTCAGAGAAACCCCGTAAAATGTAAGATATCCTTCATGCAGATCAAATCCCTCCTGTGGAAAGTAGTAGGTCTGCTCAACAAGATCGAAATAGGTATTTTTCATAACAGGAAACTGAGCTTAAAAATTTACTATTTTTTTTACAAATATGAATAAATTAACGATTCAATCTGTAACATGGGGATAATAAGAAGCGTCAAACCATCAGATAGAAAATGCTTAATTCAAATTTTATACTATGAGAACAGAAATTTTTATTCCGATAATGTTTTTTGCCATGATTTTTGGAATCGTATTTGTCATAATCACCGCGCGAAACCGAGAGAGGATGGCAATGATTGAAAAAGGAATGAGTCCAAAAGATTTCATAAGCGGAAAACCAGGGGTTTACAGTATCCTTAAATGGGCCCTGCTCATCATAGGTACCGGGATTGGTGTATTTGTCGGAAGCCTTCTGGAAGCCTTTACTGAATTATCTGAAGTGACCGCCTATTTTGCACCAATACTTTTATTTGGCGGTCTGGGTTTATTAATCGCCTATTTGATTACCCGGAATGCCCCGGAAAATAAGTGATACGTGTTACATCAAAAAAAATCCCGGTCAGTTTTGCCCGGGATTTTTTATTATTTCAGGATGAATTATCCGCATCGTGAAGATCCGCAATCGGTACAGATAAGGCATCCCTCCTGGTAAACCAGGTTTGTGGAATTGCATTCATGACATCTTTGTCCTCCCTTGGCCTTTGTTCCGTCGGGAATATATTTCTTAAGTGCCCTGGTAACCCCGGCAGTCCAGTTGTTTATGGTATCATTATCCAGGTGAAGGGAAGAAACAAGGTTCACAGCATCTACCACGGGCATTCCGTGTCTTAGTACACCCGATATAAGCTTGGCATAATTCCAGAACTCGCAGTTAAACTGGTGTGATAACCCCCCCATGGTAACCTTGTATCCATATTTGTCGATATAGTGAAAATCGTATCTGGTTTCTCCGTTTTCGACCTTTGTCTTGATAATCTTACCCTTGGTAACCTTTTTTGGAATGGGGAATGTGTCGTCCTCCTTCAGACCGGTGAAAATTTCATAGGGTCTGCCGTCAATCAGCCCGATAAATGCAATCCAGTCCTCATCATTATTTTTAAATCTCAGAATATCTGCATCCAGCTCTCTCGGACGTTTTCTGGGAAATGGCGGAGCATCCTCGCTTTTTTTATCGTTGGTAAGCAATACCCCTGCCCTGGATCCGGCACGATAGACGGTAACACCTTTACAGCCGCTCTTCCATGCCGTTACATAAAGGTCACCGACCAGGTCTTCCTTTACCTCGGAAGGCAGGTTTATGGTGACACTGATGGAATGGTCGACCCATTTTTGTATTTCTCCCTGCATCTTCACCTTTTGCATCCAATCCACATCATTGGAGCTAGCCTTAAAATATGGGGACTGTTCGACAAGTTTGTTAATATCTTCATCATCAAATTTCTGTACTTCTTCGGCATCCATATTGTTCACCTCGAGCCATGTTAGGAACTTATGGTGGAACACATTATACTCCTCCCAGCTATCCCCTACCTCATCGATAAAGTTCACGGTTGCTTCCTTCTCATTGGGATTGACCTTCCGCCGCCGTTTGTAAACAGGCATGAAGACCGGTTCAATACCAGATGTGGTCTGGGTCATCAGGCTCGTGGTCCCGGTTGGTGCAATGGTAAGCAGTGAAATATTTCTTCTGCCGAACTTTTGCATATCCTCGATCAACCGGGGATCCTCGTTTGCGAGCCTTTTCACAAACGGATTATCCTTCTCCTTTCTGTAATCAAAAACCGTAAAAGCCCCACGCTCCTCTGCCAGCTTTACGGAGGATCGATAAGCTTCCAGGGCCAGGGTTTTATGCACCTCTATAGAGAAGTCGATGCCATTCTCACTGCCGTACCTTAAACCCAGAGCCGCAAGCATGTCTCCTTCTGCCGTAATACCGACACCGGTCCTTCTCCCTTCAATTGCTTTGCGCCTGATATTTTCCCAGAGATTCAGTTCCACCTGCTTGATCTCCCGGTCTTCAGGATCCGATTCAATTTTTTGAAGAATGGCATCCACTTTTTCGAGCTCCAAATCAATGATATCATCCATAATCCGCTGTGCCAGGCCCACGTGCTTTTTAAATTTCTCCCAGTTAAATTTGGCTTTCCTGGTAAACGGTTCCTCCACGTAACTGTAGAGGTTAATGGCCAACAATCTGCAACTGTCATAAGGACAAAGTGGTATTTCCCCGCAGGGATTTGTGGATGTTGTTTTGAATCCCCTGTCAGCATAGCAGTCTGCAACAGATTCATTGAGGATCGTATCCCAGAACAATACCCCCGGCTCGGCAGATTTCCAGGCATTATGAATAATCTTTCCCCAGAGCTCCCGTGCATCGATCTCCTGCGTATATTTTGGATTCTCCGAGTTAACAGGATATTGCTGCCTGTACATCTTGCCGTCCACCACAGCCTGCATGAAATCGTTATCAATCTTTACGGAGATATTGGCTCCGGTCACTTTTCCAGAGTCCATCTTTGCATCAATAAATCGCTCGGCATCGGGATGTTTGATTGATATACTCAGCATTAAAGCCCCTCTCCTGCCATCCTGGGCCACTTCACGGGTGGAATTGGAATAGCGCTCCATAAAAGGAACAACCCCTGTTGAGGTAAGGGCACTGTTCAATACCGGGCTTCCGGTCGGACGAATGTGGGAAAGATCATGCCCCACGCCGCCGCGTCTTTTCATCAACTGAACCTGCTCCTGATCAATCTTCATGATGCCACCGTAAGAGTCTGATGGTCCATCATGACCGATAACAAAACAGTTGGAAAGGCTTGCTATTTGAAAATTATTGCCGATGCCCGTCATCGGAGAACCCTGCGGTACGATATACCGGAAGTGACTCATCAAATCATAAAGCTCCTCAAATGAAACCGGATTGGGATATTGCATTTCAATCCTCCCTATTTCACGGGCAAGCCTTTTATGCATATCATCGGGGGTTCTCTCATAAATATTCCCATAAGAATCCTTTAATGCGTACTTGCTGACCCATACCCTGGCGGCAAGGGCATCTCCCTTAAAATACTCAAGCGAAGCTTCATATGCTTCTTCAAAAGAATATGTGCTTTTTACATGCGTCTTTTCCTGGTTCAAATCATGTGCTGTTTTGATTGAAACCTCTTTAAAAGATAAATTCTTCTGCGAAGATGCCTTTTCTGCCATGCCGTTCAAATTTTATGAGTTACTCGTCAGTCATTACACCGGGCACCGGTCAATACTTGAACAATTTAGTAATTGAACCGGCTTGCCGCAAAGGTACTTATCAACATTGACCACTCAATATTAACAGCTCTTACTTGCCTAAATATCAATATTGTAAGTATTCAAACCCTTTCAAGAAAGAGAAAACAACCCCCTTTTCAATTTCACGTTAATTAAGAATAAAAAGGTGAGAGAAAAGGATTAGTTATCTCAATTTTCGGTGAATGAAGTTAGAACAAAAACCCAATCCACTTTCGCAGGAATCTTCTGTTTTTATTAACAAAAAATTAACCCCTCATTTAACTTCATAGTATTCAGTAATATGAAAGAATCTAGGGGCAAACAGGGATGTAAAAATCTATTATATAATTGATTTATTGTTCTTTAGGATTAATATTTCTGCAGCCACCCGGCCGGGTTATTGCCTTAATCAATTCATTTACATGGCTGAACCAGATCAAGGTTGGGACTCCTGAAGAGTGGCAGAAATCCTCCGTCTGCATCCATGCTTTTCAGAAGTATTCTTCCAGCTTTTCGACGACCAGGGATGAAGCCCCTGTATGGCTCAGCACGTAATTACGACAACGTTCCGATGAGGTCCTGAGGTTAATGGGGTTTTCGAACAGATTTCGGAAAGCCGACACCAGTTCAAACCCATCCTGGACCGGGAAGGCCCCTCCCACTTTAATCAGTTCCGACGCTTCCTGGAATTTTTCATAACGGGGTCCGAAGATTACCGGCAGACCATAGGCCGCAGCTTCAAGAATATTGTGAATCCCTTTTCCGAATCCGCCACCGATAAAGGCAACGGTCCCGTACCGGTAAAGAAAGGAGAGCTGTCCGATCGTATCAACGATGATCACCCGTGCATCATTATCCGGACTTTTCTCAATATCTGTAAATAATAAAGAATCTTCGAACGTGTTCTTCAATCTCCTGAGGTGCGCATCCGATAATTCATGAGGAGCAATTATCCACATGTAATCACCCGGTAAATTTCGATAGGCCTCCTGAAGTAATTTTTCATCGGCATCCCAGGTACTCCCGGCAATAATTACCTTACCTCTTCCCGAGAAATCTTCCAGAAACGCATTCCGGTAATTCGTCCCCGCAACCTTCACCACCCTGTCGAACCGTGTATCCCCGGCAACGGTAACGTTATCAAATCCGTACTGGTTCAGCAGTTGTTTGGACTTTTCCCCCTGCACAAAGAAATGGGAAAAGCTGTTCAAAAATCGCCGGTACCATGCGCCATACCATTTGAAGAAAATCTGTTCCCTGCGAAAAATACCGGAAACAAGGAACAGGGGGATGTCCCTTTTTTTGAGGGTGCTCAGATAATGGTACCAGAATTCGTATTTAACAAACACGGCACATTTCAATGGGATGGATTGAATAAATTTTCGTGCATTTTTTCTGGTATCCAGGGGCAAGTAACACACAAAATCTGCCCCCTCATAATGCTTTCTCTTCTCAAATCCGGAAGGGGATGAGAACGTAAGCACTATTTTTATCCGGGCCAGTCGCTCCCTGGTCATTTCAATGACCGGTCTTCCCTGTTCAAATTCTCCGAGTGAGGCACAATGAAACCATATCACCCGGTCGTCATCCTGAAACCGGTTCCATAATAATGCGTACCAGCCTTTCCTGCCATTAAGCCAGATCCTCGCTTTTCTGTTCCAGGCTGAAGAAATAACAATCCCAAGCCAATAGAACCTGATCCCTGCATCATAAAGCCATTTCATCTCCGCTCCGGGGTTTTAAAAGTTAACCTGCTTACTGCAAAAACAACAAGCAATGAGATCATGAATGAAACAAATCTTACACTGATCCATTGGTCCAGTACCTTAATTTCCGACCAGATCACAGTGGTCAGAAATCCTGTAATCAATCCTGCCTGCACGCCCTGGCGTGTAACCTTTTTCCATTTGAGGATCAGTAATAAAACGGGGCCGAATGAGGCCCCCAGACCTGCCCATGCATATGAAACCATTGAAAAAATCAATTTATCGGAAGCCACCCCGATAATGAAACCTGTTAAACCGATGATGATAGTAATCATACGGCTGGCCTTCAGGAGAAAGATATCACTGACATCCTTTCCCAGTGTCTGATGAAAAAAATCTTCAATAACAGAAGAGCTGATAACCAGGAGCTGGCTGTCGGCTGTTGACATCATGGCTGCAATGGCCCCACTGACAAGGATGCCGGCAATCCAGGCCGGCAAAAGCTGTACGGCCATATGTGGCATGATCTTTTCTATATCATCAAATCGTCCCTGTCCGTAAAGGGCTGCTCCCAGCAACCCAATCATGATGGCTCCCGCAAAGGCGGGCAATACCCATGCTATGGCAATACGCCTGGATAGTTTAATATTTTTTGATTCATTTATTGACATGAACCTTGTCAGCAGATGCGGTTGGCCCATGTATCCGAAAGCCCAGCTTAGACCACTTATAATCAGTGCTGCAGCAGTCCATCCCTTTGCTCCGCCAGTAAGGGAGGTCAGCTTTAAACCCCCTTCATTCAGGAGGTTATTAAAGTGAGGGACAGCTGTCTCCTGTTCTGTTAATTCCAGAAATCCAGCCAGCGGAAGGATGATGAGCGCACCAATCATTATGATTCCCTGAATCATATCGGTCCATGCCACTGCAAAAAAACCACCCATCATGGTGTAAAAAATAATCACCCCGGCACCGATAATCATGCCAACCGTCTGATCAATCCCGAAAGTAACACTCAGGATCTTACCTGCACCGTTGAACTGTGCCGACAGATAGAAAATATAAAAGAACACGATGATAAATGTGGCCAGAATCCTGATGGCTGATTGCCCTTTCCCGAAACGGTTGGCAAGAAATCCGGGTATAGTAATGGCCTGGTATTTTTCGGATTCGTTTCGGAGATCGCGGGCAACATAGAACCAGTAGAAAATAACCCCCAGCACACAACCCAGGGCAGTCCAGAATTCTATTAACCCGGCTGCATATGCGGCGCCCGGAAGGCCAAGCAGTAACCAGGCGCTCTCTCCGGATGCCCTCTCAGAAAAGGCTACTAACCAGGGATTTAATCGCCTGCCAGCAATGAAAAAATCCTGATGGGATTTATTGCGACGAAAGGTCAGGAATCCGACAACAAGGATTATGATTAGATAAATTATAAATCCAAGCAGGGTAAAATTCATATTATCTGGCAATGCTTTACAAAAAACACTGGGTTCTAAGATAACAAAATTCAATTATTCAGGCATCTTAAGGAAATACGCCTGTCCCATCGTTCTGGTAAGTATATTCGATGTTTGCTACAATATAATCTTCACCCAAACCACCATCAAAAAAATTAATATCCATGATTAACAGCTTTGCAAAATGATCATATTGCGTTTTTTGCAGCCAGACCTGATATAACTTTACAGTGTCGCTGTCGACTATAAACTCAAGACCCGGTTCAACATTTTTATAATCCCTGTAGAATTCTCGTGCCGCATCCAGGGACGAAAAGGATCCGAGCAGGCTGAATCCGTTTTTGCCGGAAGGAGCATTAAAACCCGAAGCGCTGATGGTTCCGTCCGGGTTTTTAAACGGAATATTGATCAAATCCGGAACCACACTGCCTGAAAAAGGAAAGCTGTATTTGATGTAATCGGCTTCCCCATAACTGTATCCGTAAAGGTAATAGGAACCTACTCCGAATAGCTGTGAGCTCAAATTAATTTCCCCTTCCAGAATATCCAGTTCCTGATCGTGACATCCGGACATCATAACCATGGAAACCAGTATAAGGAAAAATTTTTTCATCCCTTTGTGAAAACATTAAAAAGCGGCCATCAGAAGGTCAATATCTTTTGATGGAATTCCAAAACGTTTCCCAATAATGTCATTGGTCAGTATTCCATTGTAAATATATACGCCATGCCTGAAACCGATATCTTCCTTTAGCTGATTCGCAATTCCGCCTGTCAGCCCGGTACTTACGATTAAAGGCGAAAAAACGTTACTGATCGCAATAGAAGCTGTCCGGGCAACCCTGGAAGGAATATTGGGTACACAATAGTGAACCACACCGTACTTTGTAAAAACAGGATCTTCCTGGGTTCTCAACTCTGAAGTTTCCACACAACCACCATGATCAATACTGACATCAATGATGATCGAACCGCTTTTCATCTCCTTTACCATCTCTTCTGTAATGTAAAATCCGTAGTGCCGTTCGTTTTCCCTCATCGCTCCAATAAGAACCTCGGCGGATCTCAGGGCTTTCTGGATCACTTTGGGATGAAAAATGGAAGTCGGGATCATCTGACCAACCGAACTTTGTAATCTGCGTAAACGATGAATGGAGTGATCAAAAACTTTAACGTTGGATCCCAGACCCATGGCTGCCCGCACGGCATACTCAGCAACGGTGCCGGCACCTAGAATGACCACCTCCGTTGGTGAGATTCCGGAAATGCCCCCCAGCATAACTCCTTTTCCCCCTCTGACATTACTCATATATTCCGCCGCAATCAGAACGGCTGTGGTACCCGCAATACTGCTCATACTTCGTACCACCGGATAACATTTATGTTCATCCTGAATCTCCTCAAAAGCGACCGCCGTTACATGTTTATTCATCAGCCCCCGGACATATCCTTCATCCTCATGGATTTGAGCCTGGAAAGAGGATATAAGCGTTTGCCGTTCCTTCAACCACTCAATCTCCTGCAGGGTGGGTGGTGTGATTTTAAGGAGCAGATCACAATTAAAAACCTCTTTCCGATCATCGGTTATTAATCCACCCCTTTCGGAATAGTCTGTATCCGGGTAATTTGAAGCCTTTCCGGCTCCCCTTTCAAGAATGACCTCATGTCCATTCTCAATCAATATTTCAATGGCCTCCGGGGTGAGGGGTACCCTGCTTTCAATAGCATGATTCTCTTTAGGAACCCCAATCTTCAAACTTTTTTGCTGCTTGACCACTTCAAGGATTTCTTCCTTGGGCATCAGGCCTTCTTTATGAATATTGAACGAACTCCGGGAATGTTTTTCCATAAATTCACATATTAAATCCGGTAACCTAAAATACTATAAATCCCCTGCATTATCAAATCCGCAAAATATTAAGGCTCCTTAACAATTATATTGCGGGATTTATCTTCCATAACCTTTATTTCCACCTGCACGGCATATTCCGGGATTAAATGCCACGCTTTCTCGGGCCATTCAATAAAGCAGTAAGCACCTGAATAGAGATAATCCTCATAACCCATATCATACAGTTCGTTGGGATTTTCTATCCTGTAGAGATCAAAATGATATACAGACGCTCCGGTATCAGTAAAGTATTCATTGATTATGGCAAAGGAGGGACTGGTTACCGTAAGGGAAACACCCAGCTCCCTGCATAGCGCCTTGATAAAAGTAGTTTTCCCTGCCCCCATCTCACCTGAAACAGCAAACACAGTCTGATTAGCCACGCGGGAAAAAAATTCCCTGGCTGCTTTATCGATAAAAGAGAGATCCGGTACATGAATACAATTCATCGGTTATGCATTTGGCAGTAGAATAATAACCGGGATAAGCATTTCCTCAAGGGATACCCCGCCATGCTGGAATGTGTTCCTGTAGTAATTTACAAAATAGTTATAATTGTTCGGATAAACCATGTAGTCATTCTCATAGGAGAAAATATAAGTACTGCTTACATTCGATTTCGGAAGATGAATCAGTTCGGGTTTCTGTACCTCAAAAACAACCTTCGGATTGTAATTGAGGTTCTTTCCCATCTTATACCTGAGATTGGCAGAAGTATTCCTGTCACCAATCACCTTGACCGGATTTTTTACCCTTACAGAACCATGATCGGTTGTTACTACAAGTTTGATGTTATAACCTGACAACAACTTCAGGAGTTCCAGCAAATAGGAATGCTGGAACCAGCTTGTGGTAATGGATCTGTAGGAAGCTTCATCGTAGGCCAGTTCCTTTATCATATCCATTTCCGTCCGGGCATGAGACAGCATATCTACAAAATTGTACACCAGAACACTTAAATCGTAATTAAGCAGATTTTTATAATTCTCGACAATCTTCTTGCCGCTCTTCTGGTTACTTATTTTTTCATAATTCAATGAACTCCTGATGCCAGCCCTTTGCATCTGAATCTGCAATAACTCTTTTTCAAAAGGATTTTTACTGCCTGCTTCTTCTTCCTGGATCCAGTATTCAGGATATAACTGGTCTATTTCCATAGGCATAAGGCCCGCAAATATCGAATTTCTTGCATACTGAGTGGCTGTTGGAAGAATACTGCAATAAAGCTCCTCTTTCTCCGCAGTAAAATAGTCATGAATCTCTTCCTCAATGATTTTCCATTGATCAAACCGAAGATTATCAATCAGTACAACAACCACCTTATGGCTCTCAAGAAGGGGAAAGATCTTTCTGGCAAACAGGTTCGGAGACATGAGGGGCTTCTGAACCGCATGATCTGAAAACCATTCGAAATAATTTGCCTTTACGAATTTGCAGAACTCTTTATTGGCATCCTGTTTTTGCATCTGGAGGATTTCATCCATGCCCTCAATTCTGGATTTCTCAAGCTCCCGTTCCCAGAAAACCAGCCTGGAATATATGTCGGTCCAATCAGTAAAAGTGGCTGCTGTATTAATCTGCAGTCCAATCTGTCCGAATTGCATCTGGTAGTTTGAAGTGGTTTTTGCAGTGATGAGCCGCCTGGTATCAATATTTTTCTTTATCGTTAACAAAATTTGTTTCGGATTTACTGGTTTGATAAGGTAGTCTGAAATCTTGCTGCCAAGGGCTTCATCCATGATGTCCTCCTCCTCATTTTTTGTGATCATGATCACCGGAACCGACGGTACCACTTTCTTTATGCGGTCGAGGGTCTCCAGTCCGCTTAACCCTGGCATGTTCTCATCCAGAAATATCAGGTCAAACCTTTCCCTTTCAACGATCCGTATGGCATCCTGTCCATTGGCCGCCGTGACCAGATTGTATCCCTTTTCTTCAAGAAACAGAATATATGGCCTGAGAAGATCAATTTCGTCATCGACCCACAATATGTTGATCTCTTTTACCATCACTCTGAATTCAAATAGAAATTTTCGTAAAACAATTGGTATGAATTTAATCCTTTTTTCTGAAGCATGACGTTGTAATTCTCTTCAGAAATGATGAATATGCTGTATCTGTTCTCCGGAACATCCCCCAGGATCACCTGCATATTCTCCTCGATGGTGTTCCTGTATCGTTCTGCTCCCAGCTGATTAATAAATGGCCCTGTCTTCAGTAAATTATTCTTTGCATCAAACTCGATCTTTTCAATTGTCAGATCATATTGATTGAAATAATCCAGATTGAAGTTCAGCAGATCAAAATTCACCTGGTTAATATTCTCCCCGGCTAATAAAGAGATAACCAGATAATGCCCTGATTCGGGATAAAGGCCATAGATTTCTTCAGCTTCCCTGGCTTCCTCGGCCTCCTTTATAACCGGGAAGGCCACGTACATATAGTCGATAAGTTCCTGTGCCTGCAAGCTCTCCTCTGTTCCGGGATGCAAGGCTATCAGGGTGTCCAGTGCACTCTTCATGGCTTCCTTACCTTCCACCGCACCAATGGAAAGGGCTTTTATATACATGAATTTCGGGATGAGGGGATCGCCTTCAAACTCAACCAGGGCAGATTCAACCCCTTCAATAACTGCAGGATGTCGCTCACTGCTATAATCATCGTAGATCCTTTCATACAACCGGTATACTGCAGCCTCCTCCTCTTCAAGCTCCTTTATATAATTGGGATTGCTAAGAAGCTTGGAATAATGGGATTCAGGAAATTCCTCCGCAAGTAATTCGCGATATTGGCTGGCGCGTTCCCCTTTTTGAATCGAATTGTATAACTCATACAGGTAATAATATGCATTTGCTGTATAACTTCCGTCAGGATAGCGGTTGATCAACTCTTCAAATGCGGCGATCGATTCATTATAATCCAGCAAATCATTTTTATAAATCTGCCCCATATTGAATAATGCTGTTTCCAGGCGCCCATTCGATTGCTCCATTGCTGAATCGGTCAGCGGAATTGCAGCAAGGTAAAACTCGCGCGATTTATTATCAAGAACTTTACCGGCAGCGCCACCGGTTGTATCCGATGGTGTGCCAATTCCCTCCATCAGAGAGGATACAGATTGCCTGTTGCTTCGCCTCCAGTTATCTACCAGCTCCCTGTCCCCCCACTTCATTCTGAATTCAGGCTGACCATAGCTTTTCGCATTCAGGTTATAGAAATACCATTTGCCGCCCTGGCTCTGAGTATTCTGCTGGAATGCATTCGAAGTATTGTACATTCCACGGTTATACTGCATATCCTGAATGGTCTGCTGCTGCGCAAGCCTTTCTTCCACCTCCTGTTCCTTTACTTTCTCGATAATGCCATCTATCACTGCCAGCCGTTCCGCTTCAGGAAGAGCCGCCAGTTCCTGTACACTGTCCTCCAGTTCAAACATATTAATATTGGTAACAAGTTCTGACAAACTTCTCGACCGGCTGCTTAATACATTATAATTCGGATAATCGCTCTTAAGCAGGTTGACGGCAGAGTCATAATATGCTGCCGAAAGCAGATAATCTGGTTCATCATAGTAAATGCTGGCAAGGGTCAGCGCAGATTCCCCTTTCTGATGGTTATTTCTTACACTTGAACTTACCGAAAGGGTGTAATACTCTATAGCTTTCTCCATATCTCCTTCCTCCTGAGAGATATTACCCATGGCAAAATAAATCTGATCCTTATATTCCTGGTTCTTGCTGTCCTTCAACATTTTTTGCAGCAATTTCTTAATTTCGCCACTGTCAGAAGTTCCCGAATCGAAAACCTCAGCCATGCTCACCTTTGCGTTAAAAGCCATCTCATAGGGAGGATTCAGCTGGGTAACATTCCTGTAATAGCTCATGGCCATTTCCTTTTCACCAAGCTCTTCGTACAACTGGGCTATGATGAAGGTATACCTGATCTTCTGTTCCTTTTCCGGTTTCATGGTAAGGGCAAGTTTCAGATTTTCAGCTGCCGCATTATAATTTTCAGTTTTGATTGAATAATCCGCCTTTGTAAGATATAATTCGAGCAGGTAATTCTCCGGCAGCTCCGGAGCATCACTGAGGGCAATAATAAGACGTTCTGCTTCCTTTAGTTCATCAATCATGATATTAGCCCTTGCAAGCCAGATCAAAGCGAGAAACCGTACATCTTCATCAGGAAAAGTAACCATTACGTGCTTGAATGTTTCAATGGCCAGGAAGAATTCCCCCTGATACATATAAGCCTTTCCCATCAGCATGTAGGAATCGTCTACCCATTTATTGTACTCTCTCTTCTCATAAAAAGCTTTTTGCTGAGGGGATTGGTCTCCTGCCCTGACCTTAGGCTTTGCTGTTATTGAATGTAAGGTTATCACTTTTGTTGCTTTGTCGATGGCCCGCTTCATGTCGGACTGTACGGCAGAGTGAACCGATTCATCCACATAATAAAAGATCGGCAACAATTGTGTGTAATCATTACGGAAGGCTTCACGCGCACGCTTCACCCCCTTATTAAAACTCTCATGACCGTTATAGTAAATATTATAATGGGAGGTAAGATTGTGATAATTACGGGTGGTCACCGTATTCTTTTCGACACTGCAGGATGTTAACAGAACGATGAACCAGAAAAGGCAAAGACCATATTTAGTAGACTGTTTCCGCACTGTTCCTACCGGTTTTTACTTTATAAAACTGCTTTTGTAACTACTTATTTTATCTGACAGGTAAAAATTTAACCGGTCAAAGGAAGGAAATCAAACCCTGCTGCGCCTTGAGAACCATTCAGAGAAATATACTGTTCCCGACCCTATGAAAACATCCCAACTTCAATCACCTCTTTTATTTCCGGAACTTCTTTTTTAACTGCCAGTTCCACGCCGGCTTTCATGGTCTGCATGCTGAAGGGACATCCATGACAGGCACCGGTGAGCCGGACTTTGAGTATCCCGTCATCAGTGATGTCGATTATTTCAATATTCCCACCATCAGCAACCAGGTAAGGCCTGATTTTTTCAAGGGCTTTTTCGACCCGGGCTCTTAACGCTTCCATTTACACAAGTTTCTAATTAATAAAAATACTGGACCTTACTTATTCAGAACCTCAACTTTTCGTGTCGGCTCCTGTGTTTTGTTCCGCAGTTGCACCGCCTCATCGACGGATTTCCCCAGCTCAAGAAAGGCTTTACCTTCAATGGTCTCGGATGAAAGTGCTGCAGGTTCTCCCCGGTCCCCTGATTCACATATGCTCTGTACAATTGGAATCTGACCTAAAAGCCTAATCCCCATTTTTTCTGCCAGTTTTTTGCACCCTTCCTTGCCAAATAAATAATACCTGTTATCGGGTAATTCTTCAGGAGTGAACCACGACATGTTCTCCACGAGGCCAAGGACAGGCACATTTATTTTCTTCCCTGTAAACATACTGATTCCCTTTACAGCATCTGCAAGAGCAACCTCCTGTGGCGTGCTCACAATAACGACACCGGTAACCGGTAATTCCTGAACCATGGTCAGATGGATATCCCCTGTGCCAGGAGGAAGATCGATCAGAAGATAATCCAGTTCACCCCAGTCTCCCTGATTGATCAACTGCTTGAGCGCACTGGTTGCCATCGGGCCCCTCCAGATAACGGCATCTTCCGGTTTTACAAAAAAACCAATCGAAAGCATCTTAACTCCGTATCGTTCAATCGGGATGATCCATTCCTGTGTATCTTCAATACGGGCAGAGGGAGACTCTTCCACCGCATTGAACATCTTCGGAACGGAGGGCCCATATACATCCGCATCAATCAATCCGACCATGAAACCTAATTTCGAAAGGCTGACCGCTAAATTTACCGCAATTGTTGATTTGCCTACGCCGCCCTTCCCCGAAGCAACAGCAACAATGTTTTTAACCCCCGACAGTATCTTTTTTTGTTCCGGTGGTTCCGGTACGATTATCCCTATCTGCCCCGGCCTTGTGGTCCCCTCACCGAACCTGTTGTTAATGGTTCGGACACAAACCCTTTTCATGGATTCAATAAAAGGATCATTAGGCCTTTTGAACTTTAATGAAAACCTGACCTGATCATCACTGATTATAAGGTCCTCTATCATACCCATTTCGACAATGCTTTTTTTACTTTCGGGATGCTTTATCTCGTTCAGTACATCAATTACCTGTTTCCTGCTGATTTTCATGGTAAGCTGTATTTTGTGCCCAAAGATAGATGTTTTTTATTTGGAATCAGTCTTCATAAACTTAATTCTTGCATTGGATCCCAGAAGAGTTCACTGAAATTTATAATCTGGTCATCTTCAATTATGGCTCCCTCATTCTCAAGAAGTTGTTGCATGACATCCGGCCCTTCAAAGTGGTGCTTTCCGGTAAGGACACCGTTTCGGTTTACCACTCTGTGGGCAGGGACAAATTCAGACTGGTTATGGGATTGGTTCATGGCCCATCCAACCATTCTCGAAGATTGTGAAGACCCAAGGAAGCGTGCTATCGCACCATATGATGTAACTCTTCCGGGTGGAATGGACCTGACAACTTCATAAACCCGGCTGAAAAAATCATCATGCTTCTTCATCCTCTAGATCTATTATTTCCTTCCGGGAAGGCAATTTGAAAGACACATATCTGATAGGGATACCCTCCTCCAGAAATTGCGATTCGTAAAAGGTTGGAATCGACAGGACGGGATCGACTGGGGGAGAGCTGTAGAGATCAGCAGCCTGCATTAGAATCTCCAAACCGTTAAATTTTAAAAGACTCAGGGTATCATTGTACAATATTGCATGATCTGTTTTAAGATGTATAATTCCATTGTCTTTAAGCAAATTTCTGTAGGAATTTAAAAACAGGGCCCCGGTAAGCCTCTTTTTTTTCCTCCGCCTTTTTAACTGCGGATCGGGGAAGGTTATCCAGATCTCGTCAATCTCACCTTGGCCGAAATAGGATTGAATCCATTCAATCCTGGTTCTTAAAAACGCTGTATTGGAAAGGTTTGTATCATTGGCAATCTTTGCTCCTTTCCAGATTCGCGCGCCCTTTATATCGATACCGATAAAATTTCTCCGGGGAAAAAGCTTTGCCATTCCAATGGTGTACTCCCCTTTCCCGCATCCAAGCTCAAGGATAATAGGATTGTTGTTATGAAAAACCCTTTTGCTCCAGCAACCTTTTAGATAATAATCCCTTCCGTAAACCTCATGGAATGATGGTTGAAAAACCCTGTCAAAATGCAGCATCTCCTCAAATCTGCTCAGCTTGTTTTTTCCCACATTTAAACGATTGCTATTGGCTTTTTGTAATCCTGATCCCGACATCTGTGACAGGCAAACTGGGAACTCTCATCCCTTGCTCAAGAATAAACCTGTAAGTTCCAGGCTCACTGAAAATAGTGTTTTTGCGATAGTGAAACCTTAACTCCCTTATTTTTCCGGGTCCACGTCCCACCCACCTGCCATCGGGTTCTGCAAGAATCATATTTACAGTATCCTTCATGGACTGCCCGGATGGACCATAAACATTTACAAACATGTACAGGTTACTCATTGGATAATCAACAGTATGCCTGACCTGGATATAAATATCATGCATTTGGGTGGTATCACCCGGTTCTATATCAAAAGCCCGTTTATCGCTCCAGTTCCATCCTGGCTTCCCGATATGACTGAACTCATCAAATACCACATTTTCACGGCAGGATAGCGCAGAAACCAATATAACGGACCACAACAATACTTTTTTTGGAGAAAACATCAATTCCTGCGGTATTTTTTTCTCGATCGTTTTGAAGATTTTTTTGTTCCCGATCGTGTGGCATCAAACCGTGTAAGGCTCTCTTTTCCCACATCATTGCTGAACTCCGGGGGATTCCATTCGATTTTTTCTACTGATATCAGATCATCCGCTAGGTTTCCCTCCTTATTCATTCTTATAATCTCCTTTACACGTTCCACCGAAACAGGGTATATCGTTTGAATTTTATCATCCCTGTATGTGTACCACATGATCCCGCGGTAAATATCTGTTTTTTGATAGGTTGCTTCTCCTTTCTTTGTTTTCAGCATGATCCCCCTGTCAGGAAAATCTTTTTGTGCTTCAATATATCCCGCCAACTCATAATTTAAACAGCATTTTAACTTTCCACACTGACCGGCAAGTTTCTGAGGATTGAGGGACACCTCCTGAAACCTTGCTGCCTGTGTGGTAACGGAAACGAAGTTCGTAATGAAAGTGGTGCAGCATAACTCACGTCCGCAGGTACCAACTCCTCCGATTTTACCGGCCTCCTGCCGCGCACCTATCTGACGCATCTCTATCCTGGTCCTGAATGTATCGGCAAGCACCTTTATCAATTCCCTGAAATCAACCCGTTCATCAGCTATGTAATAGAATATTGCCTTGGTTTTGTCTCCCTGATATTCGACATCACCAATCTTCATGTCCAGCTTGAGTTTTTCAGCTATCTTTCTGGATTCTAACATTACATCCCGCTCAAGCTCAATAGCCTCCTTCCATTTTTCTATGTCAACCTGCTTGGCTTTTCTATATACTTTTCTTAAATCGTTTATGTCGATTTCATGTTTGGCCTTTGGAAGTTGCTTATGAACAATATCTCCAGCCAGGGTGACAATACCGATGTCATGACCGGGAGAAGATTCAACAGCAACGATATCTCCCCTTTTCAGGCGAAGCCCGTTCACATTCCGGTAATATCCTTTTCGTGTATTCTTGAAGCGGACCTCAACAATATCCGGAATGTCGAAGTTTCCCGACAGTTCCCTGAGCCAGTTAAAAGCTTCCAGTTTACTGCAGGAATTAAAATAACTGGTAAGTTTTTCCTTGTTTTCGTTCACTCCCGACAGGGCCTGCTCCGAACAACACCCCCTTGCCATTAAACTGTCCATAACCGTCTTTTTTTAAAGGAGCTGACTTTCAGTAATCATACAAAAATATACAAAGGAAAACGATTTAAAAAATCAATCCGTTTCAGATTCTTGTTTCAGCAAAAGAATTACCTGAATAGCCAGGTCCATGAAAATAATTTTTGGATTGCCGTTGGCCTCAATATGTTGAAACGCCAGTGAAATCTGATCTGCAAGATCAAAAACATTCCCTCTGTGAATATAGGAACTGAACCGTTTTGAAAACTCATTTTCCTGCCTGGACAGGTAGGTCAGCTCTTCCCGGTCTATATTCAGCATAAAATTCTCCCTTACCATTCTAAGAAAATAAGAGAGTAGTTGTTTCTGCCTTTCCCTGCCCATCGATGCGATCTGTTCTGTCATTTCCGACAATTCAAGTAACTTCCGTTTGTAACAATGTCGCATGAAAGTCTGGAATAGATTTAAATACTGTAATTCCTGCTCAATATTCCTGAGGACATTCAGCGCCACGTTATAATTTCCATTGGCCTTTTTTATGGCATCTTCAACCAATTCGAAATTGTCCGCCTCCTTTTTCAGCAACGCATCCCTGATATGCTTACTGCATAGGGCAGGAACCCTGATCAATTGTGTCCGGCTCAGAATGGTTGGAAGAATGTGTTCCGTATTTTCAGATACCATCAGGAACAATGTTTTTGGCGGAGGCTCCTCAATCAACTTCAGAAGAGCATTGGCGGCATAATGATTCATTTTTTCAGGCAACCAGATTATAACAATTTTATACTCCGATTCGTATGATTTCAATCCCAGCTTTCGGATGATTTCGTTGCTCTCATTCTTACTGATGAATCCCTGTTTATTCTCTGCTCCAATTGCTTCATACCACTCGTTTTCCGATATATAGGGATTGACTGTTACCAGATCCCGCCATTCATTCATAAAGCTGTCGCTTATCGGATTGGTCACCTTTGCTGTGGTCATTACCGGAAACAGGAAGTGAAGATCAGGATGAACAAGTTTGTTATATTTTACGCAGGAGGGACATTTCCCGCACGAATCACCCCCAGCTCTGCTGTCACAGGCAATATATTGTGCAAAGGCAATTGCCAGTGCGAGTTTTCCGCTTCCGGGCGGACCTACAAACATGAGGGCATGACTGATCCGTTGTTCTGAAACGAAACGGATCAATCCTTTTTTGGTCTCTTCCTGATTAATAACCTCCTTAAACTGCATGATTTGATTTCCGTACCTGCAAATGTAACTAAAAATGACAATTATGATTTCATCGTCCGCCCGTGCTTCGCTATTAATATTTTCTTTATTACCTTTGACCTTCTGTGTAGTCTCTCATCGTTTCACATTAAAATTAAAAAGATGCAAACTATTGACAATTACAATTTTGCCGGTAAGAAAGCAATAATAAGAGTGGATTTTAACGTTCCTCTTAATGAAAACTTTGAGGTAACCGATGATACCCGCATAAGGGGGGCCCTGCCGACCATTCAAAAAATCCTGAGTGACGGTGGCTCGGCCATACTAATGTCCCATCTCGGACGTCCAAAATCGGGACCTGAGGAAAAATTTTCCCTGAAACACGTCATTCCTGTTTTATCTGCCCATCTCGGTAAAACGGTCAGGTTTGCAAATGATTGCATTGGAGAAGATGCAAAAAAACTTTCTTCAACCCTTCAACCCGGAGAGGTATTGCTCCTGGAGAATCTCAGATTTCATTCGGCTGAGGATAAAATTAAAACTGTAGATGAACAGGAAGCAACCAGAAATTTTGCCCGTAAACTGTCCGGATATGCAGATGTATATGTTAATGACGCCTTTGGAACGGCCCACCGTGCTCATGCGTCAACTGCAGTCATAGCAGATTTCTTTGATGATGATCATAAAATGTTCGGGTATCTTATTAATAAGGAACTTGAAGCTATGGACAGGGTACTTCTCCAATCAGAAAAACCTTTTACTGCAATTATGGGGGGTGCCAAGGTATCCGATAAAATTCAGGTGATAGACAACCTTCTTGATAAGGTGGATAACCTTATTATAGGAGGAGGGATGACTTATACCTTCATCAAGGCAAGAGGCGGACAAATCGGCAACTCCCTCTGTGAAGAGGATAAGCTTGATATTGCACTGGAACTGATTGAAAAAGCCAGGGAAAAAGGAGTAAACCTTTTGCTTCCCGTCGACCAGGTACTGGCAGATAAATTCGAAAACACCGCTGCAACATTGGTTACTGATATTGATAACGGGAAACCGGGATACATGGGGTTGGATATAGGAGAGGAATCCATATCTCTTTTCAGAAAAGTCATACTGGAATCAAAAACCATACTATGGAACGGACCTATGGGTGTCTTCGAAATGCCGAAATTCCAGAATGGTACAGTGAGTATTGCAAAAATAATTGCCGAGTCAACTGAAAAAGGGGCATTCAGCCTTGTCGGTGGAGGAGACTCTGTCGCTGCTGTTAATAAATTCGGACTGGCAGACAAAATCAGTTACGTATCAACCGGCGGTGGTGCCATGCTTGAATATATTGAGGGCAAAGTGCTGCCGGGAATCAAGGCCATTAATGGCTGAATCAGAAGGGATAACTGAAATTGAAAAAATAATTTAGCCCGGGTTCATCGCTGTTCGAGTAGACAGACAGTTTTATAGGGCCAATAATGGAACGGTATCCAAAGGATATTCCAAATCCATATAAATTGTTGCTGGCATAATCTCCTGAAACCGTTGCACGATTCATGTAAATCATATTGCCAATACAATTTAAATAAAAATCGGCCTTTATATTAAACTGCAGAGTCAGTCCAAAACTGATGAAATCTTCTGTATTCAGTTCATAAACATTCCATCCCATCAGGCTTACCATATTGGTCCTTGGTATAAAATGATCTCCCCCGATATAAAACCGGTCATAAAGCAAAGGAGGCCCGGTGATTAACCCTCCCCTGGCCTGAACCCCTGCCGAAAAAAAACGGTGGAGCCGGACCAAATGATCGTAGCTGCCAGAGATTTTAAAATAATTATCCAACCCAGCTGTTACGAAATCGGCTGTTGCATCAAACTTAATGCCCTCCTCCGGAAAATAAGCCCTGCCCATTGTATTCAAATTAAAAGCACATCGTGTCCTGAATGCCCCCTCTCTGATGCGTTTTATTCCGTACCACTCTTCCAGGCCTTCAATGAATCTGTATTCCGACCATTCATAATTCCCTTTGATGCTGAAAGCCAAATTCTGGCCAATCATCCTCCCAAAGCTAATGTGAGCATTCCACAGACTTTGCCTGATTTTACCGTTTAATGCCGAAAGGGTGTCAATAACAAAATAGTGTGGAAGGTTACTGTTTTCAGCATAGAATTTCAAAGTCGCAAAGTTCCTCTTTTTACGCCCGATATAAAGGTTGTAATCCACTCTCATCTGAGAATTCTGGGAGATATTGACACCAGCAAAAATCCGGTCTGCAGAAAACAATAAATTCCTGTAAAGTGCAGTCACAACGATTCCGGTGCTAAAATCATTATCATAATGTGCACCAAGACCCAGCAAGCCCGGCTTCATTTCCTTAACCCTGAAAATTAGCGCATAACCTTCATCTGTTCTTTTTAAAACATAATCCACACTTTCAAAATCGAGTGTACTGTAAATAGTTGTTATGGCCTTCTCTACATCCCGGTATTTCACCCAGTTGCCCTCTTTTATACCGGACCAGGCAATAATGTAATTTTCTTTAATCAGGTTGTTACCCTCGGTACCAACACGTGTAACATAAAAAGAATCTATCCTGGGTATTTCCTTCCTTTGAGGTTCCGGAAACCGCTCAAGGTAAGCTCCCAGCTTTTTTATGGTGTCTATTTGATTCAATGCGGCTTTTTCCCCGATGTTCATTATTTCAATTCCCCAGGCAAAACTTTCAGGACCATAATTCTTTAAATCCGGCCTGATTAATAAATCAACTTCTTCAAGCTGCATTCGTGTATTGCTTACACCTGTTATAAAAGCAGATCTTGAAATCACTCCGATCAGGGAATAAATATCACCTGCTTTGATTTTTTCGTTATAACTGGTGTAAACCCCAATGGTGTATTCCGCACCCAGTCTTTTAGCTTCTTCTAATGGGAAACTGCACATCACTCCACCATCAACAAACAACATGGAATCCAGTATAACAGGACCAAAAATGGATGGAATGGCAAGGGTCGAACGAATAGCCGTTTTTATATCTCCACCGGAAAAATAGTGTAATTCTGAATGAACCAGATCCACAGCAGTTGTCCGGTAAGGTACCCATAGACTATCGAAATTATCGATCCCCGCCGCATGCCATGTCAGTTCTCCCAGTTTTTCAGTTATATGCTGTCCCTGGATGATAGCCAGTGGAAAAGAAGGCTTATGATCCCGATCAAATTGCATATATAGCATGTTATTTCCATAATCATGCTTTTCAGTCATAGCTACCCTGTTCAATAAGATTTTATCATTGAATAATTCTGCCCAGGTTATTGTATTTAATATGGAATCTATTTCATCAGGAGAATAGCCTATTGCATACATTCCTCCGATGATACCCCCCATACTGGTACCCGTGATAACATCCGGATAGATTCCTTCTGATTCCAGAACCTTGAGCACGCCAATATGTGCAAGACCTCTCGCCGATCCACCACTCAAAACAAGTCCGATAACCGGTCGTTTTGATACCGTATCCTGCCCGCATAACGGCCCACAAAGTATCACGATCAGGAAAAGCATGCTTTTATACCGTGATATCTTCATTATGAGCAAAAATAATAAGTTCGTTAAGTTAATGAATAAATGAATTGACCGGCATCTATGACTATTTTTTACAGTACACATTTCATATATTTGTATATATGCGGCCCATGTTTGAATCAAAGATTTTTAACATCAGCAGTAAGCGGGAATTTCAAGAACTTGCCCTGGAAATATTCTATTACCAGGCGGAGCATAACCCCGTCTATAAACAATATATTTCTTTGATGGGCTGCAGTTCTTTAAGAGTCACCTCAATCTCTGATATTCCTTTCTTACCGGTGGATTTCTTTAGGACCCATGTGGTCCGTACCCGTTCTGATGAACCCGCTTGCATTTTCGAGAGCAGCGGTACAACAGGTTCTGTGGTTTCAAAACATTACCTATCCGGCACCGACCTTTATGAAGAGAGCATTTCCCGATGTTTTTCATTGTTTTACGGTAATGTCAGCCGTAGATGTATTCTGTCCCTTCTTCCCTCCTACCTTGAAAGAGGAAACTCATCCCTGGTCTATATGATGAATCATCTTATTAAGAAAAGCAACCATCCCGACAGTGGCTTCTATCTGAATGATTTTGCATCCCTTTCCCGCATATTGATCTCACGGACAAGAGATGGGGTACCAACCCTTCTTCTGGGAGTAAGCTTTGCGCTGCTTGACTTTGCTGTTCAATATCCGGCTTCATTAAGCGACAACATCATCATTATGGAAACAGGAGGCATGAAAGGACGCCGGCCAGAAATAACCCGGACAGAACTTCATGATCTTCTAAAACAGGCATTCAACTTAGAACAGATCCACTCTGAATATGGTATGACGGAAATGCTCTCACAGGCGTATTCAAAGGGAAACGGGCTATTTTATCCTCCACCGTGGATGAAAATAATATGCCGTGATACCCACGATCCCCGTTCCCTGGTGAAAGATGGACAGACCGGGGGCATCAACATTATTGACCTGGCAAATATTTATTCCTGCTGCTTCCTGGAAACCTCAGACCTGGGGAAGTGTTATGCGAATGGAGGATTTGAAATATTAGGACGGTACGACCATTCTGATATCAGGGGATGCAATCTCCTGTCAGGCTGATTATTTACTCAACCTCGGGAAAAAAAGCATTCTCAATATGCTCAACGTCGAATTCGGAGTCAAAGAATACCACGGAAACGATGTCAAAACGTGTGGGTAATGTAATATTGTATTTCAGGAGAAACGCTTCTGTAGCAAAGATAATATTCCTCTGTTTTTTAAGGTCTACTACTTCTCCTGCCACCGGATGGATGCTTTGAATCCTCGATTTAACTTCCACAATAACCAGCGTTCCCTCATGAATGCAGATAATATCGATTTCCTTTTTTCCGCACCTCCAGTTTGTCCGGATAACCCGGTATCCCTTAGATAGCAAAAATGCTTCTGCAAGCCGTTCTGCCTGCCTGCCCAAATCAACAGTGTGTGACATATCTCGAACTTAACCGGAAAAATCAAGCTTCGCATAATCTCTCCTGATAGTTAATGTGACTTCCCGGCCGATTATCAGCGTGTGATTAAATTTCTCATGCCCTGCCGGGAATCCGAAAAGTGTTGGTACATTATATTTAGCGGCTCTTTCTGCAATAATTTGAAAGGCATTTTTTCCGAATGGAACCGTATTATCATTCATCTGATGAAAAGAACCAACGATTAATCCTGCGATCTGCTTAAAAATCCCTCTCAATTCAAGATTCAGAATCATCCGGTCAATATGATATAGGTATTCATCAACATCCTCAAGAAATAAAATCCGGCCTTCATATTGCGGTTCAAAGGGGCTTCCTGAAAGGCTATACAGAACGGATAGATTCCCACCAGTTAGCACTCCTTGTGCCTGTCCGGCTATATTTAATTCGTTAACGGCAACCCTGTAACTTAATCGATCTCCGGCAAGGGCTCTTAAAAGGGATTCTGATGATGCTCTATTAAAATTTTCCTGATCAAACATCGAGAAGGGCATAAACGTATGCAGTGTCTCAACTCCTGCCTGCCTGTTGATGGCCGACAGAAAAACGGTTGCATCACTGAAACCTGCAAACCACTTGGGATGATCTGTAAAAAGATTGAAATTCATTGTTTCAAGAAGTCGCCCGCATCCATATCCCCCCCTGGCAGCCATTATCAGTTTAACGTCATCATCCTTAAGCATCGTCTCAATATCCTTGAGCCGCTGATGCTCATTGCCTGCAAACTGATGATTCCGTTGAAAAAGGTATTTGCCCGTTTTAATTGCAAAACCGTTCAAATGGGCCCAATCGATAAACGGAGTAAGCTCCTGCTCTGTAATGCTTCTCGCCGGGGCAACTATGCCAATTATATCTCCGGGATGAACCGCAGGTGGTGTAATCATAGCGACTTTTTCTGCAAGGTACAAAAAACAACGTTCTCCGGTTTTTAAAGATATTATCTGTATTAGCCTATAAATGTTATCTTTGTTGGAATTTATAGATGAAATGCATTTCCTTCAAATGAAGAAAAATTTTACAAGATATCTGATTACTTCTGCCCTGCCTTATGCAAACGGTCCCATACACATCGGTCACCTGGCCGGCGTATACGTCCCTTCCGATATTTATGTCCGTTATCTCCGCCAGCGTGGTAAAGAGGTAATTTCGATCTGCGGTTCCGACGAACACGGCGTGCCGATTACCCTCAAAGCAAGACAGGAAGGCGTTACTCCTCAAAATATTGTCGACAGGTATCACGAAGTTAATAAAAAGGCTTTTCAAGAATTCGGCATTACATTCGATATCTACTCCCGCACTTCCAATAAAATTCATTATGAAACCGCATCGGAGTTTTTTAAGATCCTTTATGAAAAAGGGATTTTTATTGAAAAAACCACCCGTCAGTATTTTGATGAAGAAGCAAATGCATTTCTTGCTGACCGATACATAACCGGTACCTGTCCGCACTGCGGGAACGGAAATGCTTATGGGGATCAGTGCGAACAGTGCGGATCCTCTCTCAGCCCCCAGGAACTTATTGACCCCGTATCTACAATAAGCGGAAATAAACCGGTTCTGAAGGAGACTACACACTGGTATCTGCCACTTGACCGGTACGAAAAGTGGTTGAGAAAGTGGATCCTCGAGGATCACAAGGAGTGGAAACCAAATGTTTTTGGCCAATGTAAATCCTGGCTTGACCAGGGTTTACAACCCCGGGCCGTAAGCAGGGATCTTGACTGGGGCGTTCCGGTCCCCGTTGAAGGAGCTGAAGGAAAAGTCTTGTATGTATGGTTTGATGCACCCATTGGTTATATCTCCGCCACAAAAGAACTGACCGGGAAATGGGAAAAATACTGGAAGGATGAATCTACCAGGATGATTCACTTTATCGGCAAAGATAATATCGTATTCCATTGCATCATTTTCCCCTGCATGTTAAAAGCCGAAGGAAGTTACATTCTTCCCGATAATATACCCGCAAATGAATTTCTCAACCTTGAAAATGAAAAAATAAGCACCTCAAGGAACTGGGCCGTCTGGCTGCATGAGTATCTTGAGGACTTCCCGGGGAAACAGGATGTCCTGCGATATGTTCTCTGTGCCAATGCTCCCGAATCAAAAGATAACGACTTTACCTGGAACGATTTTCAGAACAGAAACAACAATGAACTGGTTGCCATTCTCGGTAATTTTGTAAATCGAACCATTGTCCTCACTCATAATTACTTTAAAGGATGCGTTCCGGAAATTTCCGATTTGCTGAAAACCGATTCAGAAGTACTCGACGAAATCCGGAATATTGCTTCCAGAGTAACGGATAGCCTTGAAAATTTCCGCTTCAGGGAAGCCGTTAAACTGACCATGGATCTTGCAAGGCTCGGGAATAAATATCTTGCCGATACCGAACCGTGGAAACTGATCAAGACGGATGAAGCGCGGGTAAAAACAATTCTAAACATTTCACTTCAGATCACTGCAAACCTATCCATTCTTATGGATCCCTTTCTGCCTTTTTCAATGGAAAAATTGAGGAATTTCATCTCTTTTAATGAAATCAGCTGGGATCTTCTGGGTAGCCATGAACTGCTCAAGGCCGGGCATCAGATTCATAATGCTGGATTGCTTTTCGAAAAAATAGAGGATGAACAAATTCGTGCCCAGAAAGATAAACTTTTAATAACAAGAAAAAATCACCTGAAAGAGGAACCTGTGAAGGAACAAAAGCCGGAAATTTCTTTTGAAGATTTTTCAAAAATGGATATGCGAACCGCAACCATTATCCATGCAGAAAAAGTACCCAAGACCAAAAAGCTTATCAAAATGCAGGTCGATACCGGCATGGACAAGCGCACAATCGTATCGGGCATTGCTGAATATTATGATCCCGCCAGTTTGATAGGCCGTAAAGTATGTGTCCTGACCAATCTCGCTGCCAGAAAAATTAAAGGAATTGAATCGCAGGGTATGATTTTACTGTCTGAAAATCCCGATGGGACACTTCATTTTGTTACTCCTGCCGATGAGGCAGTCAATGGGGCGGAGATAAATTAATCTCAGTTTGATAGAACCCAGGAATTTTCAAATCGTTTATCTTTAATAATCCTCTGCCACTGCTCAAGGGCTTCTCTTTTTGTGGAATATCCGTAAAGACTCACCCTGTATAGCCTATTCTCTGTAATAATGATTTCTGAGGGATAGCCTTCAGCCCTTAACTGGTCCTGAAGATCACTGGCATTCTGAAGCCTGTTGAAACTTCCGGCAATGATGAAATATTTTTTTGCAGCCACCGCCTCCTCAATCGGCTCGTCCTGCATTTCCTCGTTATCTTTATTCCCTTCCGGTGATACAGTAAGATTATCCTCTTTAACCGTTTCCTGAACGGTTTCGGTTGACAGCTGTTCCCTGTCTGGTTTTTTTATGATGATCCCTTCCCGGCCAATCCGTACACCAACCCTGCCTTCCTCATCCACGGGAATCATCATTAATACTACCAGAATAAGAAGCAGGGATGCAGCCACGATCCATATGATCCGCCACTTATGCCCCCTTTTTCTTGTATCACCCTGAACAATATTTTCTTGATAAACCTCCTGAACAGTTTTATTTTCAAGGTTCTCTTCGGACTCCTCTTCCAATTCCAGCAATTCTATGGGATCCAGGCCGTACATATCAGGATCAAAAATCCAGTCCTTATCGATATCAAAGCGAATTCGCTGATCCTCATCTTTGAAAAAGAGGCCTACCCCTGGAATTGTGAATTTTTCCCCTTTGTCCAGAGCAAACCTTATTTCATCTATGAACTCAAGAACCTGTTGTTTGGCTTCTTCTTCTTCTATGTTCTCCCCGGAAGCAAAAAGGGCAGCTAATTTTTCATCATCCTTACTGTATGTTCCATCAAAATGAATAAACAAACCCGGCGGAGAAATTTTGCCCCCAGAACCGGGTAATTCCCGATCACTCTCTTTAAGAACCAGATTCCCGAAGCCTGGAAGAATGACCTTTTCTTGATCAAGAAGTATCTGTTTGATATAACTTCCTATTTTCACCGGAATTGTCTGTTTGGTATGCAAAAATAGTCGAATTAGGTTTTAAAAGTAATACCTCCATCAACTATTTCAAAACGAAGTTATCAACCCGTGCATTTTTATTATCTTCGTAACCTGTTTCTGAAATTCCGGTAATTTATGAGAGAGATCAAAATGGTGGACCTGAGAGGTCAGTATATGAAAATTAAACCTTTTATAGACGATGCCATTCAGGAGGTCATTGATACCACTT
>JAFGWU010000061.1 GCA_016936975.1 Bacteroidales bacterium | reverse complement strand
CAGTCCACCAGGCGGGCAAGTCACTGACGCACCATTCTTTTCAGCTCCTTCTCCCTGATTGTCACCTTATCCCCATCCCCCTGAACGGCACCCTGATACGCACAAGCTCCCCTTAAAACACGGGAACTGCATCCCGCCGCAACCACTCTGACATGTTTCTTAATCTGTTCGGTTCTTCAGATTATACGACCGGGATGCGACAGATAGGATCGCCGGGAAAGAAATTATTGATTTTTTCACAGGGTGCATATTTTGATGCTTTCGGGTGAGATAGTCGGCAGCGATAATGTAATAGCCAGGACTTAATCTGACATTTAGCATAGCGACCCCCAGTTAGCTGGAGCGTTTTTCAAAAACAGTTTAGTCGGTTTTTACTGTTTTTTCATTTATCGGACTCAAAACAAATTTAGCAGATGTTTCAAAAATATGAGGCAGAGACAGAGTGGCCTGATGGGTGGTTAGTACCATTTATTGAGGAGGAAGGGAAATGATCAGTAGAGAAAACCAAACAGCCAGAGGGGAACCCGGTTGTGGTGGGGGTGTTCAATGTTGTCTGCCGCGATATAAGCGTTTGTTATTCCTTCAATTTGCTTTTGCTGCTTATTTTTTCCCCCGACTTCAAAGGTGTACACATCGTCGATTAGAAAATCACCTGAAGGAACATAGTTAACGGTATGCCCTTCGTTTAGCTGGTTGAAGAAAAATGTCTCCCTGATATTCCCGGTATTTGCCATCTGCTGCTTCAGCGCATATAAAAGATTGGGATTATTCAGGTACACCTTATCCGGTTTGTTCATCCTGCTGATCCCCCTGGTTCCCGATTTAAGCAAAAGCAGCAGATCTGCCCGTTCCATGAGATAGAGGTATCGCAGGAGTGTTTCACGGCTGATTCCTACCTGCCGGCTTAACTTCAGAATATTGGGTTTGAAAGGAGTAATTTCTGAAATGATAGACATTAAGGTTCTTAAATGATGTACCGCGTTGAAATCAATGTTTTCGACAGAGGGCAGGTCCACATCAAGCACATGGTTGATAATCTGCCTGATCCGGATGTGGTATTCCTGTATGCCTTCAGTGAAGAAGGGGTAATATCCCCATTGAATATACTCTTCAAACAGTTTGATCGGTTTAATCTCCCGGAGAACAGATTGAATAACATCGGACGGATGCTGCAGCATTTCATCCAGGCTCAGTACAGGGAACGGGGTTTTGTATTTGAATGCAATGAATTCCCTGAATGACAAACCATTCAGACTGTATACCATGGCTCGCCGGCTGAGGTCGGCTTTTCCCTTGTATATGTCCAATGCCGAAGAGCCTGTAGCCACTATTTTCAACTCCGGAAAATAGTCATAGCTGCTTTTCAGTTCCTGGGACCAGTTCTTATATTTGTGCACTTCATCCAGGAAAAGAACCTTTCCACCTCTTTTTACAAATTCCCCGGCAAACGTCACGAGGCTGTTTCTGGCAAAATAGAGGTCATCCATGCTGATGTAAAGTGCTTCACCCGCTTTACGGGGGAAATTTTCCCTGATATATTGCAGCAGCAGGGTTGTTTTCCCGACTCCCCGGGCTCCTGTAATGACAATTAAGCGGTTGTCCCAATTTATTTTATCCCACAGATATCGTTTGAATTTCAGGTCTACCGCACTGACCATATTGGAGGAGTACTGGATCAGATTTTCCATTTTGTCAGATGGTTACGTGATAAAAAACAAAAAATGACAAATGAATATGACAAAAATAATAAAATATTGAAATATAAACATGCCAAATTAGCATTTTCTCTGTGTCCTGAAAGAATGTTGGGGTATGCCGGTGCTGCAGGAGGAAATGATAATTTTTGATGTAGCCTTTTCCAATTGTACCGGTCTGATAATCGTGGCTTCTCTTCGATCTTCACAAAGGGGTTTTCCTTTACATCCTTGATCCCGGACAGCCCAAACCTTTCAGGGAGCAAAAACAGATTAATTCCGGAAGATATTGCATGTAGCCAGGCAACCAGGGTACAAAAAATTTCAATAATTGATGCTCCTCGCGGCAAGCCGCGAGAAATCATCTTTATTGGTTTTTCACTATTATGCTCATTCAGCAGTCACCCCGCCGCCTTTGCCCTCCGTAATCCCGATGCATCGGGAAGAAGTAGGAAGGCGGCCCATACAAATACCACTGATTTTACAATTTCCCGTTATCACTATCGGTTAATTCTTAATTGATTTATTTCTCTGTTTATTCATGATGTAACACAGTGTTACAATACCGGAAATAACTCAGAGTTATTCTGGTTGGAACTGCATCTGAAGGATCCGGACTTTCATTCTTTTCGGTAATGGCTGAGCGCAACGTCTGTCTGTTTAAATTCTTGATCTTACTTTCTTCCGGTTTTCATTATACGAAAAGTTAAGATTTATCTGTTTAATTCCCTGTCCGGTTTTTAAGGATAATATCATTGTGCCTAGAATTGTCCATGTGGAAAATAATTTTGTCTATTCAAACTTTTTTTTTGAATTCTTTCCTTTATATTCTAATTCTTTTCAGTCCTAAATAACCTGACTAATAATTATCACAACCGGCTTAAATCAGGAAATGTAAACTAACTAAAATTGTCCATGATGCAACACTCTTCCAAGATATTTTCCCTGTTGTTTTTCGCCATCATTTTATCCTGGGGAATACCTTCCCGGGCACAAATCACAATTAAAATTGACACAAAAAATATTTCTCTTATTTTCTTTGCTGAACAGGACGGAAAATTGCAGCAGGGCTATTTCGGTAAAAAACTTTCCGACCGGGATGTTACCAACATCCGCCTCACAGGTTACGATGCTTTTCCATCCTTCGGAACTACCTATATCAATGAGGCTGCACTGCGTGTTGTTCATGGCGACGGTAACACCTCCACGGAACTGGTATATCAGGAACATCATTCCGACACGCTGACCGATGGCACGGTACAGACAGAGATCAGGTTAAAGGATATGGTCTATCCCTTCTTCATAAGCCTCTTCTTTAAAGTCTATCCCGAAGATGATATGCTGAGGCAGTGGACCGAGATCAGTCATTCGGAAAAGGAGAGTGTAATTCTTTATGATTATGCATCCTCCCACCTATTCTTTAACGAAAGTGCATACTTCCTGACGCAATTTTACGGTAGCTGGGGAGACGAGATGAACATGACAGAAGTTCGCCTGACGAGGGGACAGAAAGTACTCGACTCAAAGCTTGGAGTCAGGGTAAACGAACATGCACATGCCAGTTTTTTCCTATCACTTAACCATCCAGCCATGGAAACTACCGGTGAGGTGGTGGGCGGGACATTCGCCTGGCCCGGTAACTGGAAACTGCTGTTCGATGTGGATGAAAAAGAACACCTTCATGTGATCACGGGAATCAATTCCTATGCTGGTCAGCTTACCCTCAAAAAGAACAGTGTCATCACGACTCCGGCCCTGCTCTTTACGTGGTCGGACCAGGGAACAGGACAGATTAGCAGAAACTTCCATAGATGGGCAAGAAAGTACGGGATATACAGGGGTGACCGTGATCGATATACACTATTGAATAACTGGGAGGCAACATACTTCGATTTTAACCAGGAGATCCTTACCGGAATCATCAGGGATGCCTCCGAAATGGGATTCGAACTGTTCTTGCTGGACGATGGGTGGTTCGGTGATAAATATCCCAGAAATTCTGATAATGCAGGCCTGGGCGACTGGATGGTGAATCCCAGGAAACTGCCAGACGGATTGGGTTACCTGGTTAGGGAAGCTGAGAAGAATGGAATAAAATTCGGGATATGGCTGGAGCCTGAGATGGTTAATCCTGAGAGTGAACTCTATAAAAAACATCCCGACTGGGTCATTGGTCAGCCCAACCGTCCGATCCACCTGAAACGAAATCAGCTCAACCTGGACCTGTCGAATCCGAAGGTTCAGGAACATGTATTCAATGTGATTGATAAAACCATGTCGGAAAATCCGGGTATTGCTTACATAAAATGGGATTGCAACCGCTTTGTGACAAACGGTGGATCATATTACCTGAAACCGGAGTATCAGTCCCATCTGTGGACCGAATATGTATATGGTTTATACGATGTGCTGGAAAAAGTGCGCGAAAAATACCCCGAGGTATCGATGATGGTTTGTTCCGGGGGAGGCGGACGCATCGACTATGGTACAATGCCCTATTTCGATGAATTCTGGATCAGTGACAATACCGATGCACTCAGCAGGATCTTCATTCAGTGGGGAACAACACAGTTTTATCCGGCGATGGCCCTCGCCAGTCACGTCTCAGTGGTGCCGAATCATACGACTGGCAGAATTACACCGCTCAAGTTCAGGTTCGATGTGGCCATGTCGGCCAAACTCGGAATGGACCTTCAACCTGCCGACATGACCGAGAATGAAAAGGCATTCTCGAAGAATGCGATCCGTGAATATGATAAAATAAGGAAAATCGTACAATTCGGTGACCTGTACAGGTTGCTTTCTCCCTATACAAGTGAACGAACATCCATGATGTACGTGAGTGAGGACCGCTCAGAGGCAGTGGTTTTCTCCTATCTGCTTGAAAAGAATATCCAGGGTAATACCCAGTCACTTGTTTTAAACGGACTGGACCCCGATGCGATGTACCAGCTGACTGAGATCAACAAGGATCCCAAAACCTATTCATGGTTCACACCTCTTGAAGGCAAGGTCTTTTCCGGAGATTTCCTGATGAAATACGGACTCCGGTTTACCATGTACAATCAGTTCGACAGTAAAATCATATTGCTCAAAGCCCAATAAAATATCCGATGAAATTATTTTCTGCGACGGCTTTATTTTGTCTATCACTTACCGGGGTTGCTGCTCAGACTTTTGAACTCAGTTCACCGGGAGGTCAGTTAAGCACCGTGGTGAATGTGGCGGAGGAAATTACCTATACCGTTGAAGGATATGGCAAACAGTTAATAATTCCTTCCAGGATCGGACTGGAGCTTTATGATGGCAGAATTCTTGGGTTGAATCCGATAGTACTCGATACAACTTTCCGTTCTGTTAATGATTCCATACAGGTGCTGAACGGTAAAAACAGGCAGATTCCTGAAATTTACAACGAATTAATAATCAGTTTGCAGGATTTTGATCTGATTTTCAGGGCTTACAACGAGGGTATTGCTTACCGTTTCGAAACCTACCTGGGAGGCGAAGTGATCATCAGGCATGAGATTGCAGAGTTTAATTTCGCTGAAGATCCTGATATTTGGTTCGGAGAGGGAGGCGAAGAGATGATACAGTGGGAACGTTCTTATTATCCCTACAGTTCAATAGCGGAAGTTCCCGACGGACAGTTTGCCATTACACCCTGCCTTTTGAAATACCCCGAAGCCGGAGTATGTATCGTCGTGGCCGAATCGGATCTGCATGATTATCCGGGCATGTATGTGCTGAAGGCGGGCAATGCCAGTCTCAAAGGTAAATGGGCCGAGTACCCGAAGCGGGTACAGGAGGGAGATTACGAGTATAAGAGGGTACTTGAACGGTATGACTATATTGCACGAACCGACGGAACACGCCTGTATCCTTGGAGGGTGTTAATTGTGTCTGATGATGACAAAGACCTTTTAAATAATGAGCTGATTTACGCTCTTGCCAGGCCCCGGTTGCTCGAGGATACCGACTGGATCGTCCCGGGTAAATCGGCATGGGAATGGTGGCACGATGCCATTTTGGAAGGGGTGCCTTTTCCTTCCGGACCGGATAATCTGAGCCTGGAACTTTATAAATATTATGTGGATTTTGCCGCTGCATACGGACTCGAGTACGTGACCCTCGACGCCGGCTGGAATTCATGGTACGTTCCACAGCTTTGTGCCTATGCCGCTGACAAAGGTGTGAAGATTATCCTTTGGTACTATTTCAACCTGGTGGTGATCGATCCGGCAATTCTGAATGCATTTAAATCCTATGGTGCCGCAGGGGTGAAGGTGGACCTGATCGAGCGGGACGACCAGCTTGCGATCCAGTGGTTCGAGTTTATAGCAAAAGAGTGTGCGAAAAGAGAGCTTGTGGTTACGTTTCATGGGTGTGCGAAACCAACCGGACTGCAGCGTGCCTATCCCAACATCCTTAATTTTGAAGCGGTTCGTGGTGCAGAATGTACGAAATGGGACTATACGGCAAATCCCAATTATCATCTCCAGTTTCCCTTTATGAGAATGCTGGCAGGAACCCTGGATTATACACCCGGATCATTACGAAACAGGCATTACGAACAGTTCATACCGGTTCCTCATGGTGTCCCGTATTCCATCGGAACCCGAACGCACGAAGTGGCCATGTATGTTATATATGACCAGACACTGGCCTACCTGTGTGATGCTCCCACAATGTATGAAAAACACCCGGGGATCACCAGTCTGATAGCCTCCATACCCACCACCTGGGACCGTACCGTGCCCTTGGCGGGGAAGGTCGGGGAATATGCTGTCGTAGCCAGAAATAAAGGCGATGAGTGGTTCGTTGCGGCAATGACCAACCTGGAAGCCCGCAACTTAACGCTCAACCTCTCATTTCTCGAGCCGGAAATAAAATATAAAGCGATCGTTATGCGTGATACCAATAGTTCGGACGTTGACGCAACATCATCGAAGATTGAAGAAATCGAAGTGACGCTTTCAACTGTTTGCGACGTCTCCATGGCGCGGGGAGGCGGATGGGTCATGCACATCAAACCCGCGGAGGATAGTGTGCAGGATGTGACATTAAAACCTGCAAAGGAAGGGCCAACTGACGGTATCGTATCTTACTATGATCCCGCTGACGATACGCTTATGATATCCGGACCGTTGGAGTTAACCAGGTGCGTGGTATATGATATTACCGGAAGGAAACGCAAGAGCCTTAAAACTGCAGGAGACAGGCAATTGCTTCTTCCCATGCAGGATCTTGAAGAAGGATTTTACCTTGTTACCGTTGGAAACGAAATGCAAATGAAAACAATCAATATGTTGAAATTTTAAACCTTACTGCAATGATAAAGAAATTGCATATAATAATCACATTGTTTATATTCTTGATACTCCTGCCTGCAGCAATTAATGGTCAGGAGATGATCGTTAGCGGTAAAGCAACTGATGCTGCAACAAAAATGGCACTGCCGGGTGTGTCTATTTCAGTGAAGGAAGAGCCAGGCAAGGGAACCATCACGGATCTTAACGGTGAATTTGAATTGTCTGTTTTGTCAGGACAGAACCTGGTATTCTCCTATGTAGGTTACAAGACCATGGAAGTCATGGTGAAAGGTACTGACAGGCTGAACATCGAACTGGAGGAGAACATTCAGGATATTGCGGAGGTAGTCATCGTAGGAACATCCATGAAAAAATCAGATTTGACTGGGGCCGTGGCAACCGTATCGGCGGAATCCCTCGACGAAATCCCTACCGGTAACGTGAACCAGGCGCTGCAGGGAAAAATACCGGGGGTTTATATACAGAATAATCCCAGGCCTGGATCCAAAGCAAGTATTAAAATCAGGGGAAATAATTCATTGCAATACGGTACAAACCCGATTTTTGTGGTAGACGGACTTGTGATCGACGGAGGATTTGACAACCTGAACCCGGATGATATTGCCAGTATCGAGGTGCTTAAGGATGCTTCTGCCACCGCGATTTATGGTTCAAGAGGTGCCAATGGTGTGGTTGTGATCACAACCAGGAAAGGAACCAGGGGAGGTGGACAAATTTTTTATGATAGCTGGTTCGGTGTACAGGAGTTCACCCGGGAAATGCCTCTCCTCGGAGGAAGTGATACATACGACCTGAGGGTCGATGCCTATGCCAATGCCTATATGGACCGTAATCCGACGGCAGACCGTGAGCGTTATATCGAAAGGAGTCTTACCAATGAGAACCCTGTCAAGAACCTGATCTTCTCGAAAGAAGAACTCGATGCATACATGAACGGGGAGACCTATTCCTGGCTGGATACCATTGTTCAAAAAGGATTTCAGCAAAACCATGCTGTGGGTTTTTCCGGAGGTAATGACGATGGAAATTACTATATAAGTTTTAATTATAACCAGCAGGTTGGCCAGCTGGTGCAATCGAAATACGATCGTTACTCGGGTAAGGTAAACCTTGAACAGCAGGTGAAACCCTGGTTCAAGGCAGGTACCTTTAATACGTTTATAATTACGGATGAAAAACCAGTGGTAAATGAAAATATGTTCATTACTGCCCTTAGAGCATCCCCTTTGCTACCTGTCTCCGGTGAGTACTGGTACATGCGCGAGGGAAAAATCGATAACCAGAGTTCCTCGAACCCGCTTCGAGACCTTACCATTGACAGGGATATTCATTCCAATCGTTTGATGAGTTCATCCTACCTGCAGATCAAACCACTGAGGGAACTCAGTTTCAGATCCACATTTTCTGTAGATCTGGCACAAGGCGAAAACTACTCATACTATCCGACCACATCAACACAATCCTACAAATCCACTTACGATGGCCAGTCGATACAGGTTAAATCTAAAACGATGAACTGGCAGTGGGATAACTCACTCACATATGACAGGACATTTGACCAGGTACACAGGGTGTCTCTCCTGCTGGGAACGAATATCTCGTACTATGGCTATAATTATAACCAGCAGAACGCAAACGGTTATAACAACGATCTGTTTTCGTACATGTACAGTCATGGCGCATCAGACAAGGAGAATTTCTACCTGGCATCCAATTTCACCTCCTATTCCATTATGTCTGCACTGGCAAGGTTCAATTATTCATATGATACGCGCTACTACATTACCTTTACCGGAAGATATGACGGATCATCCAGGTTCGGGCCGTCTAACAAATGGGGATTCTTTCCCTCCGTGGCAGGATCGTGGAACATTCACCGCGAGCAGTTCATGGATAATGTCGAATTCATCAGCAGGCTGAAATTGAGATTGGGATATGGAATTGCTGGTAATCAGAATATTCCAAATTACGGATACCTGACCCTCTACAATCCCTCAATTTCATTGGAATCAAATATTCTTACCAACTCCGGCCGATACGGAAATCCATTCCTGCGCTGGGAGCGACAGGAGCAACTGAACGTGGGTATTGATATTTCACTGGCAGAAAACCGGATCAACATGACCCTTGACCTCTTCAATATCATCAACGAGGACCTGTTGATGCAGCGCAGTACGGCCCCTTCCTCAGGTTACCTGAGCATGCTCGATAATATCGGGGCTATGAGGAACAGGGGTGTCGAATTCATGGTGGACGCAGCCATCATAAGTGCTCGTGATTTTTCATGGGATCTGACCTTCAACATCGCCGCAGACCGTAACAGGGTAAAAAGGCTTTACGGAGATCTGGAAGAAATTTATAACCTTGGAGGCTATTCGAACAATGAAATCCAGCGTGAAGGAAACATCTTCCTGGGTGAATCTGTTAATACCATTTATGTTTACGAATTCGACAGGATCGTTCAGGAATCGGACATGGAATATGTCAACACTCTTGAACTTGGTTCCAGGGTAGTCAAACCGGGGGATATTCTGCCTGCAGACCGGGATGAGAACGGCATCATCAATGATCTCGACCGGTACGTAGTTGGAAAAACAGACCCCGATTTTTATGGGGGCTTATCAACCTCGCTGGTCTACAGAAATTTAAAGTTCAGTGCCAATATAAACTATTCAGTTGGAGGAAGAAGGATCAGCTACCTTTATGAAACACTCATGGGTAGTATCGGCACCTCTGCTGCCCATGCTGACCTGATCAATCGTTGGACTCCGGAGAACACTGATACGAATATACCGCGTGCCTTTTCTGAAGGAGGCCGTTTTGGCCTGGGAGAAGTGGACTGGACCATTCAGGATGCTTCCTTCCTTCGGCTGTCTGCTGCAACGCTCTCTTATACATTTGGAAATCAATGGTTCGGCGCAGGATTCATGAAGAACCTCACCGTTTATGTTGTCGGTAACAATCTGATCACACTGACGAAGTACAAAGGGTATGATCCGGAAAACGGAGACTGGTACCCCACTTCGAGAATGGTCGGAGCAGGATTGAAAATCGGGATTTAAAATTATTGCATCATGATCAAAAAACAATATTATCGCATTTTCGGAATCGTATCGATTTCATTGTTGCTGATCCTGGCAGCCTGTGAACCTGAGTTTCTTAAGCAGGATCCACAAACTTCCCTTTCCACGGAACAGTTATTCGAATCTCTTGATAATGTGCAACCCTTCCTGAACGGATTATATTTTAAATGGAGAAGCACTCGGGTAAACAGAAAGGGTTTTTTCTTAATGCTTGGAACGGATGAGAGTCAACAGGGCGAATATCAGGTGGCCACGGATGCCCCACAGGCGGGACTGGATAAATATAACGGATTCCTCGACCCGGAAAACAAGCCGGTGGCAGAACTATGGAACATCAGGTGGCCGATTGTAGTCCAGGCATCGGAAGCCATCTGGCACCTGGAAAGTAAATTGCCCTTTGCTTCCTCAGATGATTCTTTGAAAATAAACAACTACCTCGGACAGGCCCATTTCTACAAGGCTGCTGTTCTCTTTGAGCTGGCTTCTTATTGGGGTGGTCTGCCAATGCCTTCAATAGATAACGGTGATATCATCCTCTCCGGAAGAAAGTCGGCGGCCGAGGTTTACGGAATCATCGAAGAGAGCTTTCTTACTGCCATTGATCTTCTGGATGAAAAACCGGCAAATGATCCTCGTATACCCACAACATGGGCGGCAAGAGCCTTGCTGGGCAAGTTGTATATGTCTGCTGATGAAGCAACCGGATACAGAGACTTCAACCTGGCCCGGGATCAGTTCAATTATATCCGTGATTTTGGCGGCTTTGATCTCGTGAATAATTTCGCGGATCTGTGGGATCCTGATAAAAATACCTCCAAAGAGCAGATCTACACATTTCTTTTTAACAATATCTGGCCCGATACCAACGAAGCCCAGTGGTATACTGGTTCAAGGGCATGTTCAGGTAATCCGACAAATGCCATCGGAGGTTACGATCTCGTGCTCCCCACAGTCTATTCCAGAACCGATATCAGCACCGGCGGACTTTGGGAAGAAGGGGACCTTAGAAAAATGGAGAGCATCCGGTACAATTTTGTGAACGGTGACATGACTCCCTCTGTTTATGCAGGTTTCGGGGAGGACCAGTTGCTGCCCCATATCAAGAAGTATGAGGATTTTCGGATCAACGGGCTTGAAAGCTTCTATTATTCAGGGAAAAACATGTATTACGTCAGGTATGCTGATGTGCTGCTTTCACTGGCAGAATGCCTGAATGAGGCAGGTCAGACATCTGATGCAGTTGATATTGTCAATAACGAGATCAGGAACCGTGCCTGGGGAGGAACATTGCCGGAGGAAGCAAGATGGAATGCCGGTATGAGCCAGGAGGAGTTCAGAACCAAAATTATGGATGAAAGGATAAGAGAACTTTGCTTTGAAGGATGGCGAAGGTTTGACCTGATCAGGACCGGAAAATTCGTGGAACTGATCTCTGAACGAAACAGGTGGGCATCGGAGAGCGATATGATCTCGGATATACACATGCGTTATCCGATTCCCAATGTGGAAATTAAACAAAACCCGAACTTTAATCCGGAAGATCAGAATCCCGGTTACTGATATGCATTTATTTAATTCAACATATTACCAAATACATTTTTTTTATTATAAACTAAAATCAGATTTGCTATGAAAAAAACTACTCTTTTTAGCATTTTGGCTTTTGCTTTTTCTCTTGGACTATTTGCCCAGGAGCCAAAGCAAGTGGAATTCGAAATTGTAGCCAATCCCCTTACTGAGGGTTCCCTGCCTATGACGGCCGGAGGCCAGGAAATTTGGGGTGACTACAATAACGACGGTCTGATCGACATGCTGATAGCTGCCGGTCAGGGCACACCCTTTACAGGACTTTACAAAAACAATGGTGACGGTACTTTTACTGAACAGCTGACGGATGTTACCATGTATGCACTGGCAACAGCTGTATTTTTCGATTACAACAATGACGGCAACCTCGACCTGATCGTAGGAGGATCGGTTGATGGTACCAATGAGGCGGTGCTGACTGAACTCTATGAAAACTCCGGGGAACCCGAATATAACCTGGTACTTAAAGAGGAGGTAACTTTCGTGGGAATCTCTACAGAGGCTGGGGGTGACAACAGTTCACGGATGATTGAGACTGTTGATTATGATAACGATGGCTGGATTGATGTATTTATCAGTGGAAATGCAGGTGCCGAGTGGGAAGTCTCGGGCACATCCAGAGTGGTGGCTCTCTATAAGAACAATGCTGGAACATTCGAACTGCAAACCACGCCTGTAGGAGGAGCTTCCAATTTCGTTTCAATGAATGGTGGCGGCATTCACTGTGGGGATGTGAATAATGACGGATATACAGATATGGTGGTATCCGGATACGTGGATGGCGATATTCAGTCGGTCACCGACCTCTACCTGAATGACGGAAATGGCGGCTTTACTTACTTTGCTGACAGCCGGACACTTTTTACCGGCCATGTCCAGGGTGAAACTTTCTTTGCCGATGTGAACAACGACGGGAACCTTGATATTGTTGAGGTCGGAAGGGATGTGAACAACGGCTGGTCGCATTTTGCCAACATATTCCTGAATAACGGTGAAGCAACCTTTCAGAAGATTGAGGCAGCCGAAAACGGACTCATTGGTGGACAAGCATCTGTTGCTTCAGGTGATATCAATAACGACGGACTGATAGATATGGTGTTCTCCGGATGGGGACCCAATACTACCCTGTTCTACAATGATGGAGACAACACCTTTACAGCCGTTGCCATTAGCCCCGACCAGGCCCGTGCACGCGGGGGATGCGTAACTTTCACCGATTTTACCAAGGACAACAGCCTGGATTTTACCATTTTCGGTTATCGTGATGGTGGTGACGGAACACCGGAAAATCCAACCTGGCCCAACTATATCCTTGAAAACAAGTTGGCCGACGGAATCTCTGCTAACGAGGCACCTTCGGCCCCGGCAAATTTCATGGCAACGCAAGAGGGTGAGAATGTAATATTGACCTGGGACCTGGCGTCAGACGATACGACTCCTTCAGACGCGCTTCGTTACAATGTTTTTGCTGCTGCCAAAGAAGGATCGTCCATTTTCCAGTTCTTCCCTGCAGATACGGCAACCGGATTATTGAAAGCTTCCGGTGAAAGACCACTGATTTCAGGGACCACTATCACACTCAGGGGATTCAATGCCGATTCCTATATTTTTGGCGTACAGGCTGTGGATAATGCCAAAGTGGGCAGCGAATTTTCAACACTTGACATTACTGGCATTGAAGATAGGTACAATCAGTTGAACGGTGTGACGGTGCACAGTTATAAGGATATAATTTATCTGAAGAATGACCTGAACAATAGCATCTCTTACAAAGTGATATCTGTAAATGGTCAGATTGTGTCCCATGGAACATGTGAGGCTTACGGTTCACTTCAGCTCAGAACCACCGACAAGGGTGTTTTCATGGTCCAGGTGTCCGGAGTTGATGGCACATCTACCAGGAAGGTACTTCTTTATTAATACTCTATTTACCTGAACGAGGGTTTCAAATGCAACCAGCAACCGGTTATTCTTCAGAATGACCGGTTGCTGATTGTTTAACAGATGATTCCTCACAGGTTCCTGCGAGGAGTATCAATTATAAATCCGTCTGATGAACAGGAGATATGACACATTTCAGCTGATACTGATCTTAATTACAACAGTGATCAGCGGCTATGCTGGTGAGAATAACTCTGAACCACAAAAAATTCTGGCCTGGGAAATGGTTATGGAAGCAGAACATGCCATATTGTCAAACGGCGCTTCAGTCACAGCATCCTCTCTGTGTTCCGAGGGAAGAAAGGTCAGCAACCTGGGCGGCTCTTTGCAAAACGGCGGAGCAGCATTTGAATTTTCCTTACCGGAAGAGGGAACATACCGTCTGTACATTCATTATCTTTCTGCAGAAGCCCGTTTCTTCCGAATCACCCTGGATAACGACGAGCCTGAATCCGTCCAGACAGAACAGACGGCTGGTTGGGATATACCGGGGATTATGGAGATTAACATCTCCTTGTCAGCAGGGTTTCATACACTGATGCTGGATAATCCATCGGGATATGCTCCTGACCTGGATATGATCATCCTGCAGTTACGAAAAAATCCGCCCGCTAATACAGGCAGCTATATCCTTGAACTCTCAGGGTGGAAATTTGAGGTGGACAGCTGTTCAACCCTGACAGACATTTATTATGAAGACATGATGCTCTTCGATGACTCCTATGCGGCGTTCAAATCCGGTGATTCCGTGGTTCACTCTTACTCCATGAGTCTGCTATCCATAGAAACAGAGCCAATCTCCGACAGGATCGGCAATGGGAAAAAGCTGATTATCTCTTCGGCCAGCGATAATCCTGGACTGATACTGGAACAAAATTTCTACCTCTATGAGGGAACCGCTTTCTTTCTTAAGGACATTGCTATTCTGTCAGACAGCCTGCTTTCATCCAACTATATGGCCCCTGTGCTCTCAGCAGTACCGGTCGCGATTTTGCCTGAAGGAACAAACCGTGCTGTATGGATTCCTTTTGACAACGATAAATGGATTCGGTACCATGCACTGGACTTTGGAATCCCGCTTGCAGGATACGAGGTTACTTCTTTTTACAATGAAGATACCTATGAAGGAGTAGTAACGGGGTCTGTTACCCACGACACCTGGAAAACAGGAATCAGGGCTACGACCACCGGGAATAACAACCTTGCTCGTTTTGAGGTTTTCGGGGGCGTTACATCCAGCGAAACCAGGGATCTCCTTCCACATGGAACCGTAACTGGTACACAGATCAGTTCCCCCAAAATTTTTATTGGCAAATATTCCGATTGGAGAAGGGGAATGGAACAGTATGCGGATGTCACGGCCACTTTTGAACCACAGTTGCCCTGGGAAGGGAAAAAACCGTTTGGCTGGAACAGCTGGGGTTCTATACAGACAAAGCTCTCCTATACCAACGCCACTGAATCAGCTGTATTTATTAAGGACAGCCTTCAGCATAACCACTTTTCCAACGATAATACGTTATATATCGGGCTCGACTCCTATTGGGACAATATTTCCTACTTCGATCTCTTTAAATTCGTAAATGAATGTGAAGAGAGGGGGCAGAATGCCGGAATTTACTGGTCACCTTTCGTCGACTGGGCAAAAAATCCGGATCGTGCCATTGAAGGGGCTCCGGGCTACTACTACAGGGACATTTATCTTTACGCGAAAGGGGAACCACAAACCATCGCCGGAGCTTATGCGATCGATCCCACTCATCCGGCTGCAAAGTCAAGGGCCGAATTGTACCTGAACAGGTTCATGAACCAGGGTTTCACATACATTAAGCTCGATTTCCTGGTACACGGAGCACTGGAGAGTGATGCACATTACGATCCTGATGTGCAAACCGGGATTCAGGCTTATAACCAGGGAATGCAGCATATCCTGGAAACGATCGAAGGATCCATGTTCATTAATCTGTCCATTAGTCCGCTTTTTCCTGCCAGGTACGGGCATTCACGGAGAATCGCCTGTGACGCCTATGCAGGTATCAATGAAACAGAATACACTTTGAACTCACTGACCTATGGCTGGTGGCTTGATCACGTCTATTCATTCATTGATGCCGATCATGTTGTCCTGAACGGTGCATCGCTGGGTGAGAACCGTGCCCGTGCCACCTCGTCGGTCATTACAGGCATTTTCATTCTGGGCGATGATTTCAGTTCCGGGGGAAGCGCTACGGCAAAAACAAAGGCCACTATGTTCCTGACAAATCCGGAGGTGAACAGGGTAGCACGTTTGTCCAGGGCTTTTTATCCCGTTACAACACCTGGGGGATCAGAAGCTTCTGATATGTTTGTACAAAAGGTAGAGGATTCAACCTACCTGGCACTGTTTAACTATGATTATACTTCTAAGGAAATAAATGTTGACCCGGAAAAACTGGGACTGCCGGCTGATACCACCCTTGTTGTCCATAACCTGTGGAATAACAGTAAATCTGAACAAGTGGGAACATTTACCGTTAAAGTGCCCAAAACAGATGTTGCTCTGCTCAAACTGTATGCCGGCACACTGACCGGTATGGATGAACTTGAACCATTTCCTGCCCCGGGAGATAACGGAACAGGATTGTATAACGTGATCGCCTTTCCGAATCCATGTGCGGATTACCTCATGCTGGCAGGCCAAACTACCGGTAACGGAAGCTTGAATTTGAAGAATGCCAGGGGATCATTGGTAAAAACATTTACCCCTTATGAACAACCTCTGGGGCTGGAAGATCTCGACAGTGGCATTTATTTCCTTTCCGGGGAAACAGAAGACGGCCAGCAATTCACCCTGAAAGTGATCAAGCAACAATAAAGGTGGCAATCGAGGTCACATCCTGAGGGAAAATGGCGATAATTATTTTATTGCCTCACCTGTGGATTAGCCTGGAAACCCGGTATTCCCCGGATAAGCCGAACCACAAATAATTTCCTTCCCGAATTCTGAATCCCGGTGGGGATAAAAATATACTAACATCAACAGTTTTTTTTCTGATTTCAACAATCAGGGGAGATTTACCAAAAATGGTATACCTGCTAACCTTTTTTCAACGCCCTGTATTCCGAAGGTGATATGCCCATAATCTTGTTGAATGTCCGGGAAAAATAGAAGGGATCATCAAAACCTACATTCGGACAGATCTGGTTGACTTTCATGTCGGTAAAATCAAGATAATGACAGGCTTTCTGTATCCTGAGATGGTTCAGGTATTTCATGGGGGAGTACCCGGTTACTTCATGAAATAAAGCAGAAAAATGGGAGGCAGACAAACCGGCATGTTTTGCCATTTCACCAAGTGTCATTTTATTACTGATGTTTTCCCGCATATAGTGAATGACAAGGTCTATTTCATCACGGAATGTATTGGTCCTGGAATTATTTCGGTTCACGCTGAGGAACTTAACGGAACCAAGGAAATGATAGAGGCATGCCGAAGAGTAATTCAGATTGGCGGTGCTGTATCCTTTGCTCAGGGTTATAAATATTTCCTCAAAAAGATCCAGTCTTTCTTCGATCCTTGAATTGATTCCGGGCTCCAGTGTTACTGGAATTTCATGTCCCTGTGCAAAATAACCGGCCAGTTTTCCATCAAAATGTATCCAGTATACCGACCAGGGAAATTTCAGGTCGCTTCCATATGCATGGGAAACATGTTTGGGCAAAATAATGAACTGATGGCTCTGCAATCTTCTTTTTATTCCCGAAACAGTGTACCAGCCTTCTCCGTCAATGCAATAAATAAAGATATATTGCCCTGCCTCTTCTGCTTTACGTTCACGGTGATGGTATTTTGCATGCGGATAGAAGCCAATGTCCGTTATATGCAACTGTCTTCCTAATTCATCATTACAATAGTCCTGTTTGATGAAGGAAGGTACAATAATGGCACGTTCTCCTTTAAATCCTTCTTTTAATCTTGCCATAGTAATAGGCTAAACTGCTACTGACTGTAAAATTAAGAATTATCTTTGGTTTGGATAGAGATCCTTTTCGTATGATTCTCCATGTTTAAAATAAATTTCTCTATTTCGGTATTTCAAATAAAAATGTCTATTTGTAAATATAACCCTGCATACGTCTGTTGATGAAAAAAACCTGGCATCCCTACCTGTTGCTTATCTCAGCTATTTCTGCCATGGGCGGTTTTTTGTTTGGATACGACTGGGTGGTAATCGGAGGGGCAAAACCCTTCTATGAAGTGTATTTCAACATCTCTGAAAGTCCCGGGCTACAGGGATTTACCATGAGCAGTGCACTCATTGGCTGCCTTGTGGGCGCATTAATGGCCGGCCGGATCAGCGATCTGTACGGCAGGAAACCTGTTCTGGTTTCAGCGGCCCTGCTCTTTATCCTCTCGGCCATTGGAACCGGTTTTGCAAACGGACTGTTTTTTTTCAATGTTTACAGGATCATTGGGGGATTTGGCATCGGGATTGCATCGGGTACCTCTCCGATGTATATTGCCGAAGTTGCCCCGGCAAATGTCAGGGGAAAGTTTGTATCGCTGAATCAGCTTACCATCGTCCTGGGAATTCTTTCCGCACAGCTTGTTAACTGGCAAATAGCACAGCCGGTTCCTGAAGACGCCACATCAGAATTTATACGATCATCCTGGAACGGTACAATGGGTTGGAGATGGATGTTCTGGGCAGAGACCCTCCCGGCAGGATTATTCCTTATCACTTCCCTCACCCTGCCCGAAAGCCCCAGGTGGCTGATTATAAAAGGACGAATCGACAAGGCAAAGGGAATCTTCAGCCGTATCGGGGGTGAGGCGTATGCGGCAAGTGAATCATCGTTGGTACTGGCAACTTCCGGTGAAAATAAGGGTAACGGTTACAGGTTGTTATTAAGCCGGTCCATGCGCAAAGTCATTATCATCGGAGTGGTACTGGCCGTGTTACAGCAATGGTGCGGTATCAATGTGATTTTCAACTATGCCCATGAGATCTTTACAGAGGCCGGTTACGGAGTCTCGGATGTATTGATGAACATCGTGATCACAGGCATTACAAACCTTGTTTTTACCCTGCTGGCGCTTTCCCTGGTGGACCGGTGGGGCAGAAGGTTATTGCTGATATTTGGAACGTTCGGACTGACCGTCATCTATTTGTTCATGGGAACGGCTTATTTTCTGCAGTTGAAGGGTATTGTACTGCTCATTATTGTTGTGACAGCCATTGCCTGTTATGCCATGACCCTGGCTCCGGTAGTCTGGGTTGTAATCTCCGAGATATTCCCGAACCGGATCAGAGGGGCAGCAGTTTCATTGGCCACTTTTGCACTATGGTCCTCCAGCTTTGTCCTTACATATACCTTTCCCCTGCTGAATAAGGGCCTGGGGGTATCCGGCACCTTCTGGCTTTACAGCCTGATCTGCCTTGCAGGAGGGGTATTTATCATTTTGCGACTACCTGAAACAAAGGGCAAAAGCCTTGAAGAAATCGAAAAATCTTTGGTTAAATAGCGTTTGAACAATATATAATTCTGCCATATACACATGGAGAAGATTACACAGTACTTATTGAAAAGCAAGGTAATATCCAATGAGGTGTTAGCCTGGGAAGAAGAAGTGCCTTTGCCGACATACCAGATTGATGAGGCGGAGAAGAATCCCATTTTTCTCGAGAAAAGAGTTTACCAGGGCAGTTCCGGGGTGGTCTATCCATACCCCGTTATTGAAAGAATCTCCGATGAAAAAGCAGACAAACCCTACAGGGCAGTTTTTATTGAAAATAAATATCTGAAGATTATGATCCTTCCCGAATTGGGAGGAAGGCTCCAGATGGCCTGGGATAAGGTAAACCAGAGACATTTTGTCTACTATAACCAGGTGATCAAGCCGGCACTGGTCGGATTAACCGGTCCATGGATCTCCGGCGGAATTGAATTCAACTGGCCCCAGCATCACCGCCCTTCAACTTTTCTGCCTATGGAATACTTCATTGAGAGACACGATGATGGAAGCTGTACCGTTTGGTGCAGTGAAATTGAACGCATGTTCCGGCTAAAAGGAATGCATGGATTCAGGATACGCCCCAAAGAGGCCATCATCGAAATTGAAGTGAAGATCTATAACCGTACACCCGTACCGCAAACATTTCTTTGGTGGGCCAATCCCGCAGTGGCTGTCAATGACCATTACCACTCCGTCTTCCCGCCGGATGTGCACGCAGTTTTTGATCATGGCAAACGGGATGTATCCAGTTTTCCCATAGCAAAAGGAGTCTATTATAAGCAGGATTACTCGGCCGGGGTGGATATCTCAAAATATAAAAATATCCCTGTGCCTACCTCCTACATGGCCATTCGATCCGATTACGATTTTGTGGGAGGATACAATGCAGACGAGGAGGCCGGATTGTTGCACGTGGCCAATCATCATATTTCTCCCGGGAAAAAACAATGGACATGGGGACATGGTGATTTTGGCAGTGCATGGTACCGGAATCTGACCGATGAGGACGGACCTTACATTGAACTGATGACCGGGGTGTATACCGATAACCAGCCGGATTTCACCTGGCTCCAGCCTTATGAGGAAAAATCATGGGTACAGTATTTCATGCCTTACAGCAAAGTGGGTTATGTAAAAAATGCCAGCCGGCGTGCCATGCTCAACCTCGAAATACATAAAAATTATGTCGATGTTATTGTTTACACTACCAGCGAGGTGGAAAATGCCAGAATACGATTGTCTGCGGCCAACGGGGAACAGCTTTTGGATGCGTCGGTGACCATTTCGCCTGAACAGCCATACAAAACCCGGGTGGCAGTCAGGGAAGCAACTCATAAACAGTACAGTGTAGAGGTCAGGGACTCTGCCGGCAAACTGCTGGTGGAGTGGAAAACAGAAACAAAGAATGACAAACCGTTACCTGATCCGGCCAGGGCAGTCCAACTGCCTTCAGAGATTCCCTTCAATGAACAATTATACCTCACCGGCCTTCATCTTGAACAATACAGGCATGCAACTTACAGACCGGAAGATTACTATGCTGAAGGCCTTCTGAGGGATCCCGGTGATACCAGGTGCAACAATGCCATGGGACTGTTAATGATCCGCCGCGGCCAGTTCGATGAGGCCGAAAAATACTTCAGGAAGGCCATTGCCACCCTTACCGAAAGGAACCCGAATCCATATGACGGTGAAGCGTATTACAACCTTGGCCTCAGCCTGCAACTGCAGGGAAAACCTGAAGCGGCCTGCGAAGCTTTCTATAAATCCGTCTGGAATGCTGCCTGGCAGGATCCGGGGTACTTTTCCCTGGCCCGTATCGAAGCGGCAAAAGGCAATCTGACCGGTGCCATTGAGCTGGCAAATCGCAGCCTTTCAAGGAATAGCTCGAATCACAAAACACGCCATCTGATTTGCATGCTTTTGAGAAAAACCGGGAAGCGGGATGAGGCCTTCAGAAAAGCCGAAGAATCACTTGAACTTGACCGTTTCAACATGGGATGTATCTACGAAAAATTCCTTCTGACAGGAGAGGTTCACTGGAGGGATCAATTGAATACCATGCTGGACGGCAGACCAGAATCATACCTGGAATACAGCATGGATTATCTCCAGGCTGGATTTTTTGAAGAGGCATCCGGATTAATCGGGCTTTACCCGGCCCTGGCCCAGAACGAACCAGGAGAGGTAAATCCAATGTTATACTACGCGCTGGGTTATGTCTTTAGTCTGCAGGGCAAAAATGATGCTGCACTGAGGGAGTATGTTCTGGCCGAGAAACAACAGGGCGATTACTGCTTTCCAAACCGTATCGAGGATGTGCTTATCCTGCAGGATGCCATCAGTAAAAATCCCTCCGGTTCAAGGGCCCCTTACTACCTGGGGAATTTTTGGTACTCCCGGAAACAATACGAAAAAGCCATAACCTGCTGGGAAAACTCTGCAAAGTTGAACGACCGGTTCCCAACCGTTTGGAGAAACCTCGCCTTAGCCTTTTACAACAGGCTGAAGGATCCGGTAAAAGCAGTGGAATCCATCGAAAAAGCCTTCTCACTGAACCGGCAGGATGCAAGGATTCTGATGGAAATGGACCAACTGCGCAAAAGAATAAGGATTGCGCCATCTGAAAGGCTCAATTTGTTGGAAAGCTATCCCGCAGCACTGGAAAAAAGGGATGACCTGGCAATTGAACAGATTACACTATATAACCTTCTGGGAGATTATGAAAAAGCAATCGATCTGATGAGAAACAGACAGTTCCATCCATGGGAGGGGGGTGAAGGAAAGATTACCGCGCAATACATATTGGCCAGGCGCGAACTTGCCAGGAAGGAGATGGCACAGGGAAGATTTGAAAAAGCAATGCAACTGCTCAATGAATGCGACCGGTTACCGGAAAACCTGGGTGAAGGGAAACTATCCACCCTGATTGAAAATGACCTTAATTACTACAAAGGAATGGCTCTCCTGGGTATGAACAAAACGGAAGAGGCTGCGGGCTATTTTCGTCGCGCCACCGGCGGCTCCCCGGAGCCGGAGCCGGCATTCTTTTATAATGATCCCCAACCCGATAATATTTATTACCAGGGCCTGGCATGGAAACAGCTGGGAAATGAAAAGGCAGCACAGCGTTCTTTCTCCAATCTCATCGATTACGGCCTGAAGCATATGGATGACCACTGCCGTATTGATTATTTTGCCGTCTCATTACCGGACCTTGCCATCTGGGACCAGGACCTGGATGAACGAAATAAGATCCATTGTAATTATGTGACCGGACTCGGCTATCTCGGTATGAATAACTTTGAAAAGGCTGCAAGGTACCTGGAGCAGGTCCTGAAGATGGATCCCTCACACCAGGGAGCAAAGGTCCATGCTGCAATGTGCCGTGACCACCAGGGAAGCAAACACCGAAATCCGGCAACACATTTTTAATACAATGTTTTGAAACTTTCTTCAGGGGGAAAAGATGTCCGTTTATGTCAACTTTTTCCGCCGGATAGATTATTTGCGACCAGTTCCCCTCTTGAGCTCCTGGTTCACTCTCTCAAGCATATTGGTTGTAGGCAAACGCTTATGATGCATGGTTCAATTTTGATCTATTTGAACTGGAAGTTATATCCGTCAACGGAATTTCCGAAATCTCAGAAAACAGCCCGATGGTTTACCCGAATCCCTCCACGGGCATTTTCAGGCTGAATTTTCCTCCGGGTGTTACGGGTTATCAAATATATGATATGTCCGGCAGACAGATTTCAACCGGAACATTGTCAGGCAGAACCGCTGTCCTCGATTTATCGGATTATCATGCCGGAATGTATATATTGAAAACCGGTTCAGCCAATGGTGAAGGGCTCCCGTCCAACAGTGTGTGGGTCGGTCATTTCAATCCTATGCCGCTGATTGTACATTTTCTCTCCTCAGAACCGGAACCGATGCGAAACGAAATACCTGACCTGCCGGAAGGTGATAAGCCGACCCCGCTTCATCGCAAACCTGTTGTCCACAGGATCCTGAAGCGGATGGTCGATTTCGTGGAGACCTTTATTAACGGGGTGGTTGGGGCATAAAATCCCGCAGGCAGCCAACCGAAAAACCGACTTCCTTGAGATAGAAGACCCGGTAAATATAAGCCGACCTGCTGTGGTTTTTAAAGCGAGTATTTCTTTTTTTCAAAAATGTTCGTATTTTTGCGAACAACGAATAATTTAAACACCGGTAATTATGGAGATAAAAATATTAGGGACAGGATGCCCAAAATGCCAAAAGCTTGAAAAAGCGGTCAGGGATTCAATTGCTGAACTGGCCTTAGATGCCAGTGTATCCAAAGTCGAGGATATCATGAAAATTATGGAGTATGGGATAATGCATACCCCCGGACTGGTGGTCAACGGGAAAGTGATGTTCTCCGGCAGGCTCCCCTCCTCAAATGAACTTAAACAAATTCTCACTCAAAACCGGTAAACGATGAAAACACTCAAAGGATGGGCCATCATAATGGCCCTGTTTTTGAACTGCTCCTGCTCGGGACAATCGGATAGCGGTTCGGAAAATGAAACTGTCTCTCAGGAGAATGGTATTGAAGTATACTATTTCCACTATACAAGGAGATGCGTGACATGCCAGGCTGTGGAAAAAGTATCCGGTGAAGCAGTTAAGGAACTTTTTGGCGACAGCATTCCTTTTAAAGGATATAACCTGGATGAACCTGGGGGAAAAGAAAAGGCAAAAGAGCTGGGAATTAGCGGACAAGCGCTTCTGATTGTCAGCGGTGATAAGAAAATAAATATCACCAATGAGGGATTCATGTATGCGCGCAGCAACCCGGAAAAACTAAAGCAGCTTATTTCAGACCATATTACTCCATTGTTATAGTCAGGCTTTTGATAAATGGAAGAATTTCTCAGCGATCTGACCAGCAGTAGTTCGGTCCCTGTTTTAACCGCCATGCTTCTGGGCCTCCTTACTGCCATCAGTCCATGCCCCCTGGCAACAAATATCACTGCCATTGGGTATATCAGTAAGGAGGTGGATAGCAGAAGAGTGGTTTTTTTTAACGGGATCATCTATACCCTTGGAAGAGCCATTTCTTATACCCTGTTGGCTTTTATCCTGTTCCTGGGTGCCGATCAGTTTAAAATTTCCGGGTGGTTTCAGCAATACGGTGAAAAGATCATCGGACCGATGCTGATTATTATCGGATTTCTCATGCTGGATATCATCAAAATAAATTTCCCGGGATTTGCAAGGCTGAAAAATCGCTTTCAGAAAAAAGGGATAAAAGGTTACTGGGACGTTTTATTGCTCGGAATCATTTTTGCCCTCGCTTTCTGTCCGTATAGCGGGGTGCTCTATTTCGGAATGCTGATTCCCATGACCATCGGCAGTGCTTCCGGGCTATACCTGCCGTTAGTCTTTGCCATTGCTACCGGGATCCCTGCACTAATCTTTGCCTGGCTCCTGGCATATACGGTATCAGGGGTGGGGAAACTTTACAACAGCATGAAGACCTTTGAAGTCTGGTTTCGAAGAATCGTCTCTGTTGTTTTCATCGGAATCGGTGTGTATTATGTTGTGATCATCTATTTCTAAAAAAATAACAATACCGGTCGTTTATTTACGAATAATTATTTAATGATATACTGGTAATCCATGGAATGGAAAAAAGAAATTAGAATACTCTTCTGGATGGCGTTGGTGTTTATCGCTGCATTTTTTATGCCACTGGAATACGAGAGATTCAGGGAAGCCATTATGGCCATGTTCGACCTTACCCGTTGGTATGCGCGCGAACATGTCATTCTCTGCCTTTTGCCGGCATTTTTTATTGCAGGGGTGATATCGGTATTTGTCAGCCAGGGTGCGGTGATGAAATATTTCGGTGCACAGGCAAAAAAATGGCTTTCCTATTCCGTCGCCTCCGTTTCCGGGACCATCCTGGCGGTTTGCAGTTGCACGATCCTCCCCCTTTTCTCCAGTATTCATAAAAGAGGTGCAGGCCTCGGACCGGCCATTGCCTTTTTATACAGCGGCCCGGCCATTAACATCCTGGCCATTATCCTGACAGCCCGGATCCTTGGCTTTGAGATGGGGATTGCAAGGGTTGTGGGAGCGGTCCTGTTTGCCATCGTAATTGGATCGGTGATGTCCCTTATTTACAGGAAGGAGGAGAAAGCAAAAAGGGAAGAACAGATGAACTTTTCCGCAATCCCCGAAAAAAGGCCCATGTGGCAGACCGCCTTCCATTTTTTTATCCTTGTCTTCATTCTTGTATTCGCAAACTGGGGAAAACCCGGTGAAGGTGTGACTGACGGGGGGTGGTACTGGATCTGGTCGAACAAATGGCTCATTACCTCCCTGTTTGCCATCCTGCTTGCTTTTTCCCTGGTGTTTATTCTCCGCCTGAAATGGCAGCCGGTTTCAATTATTGTTGCACTTACAGCAATCAGTGCATTCCTGGTTGAATCCCCAATGATCCCGATGCTGGTGGGAATGGCCGGTTTAGCTGTCATTACACTCATGGACAAAAGATCGCCTGAAAACAGGGAGTGGACACTGTCTGCATGGGATTTTGCAAAGCAGATCATGCCATTGCTGGCTATCGGCGTGATGATCGCGGGTCTTTTGCTGGGATCCACACATGATGATGTAGCCATGGCCGGGATCATTCCAAACGAATGGGTGGCAAAACTGGTTGGGGGAAATTCATTTTTCTCTAACTTCTTTGCTTCCCTCGTAGGTGCATTCATGTATTTCGCTACCCTGACCGAAGTACCCATTCTGCAGGGGCTTATTGCTGCAGGAATGGGAAAAGGACCTGCTTTGGCTTTACTGCTGGCCGGTCCGTCCCTGTCCCTGCCAAATATGCTTGTAATACGGGGTGTGATAGGGACTCAAAAAACAGTGGTGTATGTACTGTTGGTTGTTGCAATGGCCACAATCAGCGGACTGGTTTATGGAATCATATAAGAGATGAAATTATTGATCTTCATTACCGGTATACTTTTAAAGCTGTCATTCAGAAAAAACAGGAAAAAGAACCTGGAACGATAAAAAAACAGATATCATGAAAACAACATTAGGATTCATCGGTGGCGGAAGAATCACCAAAATCTTCCTCCGGGCATTTCAAAACAAATCCCTTGAATTTGGTTCCATTCTTGTCTATGAACCCAACCAGGAGGTGGCTTCAGCATTAAAAGCGCAATTTCCGGATATTACAATCACAGATTCGCAAACCGGGCCCGCACGGCAGGAGATCCTATTCCTTGCGATACACCCCCCCATAATGACGGAAACGCTGGATAGCATTAAGGAAACCGTGAAAGCAGAGTCAACGGTCGTTTCCCTGGCTCCCAAAATCAACATGGAGAAGTTAGCCGGATTACTTAATACCCGGCGTATCGTCCGAATGATCCCCAATGCAACTTCATTCATTAACAAGGGATATAACCCGGTAAGTTACCATCACAGTTTTCCGGGAGAAGAAAAAAAGAATCTGATGCAATTGTTCAAAAAACTGGGCAAAACCATGGAGGTGGAAGAATCAATGCTTGAAGGATATGCCATCGTCTCGGCCATGCTGCCCACCTGCTTCTGGTTCCAATGGAAAAAGATGGAGGATCTTGCGCAACAAATGGGATTCGGGGAAGAAGAGGCAAGAAAAGTGATCCGTAAAACCCTGGAAAGATCTGTCAGGTTGTATTTTAATTCCGGCCTTACACCGGAAGAGGTGATGGATCTGATCCCGGTGAAACCGATCGGCGAACATGAAGACCAGATCAGGGAGATTCTCGATACACAGTTGCTGGAACTCTATAATAAGATTAAACCTTAATCGTCAAATCATTAACCTGGTCCGGAACTCCGTCCTCCTGCCCCGGCCGGTTCTAACATCAATGATATACAGCCCTGCCGGGTGCCGTTTTGCATCATACTGCATTTCACGGTCGTGCATGAACCCGCGGTAAAGAAGCCGGCCGGTAATGGTGTAAATGCTGACGGTGGCCTCTCTTTCGGTCTCCGGCAGAACGATCCTGATGATCCGGTCCGCCCCCGCATAAATTTCAGGAACAGGACCCCCCGGTAAGGATGGTGCGGCAAACACCGTCACCGTATCCCGGGCATCCTCATCCTGCGCCGAGCTCTGCCACTGGCAGTAAAGCCACCCCTTGAACGCCGTCATGAAAACACCGTTGCTGTAATGGTCCGTGGTGTCGGACGGACCGAAAATGGTCACGGTCTCTGTGCCCTCCGCCGTGGTCAGCCCCAGGCTGTCCTGGTCCGACTGGTCGAACAGACCCGGCAGGACGGTGAACGGCGGAGCCTGGGCCTGCACCACCAGGCACAACATAAGAAACACCACCCCGAATAACATTGCAGGAACACTTTTTGAAATAGATCGGGTTCTTTTCATATAATCGTTTTTAATCATCGTGTTAAACAGGGTCATGATGATACAATGACTGGATGTAACTATTCGTTTAACTTTTTTATTATTTATTTAAACAAAATGAAAAACCTTTTGTTATTAGAGCATAACAATTATAAACCTTTAAATCTAAAAACAATGAAAAAAATGAACATGAAAAGATTTTTAAACTTCAGAAGTTTGGTGATCGCCGGAATTGTATCCTTTGCCGTTGTTACAACCAGCTGCAGCAAAGAGGAAGATGCAATGATCATTGAGGATGCCGTTTCCATGCAGGAATCCGGACTGAAAGGAGCCCCTGCAAGCCGTCCGGGATCCGAGTCCATTGCCAGTATTGCCATCAGCGCCGGATTTAGCGAGCTTGTCGGTGCTTTATCCTACGTTGATTTCGAACTGAATACCGGACTTGTAGATCTCTTTTTAAACGGTAAAGATCAGTACACCGTATTTGCCCCAACCAATGAGGCTTTCATGGCACTCTATTCAGCGCTTGGCGTGAACGGCATTACGGATCTCGATGCCAACCTGGTCCTGGATGTGCTGTTCTATCACGTTACCGAGGGCCGGCGCGCATCCAACAGCGTGGTGCCCCCGAAGAAAGACAGGAAAATTGAAACCCTGCTCGGACAGAACTTTTATGTCACCAGCAACGGTATGATCAAAGCCTTCGGAAACGAAGCAAATATCGCAGCCGCTGATATCTCTGCATCCAACGGGATCATCCATGTCATCGATGCGGTTATCCTGCCCGATCTGAGCAAATAGTCCGTAATACAATTATATCCTCAAAAGGCTGCCTTTGTTGCAGCCTTTTTTTTTCTCCCCCTGCCCGTCCTGGGGATAACCGTGTGCCGGAAAAATGCGCGCCTGCGGCAGGCTTTCGACGGATAAGTTCGAAAATACCGGAAAAGTACTTACTTTTAAAAGATGAAAAGGTTATTACTTCTCTGTTCACTGTCAGTCCCTGCACGAATACTATTTGCCCGGAAACGGGGAGCCCGTGCTGAACAAAGGTTTCCAGAACTGGAATTTCCTGGTCCTGAATATGGCGGCATGGCTGGATAACCGGCCGGTAATAACCGAATTCTAGATGCCTCAGGAAGTGATATTTTTGCCCGGCCGGGCATCCCGGGGCTGTATGAGCATAAACGAACAACTGTTAAAACCAGAAAATGATCCATTTTATGAACAGAGTGAAAACCGCCTGTAGTTATTGCATCCCTTTAATCCTGCTTTTATATGGCACCTGCTCCCTGCACGCCCTGAATCCGGCGCTCTCAGAAGAAAAGACTGAAGAGCACCCCAGTATAAAAAGCGGTTCCCAGGCCACAAGCCTCCTGGCAGAGTTCGATTTCAGCTCCGCAACGGATCAATCGGGCACCTATACCGGCACACTCCATAATGGTGCCGTCCTGGTGAAGTACGGACCCTCTGATGTCCTTAGCCTGGGAGACGGGAACGGCTATTTCAACTTCTCCCCCGCGTTCGGGGAGCTGATCGCCGCGCTCGAAAGTTTTTCCGTCTCCTCCACCCTCTTTATCCCGGAAAGTACCCCCATCACTGCCAACGGAAATTTCATCTGGACCTTCGCCAATTCCGATAACATGCTCTCCGATGCCAACGGAAACATGTTTTTTTCGGCGATCTCCACCCGCTATGCCATTTCGAAAACCGGCTATTCGGCGGAGTCGATGGTAAATGCCCGCCGGCCTTTCACAAAAGGCCGCTGGGTGACGCTGACCTATACACAGCAGGATTCGGACGGCTCCATCTACATCGACAGCACCCTGGTTGCCAGCGGCACGGTGACCATCCGTCCGGCCGAACTGGACGCAACCTCCTATAATTTCCTGGGCCGCTCCTGTTACCGGAGTGATGTTTATCTGAAGAACGCCCTTTACGATAATTTTAAAATATACAGCGGTGCCCTCGACCGGTCACAGGTCATCGCCCTCTGCAGCGACCTCCCCATCCTGAATTACATGGTCGACAGCGTGGTGGTGCATGAGGCCGTGGCAACCCTTAACATTGAAAATGCCGATGCCATCCGTTCCATGATCAGCCTCCCCAATCAGCTTGGAAACGGGGTGTCGGTCGAATGGAAGAGCTCCGCTCCCGGCATCATCTCCCCGGAGGGAATAGTCCACAGGCCCGCATCAGGAGAAGATCCCGTGGAGGTGACCCTCACGGCCACCCTGAGCCGGAACGGTTATTCCGTTACAAAATCGTTTAAGGTGACGGTTCTGCCCCTCTGCACGGATAGTACCGCCGTGGAAACGGACCTGGCCGGACTAACCATAGGGGGTAATATAAATAATGCCCGGTCACAATTGCATCTTCCCCACAAAACAGCCGAAGGATCCCAAATCCTATGGTCCACGGATTCCCCCGATTATATCAATGCAGTGGGACGCATCCTGAAATTGTCACCCTACGGCGAAGGGAAGAAAAAGGCAATCCTCACCGCCACGGCCACGCGGGGATCGGCCTCCGCCTCAAGGGATTTTACGGTTTATATCGCCGAGGAGGAGAACCGGTCGGCCTACCTCTTTACCTACTTCACCGGCAATTCCCAGTATGAAGAGCAGATCCGGTTCGCCCTCAGTAATGACGGACTGCACTACACGCCGCTGAATAACGGGAACCCGGTCATTAACTCCGCCGACATCGCCCTGAAGAAGGCGGTGCGCGACCCACATATCCTGAGGGGGGAGGACGGGGAAACGTTCTATATGGTCGTGACCGATATGAAATCAAGTGAAGGATGGACAAGCAACCGGGGCATTGTGCTGTTGAAATCCAATGACCTGGTGAACTGGACCAGCTCCGCGATCCACTTCCCGACCCGGTGGCCGGCGGAATGGGCAAACGTATTAAGGGTGTGGGCCCCGCAGACGATCTATGATCCCGGGGCCGGGAAATACATGGTCTATTTCTCACTGCTTACCAGCGACGGCAAGTGTCCGTATGATCAGATCCACTACGCCTATGCGAATGACGATTTCACCGATCTCGAAAGTGTCCCGCAGTTCCTCTTCGACCGGGGATCGGCCACGATCGACGGGGATATCGTGTTAAATGAGGCGGACAGCCTTTACCACCTCTTTTTTAAGAATGAAGGAACCGGGGGGATCGCCAAAGTAACCTCCAAAACCCTTACCGCCCGAGACGGCGCCCCTCCCGGATCACAGTGGGGCGAATCCACGGGAAACCTGGAACAGACCTCCGAGGCCGTCGAGGGGGTTGGCGTATTCAGGCTCATCAACTCCGATGAGTGGATCATGATGTACGACTGCTACGGAGCCGGGCATTACCAGTTCTGCAGTTCATCCGACCTTGAATCCTTTGCCTACGTACTCGACAACTATTCAATGGATGCCCGCCACGGGACCACCATGGCCATCTCAAAGGAAGAAGCCGGCCGGCTCGCAGAGGCATTTCCCTCCGCCGCCCTCTCGGAACTCACCGTCGGGGCACGAAACAAAAATATCCGGCCGGAGGGAATCACCGTGAATGAGACAGCCCGCGAGATTACCATCCCCGTTTATTATGGCACCGACCTCACTGCCTTTGATCCCTGTTTTTACGCCACGGCCGGGACACAGATCACGCCGGAAGGCGCCCCCGATTTCACGTCCGGACCCGTTTCCTACTCCTTCACCCTGAACGGCACAACGAAAACCTACGCCGTCAGTCCGGTTATACGGGTCAACCCGGTGCTCCCCGGTTTTCATGCGGACCCCGACATACTCTATTCCGAAAAAACCGGGCGGTTCTACATCTATCCGACCACCGACGGCTATCCCGGATGGGGCGGCTACAGCTTTGATGTCTTCTCCTCACCCGACCTGGTCAACTGGACCAATGATGGCACTATTCTCGATCTGAGCGGCGACCAGGTGCCCTGGGCCACAGGGAACGCCTGGGCCCCCGCCATTGAGGAGCGGAAAATATCGGAAAACGACTATATCTACTATTTCTACTTCAGCGGGGAGAGCGGCGGGAAGAAGATCGGGGTCGCCGTGTCCGACCACCCCGCCGGTCCGTTCCACGACTCGGGCACCCCGATGATCGATGCGCTTCCCGATGGGGTTTCCGGCGGACAGATTATAGACGGCGACGTGTTCACCGATCCGCTGTCGGGGAAAAGCTATTTCTACTGGGGAAACGGGTTCATGGCGGTATCGGAGCTGGAGGAGAATATGCTGAACATCAAACCGGCCTCCACTGACGTGATTACCCCCCAGGGAGGAACATTGCAAACCTATGCATACCGCGAAGGGACAACCGTCTTCTGCCGGAACGGCACCTACTACTTCCTCTGGTCGGTGGACGATACGGGATCACCCAATTACCATGTCGCATACGGAACCTCGGATTCCCCCACCGGACCAATCACTGTGGCCGGCAGTCCCATTGTGATCCGACAGGAGACCGACAGCCTCATTTACGGGACGGGGCATAATTCGGTTCTGCAGATCCCGGGACGGGATGAGTGGTTTATCGTGTATCACCGGGTAAACAGGAACTACCTGGATAACGGGCCCGGGTACCACCGGGAAGTGTGTATCGACCGGCTCCGGTTTAATACAAACGGCTCCATACAGCAGGTGGTGCCCACCCACCGCGGAATCGACACCATTCTTTTCAGCAATGACATAACCGGTACCGTTTTCCCGGAAACCCGTCCGGATCCCTCATTTGATGAGTGGGATATTGCTAATACCCGTTATTACTCCCTCTCAGGGCAGCCGGTCTCTCCCGAAGCCCTGAGGCACGATCCGGGAATATATATCGTGGTGGAGAACTATACGAACGGCAGGGTAAGAGCCAGGAAGATCCTCAGCCTGAACAACCGGTACTACCGTTGAATGATAAATGCCCCGGAAGTCACATCAAACGGCTTCGAATGGTTTGCAAATCCACCCGGAGGATATCCCGGGGATCTCAGAGGGATGTCAAACGACTCCGAAGGATTGCAAAATGACCTCAGAGTGTTTTCAAATGAGGCCGGATGGTTCCCAAATGACGTCAAAATGTTAACAAATCACTCCGTAACATGATCCGGTGGCTTTGTATTGTTAACAACCCGCTCCGTCAGTTAATAAAGTCACCCCGTACCAATACAAAATGAGACCTGAAGGGTTCCGGATCGTCCCTGACCGACTGCAAATCGCTTCTGATTGGTTGCAGATCGCATCTGATTGGCCGCAAACCGCATCTGATTGGTCCCAAATCACACCTGATTGGTTCCAAATGACCTCAAATTGTTAACAAATCGCTCCGTAACATGATCCGGCGACTGCGTATTGTTAATAACCCGCTCCGTCACCCCTCCAGATGACCCTGTACCGTGAAAAAATGTCACCTGATTGGTTCCGGATCGCATCTGACTGGTTCCGGGTCGTATCTAATTGGTTCCGGGTCGCCTCTGATTGGTTCCAAACCGCCTCTGATTGGCTCCGGGTCACATCTGATTGGTCCCAAATCACCTCTGATTGTTAACAAGCCGGATCTGATTGTTAATAACCCGGAACGGAAGGTTTCCATATCACCATGGGACCTGATCATTTCTCATACCCTGCCGGCACACCTAAAGAGAGAAACTGATCAGGGAGTAAATTACACAGGGAAACACAAAGAAACCTGGGCCTGCATCCGTTAAAAAAGGGCTGCCGAAAGACCTCCGGCAACCCCGTGAAAAATTGATTCCTGTCTGAAATCAACGGGCGACAGGAACCTTTCAGTTTTTAGTGTGTCTTAAACACTTTAAAGACCCTGGATGCTCCTTCAGATTCCACCTTCACGATATACATCCCGGCATTCTTAACGGTGATGATTTGCTCATTGGCCTCACCGGTTTTCTGAAGGACCTTTATGCCGCTGATATCATATACCGATATGGTATACAACCCGCCGGAAGTCACCACCCTGAAGGTGCCGTCGGAGACGGTCGGGTAAACGTTTACCCTGAAGCTTTCCGGTGCTTCAACGGAGGTCTCCAATTCGAAATTGACCGAATAGGTCTTCTTAGTTGTTCCATCCTCTGCCGTAACAACCACACTGGTGGTACCCGGCAATGAGGAGGCCGGGGTCACTACCACAGAGGCATTGGCATCCGTGGGTGTACCGGCCACTGTCGGAACCGTGGTTGTACCGTAGGGCAGGGTCACATCATAAGAATAATCCTCCGGATCGAACCCTTCAACTGTCGTTCCATCAACGGTAAGGTCCGCAAGTGTGGCAATATCGGATACCCCGGGGATGAAATTAACCGAATAGGTGACGGTTGTTTCCCCGTCCTGGGCTGTCACAACCACAGTGGTGGTCCCGGGCAGCTCAGCAGCAGGTGTAACCACCACGGTTGCATTGGCATTGGTAGCCGTTGCGGTTACAGCAGGCACCACGGTTGTTCCTCCGGAGATGTCCACATCGTAGCTCAGGTTATACGATACAAAATCGTCCACCGTCACACCGTCGACCATCAGGTCGGAGAGGGTGGCATCCGAGGTGGCATCTTCCAGCGGGAAATTAACTGAGCGGAGGGCAACGGTCTGGGCATCCATCTGTCCGGCGTATATATTAAACTCCAGGACGGATCCGATCCAGGTCGGGTCGTTCCATCCGCCGAAGCCCAGCCAGGCTCCCGCCGGGCTGATTTCGCTGATCACATGGGTCGGGCGCAATCCCATCTTACCGGTCAGAACACCGTCGACATACCAATAAATGGTATCATTGGTGAGGACGCTCACGTAGTGGTGCGATTCGCCGGGTCCGGGTTCAAGGCCATTCACCCCATCCTCATCTCCTCCGTTAATATCCAGGGCCGTCCGGCTCACATCATCGTTCCGTGCTATGGACATCCAGTAGCTGTGGCTTCCGCTCTGGCCGCCAAAGTATGCCAGCATGGTCCAGCCGGCATTGGCACCGGTGGTCACATAAGCCTCCAGGGTGATTGAGGGGTAGGTATTCAGTGCCAGCTCTTCTCCGGAGAAGCTGATGTAGTCACCTTCGATGGCGGATGTGAATATCCCCTCGGTGATGGTTCCTCCGTGTACCACGCCGTCCACATCCCCCTCCTGGTCCTGTGCGGTCCCGTCGGCAAAGGTGTAGGAATGCTTCAGGGTAAGCGGTGAGTCAACCTGGTAGCGGATGAAATAATCGCGGGTATAGCCCGGTTCGGAGGCTGTAACGGTAATGGTTACCATACCCTGGCCGTCTGATACATCGATGACCCCCGTACCGGTTACAGTGGAAGTCGGGTCATTGGGTATGGCAGTAACGGTCATGCTGGTGGTGCCAACCGGAAGTGTCACAGTATAATTTGTTGTGTAGAATGCAAAATCCGGACTTAAACCTGCGACATCCAGGTACAGCGTATCCAGGTAAGTATCATAAGGAGGTATCACATCTTCCGGAAACTCGAGGCTCCAGGTCGCCAGGGCATTGTCCGGCCATTTATCGGAAAAGAGCCGCTGGCCGACACTGATTGAATTGGGCCCCATATCATAATGATTCAGGGGAAACCTGGCAACAGCCTGAACCCTGAATCTCCCGGGTTCGAATTCATTCAGAACAAACCGGCAGCTGTCAAGGTTATTTCTGAGGGTTTCCACCATTTCCAGGTTCCAGTCCTGGTCCTCACTTCCGGGAACCGGCGCCGGCACGAGTGCCAGGTAATGATTCAGCTTGTTCTTCAGAAAATATTGTCCTTCTACACCACTCTCCTCAAACTGGAACAATTGTGAAGGATTATCCTTTTCAGGGAAAGTGAGGTAGATATAAGTATCCGCCTCCTCTCCGACAACCAGGCCGGGATCAAAGCTTGCGCTGGAGGCTTCATTCAGGATGTAGAAATCTTTTCCTGTCGTGAACCTGGTAACAAAAATATCGACCGTATAGGTTTTCGTATTCGCACCATTCTCGGAGGTTACGACAATGGTGGCGCTCCCCGTTCCTTCGGTGAGTGTAATGGTGCCGTCTCCGGTTACGGTGGCTCCTTCCCAGACCGGGACACCCGTCACGTCAACCGAGGTGCTCCCGTAGGGAACAATGGCAACGTAATGAAGGGTATCGGGATCAAAATCCGTGGTCAGGGAACCGGCTGAAAACTGAATGTCAGACAGGTTGGCAACCTCATTCGACGGTTCGTTGAAGATGGAGAGGAAATATGAGATCTGGGTGGCCCCGTCCAGGGCGGTTACGAGAATCTCCACATCGATTCCTTCGTCCTCGATGTTCCAGCTTACCACGCCATCTTCAGGAATGACGTTCCCCAGTCCGTCGTACATTTCAATGATTACCCCTGACACAGTGGGTTCGACATCGATATCGACGGTGGTTATTCCGTAGGGAACCCAGAGTTCATATTCCAGCGTTTCGGGATCAAATTCAGGTTCAACTTCCCCTTTGCTGGTGGTGATGGAGGAAAGGGTTGCATCCCCCATGGGAATACCCAGGAAATCACTGGCGTGCTGCACAATGATGCCCCGGTCGAGCTCCCCCTCATAAATATCGAACTTGTCAAGCGAGCCAATCCACGTTGGATCACTGGTATATCCTCCGCGGCCAATCCAGGCAAAATCATTTGATAAGGCTGAGATGCTGTTCCCCTGTTCGGCCAGAGAAGTTGTGCCAATCAGCTGTGCATCCAGGTACATGATAATATCCGTAGAATTGATAATGACAACAGCATGATGCATGCCGGCCGTTCTTAAAGTGTTTTCCGTTGCCAGCACATAACTTTCACCATTCCAGGGTTGGCTCTCGTTTACCGTACTAATACCCGCCTGGGTACCATTCCGCCAGTGCCATGGGGTCAGGAAAAATCCATAGGCCCCAAGATTATTAACCGATCCCCCCATATAGAAGAGCATCGAATTGGTGGCGGCATTTTCACTGCCGACAACATAGGCTTCTATCGTTAAGGCAGAGTAGGTATTGATCGCTATATCAGGTCCGGGCAATTCAATAATATCACCGTTGGTACCGGCGGTGTAAACGCCATCTGATATGGTGCCTCCAATGATGGTTCCATGAGCGGTGCCGACCACATCATTGGCCGTACCGTCTTCAAAGGTGTAGGAGTGTTTCAGGGTCGCCTGTCCGAACACTGCCGACGACCACAGAAAGCCCGCAAGGGCCGCGATGGTCCATAATCCGAGTAGATACTTTCTTTTCATATGCGCTAAAGTTTAGGTTAATAATGATAAGACTGGTTCATGTTCTTTCACAAATCTAATGAATTGAACGATTATAATCGCACTGTGCATGTAAATTTACAATTCTATTTAAAAACACATTCATCCTCTGCTTAAAAACTCATATAAAGAAGTAAATATACCCCCTCTGTCTTCGCGTTGCTCAGACATCTCCCCCTGACCATGGGGAGACTGGAGAGGGGGTATCAATACGCCTCCGGCAAATTGTTCAGAACTTAACTGTAATGATTTACGATAATCTCAAAGACGCAACAATACAGGTATAATATACACCGGTAGCCTGCTGCTGATGAAATTAAGTAATTAAAAAACTACAATATTCCATATATTTTAATTAATATAGAATTCTGATTTTTCATATTAAACCGTATTTTTAAAACGCGTTCCGGATACCCGATGTTTTTACAGTTTAATTCCCATCTTAATTCATTAGAAAACATGGAAAAAGGATTTTGGAAACAGTGGTTTCAGCTTATTCCGGTTGCAGGGATCCTGCTGGCCGGGAGTGTATGGCTCGTTTCCTGCAATGACGAATACGCCCATTATGACATTGAGCCGGAATGGCTCGGTGCCAGTATTTACGATTATCTGAAAACCGAGGGAACCTACAGCTACTTCTCCCGTTTGATCGATGATGTCGGCTATACCGAGATTTTATCGCAAACGGGCAGCAAGACGCTTTTTGTGGCTGATGATGCGGCCTTTGAACGTTTTTTCCAGGATAATCACTGGGGGGTGACCAGCTATGACAACCTGTCGATGGCCCAGAAGAAACTGATCATCAACTTCGCAATGATCAACAATGCCTATCTGATCGAAACCCTCTCCAATTATTTTGACGGCGGCCTGCAGCTTGGAGCAGCCCTGCGGCGCACCACCGCGATTTCGGTACTCGACACCATCCCCTTTGAATCGGGGGAGATGCTTCCTGCGGGATCTTTATGGGAACCCTATCGCAACGGGGGAATCTACCTTTTAAAAGATGCCACCTCATGGCCGATCGTACATTTCCTGCAGAGTTCACTGGAGAATGCCGGCATCACCAACAGCGACTTCAGCCTGATAACCGGGGTGGACCGTATTGAGAATGACGCGCACGTATTCAACATCAGGGTGGCCGAAAGGGATATCACCTGCAAGAACGGCTACATCCATGTCCTTGAGGAGGTACTGATCCCCCCGGTCAACATCGCCCAGCATATTCATAAGAATCCCGACACCCGCATTTTTTCAGGGTTGCTGGAGCGTTTCTGCGCACCCTATTATAACTCCGCACAGACCAATGCATACAACCAGATCCATCCCGACCGGCCCATAGATTCGATCTTCGAAAAACAGTTCTTCGCCTCCTATGACGGGGCCGACCGTTATCCGAACGGAAGGGTGATCAACACCGAACTGCTGCTGCCTTTCAACCCGGGAAGAAACAGTTATGTGCGGGCCGGAAATGCCCTGCAGTCAGACATGGCCGCCATCCTGTGTCCCACCGATGAGGCCATGACGGACTACTTTGAAGCCGGCAGCGGCCTGGTTCTGAAAGACCGTTACGGCAGCTGGGAAAATATCCCCGACGACATTGTGATGCTCCTGCTGAAAAGGCACCTCAGGGAATCGTTCATTGAAACGGTTCCCAGCCGTTTCAGCAAAATGAACGACAGCGAGAACTCCCCGATCCCCATCAGCACCTCCGATGTCACGGCTTCCTATGTGGGGGTTAACGGAGTGGTATACATGACGGAAAAGGTGTATCCGCCCGATGATTACGTATCGGTTTACGGACCGGTGCTTTTCAGTGAAAAAACAAGGGTCTTCAACTGGGCCATCCGCAGGAATGATTTCCGGCTCTATCTGAACTCCCTGGTCAGCCGGTACAGCTTTTTTGTCCCGACCGATGAATTTTTCAGGGATTATATCGACCCGGTGGCCTACGCCAAGGATGTGCAGGGGGTCATGAAATACTGGTATAACGACGAAACCGGAACGGTCAATGCCACCGTGTACCGTTATGACCCGCTGACCGGCGAAACCGGGGATTCGGTGAACGTGATCACCAACGCCGATTTCCTGGCAAACCGCCTGCTCGACCTGCTGGATACCCATGTGGTCATCGGGGATGTGGAGTCGGGTTCGCTCTATTATTTCACCAAAAACGGCAATTCGCTGAGGGTGGAGGGGAACGGCAATGATCTGAAGGTGCAGGGCGGTTACGACATCCGGAGCGGCGTCCGGGTAAATGTGATTCCCGAGGGGGTCTTTGAACAGCAGAACGGGATCACCTATTTCATCGACAAACCCATTCAGGCCCCGTTGCATTCCGTTTACAAAACCCTGAGCGAAACGCCTGAATTCAGTAAGTTCTTCTCACTGCTGAGTGACTTTACCGGGACCTCCATGGAGGTGTTCGTCAAGAAGACCAACTACTACGGCATCGATTTCAACATCAAGTTTTTCAACACGTTTAACTATACCGTCTATGTCCCGACCAATGAAGCCATTCAGCAGGCCATCGATGACGGACTGATCAGCGACTGGGCCACGATCGATACGATTTCCGACCCGACCCTGAAAACCGCGGCAATGAAAAAGCTGGAGCGTTTCCTGAGGTACCATTTTCAGGATAACTCGGTATACATCAGCGGCGAGCCGGTCAACCGGATCTATCAGACCGCCACCATCAAAACCAATGAGCTGGAAACGCAGTTCGGGACCTATAAGGATAAATACTACCGGCTGGGAATCACAGGCGACGGCAACAGCCTCACCCTGTCGACCGAGAACTACGGGACCGCCAGCGTGGTCACAGGGAACGGCTTATACAATATCATGACACGCGACTATATCTTCAATGATAATCCCCTGGCTTATAAGGAGGTCGATGGCACCGGTGCGGGCAAGGAGTTTGCCACATCGGCCATCTTTACCTCCTCAACGGCCGTCATTCATCAAATTGATAACGTATTGCGGTTTGAATAAAATAACCAGAAATATGAAACGCACATTTGCAGGAACAATCTTCCTCCTTTACCTGTTGACAACCTCCCTCGTATCGGGCCAGTCCCAGGGGTCCAAAATGGTGGTGCAGGGCACGGTGACCTCTGCAACGGACGGGGAGGGTCTCATCAGCGCAACCGTCGTGGAGGAAGACAGGAATAAAAGGATCATCAGCGCCACGATCACCGACGTCAACGGCCATTATGTCCTCAGAATAAAGGACCCTGAGAACAAACTGGTCTTCAGGTACGTGGGATTTGTCCCGCAGACGAAGGATATCGGATCCGCCAGGACCATCAATGCCTCCCTGGAGGAGGAACGGCTGGAGATCTCCGAGGTGGTCATCGTGGCTGAGAAAAAGCACAGTGACGGGACCTTCTCCATACCCCAGCGGGAAGTCTCCACCGCGGTTCAGACCATCGACACCAAAGCCTTCGAAGGGATACAGGTGACCTCTATAGACGATGCCCTGCAGGGAAGAATCGCCGGTCTGGATATCGTGGCCAATTCGGGGGACCCGGGCGCCGGGACTTCCATGAGGATCAGGGGCGCAACCTCCATCAATGCCAACAGCGAACCGCTGATCGTGGTCAACGGCATCCCCTACGAGGTGGAGATCGATCCCTCCTTTGATTTTGCCACCGCCAACCAGGAACAGTATGCCAACATGCTGAGCATAAACCCCGATGATATTGAAGAGATCACCGTCCTGAAGGATGCCTCCTCCACCGCAGTGTGGGGATCAAAAGGCGCCAACGGCGTCCTGGTCATTAAAACCAAAAAAGGACTGCCCGGGCCCACCCGCGTGCAGTACTCCTACCGCCTGACCGGGGCCATTCAGCCCAGGGGATGGGAGATGCTCGACGGCGACGACTATACGATGCTGGTCAAGCAGGCCTACTTCAATCCACAGCAGGATGAGAATGCCGCCGATGTGCGCGAATTTCTGTACGACCCCACTTTTTCGGAGTTTGAGAACTTTAACAACAACACCGACTGGATTGCCGAGGTTACCCAGCCGGGATTCAAGCACGATAACTACCTTACCATCTCGGGAGGCGGCGAACGGGCTAGATTCCGCGTGTCGGGCGGTTTCCTGAACCAGACCGGAACGGTCATCGGCCAGGAGCTGAACAGGATCTCCTCACGCGCTTACCTGGATTACTCGGTATCGGAACGGATTAAATTCATATCCGAGCTCTCATTTACCTATACCGATAACGACCGGAATTATGAAAACCTCCTGGGGATCGCCTACCGCAAGATGCCGAACGTGAGTGTTTACCAGCAGGACCTGGAGGGGGACGACACCGATGTATATTACAATATCTCCCGGTCCACCAACCTCCACAGCGACCAGCGCGATCTGAAGAACCCGGTGGCCCTGGCGTACCTCGCAAAAAACAATCTGAAGAACTACCGGATCCTGCCAACCTTCCGCCTGCAGTATGATCTGCTCGACCCCGAGGTGCATACCCTGAGATACAATATGTACGTGACCTTCGACGTGAACAACGACAAGACCACCCGTTTCCTGCCCCGCGAGGTTTCGAATTTCCCGTGGAACGACGGTCAGGTGAATCGCGCCGAGAGCCAGGATTCGGAAAGCATGACCGTAATGGTCGACAATAACATTACCTGGCAGCCCAAATTTAACAACCCGAACCACAGTGTACTGCTCTACGGATCGGTCCAGGTCCGTACCGGGAATAATTCCAGTCAGGGTATCTGGACCTCCAACCTTCCCTCCGGGGAGATCATCGAAGCCTCCACAGACGGGTACCTGAACGGTATGTCATCCAGCCGTTATGCCTACCGCTCCAATGCCCTGCTCGCCAGGGGCCATTACACTTTCAAAAACCGCTACATTTTTGGTTTCACCTTCCGCAGGGATGGAAGCACCAAATTCGGAAACGACCACAAGTTTGGCAACTTCCCGGGAATTTCAGCCAAATGGATCATTTCCGATGAACCCTTCATGCAGTTTTCGCGCAGCTGGCTGAGCATGCTGGCTGTCCGGCCGAGCTGGGGGATCAGCGGAAACGAACCTTGGGAAGAGTACCTGCACTTCAGCCGTTACTCGCCTTACGGGATCTATATCGATATGGTGGCCACCCGCCCGACGACTCTCCGGCTCTCGGACCTGAAATGGGAGACCACCACCTCGTTAAATGTCGGTCTGGACGTGGGATTCCTGGATAACCGATACGTCTTCGATATCAACTTCTACAACAAGCTTACAGAGGACCTTCTGTTTTCGAACCTGAGGGTGCCCAGCACCTCGGGATATTCCAACGTCCCCGTGCAGAATGTCGGTATCATGGACAATGACGGATGGGAAATGAACTTTTTCACCAATAACGCCGTCCGGACCAATGACTTCCGGATGGATTTCAACTTTAACCTCTCCAACTACGTGAACACGATCGTGGAACTGAGGGACGATGTGCTGGCCAACTACAACGCCGACTTCAATTATGCGAATGGTTCCTTCCTCTCCCGGATCCAGGAAGGAAACTCCTTCGGATCGATCTACGGATTCAAGTACCTGGGCGTCTACCAGTATAATGAATATATCCCCGGCGTGCAGGAGAACGCCCCGGTTGCCCGGGATGAAAACGGAAACGTCTTCACGGATGAGGACGGAAATCCCCTGCCCATGTATTTTGCCTACGGGAAGAGCAATGAATACCAGTTCAAAGGAGGAGATGCCATCTACGAAGACATCAATCACGACGGGACGATCGACGAACTGGACATCGTATACCTGGGGAACTCAAACCCCAAGGTGAACGGGGGATTCGGTTCCACCATACGCTATAAGAACTTCGGCTGTACCATCTTCTTTAATTTCCGGTACGGGAACATGATCGTGAATACGGCCCGTATGTACGCTGAAAATATGTATACGCTGAATAACCAGAGTGTTAGGGTGAACTGGCGCTGGCGCAAGGACGGGGATGTGACCGACATGCCCCGTGCCCTTTACAACTACGGGTATAACTGGCTGGGCAGCGACCGGTACGTGGAAGACGGTTCGTTTGTGCGCCTGAAATACCTCACCTTTAACTATTCCGTACCCCGTTCTAAACTGAATAAATGGAACCTGGAACAGCTGAGCTTCTATCTGACTATTAACAACCTGTTTGTGCTGACCAGGTACTCCGGGGTGGATCCCGAAGTGGGTTATGGTTCCCTGGGGGTGAGCACGGATAATTCCAGTACCCCCCGCTCCAAGGATTGCACATTGGGGATATCCGTTTCTTTTTAAAATAAGCGAACAGATGAGAAAAATTATTTCAATACTTGCCGTAACAGGAATCTTGCTGACAGCCCCGGGTTGTACCGAGTGGCTGGATATCAGGCCTGAAAGTGAGGTGGTCCTGGAAGATTTCTGGAAAAATGAAAGCCAGGTTAACCAGGTCGTGGCCGCCTGCTACCGCTCCCTTACCGAATGGAACAGCATGAGCCGCATGCTGGTCTGGGGAGAACTGCGCTCCGATAACGTGACCTTTGGAAACAATATGCCCATTGACATGTATAAGATGCTTAACGTGGATATCTCCCCGGAGAACAGCTACTGCCACTGGGGCGCATTTTATACCGTCATTAACTATTGCAACAACTTTCTGCACTATGCCCCCGAAGTGGTGGCTATCGATCCGAATTTCACCGAGTCGAAACTTCATGCCCTGGAAGCAGAGATCCTGACCATCAGGGCCCTGGCCTATTTTTACCTGGTCAGGACATTCGGGGAAGTGCCCTGGGTCGATAATCCGAGCATCGATGATGCACAGGATTACCGTATTCCCAAATCATCCGAGGAGGTCATTCTGGATCATCTTGTGACCGACCTGACAACCGCACTCTATTACGCACGCGACCGTTTCGAGATCAACCAGTATAACAAGGGCCGGATAACCCGCAATGCCATAAGGGCACTGCTGGCAGATATCCATCTCTGGCAGGAGGATTATGGAAAATGCGTGGAGATGTGCAACCAGGTCCTGAACGATGCCGAACAGGATCTGGAACTGGTGAACGGGGAGGATGTGCTGGAGCAGGTCTTTTATGAGGGCAACTCCACGGAGAGTATTTTTGAACTGCAGTTTGATGAAGATAACATGTTCAACTGGGTCCTCAGGGATTTCTACGGCCTTTACGGCAGTGAAGCCGGACAGTGGAGCTTCCCCGGCGTTTTTGTCACGGGAGAGGCCAGTCCGTTTAATTACCGCACCGCCGCCGGAACGGAGAGCGAGGAGGACCTTCGGGAAAAGGATTTCCTCCGGCAGGAGTCGGGCGGCGACCGGTATTTTATATTTAAATATGCCGGGGCCCTGCGCCAGGAAAATGTCACCACCGGCGTGAGCACCTATATTTACCGGAGCACCACCCCCAACTGGATCGTTTACCGCCTCTCGGATGTGATCCTCATGAAGGCCGAAGCGCTGATCCAGCTCGAGACCGATCCCGAAGAGACGATGCGCATGATCAACACCACCTACCTCCGGTCGAATCCCGAGCAGGCCAACTCACCCCTGATGGCGGAAAATTACAGCTCGAAGATGGACCTGGAAAACCTTTTCCTGAGAGAGCACCAGCGGGAGCTGATGTTCGAAGGCAAACGCTGGTTTGCGCTGATGCGCCTGGCCCGGAGAGCCGATTCACCGGCCCCCCTGCTGGGCTACGTCATGAAAAAATTTACCGGGAGTGCAAGCGTTCAGTCCTCCAAGATGTCTGTCATGGAAGCACTCTATCTGCCGATCCATGAGGACGAACTGAAGGCGAACCCCGCCCTGGAGCAAAACCCGTTCTATGAAATCACATCGGATAATACGAATAAACCGTAAAAGCATTTTACCATGAAGAAGAATATCATAAGTCTGCCGGGCATTTACAGCTTTCTGGCCGGGTTGGCCCGCAGGTTAGGCCCGGGAGGGATACGAACCGGTATCCCCGTGGTGATGATTTTGATCTTCTCCGCCTGTACCCCGGAAGAGATGGGAGATTCCTATTACACCTTTACCGGCGAGACCGTGGGGGATTATATATCCAACCGGCCCGAATCCTATTCGGAGTTCTCGCAACTGCTTGAAATGAGCGGCGTGATGGGATTGCTGAACGCATACGGACAGTACACCTGTTTTCTGCCCGATAATGAGGCCATGATCAATTTCTACCAGTCCAAAGGAAAAAATTCATTGAGCGATTTTTCTGCCGATACGCTGAAAAAGATCGCCTACGACCATATCATCAAGGGATTTATTGTGACGACCGAAGAATTTGTCGACGGCTTCCTCCCCAACCTGACCATGAGCGGCCGGTTCCTGAAGATCTCCTTCAATCCGGGAGAGGGCAGTTTGGAATACAGGGTCAATACCACCTCCCGTATTGAGGTAAAGGATATTGAGTTGCACAACGGGGTGGTCCACACGATTAACAAAACCCTCTCCCCCACGGAGAATACGCTTATTGAAGCGATCGCCGCCGATGATAAGTTTTCCCTCTTTTTCGAGGCGCTGATGGCCACCGGCCTGGATCAGAAGCTGGCCCCCGTAAAGGATGAAGAGTACTCCCCGGGCAGTTTATATGATGAGTGGGAAGGGACGTTTTATGCGATCGGAAGTATCATTCATGTGCCCAAGGAACGCAAATTCGGATTCACAGCCATGATGGAGAGCAATGATACCTATGCCAGGGAGGGAATCAACAACCTTGAGGACCTGAAAGATTATGCAAAGCAGGTATACGACCAGATCTATCCCCGGGATGCGGCCGTCACGGATCTAAAGGACCGTAAAAACAGCCTGAACCGGTTTGTGGCCTACCACCTGATCAACAAAAAGCTGTCGGCCATCCTCTTCATTGAGAAGTACGACAATACCGGGCAATATTTTGAAACAAGGGGGGAAACCCACTCCATCAAGACCCAGGATATGTTTGAATACATCGAGACCATGTGTCCGAATACCCTGATGGAGGTCCGCACACTCCGTACGACCAATGAATACAATGTTTTCAACATGATCGCCTCGGGCGACGCCATCCGGCTGACGGATGATTTTGACAACGATGCCGTTAACGGGGTATACCACGAAATTGACAATATCCTGGCGTACACGCCGGAGGTGGACCGGATGATCTCGAGCAAGCGGCTGAGGATGGATGCCGCCAGCTTCTTCCCCGAACTGACCAACAACAATATCCGGATCGGACATGCCACCCCCGAGTATCCTTCGGAGATGTGGCTCCTGCCTCAGGGTTATGTCGAAAGGATAACCACCTCTGAAACCACAGAATTCTGGTACTATAATGCAGACGACCGCTTCTGCGATTACCAGGGCGACGAGGTGTGGCTGCGGGGATTGTATGATTTTGAGATCATCACCCCCCCGATCCCCGCCGGAACCTACGAGGTGCGGTTCGGTTACCAGCCCACCATCTTCCGCGGAGCGGCACAGCTCTACTGGGATGGCCAGCCGACAGGGATCCCCCTCGACCTGCGCCTCTATGCGAATAACCCGAAAATAGGCTGGGTATATCCCGGTATCGATCCCAATGACCCCTATGGATATGAAAATGACAAAATGATGCGCAACCGCGGATATATGAAAGCACCGGCCAGCTTCAGGGCAATAAACCCGACCTGGTACTCGGGAGAACCCGCACGCAATGATGAAGCCGCCCTCCGCCGTATACTGGGAATCTATACATTCGCCGAAGCCGGAACCCATACCTTTTCCGTCAAAGCCGTCCGGTCCGGTGAGTTTATGTTCGACTACCTGGAGTTTGTTCCCGTGGAAGTCCTGGAATATGAAGATATTTATTAAAGATGATAAAGCCGTTTGATATGAATCAAATCTTTCTTAAGCGTTTTATGCCCTTCGTGTTGCTGACAGGCACCCTGTTTATTCAGACGTGCAGCGATGAGTGGGGCAGACACTATGACGAGGATACTTTCAATCTTCCGGATAAGACACTGAAAGAGCAGATTGAAGAGCATTCCAACCTGTCGCTCTTCTCAAAGATGCTTCAGATAACCGGTTATGATGAACTCCTGGATGCCTCCCAGTCGTTTACCGTCTGGGCCCCGGTGAATGAGGCCCTCAGCGGAGTCGATACCACGGATACCAGGCTGGTACTGGAAATCGTCAGGAACCACATTGCCCGGAGCCGGATCACCACCTCCGGTGTCGAGAGCCGGTCGGTCCGGATGCTGAATGGCAAATACATCCGTTTTGAACGTTCCGCCTCGGGTTTCAGCTTCGCGGATCACAATGTTGTGGAGCCTGACCTGCCGGCCATGAACGGACTGGTGCACGTGATCGACGGGTATGCCCCGTTCCTGGATAACCTCTGGGAATATATTGGCCGTACGGAGAACCTCGATTCTTTGCGCACCTACCTGGATGAAAATAATATTCTCGACTTTGACCCGGTCAACAGCGTGGAAATCGGGGTGAACGAGGATGGTCAGCCCATTTTTGATACCGTCTTCGTTCTGACCAACCCGGTCCTGGAAAAACTGGGGGCCATCGATTCGGAAGACAGTATTTACACGGCGATCCTGCCCGACAATTCAGCATGGACCGAAGCCTATGGGCGGATTGTAAATTATTTCAACTTTCCGGGGGATGCCGGAAGCACCATCCGGCAGCGCAAACTGACCCAGTGGACCCTCGTCAAAGACATGCTCTTCCATGAGCGCCTCACCGAACCAGCAACCCTGGATTCGGTGGTGACCACCACCGGTAACGTTTATTATAACCCGGCTTCCCTGTTCCCTGCTACCGGGCCGGTCGTCCTCAGCAACGGACTGGCCTATGTCATCGGTCAGATGCCTTATGCCGATACAGTTTCCTGGTTCAGGGAGATAAGAATTGAAGCCGAGGATTCCGAGGGAAGGGTGAATACCAGATCCAATATTTTTCCGAGGACCAGTTTTGGTTCCGGACTGGATGTGTCGGATAACCGCTACATCCTGGTAGACCCGACCTCCTCCGAGGCCAGCGTGGAGTTTGAAATTCCCAATACCCTCTCGGCAACCTACAATATATATTGTGTCTTCGTTCCCGGTACCATTGTCAACGCTTCCGATATTATCCCCACGAAAGTGAAGTTCATACTCACTTATATCCGCCGGGCTAGCGGAAGCACATTCATTAAAAGGATCACTCCTGTCGACAATGTGACCAGTCCCGACCAGATGACGAAAATGCTGGTGGAACCGTTTGATTTCGAGTACGCGAATATCATCGACGAGGATTACGACAGGGTGGCTGTAAAACTGGAGGTCATCAACGCTGTAACCACCGAAGAGGAGCAGTCCGGGGATTTCAACCGGATCATGCGAATCGACTGTATCATTTTAGAACCTGTCACCGAGTAGGGTGCATTCAAACCATCAGATGATAATGAAAAAAGCGATTACATTCACAAGAACGATCAGGGCTTTTATCCTTCGGAATTCCCTGCGGATGATCCTGTCTGCCGGGATACTCATGATGTGGTGCACTGCCTCCGGTCAGACTCCTCCCGAAGCGGACAATGCGGTACGGTCCGTGAAAGGGCTCGTTCGTGATGCAAAAACAAAAGAACCCCTGGCCGCCGCGCAGATAGTGACACTCAACCAAGAAGCTGCCGCCACGACCGATGAGAACGGGATGTTTGAAATCGGGGTCCGCACCGCCGGAGAGGTATTGCTGGTGAGGGCCATCGATTACAACCCGCGCGAAATTGCCGTGAGAGGGAGAGAACGGCTGGAGATCGATCTCTATCCAATCTCCTTCACGGATCTCTACCCTGTCATTGACGGGCCGTCGGGTTCTGTTCGTTCCACCGTTTCATCAGCGGCCATGAAAGGGACTTCCGAGATGGGTTACCCTACGGTGGTATCGGTTGACGAGGTTATCCAATCCCGCCTGGGAGGAGATGTGCGTGCCATCACAAAATCGGGCGTTCCCGGGATCGGCTCCTCCCTGTTCATCAGGGGACTGAACTCGGTCAATCTGGATGCACAGCCCCTTTTTGTGGTGGATGGCGTTATCTGGAATAACTTCGCTGATGTGGAGTCGCTCCACAATGGTTTCGCATTGAACCCCCTGGCCGATATCGACCTGAATGATATCGCAAATGTCACCGTGATCAAGGACGGGACCTCACTGTACGGCAGTAAGGGCGGCAACGGGGTGATCCTGGTCAATACCACCCGGGGAATGGATATGGCTACAAAAATAGTGGTGAATGCCACCGGGGGAATCACAGAAATGCCTGTTTCACTGCCGGTCATGGACGGCGACCAGTTCCGTATCTATACAACCGACCTGTTGGGAACCCTCGATATACCCTCCGAATCGTTCGAAGAGATGGGTTACCTCCTCGACGACCCTTCCCGGCTCGACTATAAAAAATATCATAACCTCACCCATTGGGATGATGAAGTGTACAGGCAGGGAAGATACCAGAACTATAACATCAGCGTGAACGGAGGCGACAGCAAGGCATTGTATGCCCTGTCGATGGGGTACACGGGCGTGACCGGCGTTGTGAATACCACCGATATGCAACGGCTCAATACCCGCTTTAACGCCGACATATTCCTGGCAAATCAGGTTACCCTGGGCATGAATATCGGATTTACCAATATCGACCGGACCCTGCTGGATGACGGGGTGAATTTCTATACCTCCCCCACCTACCTGGCCATGATCAAGGCGTCCTTCCTCAATCCCTACACATACACGGCCCTGGGAACGTTAACCACCGATGTGGAAGACAGTGATGATTTCGATGTGGGGAACCCTACAGCCATCATCCAGAATGCACTCAACACCAATAAGCATTACCGGTTGAACCTGGGCCTGAAACCGGTGTACCGGATCACCCCCTCCCTGACATTGAGCACCCTCTTTAACTACAGCCTCGACAGGATGAAGGAAACCCATTATACCCCGATTATCGGCGCGGCAGACCGCTATATTCCCGGACTGGGTATTTCCGAGAACGTCTTCAGGCACCAGCAGATGAGAAATACCGCACTCTTCGATGACACACAGCTGACCTATAAGCACCTGTTCGGTGGCGTTCACCGGGTAAGCGCCATTGCCGGCTGGCGGTATATTTCAAATTATTTTGAGCTGGATTACGCAGAGGGACACAATTCGGGCTCCGACCAGAAGCGTAACCTGCTGACCGAAGAGGATTTTAAGAATACCTACGGGGAGAATAACCGGATCCATTCCGTATCGAACTATGCCAATGTCGACTACAGTTACGATAACCGCTACTTCCTGACTGCAGCAGTGTCGGTCGACGGCTCTTCCAGGTTCGGACGTGAAACCAGGGGCGGTTTTCAAATGTTCAATCACAGCTGGGGCGTTTTCCCCTCCGCAAATGCCGCATGGCTGGTCTCCTCGGAAAAGTTTATGGAAGGTGCTTCGTTTGTCGATCTGCTGAAGATCCGTGCAGGGTTCGGCCTGTCGGGGAACGACGCCATTGATCCTTACGCCCGCAGCGCTTATTTCAGGGAGGTACACTACATGGACCGTGCCGTGGGCCTCGTTCTTGCAAATATTGCCAATACGGAGATCCAGTGGGAGACCTCCGCAAAGCTGAACCTCGGAGTGGATGCAAACCTCCTGAACGATCGGATCGCCCTCTCCGCGGATGTATACAGCAACCGGACCAGCGATCTGATCACCCTGAAGTCCCTGCCCGAAACAACGGGAACAGGTTATTACTGGTCCAATGGCGGAGTATTGACCAATAAAGGGTTTGAAATCTCCGCGACCGGTAAATTGCTGAACCTCGGCATTCTGAAATGGGAATCGGGCTTCAGCCTGGGTCGTTACCGGAACAATATAGAGTCCCTGCCTGACGGCGATTTCATAACCCCGGTTTACGGGGCGGAAATACTCACCGCTGCCGGGAACCCTGCCGGTGTCTTCTTCGGCTACGAAACCGATGGCATATTTAATACGGAAGCCGAGGCCGAAGCGGCCGGCCTGAAAATGATCGATCCCGATGGAACCGAATACTATTTTGGTGCCGGCGATGTCCATTTTATCGATCACTTCGAGGACGGAATCATCGATGAGAAGGACCGGCAGATCATCGGCAACCCGAACCCCGATTTTTACGGCTCCTTCAACAGTAAAATCCGGATCTGGGGTATAACCATCGGTGCTCTGTTTACCTTTTCATACGGTAACGATATCTACAACTTCCTTCGCTCCGAACTGGAATCGGGAAGTGATTTCATCAACCAGACCACCGCAATGCTGAACCGCTGGTATTACGAGGGACAGGAAACCGAACAGCCGAAAGTCTCCTATGGCGACCCCATGGGGAACGCACGCTTCTCGGACCGCTGGATTGAAGAGGGATCCTATCTGCGCCTGAAGTCCCTCTCGATCCATTACCCGGTACCCGTCAGTAACAACGTGATCGAAGGCCTTACCATCTGGGCCTCCGTAAACAATCTCTGGACCTGGACCAATTACCTTGGCCGTGATCCGGAAGTTTCCGCTCACAGCGCAGTGCTTCTGCAGGGAATTGATACAGGATTGATCCCTTCAACCAGAAGTTATTACGTTGGAATTAAGTTGAACCTGTAATCCCTCATAAGGAATGGTTACGTTTATGTGTGCAGAAAGTGAAACCGGTATATATTAATTTTAGAAAAATGAATACATCAAGCAAAATATTTGCGGGCCTGCTGATCTTTGCCGTTCTGACCTCCGGATGTGAAACCCTCCTGGATACCGATTCCGATCGCCTGGCGTTTCCGGATGAACATCAGCTCGATTCTCCGGAAGATACCATCTATTCCATGGTGGGAATATTTTCCCGGCTGGAAAAGCTCTCGGACCGGACGATCCTGCTGGGGGAACTGCGGGGCGACCTGATGACGGTTTCAGAAAACGCCGGTCTCTACCTGCATGAGATCAACAACTTTGATATCTCTCCGGATAATCCCTATAACCGGGTCTCCGATTACTATTCGGTCATCAATAACTGCAACTACGTGATCCGGAATATCGATACCGCATTGGTATCAAAGGCAGAAAAAGTGATGTACAAGCAATTTGCTGCGGCAAAAGCCATCCGTGCCTGGACCTATATGCAGATCGCCCTCAATTACGGGACGGCAAAATATTATGAGGACCCCATCCTGGCAATCGGGGATGCCGGAAATTACACGGAATATTCTGTCCACGAACTGCTCCCGGTCCTGATCGGGGACCTCGAGCCCTGGAAAGATGTGGAAATGCCGGGAAGCATTTCACTGGGAGTCGATTTAACAAGTGATCAGCCCTATTTCCCCATCCGGTTTGTTTTGGGGGACCTTTACCTTTGGAACGGGGAGTATGAGAAAGCAGCCAGGGTTTATTATGACCTGATAGAAGACAAGCGTTACGTGGTGGATGATCGCTATTCCTCCACCTGGACGGTCGACAACGGCGTCTTTGTTTCAAGGGATCCGGAGAATCAGAACTGGATCGACATGTTCTCAATAGCCAACAGGGAACAGATTACCCTGATTGCGGGCTCCACAGAGTACGGACAGGGCGCCAACCTGGACAGCCTGTCGTGGTTCCACCAGGAGATCATCCCCTCGGAAGCGGCCATCAATATTTGGAATAGGCAGGTTTATTACCACAATGCCGCCGTCTTTACAGAGGGGGATCTGCGCGGCAATCTGAGTTCCTATATCTCCCCGGAGGATATTGGCGACTTTGACACCGACAAAGAGATTGTTCCGGGCTCCGACAATCTGATTACCAAGTTCACACTGATGACCACCACCACCTCGAAAGCGATTGCCGTGTACCGCTCCAGGTTATTGTACCTGCGCTATGCCGAGGCTGTGAACCGTGCCGGAAAACCCAACCTGGCTTTTGCGGTGCTGAAGAACGGACTGAGCTCCGCGACCATGGATGTGGATACAATCGTCCCGAGAGCCGAAAAATTCATCCAATACACCGATACCTCCGGGGTATTTTACGATTACACCAATTTTGAGGATATCGCTTTCAATCAGAATATCGGGGTGCATGCCTGTGGATGCGGAAACGTTGAGTACTCAACCGCTTATGCCATTCCGTCGCTGGCTTCCCTGCAGGATTCCGTTCTGTTTGTCGAAAATAAGATTATTGAGGAGCTGGCCCTGGAGACCGCTTTTGAGGGAAACCGGTTCCACGACCTGATGCGGGTCTCCATGCGCCGGGGGGATCCCTCGTATCTCGCAGACCTGGTGGCGGAAAAATACACCCACAACAAGGAAGCCATCCGCTCCCTGCTGTTGGACGAAACCAACTGGTACCTGGAATAACCTTTATTCGCTTTTATCCTCCGAAGCTTTAGCGAAGGAGGACCATTCGCTCATTCCCCTCATCTCCTCCACCGTCTCAAAGATGGCATCGATCTTATCGTCGGTCACTGTATCGTCCATATTGATACAACAAACCCCGGTAAGGAAAGGGTCGCCCGAATCGGTTACCAGCTTGCGCACCGCGTTCTTAACCTCCACGGTATCCATCCGCGTCAGCTCGACCGGACTGATACGGATATTAAAAAAAGTATCCGGAAGGTGTTTCCGGAGAAGGGCCACATCCCCGCCCCATCCCAGGTCGAGAAAATCCAGCACGGGCAGCTTCGCAAAGGTTTCTGCATATCGATGCGGATCATTCCCGCAATAATGTATGCCAAACGGACGGTTATGTTTTGCCCACAGGATATCGTACTTCATCAGGTAGCGCTCGTAGTCTTCACAGCTGATCATGGTATGGGAGCACTCCGAATGCAGCATGAGCGGCCTGTCAAAATAGCGGGCTACCCGGTTCACCGATACGGAGGTGCTCCCGGTACTGCGCTCCACCAGCGAAAGGAACCGTGACAGGAGCTGGTGTATCTCATCGAAAAATCCCTGCACATTTTCATCCCCCAGCGCCATGTCCAGGAACAATTGCTGTCCGCGGATATCCAGCGCAATATTCAGAACACCGCCCCAGTTGATATCGCCGGTCAGGTAACCGTACTTCTTCTGAAGGGCATCGTACAACGACTCAAAATCTTTATAGGTTCCTGACCGTGTTGCCCCTTCAGCGTTCACCTGAAGCTTTTCCCTGTTGTCGCAATGCACCAGCGGTGGATGATTTTCCGTGTATTCAACCCGGCACCCCAGGATCTCCGACAGAAAGAAACCCGCCGCCAGGTGGACAGCCCCGAGCTCCGGGCGCTTCTTATCCCTGTCGGCGCCCAGCCCGTAACGTCCCCACCGCTCGTAAAGCGTCTGCTCCATCTTCTGCTCACACTCCACCCGCCGGGCCGGATGGAAAAAGAAATCCCTGTCAAAGGTAATCCCCGTATTTTTGTGCCACCATTCCGGGGCAAGTACTATGTCCACCGGCAATTTTTGCTTAAGCATAACACGGTCCTCCTGGTTTAATCTGTTTATGGTCGATCCTTGTAAAGGTACAACATAAATTAAAGTATTCATGGGCAATAATAAGATCAGCCCGTCTGAAAACTACTAAATCCGGTCATGTTATGTTTTCCCGGACGTACAGAGGTTTCTGTTGAACGAGGGACCGGATTACATATGATGAAGCCGTCGTTTTTATTGACCAACCTTTTACGCCTTCATTTCACCCCGTTTCCTCCCTGAACAGGAATATAATTACGGTTACCCCATTACAGCCGCATTTCATGAAAAAACCTTCTGTTTATTAGCATTTCATCTCTCTTTTTCTTATTTTAATCCTTTTCTGAAGATTGTACCGTCATGAAGCCGCTTTTTCGAAAACGGACCTTGACAGGTGATTTAATTTTTATGCTTTGAAAAACGGTAAATGTGATGATCGCTCTGCAGAAGGGCCATATGAAAATAATAGTCAGGATACTGCCATGGATCCTCTTTCTGTGGTGGACGGGAATCTGCTCCCATGGTCAGACAGATACGCTGAATACGGAGAAAACCGGCTATGTGACCATAGCGGGCCTTGAAACCATCTCCCTGGATATGATTGTCGGATATGACGGAACTGTTTTTTCAAGTGTCCGGAAGAGAGCATTTGCATGGTTTGATATCCCGGATTCCCTGCAGAAAAGAGAATTTACATCCGCGACCCTTTCCATTGAAGTCAGGGATCTTTCCGATTGGAGCAATTTGCTCGATTACGTGGAATGTTATATCGTTGACAGGTCCTGGACGGATTTCTATACCGAAAATTTCGGATCTTCAACCGATGACGGACACTGGAAGTGGTTGGAAGGAGATGTCTACCAGGACAGGATTTCGAAAAATTCCGAAAAACAGTTCGCCCTGTCGCCTGCCGATTTGATCGGGAGAACGGAGGTTGGATTCTCCTTCCGGGCAAACCCTGAAGCACCGTCATCCTGGAGCAGCAAGAAAAATGAAATTATCTTAAACAATCCGACCCTGATACTTACCTATCCACTGCCCGATTTAATGTTCGATCAACGTTTAAGCGAATTGTCTGTTTCCGGAAACCAGGTCAGTATTTCAGTCAGGGTCAGCAATAGAGAAGAGGCGGAGTCCGGTGAATTTCATATCGGTTATTTTCTGTCCGCGGATACCATCGTTGATAACTCCGATTATCTGATTGCCGAGCACACTGTGCCCAATCTGCCGGCAGGCACCTATATCGACGACACCCTGAAAGCCGATGTAACCGAAGTTCATCCCGTCATACCGGAGGGAACTTATTATGTCGGGTGCCTGGCTGATTACCGGGATACCGTAAAGGAAGTTAATGAAGAGAATAATACCATTTATTTTAAAGAACCTTTAATCACAGTGATCCCCGAATGTCCGGATCCCTATGAGCCGAACGACTCGCTGGAAACAGCCACCGACACGGTGTTTAATCCGCTGGACACCACAGCCTGTTCCCGTTCCGTGTCAGCCACGCTCCACAGTCCGGCCGATATGGATATTTACAGGCTGGATGTGACAGCGGCCGGAGCTCTGGCCGTCAGTTTGCCCGCTCCCCCGGATGATTTTAACTGTGATTTAACCGATGACTCCGGTGCGCCGATACCCTCTTCAGGCCACCAGGGTACTGACACCGTTCTCTATTCCCTGGATTCTGCCGGCTATTATTACATCCGGGTTTATTCCCGCATGAATGAATTTACCTGCACCGGATATACACTGAGTGTGCAATGGACCCCCATTATTCCGGATAAATACCTGAAGATCTTTCCGGACAGCCTTGAAGTATATTACGAAGCCGGTTCAGATCATCTCAGCGTAAAGGCAAACGTGAAATGGGAAGTCATCGAGGATGTCCCCTGGCTTTCGGCGGTCAAAATCGATGAAAGCACCATCGGGGTATCGTATGATGAAAACGGCACCATCACCCCCAGAACGGGCCTGGTCATTGCCACAGGACCCGAGGGACTGTCAGACACTGCCATGGTCATCCAGGACAGGGGCCCGGCTTTTCTCGACGTCTCTCCCAACAGCATTAACGCAGGTTATGAATCGGGCTCCGGACTGTTCTCGGTCAGCTCCAACGTCTCCTGGGAGGTTTCTGATGACGCACCCTGGCTGACCGCTGTCAAAACCAATGAAAACACCATCATCGTATCCTATGAGACGAACTATTCCACTGAAGAAAGAACCGCCAACATTACGGCAGAAGGAGCAGAAGGCGTTTCGGAAACGGTTCAGGTAACCCAGGCAGGGGCCCCGGCTTATCTCAACATCGCACCCAATCACCTGGACGTGGGTTTTGAAGCGGGCTCCGACATTTTCACGGTAAGCACCAATGTGACCTGGATGGTCGGTGATGACGCAGACTGGCTGACTGCTGTAAAAGCCAATGAAAGTACCATCATCGTATCCTTTGAGACCAACTATTTCGCCGTTGCAAGAACTGCCGCCCTCACGGCAGAAGGAGAGGGAGGTGTTTCGGAAACGGTTACGGTGACACAGGCAGCGGCCCCGGCTTACCTGGAGGTTTCTCCCGGCATCCGGAACGTTGGCGCTCAATCGGATTCGACCACCTTCAACGTTGCTTCCAACGTTGACTGGACCGTCACGGACAATGTTTCGTGGCTGATTGCCACCAAAACGGATGATAGCATGATAAAGGTATTCTATTTCACCAACCCCTATGATTTCATACGGTCGGCCGCCATCATCGCCATGGGCACCCAAGGGGTGTCGGATACCGTTTCGGTCATCCAGCTGGGGAAAAATATGTCGACAGGCATCATCGACGCCGGGGATGGCGGGATCCGGATATATCCCAATCCGTCTGAGGGCAGGATCACCATTGAATGGCAGGTGGAAGGAGAAGGGGATGTATTGGTTCAGATGATCGATCCTGCCGGGAAGATCCTGGTTAACGAACGGTTCGGAAACCGGTCATCGCTTCTGAAGACAACTTTCGAACTGGGAAATCAACCTTCCGGAATATACGCAGTAAAAGTGATGAACAACCGTTATGTGTTTATCAGGAAAATCATAATTGAGCATTAATCCTATCCTTCTCCCGGGAAAAATAATAACTTTATGCCACCTGATGTCTTAAGACCATAAAACCATGGGAAATGCCATAGTAAAACTCAATATTGCCACCTATGCCGGAGAGGAGTACGTGGTGGAGGTTCCCTGCGAAAAGGAGGACGTAGAAGAACTGATTATTGCCAACGCCTGGAAAAAACTGAAGGAGGATGAAGGGGGATCGCTCCCTTACGGCCACAGAAGTGCAAAAATTCTCAAACGGGTGGATTAGGTGATCTTCAGACACAGGACATACAGGACACTTTCAGGAATGGCGGCAGGGTTGGTTTTTCTCCTTGCCCTGCCGCTCACCGGCCAGATCATCCTGCCCCGGCTGATCAGCGACGGTATGGTGCTTCAGAGAGAAACCAACGTGAATATCTGGGGCTGGTCCGCCCCAGGCGAATCTATTGAAGTCCGGTTCCTGGATTCAACCTACCATGCCACGGCAAATGATTCCGGGGAGTGGAGCGTCTCCCTCGGGAAGCTGAAGCCGGGCGGACCCTTTGAAATGACCCTCTCCGCCTCTAACGTCATCAAAATATCCGATATTCTTATCGGGGATGTCTGGCTCTGCTCCGGACAATCCAACATGGAACTGCCGGTGCGCAGGGTGAGCTGGGTATACCCGGAGGAGATCGCCGGCAGTGCAAACAGCATGATCCGGCATTTCGAGGTTCCCGACCGGACCCATTTCAACGGGCCCCTCCGTGACCTCAACGGGGGATCCTGGGAATCTGCCGATCCTGGTGCGGTTATGAATTTCTCTGCCGTCGCGTACTTTTTCGCCCGGGAACTCCATACCCGGTACGGCGTGCCGGTCGGACTGGTCAACGCAAGCCTGGGCGGTTCCCCGGCTGAATCGTGGATGAGTGAAGAGGCCCTGAAAGAATTCCCGGAATATTACAGGGAGATGCAACGATTCAAGGATCCGGCCCTGATCGCCCGGATTACCCGTTCCGATTATGAGAGAAACAGGGAGTGGTACAGCCGGCTCTACCTGAACGATGAAGGTTACAAAGACAAACAGCATCCGTGGTACCGGAACAACCTGGACCTGTCGGAATGGGAATCCATCAGGGTACCGGGATACTGGACGGGAACCCTTCTTGATAACGTCAATGGCGTGGTCTGGTACAGGAAAACCTTCAAGGTCCCTCCGGGGGCAGAAGAGAGTGCCGCCAGCCTGATCCTCGGACGGATCGTCGATGCGGATTCAGTCTGGATCAATGAACATTTTGTGGGCACCACCTCCTACCAGTACCCGCCAAGGCGATACCCTATCCCCCCTGGAATCCTCAGGGAGGGGGAAAATACCATCGTGGTCAGGGTGATCAGCAACAGGGGAGAAGGGGGGTTTGTACCCGGCAAAACCTATGAACTCACCGGCTCGTTTGGCACCATTGACCTGAAGGGCGACTGGCTCTGCCGCACCGGCACCGTGATGGAGCCCCTGGGAGGCGAGACCTTTGTAAGATGGAAACCGGGCGGTTTGTACAATGCCATGATTGCCCCGTTACTTAATTACCCGATTAAAGGGGTGATATGGTACCAGGGAGAATCCAACGCCGGGAAGCCCCTCGAATATGCTGAATTATTCCCTTCGCTGATCTGCGACTGGAGAAAGAACTGGAACCAGGAGGCTTTCCCGTTCCTGTTCGTCCAGCTTCCCAACTTCATGGAACCTCCGGATGCCCCGCAGGAAAGCAATTGGGCCCTTCTGCGGGAGGCCCAGCTAAAAACACTGTCGGTCCCCGCTACGGGCATGGCTGTTGCCATCGACCTGGGGGAGTGGAACGACATCCATCCCCTGAACAAAAAGGAGGTCGGTCACCGACTGGCACTGGCTGCCCGGAAAGTGGCCTTTGGTGATGAGGATGTGGTTCACTCCGGCCCCCTGTACCATTCCATGATTATAAAGGACAAAAAGATCATTCTCTCATTCACCAATACCGGCAGCGGACTGGTATTCAAAAAATACCACGGGCCCGGACCATTCGCCATCGCCGGGCCCGACAGGCAATTCGTATGGGCAAAGGCCAGAATCAGGGGAAATACGGTGATCGTCCGGAGTAAAATGGTACGTCACCCGGTTGCGGTGCGCTACGCATGGGCCGATAATCCCGATAATGCAAACCTCTATAACGAAGAGGGTCTGCCCGCCTCCCCGTTCCGGACGGATGACTGGTAAATAAATTACTTCTTCTGTTTCAGGAGATCCCTGATTTCGGTTAACAGGACCTCTTCTTTTGAAGGAGCAGGGGGTTCGGCAGGAGCTTCTTCCTTCTTTTTCTCCATGTTATCCTTCATCTTGTTATACCCTTTCACAACCAGGAAAATAGCCAGGGCCACAATCAGGAAGGTGATGATGGTGTTAATGAACAACCCGTAACTGATGGCAACTTCCGGAACATCGACTCCGTTTACAACGGCAGCCTCCTTGATCACAGCCTTCAGACTGCTGAAATCAACGTTCCCGAGCAGTAATCCGATGGGCGGCATGATGATGTGATCGACCAGCGATTTGACAATCGCCCCGAAATAGACCGCCATAATAAGGCCAACGGCCATTTCCAGCACGTTGCCTTTACTGATGAACTCTTTGAACTCTTTTAACATGGTTAGTTAGTTTTAAGAATTATACAATAATCCCGAAGGACCTATTTATTTTCACTTAAATCGAGTAACTCCACCTTTCTGAATTCACATGGATGACTCTCAGCCTGGAGGGCAATATAACCCGAGGTCAGCGGAGTGCCTTCCTTTAACGGGAAGCCTTCAGGCAAGTCCCCGCCAATAACCGGATGTGAATAGGTCAGAACGGTATCCCCGTTCACGATATGATGCATGATGCTGTCTCCATGAACTACCAGTTCGAAATGAATCCACTCTTCACCGTGAAAAGTCGATGAGCCTGAACTGGTGCAATGCCGTGTAATGAGTTCCTCTCCGATTACCACATGCGTTCCGGGGGTGCAGAGGTTTCCCGTTGGCCGCTCACCCTCACCCGTCCCACCCAGAAACTGGGCCTCCAGGCTGACCGGGAAGTCCTGGTCCCGTAGCATACTCTCCGGTGACTGAGCATGAAACATGATCCCGCTGTTCTTATAGGCCCAATCAGCCGCACCTTCTGCCTGGTCGCCAACTATTCTGTATTCAACCCTGAGTTTAAAGTGTGAAAAGGGCGTCTTGTAGAAAATATGACCGAATTCCCCGCTGAAAGTGTCATATTCATCATAATTAACCATCATTTTGCCCTCCTGCACCAAAAAGGTATTTTTGTAATTCTCCCCAAGCGGCCGGGAAGTTATTTTGATGATCCAGTCATCCAAATCCCTCCCGTTAAATAATTGTACCCATGCCTCCTTCTCCTGTGCCGAATCCTGTCCCGGGTTCCGGTTACAGGAAATCAATGCAGCAAAGAGGATCGGGAATAACAGCAACAGGGTTTTACCGGGAACGCTCATAGTTTCATTTTTCAGGCCAAAAATAACTCTAATTCAGCACTAAAATACAAGAATCTGAAAATATCACATTAAATTTGATTAATTTAGCTGTTTGGCATAGTTATTATGCCTCCTAAACCTTTCGGCATAAATCTTTTTAAAAACTCTAATTGTAATTGATACAAGGTTTCTGTTCCGTTGGATGCGAAGCAGAAAGTTGAATGCCACCCTGAAACGAACAATATCGATTAAAAACATAATATTTTTACTGTAATCATCTATGTTTAACTAATTTTTAAGATCATGAAACAGGTTATTAAGAATTTCGTTTGGGTTCTGGCAGTCGCACTGATCATGTCGGGTTGTTCTTCGATGAACAAGACCCAGAAGGGTGCCGTTATCGGAACCGCTGCAGGAGCAGCCATGGGCGCTGTTATCGGTGAAGCAGCAGGCAATCCTGCCCTTGGGACTATTGTCGGGGCAACCGTCGGGGGTGCCACCGGTGCCATCATCGGCAACCAGATGGATAAGCAGGCCGCCGAAATTGAAGAGTCCATTCCCGACGCCAAGGTTGTCAGGGTTGGTGAAGGTATCGTTGTGGAGTTCAGCAACAACATCCTTTTTGGATTCGACCGCTCCGACCTTTCGGAAGAGGCTATTGTGAACCTGGATAAGCTGATTGTGGTTCTCGACCATTATCCCGATACGAATATTGAGATCCAGGGCCACACCGACAATACGGGTACTGAAAAGTACAACCAGGGATTATCCGAACGGCGGGCCGCTGCTGTCTCTGATTATCTCGCAAACAGCGGGGTTAGTGCCGACCGGCTGACCACGGTCGGATTCGGCGAAACCGCTCCCAAGTACGACAACGATACCGAAGAGGGCCGTACGCAGAACCGCCGGGTGGATTTCCTGATCACCGCCAATGAGAAAATGATTGAGGAGGCCGCCAAAGAGGCGAACAAATAATCTCTTTTTAAACACGATTAATTGTTATCACACTTAAATTGAAAGATATGAAGACAAAACTATTAACGTTGTCCATCCTGCTGTTATCGGCGCTCACGCTCTTTGCACAGGGTGACCAGAAACTCGCATTCGGCGTTCAGGCCGGAGTAAATCTGCAGAATCTGAACGGAAAAAATGTGCTCGGCAACAAGCTGGAAAATTCCCTGGCCCCCGGGTTTCATGCAGGGGTCAATGTGATTATTCCCATCGCACCCGACTTCTATTTTCAGCCCGTACTGCAGTTTTCAAGGAAAGGTGCAAAGAATACGATTGCTATTGTGGAAATAGACTATAAGATATCCTACGTCGAGCTCCCGCTTAATTTGCTTTACAGGGGAGCGCTGGGCAACGGATTTGTTCTGCTCGGATTCGGACCCTATGTGGGCTATGCTGTCAATGCAACTGCCACTGCAGGGGATGTGGATACCGACATGGATATTAAGGCCCTGGATGCCGGGGCAGGGGTTTATGCAGGATATGAAACCGGCCTGGGCCTCTATTTTCAGCTGAACACCCAGTATGGATTGCTGAACATGAATCCGGATGATGACGATTCCGTGATGAAGAATGTCGGGTTCGGACTCTCCCTGGGATACCGCTTCTGATGAGGATCCGCCGAGGATCCTTTGAATCCATGAAAAAAGGGAATGGCTCTGCGAGTCATTCCCTTTTTATTTTAAAGTGCCGGTGCTTGCAATAGATCTGCATCACCGGTCTTTTTCAAGTCTGTTACTTCTCCTCCTTCAGTTCCTTTCCCTTCTTAATCTTCGCTTCGAGATCGTTTACAGCCTGTTCAGCTTTTTCTATTTTCTCTTTCTTCTCCTTGTATTCGGTCTCCGAAATTTTCTTCTGCTGTTTCTCCTGCTCCAGTTTCTCATTGGCCTGGTTTATTCTTTCCCTGGCCTGTTCAACCTTTTCTTCTGCTTCGGTAACCGATGTTTCAAGCTCCTGCTGTTTTTGCTCCTGCTTCATCCTGGCTTCCTGGGCCCGTGCCTGTCCGAATTCCCTTCCTTCAAGCCCCTCTTTATCCTTTCCGTAGGCATGCCCCCGTTTTTCCTTAGCCTTTTCAGCTTTTTGCTTTCCTTTGCCCTGTTCGCCCTCTTCCCTGACTGCTTCTTCAGCTTCGCGGGCTTCCTCTTCCATGGCTTCCTCAGTTTCGAGAACCTCTTTCTCTATCTCCTCTGCCTCTTCAGTTATATCCTTAGCCTCCTGGTTTTTCACCTCTTCGCGTTCCTTCACCACCTCTTTTCTGGCTTTTGTATCGCGATCTTCAGCAGCCCGGCCCCTTCTCTGTGCTGAGGCCCCGGTCCACGCCAGGGAAAGAATCAACAGCATAAACAGGAAGGATACATTCATTTTTAGATGTTTCATGATATTCTGTTTTTAAGATTTATAATTCATCCACCAATCCTTCGATCTCTTTCGCAGCCGCATCGATATCCTGCTTCAGGCTGTCGATCTCTGAGGTAATAGAGTCTATTTTTTGAACTTCAAGGGCTTCTGCTTCAGCAGCAGCTTCTTCTTTTGAGGTATTACCGGCACATCCGGCCAGTAATAAGGCCATAACGGCCATGGATACTAAGACATGTTTCATAAGGCAATTTTTTTTATGATTTATTTTATGGTTTTAAATTAATGCATCTTAATCTAAATGCAAAAATCCTTCAAAATTACATCTTTATAAGAAAAAATACCAATATCCGGACAAATTATTTTACAGCCTGAATCTTCATCCCGATCCTGCACCCCGCACCCGCTAACCTTAATCCTTGAGCCTTGAATCTTAATCCTTACCGGTTGTGATAGAGCAGGGTCACATTTCCTGCCAGGTTAAAGCTCTCCCCATTGACAAAGGTGCCGGTACATTTCCAGACATATACTCCCTGGCTGGAAAGCGTTCCGTCATGATATCCGTCCCACCCGATGTTCACATCATCACTGACAAATAACAGCTCACCCCACCGGGTGTAGATCTGAAGATTATACGCATCCACACCCTCCCAGAGGGGGTGGAAAATATTATTCTTCTCAACGGCACGTAAATCATAGTACCCGCCATTCGGACCGTCCATATCCGGTTTAAAGGCATCGGGGAATACAATGGATCCCTCCGCCCTGACAGTCACGACCTCTGGCATGGTCAGGCTTCCCGTACACATATTTTCTGTCCAGACCTCCAGCATAATATCGTAGATCCCGACCTCCGAATAGAGGTGTGACGGGCTCTCCTCCGTGGAAGTATTTCCATCTCCGAAATTCCATAAATAGGTTTGCCCGTGCTCGGTAAGGTTGAATAGCTGAACCTCCTGGTCGGGCAGCATCACCAGGATCGGGGCCACCCTGAAATCCACCACCGGATTTCTGTAAACCTCAACCTGCCTGTAGGCATAATCGCGCCCCCCGGCCCCCTCAACGGTCAGCTTTACATTGTAATATCCGTGCTTCTCAAAAGTATGCTCGGGTTCAAATTCCGTTGATGTGTGACCGTCATCAAAATCCCAGAGATACTGTTCCCCATATACAGAATAGTTGGCAAACTGAACGTTAAGCGGCTCACAACCTGCATAAATCGTATCAAATGCAGCGACCGGTGCCGCAGGGAAAATGCGGACGGAATGGGAGGCTGAATCATAACAATGTTCCGACGAGACGACCAGGTTTATCTCATAATCTCCCCATTCTGCGTACCTGTGGGGTAAAGGATTCTGCTGGTTTATGACATTTCCGTCACCCATATTCCAATGGTAGGTATACGGACCCGGGCTGGTTTGGTTTTCAAGGCTGACCGTAGTGGAAGGGAACATCTGGTGTGTGGGGGAAACGATAAATTCCGCTATGGGCTGCGGATAAACAAACACCGTATCATGCTTTATGTCCACGCATCCATACTGTGATGTGGTGGTAAGGGATACATAGTAAACCTCATCATGATCCGTATTATTGATGTAAATATTAGCCGGATCGGTCGTGGACATCCCGGTTCCGTCTCCAAAATCCCATTCATATGAGTCTCCGCGAATCGATGCGTTGGTAAAGTAAACGGTTAAAGGACTGCAACCTTCGGTATTTGCGGTGAAATCGGCAACCGGGTAGGGATAGACATGAACATTCTGCATAATCGAATCGGTACAGCCAAAATCAGAGGAAGCGATCAGTTTCAATCCATAAGTTACAATATTATCAGTGTTATTATCATAAAGATGATGAACCTGTTCATTCGACCGGGTAGCCAGCTCATCCCCGTCCCCGAAAATCCATGCATAGTGGTCTGCGTTGAGGCTGGTATTGGAAATGGTGATATCAAAGGGGGGGCAGTTGATGATCCGGTCCGTTTCAAACCTGGCCTTTGGCTTTGGATGAATGGTGATCGCCACCATGGCCTCACTGACACAGTTATACCTTGAGGTGGCCGTTAAATGAACTTCCCTGGTAACCGGATCATCCGTATAGTTGGTAAAGGTGTAGTCCGGATTTTTGTCACTGCTGGATGCCCCGTCCCCGAAATCCCATGAATAGGTATATGCCCCGTTACTCAGGTTGGTAAATTCCACCTCCATGGGATGACAGCCTTCAACGGCACTGGCGTCAAAAGCGGCTTCAATGGCAGGATATAACTCAACCGTCCTGGTAATTTGGTCTGTACAGCCGGCATAGCTCTCGGCTGTCAGGGTTACCTGGAAACGTCCGTTATTCAAAAAATCGCTGTTTTCAAACTGATGGATCACAGGATTGATGTCGGTGGTAACCGTATCCGTTCCATCCCCGAAATCCCAGTAGTAGGTTTCCCCTCCTACCGAAGCATTGTTGAACGTTACCGGTGAAGGGGAGCACCGGATGCTTTCCATGAAGGTAAAATCAGCCGATATGTAAGGATGAACTATGATATCCTTAAAAACAGAATCGCGGCACCGGTTATTGGAGGCGGTGGTGTAGAGCCACACCCGGTAGGTAACATCCGCTGATCCCAGGTTGGTAAATGTCCGTGAAGGATTTACCCGGGAGGATGAAGTGCCGTCCCCGAAATCCCACAAAAAATATGCTCCTCCTTCTGAAGTGTTTGCAAAATCGACCTGCAGGGGATGGCATCCCTCGACCCGGCTGGCGCTGAAACCGGCCTCAATAGCGGGTTCAACCGTTACAATTCTGGTCTGCACACCGGTACATCCTGCATAATTCATGGCAGTGAGGGTAATCACAAAATCCTGCCGGTTGGTAAAATCCGGATTTGTAAACCGGTGCGTGAACGGATCCATATCATGGGTAACGGTATCCGTCCCATCTCCGAATTCCCAGTGGTATTGCTCAGCATTCACCGAGGAATTCTCAATGACAACCTCAAAAGGGGTGCATCCCGATTGAACCGGGATGGAAAAATCGGCCTTTACGTAAGGATGCACTGTGATATCCAGGCTAAAGGTGTCCCTGCATATATTATTGGGCGCAATAGTAGTCAGAGTGACTGTATAAATGGAATCAACCGTCCCGGTATTCGTAAATATATGGGAAGGGTTGCCCAGGTTCGAGGAAGTGCCGTCACCAAAATCCCAGAGATAGGTCTGTGCCCCGTCCGACAGGTCGGTGAAATCAACTTCCAGTGGATGACAGCCTTCTACCACCGATGCCGAGAAGTGGCTCTCGATATCCGGGTAAACGGTGATTATTTTCCGGGCCGTATCCAGGCAGCCAGCTTCATTCTCAGCCACCAGTATCACTTCATACGCCTCCTCATCTGCAAAACTGCCATTTACAAATGTATGGGTAACCGGCAGGGTGTCATAGACGGTCAGGGTACTGTCATCCCCAAAGTCCCAATGAAATTCGGAACCGCCAATGGAAAGATTTTCAAAGGTCACTTCGAAAGGTCCGCAATCCACTGCCTGCGGAAAGGTAAATGCAGCCTCCACGGCCGGGTGAACGACAAAATCCCAGGAGATCGACTTCACACACTCCCCGTCGGCCGTGGATGTGGTAAGGGTCACCGTGTAAATGGAATCGCTGCTGCCAAAATTGGTAAAGGTATGAACCGGGGAGGGCTCCACCGTGGCAGATCCGTCACCGAAATCCCACAGGTAAACTTCTGCATTGGCTGAAAGGTCAGTAAAATTTACTGTCAGCGGATGGCATCCCTCATCCCGGTTAAAGGAAAAATTGGAGGTGATCAAGGGATGCACCGTTACGTAACGGACCATGGTATCGCTGCACCCTTCTTCATTCGTGACGATCAGCAGAAGCGGATAAACTTCAGAGGTGCTTCCTATGTTGTTGTATATATGATTCAGTACCGGATCCCCGGATGTGGAGGTGAATCCGTCCCCAAATTCCCAGTAGTAATTATCCACCCCGATCGATTCGTTATGGATCGCTATTTCGAAAGGGGCACAGCCCACCACGTCATTCACGGTGAAAGCCGCCTCGATGAAGGGGTGGACTACCACATCGAATATGGCCGTATCGCGGCAGTCCTCAGGGGTAATAGCCACCAGGGTCACTGTAAATATAGTATCGTGGCGAAGCAGGTTGCGATCATAACGGTGCACGGGCTCCTCTTCCGTGGAGGATCCCCCGTCACCGAAATCCCACAGGTAAACGGTCCCGGGAGGACCGACAGTGAAATTATTGAACACAACCTCCGCAGGAGAGCATATTTCAGGCGGGTCCAGTGAGAAGGCTGCCCTCACCTCCGGGTAGATGGTCACATCACGCCGGATCTGATCGGTGCATCCCTCTTCATTTGCAACATCCAATGTAATGGTATAGGTTACCGGTACCGGCCCGGTATTTGAATAGACATGCCTCAAAACCGGTCCGCCGGAGACCGAGGTCGCCCCATCGCCAAAGTCCCAATGGTAGCTGTCGGCACCGATGGACTGGTCGGTGATGATGATTTCGTGGGGAGAGCATTCAGCCACCGTGTCATAGGCAAACATTGCTTCGATATAGGGCTTCACGGTAACCGTGCGTGTTGAGGTGTCCCGGCAGTTATAGGGAGAAATGGCTACCAATGTGGCATCAAATACCAGGTTATCCGGACCGAACAGGTTCCGGTACACATGAACCGGATCGCGTTCGGTGGAGGATCCCCCGTCGCCGAACTCCCACAGCCATGTAGCCGTGTCACCCGTTGAAAGATTTGTGAAATACGATTCCAGCGGATCGCATGCAATGGTTGGGTCCACGGAGAAATCCGATTGGATCTCCGGGAACACGGTAATGGTCTTTGTGATAATATCCGCACAATAACTGGAGTTCTTCACCATCAGCGTTACCAGGTAACTGATTGGTGAAGTGGTATGGTTCACATAGGTATGTGAGAATGTAAAAGGATCGGGCGGCGGATCTATGGTGATAGTAGATTTTAAGGTATCATAAAGCATCAATGGCGTGCCGTCGCCCAGGTCGTACTGCCAGGTGGCATTCCCCTCTGACTGATCTTCGAAATGAATGGTAAGCGGGGAACAGCCTGATACCACATTGGTACTGAAATGGGCCCTTACAGGAGGTGCCACCACCACGGTCAATGGCACGTCACCCGACCCGCAGGCCCCGCTTATATGGGCAACGTACTCATGCTCCCCGGCCGGCAGGTTAATGGCGAAGGGCAGGTTGCTGAAAGGATCGTCGAGGTATTCCTGAGGGGTCCATTCATAGGTGGTGCCGCCATAGGCATGCAACTGCACCGGCGTACCGTAGCAGGCCCGGATCACCGAGGAGTTGGTCCCTGCTACCACGGCCCCGACATTCAGTCCGCCGTAATCGGAAAAGTACCCATAGAACATATCCCCCAGGTTTGCAGAAGTAAACCCGTTCATTAAAGCAAGGTGGAAAATTCCCCCGGTGTTCTCCACAAGGTGCTGACCGATGGCCAGTTTGCTGGCCGGTATATTGGCCGTCATATAGGCCGACCAGCCGTTTCCAAGCTGATCCCATTGGGTGATATCATCGGGTATGATGGTGAGATCGGCCGGAGCGCCGTCGATAATGAACTTATCTATATTTTCATTCTCCGTGATCAGGAAAAAGTAGAATTTCTCCCTTATTTCTTCCCTTGCCCGGGTAAAAGCCAGCTGGGTATTTCCGGTACACCCGATCGGCGGCAGGAGCGCGGCCCCACGGGTCATGTTACTCAGTGCCAAATGAAATACATAGATGGGGGGACCCGTCGGGGCGTTTATATTGTTCTTTGAACTGATCACAATGATTTGATTGTTGGGTGATTGTATCCGTACCTGCTCCCCCTCATTCAGTGTGGTGTAGAGAACATCATCAATATAAATGCTGGTATTGTCCTGCGTGGCCACCACGAAGGTCAGGTTAGGATTTCCCATGGCCGGCACCACATAGGTATCCCCTGCAATGTCTACCGGCACGATCTGATCCCCGATGGTGGATCTTCCCTGGGAGGCCGTGTTCAGGTTATCATCCTTTATCACCACAGCAATGGGAAGATTGGATTCCATCCGGGTACCGGCCAGCCTGTCCGCCACATTCGTACTTTTCAAATAAGGAAAAAGGGAAAAGGTCTCCCCCTGGTCCAACTGGATGGAGAAGGTGGCTCCCGGGGTTGTGGCCATAACACTGGTCATGGGTTCCCCAAAACTGGCGCCCACCCCGTCAGGCAGTGTAAAGGTGATCCGGGTATTGTCCTGCGTGGCCACCACATCAATGGCCGAGTAGGATGGCATCGTCGTAAGGTGGTTGAAATATTCCGTCTGAAAAGGCGTGTAAAAAAGGGTCCCCAACCCGTTTTTTCCCTTCAGGGTCCATATATCTGCCCCGTAAATATAGTTTACTTCCCAGTAGGCGTTAATCAGGTTGGTTGCGGTAATATGCAGACCGAAGGGGTTGACCCCGTCGGGAGTCAGCGGCCTGTTCTCAAGCCCGGTAATAGTGGTATTGGGCACATCATCGATCAGGTGTGAAAGGTCCACCGCAGCATCATCGTTGGCAGGGATATCCAGTACAATGGGTGTGAAAGCGGGATTGGCAGGCATCTCGATGGTCACCGTGGCCTCCAGCTCCAGGGTGGCAAACCGCATGGTGCCCGGCTTTCCCCCGGTACTCCCCCGGTGTGAGATTTCGGGAACTACAAACCAGAATTCCGTATCTACCTGGGCGAAAAGAACCGTTGAATAACCAGCCAGCGCCAATAACAATGCCCCCTTTAAAAAAGAGCTGTTGAAATATTTGATAACTTTTTGCACTATTTTCATAAAAAAAGAAACTCGGGTTTGCACCTATACGTAAAAACTTATTGTTTTGTTATAAGGTTGCATGTAAAAGCAGGGACGGTTTGAAAATATACATTATTCTTATAGGTTTTTTAATAAGTTTTCCCCAACCGGGTCTTTTTTCCCAGGTCATACTCTATGAAGATTTTGAAGACGGGATCAAACCTGAGGGGTGGACGCAGGAGTACGTGGTCGGGGCTGTGGACTGGAGGTACCGGAACGGCGGATACAACCCCAGCGACCCGAACCTCGATAATCCCATCACCCCGAACGGCGAGGTGGATATTGCCAGGAATCCGCCGGCAGCCCTTGAGGGCAATTACAATGCTTTCTTTTTTAACCAGGGAGACGACAACGAACGCACCAAGCTGATCACCCCGGAACTGGACCTGATGGGAGCCACCGCCGTGAATCTCAGCTTCTACCTCTGTCAGATCCCCTGGACCTTCGAGGGATCCACCGGGTGGGATGTCCTGCGTGTCTACTACAAAGTATCGGAAACCGATCCGTGGGTATTGCTGCAGGAGTACCTCGACCCGGTCTATGATTGGGAGAAGCAGATACTGAACCTTCCCAACCCGTCTGAGAATTATTATGTGGCTTTCGAGGGACATACCCGCTGGGGATTTGGCACCTGTGTGGATAGTGTCCTGATCGAAGAAACGGGAACGCAGCAGCTTTACGTGGAAGAGATTTTGTCGGAGCAACCCCATTCTCTCGAGGTTCCTTCCGGCTCTTCCAATGTCCCGGTCATAAGAACCGATTTGAAGGTATACGGGAACAGCGGTACCCTTTCACTCAACCAGATCACCTTCACCTCGCTCAACAGTTCAGATGCGGATCTCTCTTCCAACGGGGTGAGACTTTACTCAACCGCCACCCAGGACTTCCATACCGGTAATCCCCTGGGGAATCCCACCGGTTTCAGCGGGGGAAAAGCCACTTTTACCGCCCTGAACCACTATCTGTCTCCCGGACATAACTACTTCTGGCTTGCTTATGATGTGGCTCCCGGGGCCATCCATAAGAACAGGCTCGATGCCATGCTAAGGGCCGGCGACGTGGTCACCAGCGGCGGCGCCTATCCCGCCGCAGACCAGTCCCCGCCGGGAGAGCGGATCATATACCACACCTGTTACTCTGATGACTTTGAAGGGACCCTGAACTGGGCCCTTACGGGAGAATTCCAGCTTGGTACGCCGGCAGGTTTAGGAGGGGTACCCGGAAATCCCGATCCGGCAGGAGCATTCAGTGGCCTTAATGCACTGGGTACCGACCTTACGGGAAATGGTAATTATGAACCGAACCTGACCTCTGTTACCGCCGACATGGCCACCTCCGGAAACCTGAACCTGCTCTACTACAAGGACCTTAATCTCTTCTTTACCCGCTATCTCAATATCGAGGTGTGGGACAATGCTTCCATTGATATCAGCACCGACAACGGGATTACCTGGGAACCATTCTGGGAAAGCAATGCCTACATCAACGACTTCCAGTGGAACCAGGAGAAGATTGCCATCCCCTCTGAATTCTGGAGATCCGATCAACTGAAGGTGCGTTTCCGCCTGGGCCCCACCAATGCATTCAATAACTATTCCGGCTGGAACATCGACGACGTATACCTCACCGGTGAATTTATCGCAAAAGATGTGGGCGTCTCCGAATGGATATCCCCGCAAAGTGGCAGCGGACACACATCAAGTGAACCGGTGACCGTCCGTATCCGCAACTATGGCGGCACCGCCATTACCGAAACGGTTCCGGTGGCTTACTCATTCAACGGAGGCATTTCTTGGACCATAGACCAGATGGATACAGACATCCCGGTAGACGGATCGGTGGAGTTTACCTTTCCCACCAGGGCCAACCTGAGCGAGCCTGGACTCCGGCCTGCAGTCATTGCCAGAACCCTTCTGCCCGGCGACCAGTACGCCGGGAATGACCGGATAACCACGCAGGTTTATGTGGTTCCCACCTACACACCGCCCCATGAAGAGGATTTTGAGGAAAATGATGGTTACTGGCGATCATTCGGCTCCGGTATATGGGAATACGGGACTCCTGCCGGTACAGTAATCAACAGCGCCGCATCGGGCAGCCACAGCTGGGCCACCGGACTTTCCTCCGACTACGGGGATATGATCTCCGAAAAGAACCAGGTTCTTTTTGAAGACGGATTTGAATCGGACCTGGGCTGGAGCTTCACCGGTGAATTCGAGCGTGCAATGCCTGATGGGATCCACCTGCCCTGGTACCCCCTTTACGGATACTATTGTATTGGAACGGATATTCAGGGACTGGGTGACAGCCTTTATAAATATGAGAACGGCATCACGGATGCCACGGCCTATACGGCCACCTCTCCTCCCCTGGATGTTTCGGATTACAGCGACCTGGTACTCAGTTACGCCAGGTGGTTAATGGTCCGGCAGAACGATACCGTCAGGCTGGAGATCAGCTCCGATAATGGCGCAAACTGGCATGTCCTCTGGCAAAACAACGGAGCGGAGATCATGGATGAATGGTGGGTCCCTGTTATTATGGATATACCCGATTCATATATCTTCACAGATGCGATGCGTTTCCGGTTTTCGCTCAACTATTCATCTCTCTCCGGAGAAGTGGCTCCCGGCTGGAACGTGGACGATATTTTGCTGACCGGAAACCGGATCTCCATTGAACCGGCCTATCTCTCCTCCCCGGCTTTCGATCTTACAGGGATCCAGTGCCCCGTGCTAACGGCAAACCTCTGGATCGACACGGAAGCAGGCACCGACGGAGTGAACCTGCAGTATTCGCTCGACGACGGGGTGAACTGGACCACCATCTCCAATCCTTCCGGATACGACACCTACTGGAACTGGTACACCGGTCAGCCGGTGACCGCCCTTGAGGGCCCCGGATGGAGCGGACAGTCGGGCGGGTGGATCTCCGTGAAACATCTGCTCCCGGCTTTGCTGGCCGGCAAAAGCAATGTACAGTTCCGGTTTGCCTTCGCCGCCGATAAGATACAAAACCAGTACAATGGCATTGCCGTGGACGATGTGAAAGTGATGGAAGCCCCGCACGATGCCGACCTTCTGGCTATTGTTGATCCGGTGAGCGCCTGCGAACTGAGCTTCGATCAGCAATTTACCCTGACCATTAAAAACTCGGGGATTGCCCCGATACAGGCAGGCGAACCGGTGCATATAGGATATTATATCGACCATACTGGTGGAGTACAGACCTCGGAAGAGACATATACCCTGACGCAGAACCTGCCAGTGGGAAATACCCTGGATATTACCACCGGTTCAGAGTTCGATTTCAGTGCGTCCGGGGAATACCATGTTACAGTTTACGTGCAGAACCCCGAACCACACTTTTACAGCCCCATATCCGCTGATACGGTTTCCAGCGTGATCCTGGTTGAAAAGCCCTATGTAGAGCTGGGAGACATTATTTCCACCTCCAGGCCCGATACGATTATATTGAAAGCCTTCTCCGGCGTGGGCGGACAAACCTACCTCTGGCAGGACGGCTCTGCCGATTCGGTGTTCCATGTGAACACCAATGGCAAATACTGGGTCAGGGTAACCAATAGTCTCGGATGTACCGCATCCGACATCGTAAGGGTGGTTCAGCTGTTTCCCGATGTGGGTGTAATCGCTTACCTGGGTCCGCTGTCGGGCTGTGAGGTGGAACCCGGATTGCCCCCGGAGGTGACCATTAAAAACGTGGGAAATGACACCCTGGAAATTGGCAGTGAAATCATTATCGGCGGCATCATCAACGGGGCCGAACCTTTCTACGATACCATTATCCTGGCACAACGCTTCACGCCCGCAGAGCAGTTCAATCATGTTTATCACGGGAATTTCGACTTCTCGGTTCCGAACAGCTACCGGATGCGGCTGTTCACCATGATGGATACGGATGAGAATCCCGCGAACGATACCCTTTACCACAACCTTGAGGTCTACGGTTACCCCGATGCCTCGCTTGGGGATGATATTACGGTCGATGCGATGGAGTACCTGCTGACCCCCGAGCCCGGTCATGCAGAGTACCTGTGGCAGGATGGCTCCACCGGGGAAACCTTTACGGTGGATCAACCCGGCACAGGTATTTATCATGTAACCATCTCCAATGAATACCTGTGTACCAGCTCCGACACCATCGAGGTGACCCTGAATGTGACCGACCTGGAACTGAGCCAGCTTCTTTCACCCGCCGGCGCATGCGAGTTCTCCACTGCATTTAATATCTCTGCAATGGTAAGCAATCAGGGGAACCAGACCGTCCCGGCCGGTCAAGCCATTACCATGGGCTACCGCATCAACCAGGGTACGAAGATAACCGGGCAGACCATCCTGACCAATGACCTGGAGCCGGGAGGGCATTTCGATTTCACCTTCCCGGAAAATGAGACTTTTCTGCCCGACCAGTGGTACCTTTTCACCGTCTTTGTAGATTTCGGCACCGATGTGAACCGGGCAAACGACACGATCACCTCCCTGGTGCACGTATTCGAGACCTCACCGATAGATCTGGGTGAGGACCGCGTGGAAACCGGACTGCAATACATCCTGGATGCGGGATCCGGTTTTGTCTCCTACCTGTGGCAGGACGGCAGTACCGGTCAAACCTTTACCATTACCAGTCCGGGCATCGGCGTTTACCATGTAACCGTAGAGGATCTCAATGGATGTATCGCCTCCGATACCGTGAGGATCATGCTTTCGGTTCCCGATATCGGCGTGACGGAGATAGTGCATCCCAAAACCGCCTGCCACCTTGGCCGTGAAGAACAGGTTAACGTTGCCGTTAAAAACCTCGGGAACTGGAACCTTGCTCCCTCTGCCGTGGTTTATGTCACCTACGTGATAAACGGAGAACCCGAGGTCACCGAACCCCTGGAACTGGCCGACTCGCTGAAGAACGGTGAGGTGATCCATCATACATTTTCGAAAATCGAGGACTTTGGTGTGCCGGGAACATACAATATCACAGCCTACACCACCTATGCAGATGACCTGTTCCCCGGAAATGACGATGCATCGGCGAATATCGAACACTACGGGCCGGTTCTGGAGATCAGGACTGATCCCGCTTCGGAACTGGACACGGATACCCTTCAGATCTTTGGCCCCGTGACACTCTATGTCTATCAGCCTTACTCCTCCTACAGCCACCTGTGGCAGGACGGCAGTACAGGTATGGAATATGTGATCGCAGAACCTTCCGCCGGCTGGTACCGTGTAACAGCTGAGGGGGATTATGGCTGTACCGGCATCGACAGCCTGTATGTAGTCTACGACCGGCCCGACCTTGAAATAACAGGCCTGGCATCTCCCGTGACTTCATGTGCAAAGGATCAAATTTCACCGGTTTCACTGCAGATTATAAATAATGGTTTCATGGATATTTCAACCATTGAGGACCTTACAGCAACTTATTCTGTAAACGGAGCCTCATCGGTCATTGAAATATTCAACCTGAGTGCCAGCCTGGGACCGGGACAAACCGCCACCATTACTTTTACCGATGGATATGACTTTTCAGAACCCGGCATATACAATATCAGTACATCTCTGATATATGAAAAGGACCTGGATTACTCAAATAACACTTTCAGCAGTGAGATTAACATCTGGGAAAATCCGGAAGTGGAAATCGGGGGCGGTGAGGATACCATCATCGCTTCCCTTCCCTATACCCTTGATGCCGGTTCCGGTTATGCCTCCTATCTCTGGCAGGATAACTCCACAGGGAGCTCTAATGAGGTCACAAATTACGGTTTGTACTGGGTAATGGTTACCAATGAGCATGGCTGCTCTGCTCGCGATTCGGTGTACATCGATTCAGAAATCGGAACCGACCGGACAGGCCTTCACAACGGGACCATCCGGTTCTATCCCAATCCTGCGGATGACTTCCTGTATATTGATATGGAATTTGACACGGAACATGCGATTATTATCGAATTTTATACGATCCTTAACAAGCTGGTTTACAGAAAAGACTTCAGCCGTACAACCGAAGCAGAGACCACCATTCATGTCGGGGATCTGCCCCCCGGTCCCTATTTTCTGCGCATCATCGCAGATGACATCCTACACTCCGGCCTGGTGATCATCGAATGATCGGAATCGGTTCCCGTTTTTAACCTTTATTTAACACCGCCTGCCCAAACATTTTGCAGTTGCCGGGGGTTTACTGTCTGTTAACCTTTTAATCATCAATCTTCCTAATCTAAAGATTACCGACTATGAAAAAATTATCTCTATTGCAAAATGGTTTCACCCTGTTCCTTCTTCCCCTTGCAATTCTTTCATCCTGTTCTGAAGAGGACCCGGAACAACCACAGGATAAGGACTCTGACGGTACATTTGAAATCAGTATTACCGGGAACGAGACATACTCCTGGACCGGTGAAGCCACTTTCCTTTATACAATTGATCGGTCAGACGACTCTGAATCAAACGGCACCTATCTGGGAATTACCCTTTCTGACGATGATGAAAATGTGGTTCAGATCTATATGGCAAAGCAGGAAACCGACGGTTTTTCCACCGGTAAATATGAGTACATCAGTGAGCCGGATGATGACGATATCGATTTAGTTGTTTCTGTAACATCCACCAGTTCCGGAACCATCTATTATATCTCTTCCGGCCATGTAACCCTCTCTTCTTTTGGTAGCGGGGTTATCGAAGGTGTGATAGATGTAAATCTGTCTGACTTTTTTACTGAAAAGAGTGTAAATGTCTCGGGGGATTTCAAAGCCAGTGGTCTGAAGATCTACCTGTAATTTTATTACGGGACGATCCCGTTTTCCTGCAGTGCCTGCAGGATCCGTTCCGACCAGGCGCGGTAGCCGGTACGGTTCAGATGCAGCATATCCTCCCTGAAATAGATGGGATCGGGCAATCCTTCACTGTTCAGGAACACATCACCGGTCGGAATGAAATGGAGGCCGGGGTGACGTTCGCAATAGCGCCTGATCTTCTCCCCCGCTTCCCGGATCTGCCCGACAGCGTGCCACCGGCTCGGGGTCGGGGTCACTTCAATCCAGAATACCGGCGTCCCGGGGTTTCTGTCCCTGATCTGTTTCACCAGCATCCGGTAGAGCCTGAAGACCTCTTCCGGGGTCCGGTCCTGTTCCCCTCCCGATATATCGTTGGCAATGAACAGGAGAATGGCCTTAAACGGATGCGGCTTGATAATCCGTTCGGTATAATAATTGAAATCACACAGCTTTGCACCGCCGTAGCCCCGCTGCATCACCTTATAAGGCGACAGATCGGTGTGTATGCTGTCCCATAGCCTGATGCTTGAACTGCCCGCCACAAGCAGGGTCTCCTCGCCGGAATCCTCCGCCCGGTTCAATGAATCGAACACCGCTATGTCCCGTTCCCAAACCAGGACCTCCTCCGAATGGACATATTCCGAAACAGAAACACAGGATTGAAACGCAACCGATACCAGGAGGAACGGCACAAGGGCGGCATAATTCATAAAACGGCTCATGATGGATTCCTTTTAGTTGTGAAAAAACAGTTTGCTTCATACAAAGAAACCAAAAAAAAGAGCTTCGGAGTTCTTCCCCGTACTTCAAATCTTTTCCGCTGATTAAATATTTATATCCTACCTTATCTTTTGTATATTTGGATGCGATTATGAAAACCTAATTCCTCTGTCATGAAAAAATTCTCAATCTTATTGATCATTCTGGCCGGCACGTGCCTCTTCTCCTGTCAGAAAAAAGCTCCCGAATTTATCAGATCCGTTCCGGATGATGCCTTTGCGGTAGTTACCTTGCATCCCATGCAGATCCATAAAAAAGGGCAGATGAACACCCTGGAAAACCTCAAAAGCAAAATCAAAAAGGAGTATCTGAAACAGATTCTTGAAGATCCGCTCTCCTCCGGCCTCGACCTGAATCAGTATGCCTGCGTCTTTGTTACCATGGAAAAGGAATCCCCGGAGATCGGGGCCATTGCCGGTATGGGCAACATGGAGAAATTCGAAACCATGCTGGACTCTGCCGATAAAGAATTGACCGCTAAAATTGTTGAGAAGAACGGGTTTAAGATGGTCACTCCGGATGAGGAAGGGGTCATCGGCTGGAACAAAAAGCAGGTGATCCTGCTGATATCCCCCAAGGAAGAGAAAAGTGCGGAAGCATGGTCCGCAACCCTCGATTCACTCTTCAACCTGCCAAAAGAGGAATCCATCACCAGCATGGTCGATTTCAACAGCTTCACAAAGAACATGAAGGACCTGAACGCATGGGTATCATCCGACAGAATGCGCGAACTCCTGGAAAATCTCAACACGGACACAAAAATCAATTTACCATTTTCCCTCTACAACAATTACGCCCACCTGTTCTGTGAATTCAACGACGGGGCGGTCAATATTTCAGGAAAAACCAATTTCAGCGAAGAGGTTTCCAAAAACGTGGAGGAATTCCTCGTTATGAAGAACAGCCTGAACAAGGAGATGCTAAACCTCGCACCGGGAGGGGATCTGCTCATGGCGTTTGCCGCCTCCATGGACCTTGAAAAAATGCAGAAAGTCATCGGCGATATGGTTCCCATGGATTCCCTGGATGTGAGCGACCGGATTGAACAGGTCACCGGGATCCCCGGAGAGAAGCTTCTTGAGGCACTTACCGGCGATTTTGTGATGGCCATCAACGGGATCGAGGGAGAATCCATGATCCCTGTTGAGCTGTTCATCGGTGCCGGGGTCAAAAATGAAGTGGTTCAGGATTTGCTGATGGACAAGCTGGAAGGAATGACCCAGGTTGACCAGCAGGGCGATTTCTTTGTGATCAATGTGCAGGGTATCCAGATTTACAGCGGCATCGTCAACGGCATCTGGGTCCTTACCAACAAAGCGGGCTATAAGGATGCCGTCCAGGGTGGCGGACTGCCGGATGCGCTTCCGGATTCACGGTTTAAAGACTTCTCCAACCGTTCCTTGGGTATATACCTGAATCTGGATCTGCAGGCATATCCATCGATGATCACACAGCAGTTCACGGGAAATCCCAAACAAAAAGCCTTTTTCGATTACATATCCGAATCGTTCAGTTACTTTGGCACTTCGGGCGGTAATTACGAAAGTGAAATGATCCTCAAGACAAAAAAACCCGGGGAAAATAGTCTTTATACACTGATGAAGATTACAGAACTCCCCGAATAAAAAGGGAACTCTATGATCGTCAGGTTTGAAAAAGTCATTCCGCTTCCCATGATCGAACAGGACACCTCCGGTTCCGGGATATGGGAAGCGGAATCGGTTTTATTTGAGCAGGGGAAGCGTTACCTGGCTGAAGCTGCTTCGGGAAGAGGAAAAACATCCCTGCTCTCCATAATATTCGGACTCCGGAAGGACTACCGGGGAGTTGCCCGTATCGATGATGCAGACATCCGTTCGTTTTCCGGGAAGCAGTGGTCGGAACTGAGAAAATATCAACTCTCATTCGTTTTTCAGGGACTCGAACTGTTCGGCGACCTGACGGCATATGAAAACATCCGGCTGAAAAACGGAATCACCCGGCACAAAACAACCGAAGCGATCCGGCAGATGTCCGAACGGCTCGGCATCGGCACCTTCCTGAACAAAAAAGCAGGAATCCTCTCCTTTGGACAGCAGCAGCGGGTGGCAATCATCAGGGCGCTCTGCCAGCCTTTCAGCTTCCTGCTGGCTGATGAATGCTTCAGCCATATCGATCATGCTAACAGCCTGAAAACCTTCGACCTGATCACCGAAGAGTGCTCCCGGCAGGGTGCCGGACTGATTCTGACCTCCCTGGACGGAACCGGGAACATGAAGTTTGACCAACGCCTGATGGTATGAGGACGCTCTACAAAATATTATGGAAGGATCAAAGCCGGAACCACCTGCTATGGGCGTTCCTGGGAACCGTGGCAGGGTTCGTTCTCCTGCTCGGGGGCATCCAGTTTTATCTGAACATCAAAAACGTACTGCAGGAAAACCGCGATCTGCTGGACCCGGAGTATATCGTGATCAATAAGAAAGTGGATATCGGGCAAACCCTCGGACTGACCACCGCCGGGTTTACCGTGGAGGAGATCGACGAGATCCGGAAACAGCCTTTCGCCAGGGAGGTGGCCCCCTTCATCTCCAATATGTTCCCGGTTAGCGCCTACACTGAGAATGAACGCTTCCCTGATTTTTACACCGAACTCTTTTTTGAAGCGGTCCCCGATGATTATATCGATGTGAAATCCGAACAGTGGAAGTGGAACCGGGAAGAGGGGATCATCCCGGTTATCATCCCCCAGGATTATCTCAATCTGTACAACTTCGGTTTCGCCCAGAGCCAGGGTCTTCCCCGCATTCCCAAAGAAATTATCTCCATGGTGAATGTGAAGATCAGGCTGCGGGGAAGGGCGAAATTCGATGACTTCCCCGGAAAAATCATTGGCTTCAGCAACCGGATCAACTCTATCCTGGTACCCTATGATTTTCTGAGCTGGGCAAATAAGGAGTATGGCTACTTCGAGAATAAGGGGCCCTCAAGAATTATTCTTGTCTCCAATGACCCGACAAATCCCGAGATTGTCCGGTTCATTGAGGAGAAGGGATACGACACCATCAGGGAGAAACTGAAGAGCAGCCGGATGAATATCATCCTTAAATTTATTGTCAGCTTCCTGGTTCTGCTCGCCGCGATCATCATCGGGCTGGCTTTCCTGGTCTTCCTTCTGAGCCTGCAACTGATGATCAGCCGTTCTGCTGAAAAGATCCGTAGGCTCAGCAAGCTGGGATACCACTATCTCGAGATCAGCCGGCCCTACCTCCTGATCCTGTTCCTCCTTCTGCTGGGAGTCACGCTGATCTCCATGGTTTTAACCGGTATCCTGACTGCAAAATTTTCCGGGCTGGCCGCAGAGTGGAGCCTGGATATCCCTGAGAAGATCGACGGCATTATCTATATCACATCATTCGGACTGATGCTTTTAATTTTCCTGGCCAATATGGCCGGGATATTCATAAGCACCCGCAGGCTCTGCAAAGGCTGAAAGGGTGTCAGCGGAGATCCCTGATCCGGACGTCGATATTTTTTTCGTCTTTCATCAGTTCAACCAGTTCATCCGTATTCGTTTGCCCGAAGTGGTACGGATAAAGAATCTTCGGCTGAATGGCCCGGGCCAGGTCTGCCACCATCTCCGGAGTCATGGTATACGGCAGGTTCATCGGCAGGAAAGCGATATCGATATCCTTCAGGACCTTCAGTTCCGGAATATTCTCCGTGTCGCCGCCAATCAGAACCCGTTTGTTCCCGAGTTCAACCAGGTAGGCATTCCCAATGCCTCTGGGATGATAAGGCTCCCCGCCCGGCCGCTTATGAACCATATTGTAGGAGGGCAGGGCTTCAATCGGAATGTCCAGGATGGTCTGCCTATCCCCGTTCTTCATCACAATGGTTTCTCCCGGATCTTTAAGATTCTCAAGACAGACTTCGGTGAGAATGGTTTTCGTATCACTTTTTCTGATATGATTCAGTGCGGTCGCATCCAGGTGATCCCCATGATGGTGGGTAATGAGGATCAAATCGGCCGCAGGCATCTTTGAATAATCATATTCCCGCATGGTTGGATCGATATGGATAATCATCCCGTTGAAATCAAACATAAGCGTTCCGTGCCCCACAAAATAGATTGTGAGATCACCCCGGGCTGTTTGAAAAACATCCCTCTCCAGATCCGATTGTGCCATCATAACCGTGCAGTTAATAAATAAGATAAAAGTGATTAATCTTCTCATTTTTTTCTTTACAAGTTAATAAAGTTGCTGGAATTGAGACCTCAATATTTAAAGGAAATATTTTAATAATTCGAAATTATCGTTATTTTTGCATCCCCAATTTAATGAAGCACACTAAAATAATTAATTGATCAGGAATGGCACACCATTTATCAGCAAAGAAGCGCATCAGGCAAACGGAAGAACGGCGTTTGAATAATAAGTATTATGCAAAAACGACGCGGAATGCAATCAAGAAACTGCGCCAGACAAAGGAAAAAGAGTCAGCAGCCGAACAGTATCCGCTGGTCACCGCCATGCTCGATAAACTTGTCAGGAATAACGTGATTCATAAGAACAAGGCCAATAATCTTAAATCCAAACTCGCCCATCACATAAATAACCTGTAGGGAACAATCTGAGTATAATCTCAAACCGTCTCAAAAAATTTTTGGGGCGGTTTTTTTTTGGAAATGCGATTCGGATCTCAGTAAATGCGGATCGGGGCTCAGGAAATGAAATCTGGCAGAGCAGGCAAAACTCATGAATTTTGCCCACGATGATCAGGTGCCGGCAAATTTTATTGAACCAATCCACCGGAATGTCATGCAAGCCCCTGGGAAAATTCCCCGGAGGTCAGACCGATATTTTGAATCTCATCACATTAATAATAAAAAAGCTGATGAAAAAATACCGCCTGACGGGCATTCCCACCTGGGCCGTCCAGGACCGGCCGCGGGAGAAGCTGCTTTCCGGCGGGGTGCACGCGCTTTCGGATACCGAACTGCTGGCCGTAATCATTGCATCGGGAACCCGGAACCATTCGGCAGTGGACCTGGCAAGGGAGATACTGAAGAGTGTGGATTACGACCTCAACCGGCTCTCAAGGTTATCCGTCAATGAACTGAGCAGGCTGAAGGGTATCGGACCGGCAAAGGCAGTGAAAATCATCTCTGCCATGGAACTGGGAACGAGAAAACAACATTTCAGAAAAGCAGAGGTGACCCGGATCACCAACAGCAACGATGTATATCTTATATTTTATCCTCTGATCGGGGAGCTGGACCACGAGGAGTTCTGGATCCTGATGCTCAACCGGGCCAATTTGGTGCTGAATAAAACCAGGATCAGTCAGGGCGGCCTTTCCGGCACCGTCATCGATACCAGGCTGATCCTGAAAAATGCAATTGATAACCTGGCATCATCCATCATTGTTTGCCATAACCACCCGTCGGGCAACAAACAGCCGAGTGAGGCGGATAAAAAGATCACCGGCTCTCTGAAAAATGCCGCGGCGATGATGGAGATAAAGGTGCTCGATCACCTGATCATCACCGGGAACGGATATTTCAGCTTCGCCGATGAGGGTCTGCTGTAAGCCGGATATCAATCCTTACCGGCGTACTCCGGTCGTCACATCCATCCAGGAGCCGGTTCACCGTCTTCCGGAGTACCGGGTGCACAAAGTCTCCTGCAATCTCCGCAAGGGGCACCAGTACGAATTTTCTCCCGGCCATTCCCGGATGGGGGATGACCAGGTCGGGCACATCCAATACCAGGCGGTCGTAAAAGAGCAGGTCTACGTCGATAATCCTGTCGGCATATCCCCCACCGGAACGGACCCTTCCCATCTTTTTCTCAATCCCCATGATGGCTTTCAGGACGCCGGCAGGGCTGAGGGCCGACCGGACCTCAAGGCAGCAGTTATAGAAAAAATGGTCACTTTCATAGCCCCATGGCTCCGATTCATATATGCCGGAACAGTGCTCAACCATCCCGATATCCCGGTGAATAAGCCCAATGCATTGTTCTAAATTTTCCAGGCGCTTCCCGGTATTTGATCCCACGGAGAAGTAAAGGACATGAATGTCTGAGATCCCTCTTTCAATGCTGCGGAGGGGTTTCATTTTCAAAACCTTTTTACTAAATTCACGCACTTTTAAATCTGCTTCAGATTAACAATATTATCAATAAATATTCATAATAGGATGAAAAGCTTTTTCAAGTTTACCCTGGCAACCATTCTCGGAGTAATTATCTCCGGCCTTCTTCTCCTTGTTATCCTTTTAATCATCTTCTCATCCGCGGCATCCAAGGATGTCCCCGATGTGAAAGAGAATACCATTCTTGTGGCAAAATTCAACGGGCAGATAACCGATCGGGCGGGCAATGATCCATTTGCGGCATTGATGTCGGGAACACTTCCCGGTGAGGATGTCATGGGCCTGGACCAGGTCCTGAAGGATATCCGCAAGGCGAAAACCGATGACAATATCGCCGGTATTTTCCTCCGCCTGGATGTGGTACCTGCCGGGATGGCCACGGTTGAAGAGATCAGGGATGCCCTGATCGACTTCAGGGAGAGCGGCAAATTCATTTATGCCCACGGCGATCTGTTCAGCCAGAAAGCATACTACCTGGCAACAGCCGCCGACAGCATATTCATGACCCCTGAAGGAGAGATTCCTTTCAGGGGATTAAGGTCTGAAGTGACCTTTCTCAAGAATGCCGCTGAAAAGCTCGGGATCGATATGCAGGTGATACGCCATGGAGCTTTTAAAGGCGCGGTGGAACCTTTCATGCGGGAGAATCTCAGCGACGAGAACCGCGAACAGATTGAAGGATATGTCGGGTCCACCTGGGATCAGATGGTCAGGGGCATTTCTGAAGCGCGGAACATCCCTGCGGAAACCCTGCAGAATTATGCCGATAACTTTATACTGGCCTATGATGGGAAAGCCACGGAACTTGGAATGATCGACGGTGAATTGTATTATGATGAGATACTGAGCCTGATGAAAGAAAAAACCGGCACCGACGAGAAGGATGACCTCAGGGCCATCTCCCTGAAAAAATACAGCGATGTTCCCGGGACAAAAGGGAAAGGCCTTTCGAGCGATAAGATCGCGGTGGTATATGCCATGGGAAGTGTTGTTACCGGCGATGCCGGAGAAGGCTCCATCGGATCCGACCGCATTGCCAAAGCAATCCGGCAGGCAAGAAGGGACGATAAGGTGAAGGCCATTGTATTCAGGGTCAATTCAGGGGGCGGAAGTGCACTGGCCTCGGAGGTGATCTGGCGGGAGGTTCAACTGGCTGCGGAGGCCAAACCGGTAGTGGCTTCCCTGGGAGATGTGGCCGCATCGGGAGGTTACTACATCGTATGTGCCGCCGATACGATTATTGCCAGTGAAAACACCATCACCGGTTCCATTGGCGTATTCGGACTGATTCCCAATATCCAGGAGCTGATGAACGATAAACTGGGAATCACCACCGACGTGGTCAAAACGAACAGACTGGCGGATATGGGATCCGTTTTCCGCCCGCTTTCCCCGGAGGAACGTAACCTGATTCAATACATGGTTGACAATGTATACAAAACATTTGTCGAACATGTATCCGAAGGAAGGGGAATGACCTACGAAGCCGTGGATGCCATCGGTCAGGGAAGGGTCTGGTCCGGAGAGGATGCCCTGGAAATCGGGCTGATCGATATGTTCGGCGGACTGGATAAATCCATTGAAATAGCCGCTGAAATGGCAGGACTGGAAGCTTACCGGGTTACCTCCCTGCCGAAACTGGAAGATCCGCTGACCATGATTATGAAACAGTTATCCGGTGATGTGGCCTCAAAGTTCGTACAGAAAGAACTGGGTCCGGATTTCCGTTATTATAAAACCATCAGGGAGTTCAGGGAAATGGAGGGCGTTCAGGCCAGGATGCTGTATGATATCCGGATTCATTAATGAGAAGTGCCATACAATACTGCTGGAAATTATTACTGCTGCCGTTTTCCTGGGTTTACGGGCTGATTGTATGGATAAGAAACAAACTGTTTGACCTGGGCATCCTGCCCTCCAAAGCGTTTCCCTTTCCGGTCATCTCGGTGGGAAATATTTCTGTGGGGGGAACAGGCAAAACCCCTCATGTGGAGTACCTGATCGATCTGTTAAAAGGAGAAACTGCCCTTGCGGTCCTCAGCCGGGGCTACCGCAGGAAGAGCCGCAATTTCCTGGTCGCCGAAACCGGTTCATCGTTTGAAACCATCGGGGATGAATCCCGTCAAATCAAACAAAAATATCCTGAAATTACCGTGGCCGTAGACCGGAAACGGGTTCACGGCGTGACCATGCTGATGGAGCAGGAGCCCGGTACGGAGGTCATCCTGCTGGATGATGCGTTCCAGCATCGAGCTGTCAAACCCGGGCTTTCGATTCTCCTGATTGATTATAACCGCCCCCTGCAAAAAGACCGGCTTCTCCCCGCAGGACGTTTGCGTGAACCCGGACGGAACAGAACCCGTGCGGATATCATCCTTATTACCCGGACTCCCGAAGATATCAAGCCTGATGAAATGCGGCAGATCGAAAAGGACCTGGGACTGAAAAACCGACAACACCTCTACTTCACCGGCATGAAATATGGTGAACTCCTGCCTGTCTTCCCGTCACCGGATTCCGTCTCCCCCGCGTTTGTAAAGAATAAAAGTGCTCCTCTGCTCGTTGTGAGCGGTATTGAAAATCCCGAACCCCTGCACCGGTTTGCGGAAACCATTTCCGCAGAAATCAGAACCCTCTCCTATCCCGACCATCATGCCTATGGGAAAAAAGATCTCCGACAGATTGAAAAGGAATTCCTTGCGCTCGGTTCCGGGGATGCATTTATCCTCACCACCGAAAAGGATGCCATGCGGTTTCAGAACCTGGCCCTGCCCGACAGGATCAGGCAATCCATGGTTATGGTGCGGATTCAGGTTGTCTTCCTGAATAACGATGCCGAACAATTTAATAAACAAATCATATCCTATGTTAGAAGCCATAAAAGAGACAGCCGCCTTCATAAGCCGTAAGCTCGATCCCGTTCCTTCAACTGCCATCATCCTGGGAACGGGTCTTGGAGGCATTGTCGACGAGATGACGGAGAAACAAACGCTGGATTATCACGATATTCCCAACTTCCCGGTCTCCACCGTCGAGGGTCATAAGGGCATGCTCATTACCGGTAAGCTGGGGAAGCGGGAGGTGCTGGTCATGCAGGGCCGGTTCCATTACTATGAGGGATATACCATGCAGGAGGTAACCTTCCCCGTCAGGGTCATGAAATTCCTGGGCGTCAAACAGCTGATCGTATCCAATGCGGCGGGCGGCATGAATCCTGAATTCCGGGTGGGCGATATCATGATCATCAACGACCATATCAATACCATGCCAAATCCGTTGATCGGGGTGCACCATCCCGAATTTGGAGCGCGTTTTCCCGACATGAGTCAACCCTACAACAGGAAGATTATTGATCTGGCCCGCACCATAGCCCGTGAACTGAATATCCCGGTCCGGGAGGGATGCTATGTGGGCGTAACCGGTCCGACCCTCGAAACCCCTAAGGAGTATGAATACATGAGGATTATCGGGGGCGATGCGGTGGGGATGTCCACCGTGCCGGAAAGCATCGTAGCACACCAGATGGGGATTGATGTGTTCGCCCTGTCTGTGATAACCGACCTGGGCGTTCCCGGGAAAATCTTACCCCTGACGCACCAGGACGTGATTGATGCGGCAGGCCGCGTAACCCCGCAGCTTACCCGTTTAATCGTAAAACTGATTGAGAGACTAAACTGACAGTGACTTATGGGCAGGAGGAGCGGAAGATTCCAGAAAGGCAGGATCATTACCATATCAGCAGCGCATTTTATCCATGATGTGTACACCTCCTTCCTCGCTCCCGCTCTTCCCAGGATCATTGAGAAACTCGACACCAGCTACGCCCTGATCGGGCTACTGGCGCCCATTCAGCGCATCCCGTCCCTTCTGAATCCGTTCGTGGGGATCATTGCCGAACGGCCGGTGATGAAGTACATGGTCATCTTCTCCCCTGCCCTCACAGCATTGACCATGAGCCTGATCGGGATTGCCCCGGGATATATCTTCCTGGCTGTCCTGCTGTTTGTATCCGGACTGAGTTCCACGTTCTGGCATATCCCCACCCCGGTAATGGTCAAGGAGCTCTCCGGTGAACGGACAGGAAAAGCCATGAGCTTTTACATGGTCGGCGGGGAACTGGCCCGCACGGTCGGTCCCCTGGTGATTATGGGGGTGATCGGTCTCTGGGGGCTGGAGGGCGCCTGGCGGATGATGCCGTTCGGATTCATCGCGTCCCTGGTACTCTATCTGAATTTCAGAAATGAAAGGCTGTCTGCAAATAACGGCGTAAGAAGCAACCATGAAGGCAGTTACTGGAAAATCTTCCTCCGGTTCTCCCCTGCTTTTATCCTTACGGGGGGATTTACCTTCTTCCAGGCCGGTGTAAAATCGGCTGTAACCTTCTGGTTGCCGACCTACCTCGAACTGTCGGAGGGCTACTCCTATATCTTTGCCGACATCTCCCTGGCCGTTCTTCAGCTTGCGGGCGCGGCGGGTGCGCTGATGTCGGGCACCATCAGCGATAAACTCGGGCGGAACAAAACCCTCTGCATCATCAGCCTCTCAACCCCCCTTCTGATGCTGCTCTTTATCAACCTCAACGGATACTGGATATTCCCGGTCCTGATCCCGCTCGGATTTTTCATGTTTGCTCCGACCGCCGTCATGCTCGCCCTGGTCCAGGACCTGAGCTCGGAAAAGAAAGCCTTCCTGAACGGGATCTATATGACCATAAACTTTTTTATCAGCACCATCGTTTACCCGCTGGTCGGCATCATGATCGACCATCTCGGATTTACCACCAGCTATTACATTTTCGGACTTCTCTCCTTCGGCGCCTTTTTCGTCATACTTCTTATCCGGAAAAAACTGGAAGCGGTTACCGATAAATCAGTGCAAACGGTTTCCTGAACCTTAAAGTTTTATGGTGCTCCGGATGATATAAAACCGCATGAAGGATATAAATACCCTCTCCTGCCATCATGCCGGTATCATTCCTTCCATCCCAGAAATAGTCCTCTCCTGTTCCGGGAAGATCATTGTTCGACAGCATCTTTATCCTCCTGCCAGAAAGATCGATGATGTCCATCTGAAGTACAAATCCCGGACTTCCGGGATTGACCTGTACCTGCAGCAGATCCTCAAAACCATCGTTATCCGGACTGAACACTTCGGGAGATAGATACAAAACCCCCTCCGGGGTAAGGCCGGATTCTGACTGCGAATTCTTCTCACCGGGTGTGGCGTAGTTACTGGTGCTGGATGCCGAATGCCAGTTCGCCGGGTCATTGCCGGGTTGAAGAGCTGAAATGCGCTCAAGGGAGACGCCCCTGGTTCCGTTCAGGATGGACAGATGCATTTCATCGCGGTAACTCATGTAATCTAACAGATCGCCCGACCGGGAGTAAAGATACAGGGAACCTCCTGAATTGACCAGCGGGGGAAGTCCGTCAGGGACAACCCATATCTTCGACGCTTTCAGGTTATAATGATCCCGGAGGGCACTCCCGGAGCCGGTTAAAACCACATATTCCCCGGGACCCATCAACCGCGATTCAGAACTCAGCATGGTAAATCTCTCCGGAAGGGTCTCATCCTCCGAGAACCCGATTTTTATATGAGCCAGGTCGAGAAACCGCCCTGTATGATTGAACACCTCCACAAACTCGGGAAGACCTTCAGACGGATCGTACATCACCTCACTGATGATCAGCGAACGGTAGGAAGGGAGTGTGGGAATCCCCAGCTTCAATTCATTACGGTCCAACTGGTTCCCCTCGCAATCGGCAACGTCCTCCAGGTGCAGGATAACGGGACGGGTTGTTAAAACTCCGGCCGGCAGGAACATCCTGATGCCGCTAAAATAGGGATGGGTAAACTGAATACTGTCCGGATGGTAACTTCCGGGATCAATAATAAGACCGCCAATATCACTGCGGGTCCTGTCGAGCAACTCTGAAAAATGGACCGTTAAGATCCTTTCGTCAGCCACTCCCGTGTACACCACCTCCGGCGGAACATCGTCCTCAATCTTCCGGGAAATGCTATTGGGGCGTCCCGGCGTGCCCCCTGAAGGATCTTCGGAATAGTCCCGGTTTAGCCCGTTACCGCAGATATAAGCGGGATCGATCATTTCCAGGGACCAACCGCCCTCCGCTTTCCATCCGTTTGTGCCGGTATCCAGGCCGTATTTAACCACGTGAACAAGGTGTCCGAACTGATCGAAAAGGGCAATGGTCCCCCCTGAATTGGTCACTGCAGTCGGAGAGGACAGTCCCGCTACTGCCGGGATTCCCATCTTTTCGAACAGATATATGCATTCGTGGTGCGTGACCACCAGGTAAGAATCCGGGGGAACGGAATCTTCCGGCAGGGTAACCTGTTTCCCGTTGACATCAAGGTTCCACCCCCCTGTGAAAAGGTACCACCCTGATCGGTTGAACAGTTCTATATATTCGCACTCCGGTAAAAAAACGGCCGGCAGGGGGTCGGCCATGATTTCACTGATCACCATATCCCCCCATTCCGCCCTGTTGGGTACAAAGGTTACCGTTGTATCCTGAAGGATGTTTCCGTCTGCATCCTCCACATTTCTGATGCACAGCAACTGTTTCTCCCGGTTTTGAAAAAGATGCTCAAAAGAGAGAAAAAGGTGTTTCTGAACCAGCTTCACCATGGAGGCCGTTTGAAGATCATTCAGAATGAATGCGGAACCGGATCCCAACCTTACGGGTTCATTAAATTCAATATCCAGGTCATTCAGGCCGGGAAGAACCGATACGACCACCGGCGGAGAGCGGTCCTCGACAAAGGAACCAGCGATGCGAAGGTCATCCAGCCAGAGTTTCCGGTCCTGGGAAGAAGAATAGGAATACCTGACCAGGAGGGTTCTTCCTTCCGGGGTCCCGGCAGGCTTACTCATGCCTGCCCGCACCATCTTCTGCTCATCCCCGTCAGGATGGTACAGGATTTCCCAGGATCCATCTGAAAAACGAATCAGCCGGAAGCATGGGGCACGCTGGATCCCGATATCTTCCTGGTAATTGATTTCGGTTTTTATCAATTCCTCCCCGGTTCCTCCGGATACTTTTGAGAGGGTCAGCAGATCATCCGATCCTTCCAGGTTCACCCCAAAATAGATTCCGTCGGGCAGTGCCTCCGCTTCAGGAGGATTCGGATCCATGGATGCAAAAAACGCAATCTGCCAGTGGTTCATACTGCTTGGAGGATAGGCGTGCCTGATCCTGAACGTGCACATGAAAGGTTCTGAGAATTGCACTGCATCGTGGAAAAAAGCGATCCGGTCGCAGCCCGGTTCAGGATTATCATAACCATGACGAAGCGAATAATTACCTGAGAGCGGCTGTTCACCGGTAACAATCCATCGGCCGGGCGGAAACTGCTGCCAGAGATTAAGGGTTGAATCCTCGAAGGTAAAATGAACCTGAGCAGAAACAAACAACGGGATCCATGAAAAAAACAGGCATAGTTTTTTCACTTTACCAAATTATTTACAAATTTTACCGCTTAAGAATTGTAGAAAAGATTGGGGATAATGTACAAATTTAAAAATAAAACGGGTTACTGACCACAAAAAAAAAAGAAAAATGAGATTAGCGATTGTAGGTGTCAGCGGTGCGGTCGGACAGGAGTTCATGAAGGTGCTTTCTGAAAGGGACTTCCCCCTGGATGACCTTCTTCTGTTTGGATCCTCCCGCAGTGCAGGACAGGAGTTTCAGTTCAGGGGTGAGCGGATAAAGGTCAGGGAGCTGAAAGACAACGATAACTTTAAAGGGATCCATATTGCACTGGTTTCAGCGGGGGGCAGTACTAGCAGGCAATTTGCACCGGTGATTACGCGATACGGCACCATTATGATCGACAATTCCAGCGCCTTCAGGATGGAGGATGATGTACCGCTGGTGGTTCCCGAGATCAATGCCTCCGATTTGCACCGGATCCCGCGTAATATTGTGGCCAACCCGAACTGCACCACCATTCAGATGGTACTGTGTCTCAAGCCTGTGGAGGACCTGTCCCACATCAGGCGGGTTCATGCGGCCACGTACCAGGCTGCCAGCGGTGCGGGGGCCGCTGCCATGCAGGAGCTGATCGACCAGATGCATCAATTTGGAAAAGGAAAGGCCGCAACCGTCAGCAGGTTTCCCTACCAGCTGATGATGAACCTGATACCCCAGGTGGACGTTTTCACCGATAACGGTTATACCAAAGAGGAGCTGAAAATGCACCATGAGTCGAGAAAGATCATGCATTCTGATATTGAAGTGAGCGCAACCTGTGTCAGGGTGCCGGTTTTGCGGAACCATTCCGAAGCCATATGGCTGGAGACGGAGGAGGAACTCGATCTGGGGGCAGTCAGGAGAGCCCTTGATAACGCGGAAGGCATAAAGGTAATCGATGATCCGGAGAACCTGAAATACCCCATGCCCATTCATGCCGCAGGGAAGGATGAGGTTTTTGTGGGCCGACTGAGAAAGGATCTGACCAATCCGAAAGGAATCGCCTTCTGGTGTGTGGGGGATCAAATCAGGAAGGGCGCTGCATTAAATGCGGTTCAGATAGCGGAATACCTGGTTAAAAATAGATTAATATAAGAAATCATTGTAAGGATATCGCTGGATGTGAATTTCCCGCACCTTCTGGTACAGAATATCCTTCAGGTAATCAATATTTGTTTTCCTGGTTGCCGATATAAAAATAGAATCCCTGTGTTTTCCCACCCACAGCTTTTCAAGCTCATTCAGGCTCCGGTTCTCCTCGGTTCTATCGGTAAGGTCATCTTCATCCTTCCTGACATAGGTGAATACATCTGTTTTATTGAATACCATGATGGTGGGCTTATCTGCTGAATTCAACTCTTCAAGGGTTTGCCTGACCACTTCGATCTGCTCCCTGTAATTATGATGCGAAATATCCACCACGTGCAACAGGATATCGGCTTCCCTGACTTCATCAAGCGTCGATTTGAAGGACTCCACCAGGTGTGCGGGAAGCTTTCTTATAAATCCAACCGTATCGGAAAGCAGGAAGGGCAGGTTTTCAATAACCACCTTTCGCACCGTGGTATCGAGTGTGGCAAATAACTTGTCCTCCGCAAACAGGGTTGTTTTGCTCAGCAGGTTCATCAGGGTCGATTTTCCCACGTTGGTATAACCTACCAGTACCACTTTTACCATTCTTCCGCGGTTCTTTCGCTGTGAGGTCACCTGCCTGTCAATTTTTTCCAGCTGGGTTTGTAACCTTGCTATCTTATCCCTGATAATCCTGCGGTCTGTTTCTATCTCCGTTTCGCCGGGACCCCTTAATCCGATCCCTCCCCTCTGGCGTTCAAGGTGGGTCCACATCCGGGTTAACCGGGGAAGCAGGTACTGGTACTGTGCCAGCTCCACCTGGGCCCTGGCATGGGCTGTTTTGGCACGCCTGGCGAAAATATCCAGTATCAGGTTGGTACGGTCAAGAATCCTGCACCGGGTTTCCCTTTCGATATTCCTCATCTGGGAAGGTGAGAGTTCATCATCGAAGATCACCAGGTCGATCTTATGCTCTTCGATATATGCCTTAATCTCGGCTAGTTTTCCCGAACCGATGAAAGTCCTTGGATTGGGTATGTTAAGATGCTGTGTAAATATGGCCATGGGCTCGGCGCCGGCTGTTTCGGTGAGAAAAGCCAGTTCGTTCAGGTATTCCTGCACCTCCTGTTCCTGCTGGTGTTCATTAATGACCCCGACAAGAACGGCAGTCTCCACCTCCGGCGATAAATCAATCAGTTTACCCATTTCATCAAACCCAATCGGGGTTGCAAATTTAATAAAAAAAGCCCCGGCTAAAACCGGAGCCATTAAGAATTAATATTTCGGAGATTCTGAACCCGAAGTGTCCGGGCTTCACGAATCTTAAAAGGTTACCGGATGTGCTGACGGTTGGCATAAATGGCATTCCTGATTGCCGGTTTGATGGTTTCCGTGCACATCATGACCATTTCCACATCAGACGGGAAGGGCACTTTTTCCTGCTGGGTCTTTTTCAGGGCTTCATCCGTCAACGCCCCCAGGTCGCCAATCGCCCTGGCCGAGAAATGTTCAAACAGATTCTGGGCGCCGAAAGGTTCTCTCTTAATGAGCCGTTCAGGTTTCAGGGACACGATTTCGATCTCTCCCTTTATCTCCACCGCCTTGAACTGCCGCGTCTCAATCAATGTACAGGTTATGTCCCTGTATTTCCTGATTTTGATATCATTTCCTGCGGTATCCTTCATCACATTACCGTTGGCATCGAGAACATATTCGAATCCGTCGTCAATCTTTTTATTGAAAACATGGTCGGTATCCTTGGTTTCATCGGGTCCGACCATGATGGACAATAACTTTACCAGGACCGCATAATCATATTCAATCTTCTCGTCCAGTCGTCTGAAATGGTATTCAATCCATTCACTGTTATTCAATCCCTGTGTATCAAAAGCCAGAAGATCATCCTCAACCTGAACCGGCAGTCTGACCGGTGACTGGTTTACCACCTCCACGACAACCCGGCTAATCCCTTTCATCCTGGCATCATAGATAAGATTATCCAGGTTCGAATACTGTCCCCCGGCATATTCCGATGCCTTCGACAGCTGGTAATAGGCCTCCCTGTAATCGGTTTTCTGCAGGGCATGGTCCAGAAGCTGCCTTCCGTTGTTATAGAAAAATTCTGCAGCCTTTCGCTTGGAATTAACAATCTCGGCATCATAATCGATATATTCATAGGCATAGGATCTGCCATTTATATTGAGAGGTGTGACGGTACGAACCTGCTGCTGTCTCTGCTTGAGCATATTATATCGGCTCATCACCTCATCGTAATTGTCAGGATTGTTTTCCATTTTGAGGTACTTGATCCTTTCGAGGTCCCGTTCATTTGCCAGTTTATATGCCCGGTCCATTGTGGAGGCATATTTTTCGCTATTCGGATTTTTAATGAGCTTCTTAACACTTTTATTGATCACTGTATCATAATTCCCCCTTTGCATCTGCCTGGTTGTGGTGGCGCATCCGGCAAGGAGCAGGGCAGTGGTTAAAATAGCGGCAAGTTGTTTCATCGTTTCAGTTTTTTATTGGCTGCAATTTAGGAAATTATCCCCTGCATGTAAATACCGTATCGGGTATTGCGCAAAAAAAAAGACCAACAAAATGCCGGTCTTTTTAACAAAAGGTTTATGTGTAATGCTTATTGTAGCACAAAATTTATCGGGAAGGTGAACAATACCTTCACAGGCTTGCCTCTCTGCTTTCCCGGTTCCCATTTTGGTGAAGCCATTACCACCCGGATAGCTTCCTTATCGAGAGCCGGATCCACGCTTCTCACCACAACTGCATCAACGACCTGCCCGGTCCTGTTCACGGCAAACTGAACGATGACCCGTCCGCTGATACCATTTTCAGCAGCAATCTCAGGATACCTGAGATTCTGGGCGATATATTTCCTGAACTCCGTGGCCGGGTCTCCACCGTTAAAAGTGGGCATATCCTCCACGATGTAGAATACCTCCTCCTCTTCAATCTCCTCAGCATCGTCTGTGATCACTGATGTAAAATCGTATTCCGTATCATCGGTTGCCTCCATGTCAAAGTCAAATTCATCATCAATCACCACATCATCATCAACAATGTCCAGCACCTCGGCAACCTTGGGCTGTTCCGGCTTGGGTTCCGGTTTGGGTTCCTCACGGCGGGTGATCTGCATCATCTCATCTTCAAACTGAATCTCCTTTACCATCTCAGTGTCGTCATCGGTTGCCGGAGCCTGGGTCCACTCAAAACCAATGAGTATTAATGAGAGGGCCACCACCAGCCCGACCTGTAGAAACAGGCCCTTTCTTTTTTCAAGATCCGCCTGTTTTGATTTCTTTGATTCCATAACAGCTTATTTTTAGCGCATTAAAAATAATCATTTCATAATTGAAATTCAAAAAGAATTAGGATAAAGAGCAATAAAATTCCTATTTATTTCAAATAAAACGCATAACCGCCACTAAAATACCTCAAAAATTCTGCCAGACATCTTTACCGGCTGGGATATTTTTAATATTTTTGGGGCTTGAAAACGATTTAATACCTTTCAATATTAAAACGTTTGACAGGTTCAGTTTATTTTCGGGGCATTAGCTCAGTTGGCTAGAGCGTTTGACTGGCAGTCAAGAGGTCACCGGTTCGACTCCGGTATGCTCCACGGATTATGTAGACGCCATGCATGCAGAGACGCCATGCATGGCGTCTCTGCCAAATGCATGGCGTCTCTGCAAGCATGCACTACGTCTCTAATTTTTTACGAACCGATCCACAAATTGCCCTTCATCCGAATCAATCCTTATCATATACATCCCTGCTGGCAATGCAGATATGTCGATTTCCAGGGGACCTCCCGCACTCAGAATCCATGCCTTCAATGCCCCATGAATGTTGTAAATAACAGCATCCGAAGGACCTGTAATTCCATCTATTTTCAATTTCCCGGAGGTGGGATTGGGATAGATTGAAACGGGCGCATTCTCCTGGTTAATCCTGCCGGTAACCAGGTCGAGTGTTACCTGGTTGTCAACACCGTTAATATTCATTGTGATGGTCAGGGACCCCTGCCTGTGAAAAGGAATCCGCAGGATACGGCTCCCGTTTTTCGGGCAGGTTGTGGTACACAGGCCAATGCGGTAGCCTGTTTCATTTATATTGAAAGCCGACATGAATTCGCCAGCCAGGACTTCAGGATCTCCCAGTATATTCTGATCATCAGACGCTGCGATATTCAACCCGTATAATTCCCCATAAGAATAAAACAGGATCATATTTTCCCTGACCTCAGCAAGGATTTCAGCCGCCGGCACAGTTTTGGAAGAGCCTGAGGGAAAAACGGACAGGATCCCGGCAGAGTAACGCAATATCATGGCTGCATCATAAGCGGTAATCTCACCCAGGCCGTCAACGTTTGCGGTGCTGTCGCGCCAGGCCTCCCAGGGCAGGGGATCGGTTTCCGGCAACGGATCAATCCCCACCGAGTGCTGAAGCGTCAGTGCGGCATCATAGGCCAGTATCAGTCCGTCGTCGTCCACATCACCTGCCCTGAAGCCGGTGATGATAAAGGTGCCCCCCTCTGCCGGAACAGAAACAATCGGATTCCCCCAGAGATCCGTTCCGTTGCTTAAGCTTACCAAGACCTCCCCCTCCGCTTTCGGGATGCGGAAAGGAAAGATATAAACCGTATCGCTCAAACGGGTCATATCCGCATTGTCGAGACTTACCGCCCCGGTGAAACTGATCTTTACGGGTTTCGACGGATCCAGCGATTCATCGAATGTAGCGATGATCAGCAGGGTATCTGCAAACCGGTTGACCGTATCATTATAGGAAACAACCGCAGTTGGCGGAGAGGATTCGGTTATTAACACGCTCCCATGAACCAGCTTCTCAACCGGCATACTGTTCAGGTATGCACCGGACAGAACCAGGCCGGATGTTCCCATCCCGAGTGCATCAAATTGCAGAATCAGGATATTTCCGGCTCCGGTCAGCGCAGTGGTATTCATATAACTGACCGACAACCTGCCTGAAACGGCAGGATTAACCTCAACGGTACCTCCGTCTGCAATGGTTCCGGACAGGGAATAGCCCGTATATTCCAGCAGGGTACTGTTAAAGTCAAGATCAAACTGGTAGGAAATGATATCGTCAGCCGCCGTAAGTTCACTGACCATAACCGGTACGTTAAAGGACTGAATTCCGTGCACCGTGTCATTCGGCAGAGAGATAATGAAATCTCCCGGAAAAGGAATCGTGTCGCCGGGGGAGGAGACGTGATGCACGCCCGGATTACAATCCGCCATATTGGCCGGAGTAATTTCCCATTCGGTGAGGTTCCATAATGGATTGGGTGTCTTAACACCGGATATCCTCAAGGCCCTGGAATCTTCATACTCCCACAGGGTGCCGCTGCCGTCAACATCAATCTCTCCATAGATGTCGTGAAGGATTCCGGATGAATGGTTCCCATCCCGGAACAGGCAATAGGCATCATCCCCGTTCCCGATCAGGATGCCTGTCACAAGGTGGGGCGCAAAACCATAAAGTGTTTCAAAGGCTGAACCACCCACAACATAAGCTTCACCGGCAGGAATCACCCCGGTTAACTGCACTTCCCCCCATGTGGTTCCCCCGTTGCTCTGGCGTGAAAGGTAAAACAGAGATGCATCAAAGTCAACAGCCTCACTGCCGGCGTTGTAAATCTCAATAAATCTTCCGGTGTAATCATCTGCAGGATCCGTGACCTCGGAGATGAACAAACCGTTTTGTGCCCGCGCTGATAACGAAACGATCAGCAGGACACCCATGCATGTAATGGTAAAATTTTTCTTCATCATCATTAACATTTTTATCTGTTAATGTGATGAAGTCGGAAAAATAGCCCTTCTGAACCAAAAAAAAAAATTATTTTCTTCTCAGCATCTTTCCAAGGAACGACATCCCCATCTGGCTGATATCATCCATCACATTGCCGTCGTTGTTACTGTCCAGCAACTGGGCGATAACTCCCTGGGCCTTCGGGGCCTGTTTCTTTTCGGTTTTCATGAAGGTATTCAGCAGACTGCTGACGTTACTGACTTCTCCCGTAGAGCGTTTCTTTCCCAGGTATCCCATTACGAGAGGGGCCGCTATTTCAAGTATTTTCCCGGCCGATTCCCCGCTGAGCCCGGTATCATTGCTGATGTAACTGGCTACATTCTGTTGCTTGCCCCCCAGGACATGCCTGAGTATCCCGACTCCATTGGCAGCTTCCGGATTACCGAGAAAGTCTCCCAGGTTATCGAGAAGACTTCCGTCATGGTCCTTCTCAACAGCTTTCTGAAGTGCGGTTGCACCATCTTTTGTTTTGCTGTTTTTTGCCATGGCACTCATCAATATCGGGATGGCACTGGCAAGAGCACTTTTTGCCTGTGTGGGTGAAGCATTTGTTTTCCTGGCTATCGATTCCAGAGCATTGTCGTCAAGGGTTGAGAGAAGTTCTCCTAAAATGTTTTTCATGGTACTGGTTTATTAAAATAGTTACTGGTTTATTAAAATAATTATACTGATTTTTCACTGTATTCTGTGCGGTATCCTGTTCATTGACCCCATATGATCAGGGACCATGATCCAATTCCTCTATTTTTTCTCCTGGATGCATCCGTTCTGAATTAAAAATCAGAGTTTACCAAGTTAAGAAAAATTTAGCTGTTAAGTCTGTTTAAAAGATATTATTAAGCTATGCATGCACCATAATCCCCCTGACATAGTTCCCCTGTCCGGGTAAAGGAAATGGCAGGGAAAAAAGCAATGGATGGATTATTTCCGTGGGTATCTTCAATACGTTTTTTCAATGGCACGGAAGGTGAATACCATGCGCGTGTGTCTCTTTTTTTTTAATTTCGCTGTTATACACCTTTAAATTGTAAATATTATGCAATTGTTATTCAGCTGGATTATAAATAATTGTCGGTTTCTATTTTTTTTAACAAATTTTGTACTACATTTTTTCTATATTGGTGCCAATTTGATAAAAAACTTAACCTTGCTGAACTAACCTTAAGAACTATCTTTATTATTGACAACAGTGCTGAAGATACAGTGCCCCTGATCGTAAACTTAAATCCTGCTGCCAATGACACCCTCCCCCAAATCCAATAAGCTGAATAAGATTTTTCTTGGAATCGACATCGGTTCCATTTCAATCAATTCGGTCATTTTGGACACCGAGGGCAATGTCCTGGAAAACCACTATGATTACTGTCACGGCAAACCTTTTGAAAGGCTGAAGGAAATTCTTGATCAGATCAATATAAAGTATCCGCCCCAACTGATTGAAGTGATAAGTTTTACCGGTACAGGCGGCAAACTGGCCGCCGAGTTGCTGGGGGGGGCCTTCGTCAATGAGGTTGTTGCCCAATCCACGTCTGTTTCAAAATTATACCCCCGGGTAAGGACCATCATCGAGATGGGTGGTGAAGATTCCAAGCTCATTTTCATGGATAATGCCGGCGGGGAAGCTTCCCGCCTTTCTGATTTTGAATTGAATAATCTTTGTGCGGCAGGTACGGGATCCTTCCTGGACCAGCAGGCAAAACGCATCGGGGTTTCCATCGAGGATGAATTCGGGGCACTGGCGCTCAAATCCGAAAATCCTCCCCGGATTGCCGGCAGGTGCAGTGTCTTTGCCAAAAGTGATATGATCCACCTCCAGCAAATCGCCACCCCGGTTCACGATATTGTTGCGGGGCTCTGTTTTGCCGTGGCAAGAAATTTTATCAGCTCCCTGGGCCGTGGCAAAACCATTGAGTTTCCGGTGATGTTCCAGGGTGGAGTTTCTTTCAACTCCGGCATGGTTCGGGCTTTCAGGGAATTGTTGAATGCATCTGAAGAGGATTTGATCATTCCCGAACACAATGCTTCCATGGGTGCATTGGGCGCCATTATGGATGCCATGAAAAAAAGTGGAAACCACACAGGAAAATATTCCGGAACGGCAAATCTGGAAGCTTACCTGAAAGGAGAAAAATCAAAGGGGAAATCCTTTAAACCCCTTGTGGAACCCAAAGCTGAAATCAATAAAGAGGTTTATAAGATCCCGGATTCAAAAGATAAATATGAGGTATATCTTGGTCTGGATATCGGTTCACTGAGCACCAATGTCGTCCTTATTGATGATGAGAACAGGGTTATTGCCAGGCGTTACCTTCCGACAGCAAGCAAACCGATTGAAGCGATTCGCCAGGGGATGTCGGAAATATTCGAGGAGGTTGGTGACCGTGTGGTGGTTAAAGGGGCCGGGACAACCGGCTCGGGACGTTACCTGACAGGCGACTTTGTGGGAGCCGACGTGATACGGAATGAAATTACCGCCCAGGCTACAGCCGCCATTGCATTTGATCCGGAGGTGGATACCATCTTTGAAATCGGCGGACAGGATTCGAAGTACATCAGTATCGATAACGGGGTGGTTGTGGATTTCGAAATGAACAAGGTCTGTGCCGCCGGAACGGGCTCCTTCCTGGAAGAGCAGGCGGAGAAACTGGATATCAACATTATTGATGAGTTCGGTGAAATGGCCCTCCGAGCCGGCAGTCCTGCCGGTCTGGGGGACCGCTGCACTGTATTTATGGAATCTGATCTCAACTCCTTCCAGCAGAAAGGCGTTGAGAAAGAAAACCTGGTCGGCGGACTGGCCTACGCCATCGTTCTCAACTATATCAATAAGGTGGTCCGGAAAAAGCGCATCGGTAACCACGTCCTGTTTCAGGGAGGCGTAACCAATAACCAGGCAGTAGTAGCCGCTTTCGAGGAAGTGACAGGCAAGAAAATTCACATCCCGCCGCACTTCGATGTTACGGGCGCCATTGGTGCCGCCATCCTGGCACGGGAACACATCAGGAAAAACAATCTGCAAACCCGGTTTAAAGGATTCGACATCAGCAAGATCCCCTATACAATTGATCGCTTTACCTGCAAGGCCTGCTCCAACCAGTGCGAAATCAGGCGCGTGAGGATCCAGGGCGAGAAAAAACCGCTCTATTACGGGGGACGTTGCGAGAAATATGAACTGGACGAACGTAAAGGAAAAGGAAAAGGAATTCCCAACTACTTTCTTGAACGTTTATGCTTTCTGACGGATGGTTATAACCCTGAAAGGGATCCCTCAAAAAAAACCATCGGCATCCCTCGGGGATTAATGGTATTCTTCCAGCAGTTTCCTTACTGGAGAACGTTTTTTGAAGAACTTGGATTTAACGTAGCCGTTTCGGAGGAAACTTCCAGCCAGACCATAAAAAAATCGCTGAGCCTTATTGTGGCCGAAACTTGTTTCCCGGTTGAGGTTATGCACGGTCATATCTATGAGCTTCTGGATTCCCCCGGTGTGGATTATGTGTTCACTCCTTTTATTATAAACGCAAAAGCAGAGCCCGATAATCCTACCAATAACTGCAACTGCCCCTGGGTCCAGACCTTTCCGTTCATGGTGAAAGCCTCCCTCCCCGAGGATAAGAGAAGCAAAATGCTCACTCCCTCCTTGAATTTCCGCTTCTATGGAAAGGTGGTTGAAAACGAACTCTATGATTACTTCGGCAAAAAATTCGGCCTTAAGAAGAGCCGCATCGTTTCGGCCATGAAAAAAGCGGATCAGAAACAAACGGAGTTCGAGGATATCATAAAAGAACGCGGCCGTGAAGTACTGGCCACACTGCCGGATGACAGGGAATGCCTGGTTATTATGGGCCGGCCATACAACACGGGGGATCCGGCTCTCAACCTGAGCATGGTGGATAAACTCATCAACCTCGATGTGTTCCCCATCCCGATGGATTACCTTCCCCTGCATGAAGAACACATTACCCGCGACTACAATAAAATGTACTGGCCCAATGGCCAGAAAATTCTGGCAGCGGCCCGGATAATCGCCCGCGACGACAGGCTTCATGGCATCTACATGGGCAACTTCAGGTGCGGACCCGATTCGTTCCTTGCCCATTTCGTGCATGAAGAGATGGCCGGTAAACCCTATATGGAAATCGAAGTTGATGAACACGGTGCCGATGCGGGAATGATTACCCGGTATGAGGCCTTCCTGGACAGCCTCAAGGGATCCCGTATGGGCAAACCCATAGAAAAGAAAGTGTATGTTCCCGGAGTCATGACCGGCTCTCCGATGAAGGACCGTATACTCTATTTCCCCTACATGAACGACGCTTCCTATGTAATTGCGGGTGTTTGCAGAAGTTTTGGCATCAATTCCGAATCCCTTCCGATGCAGACCCAGGAGGATATCGACCTGGCAAGGAAATATACCTCCTCGAGGGAGTGTTTCCCGATGATCTGCACCACGGGGAGTTTTTTGAAAAAACTTATGGCACCCGGGGTCGATTCGGCAAAAGTCAGCTTTTTTATGCCCGACCATAACGGCCCCTGCAGGTTTGGTCAGTATAACCGGTTTCAGCGGGTCCTGTTTGACCGGCTCGGCTACGACAAAACAGAAATCATTGCTCCGAGCAACGACAGTTCCTACGAGGATATTTCTGCAGGCCACGGTACCAGGTTCCGGTTGAATGTCTGGAAAGGCTTTGTCGCCATGGATATTATCCGTAAACTGAAACAGGAACGTAAGCCCTATGAATTGTACCCGGGTAATACCGATCAGGTTTACCGGCAAGCCCTCAAGGACCTGGTCAGCTGCATGGAAAATGGCGGGAAGGACCTGTTGGATGTCCTGGCACAGATAGGGTATGCATTTACCCAGATCCCCATTACCAATGGTAAACGTAAACCGGTCATTGCGGTGGTCGGAGAAATTTTCATGAGAGATAATGCCTTCTGCAGTGCAAACATCGTTAACAGGCTTGAGAAATTCGGGGCTGAAACATGGATCGCTCCGTTTGCTGAATGGCTCTCCTACTCAACCATCAGATACACACGTGACAGCCGGTGGAAAGGCGATTTTAAGGGCGTCATCAAGTCAAAGATACAGGAATTCATGCAGGAGCGCTCCGCGAAAAAAGTTACCGGCATGTTCCACGGATTATTCGACGAGGATAAAGAGGTTGCCGTAAAAGATATGCTGAACGCCTGCAGCCCTTATGTTCACAGGCATTATGACGGTGATCCTGCCCTTAACCTGGGAACCTCCGCCATCCTTGCCGATAAGGGAATTTCGGGAATTGCAAATATCCTTCCGTTTACCTGCATGCCGGGAACCCTCGTAACCGCCGTTTCCGACCAATTGCGGAAAGACAAGAATAATATTCCCTATGTGAATATTGCCTACGACGGACAGGAAGATACCTCCATCGAGCTGCGGCTTCAGGCTTTTATGCACCAAGCTTATCAGTACGCGGAAGAAAAAGGATTGACAAAATCGGTTAAGCAGGAAATCGGCGTACTTTAATTAAATTTTTTCCTTAATTTTATTGCTTGATACATTAATATCAGGAAAATGAAACGTATTGTCATTGTTTTCATTTTATGCCTGCTTGTAACAGGCATGAATGAATTGTTTTCACAGGATCTGGGCAGATTTGTGAGAAAGAGGATGCACACAGCCGATGACGCCATAGAGGAAAGAGTGGATAAAGAGACCGACAGCGTGGTGGTAAAGGGCGTTAATAAAAGCATTGACGTCCTGAAGTCCAGGATCCTGGGTACATCCGGTTCCTCCTCCTCAGAGGGAGAACCATCGGAGAAGAGCGAGGTTCAGGCCGAGCCCGGTTCAACCGAAACAACAAAGAGTTCCGGGTCCGGGGCCTCTTCCTCCGGCGATGCCCTCGGAAAAGCAATCATGGGTGCCATGGGAATGTCGGCAAATGTGGCGGTAAAAGATCAGTATAACTTCGATTCCTACGTGAAAATGGAGGTTTCCTCCTATGACAAAAGCGGAACCCTCGAAGAGACTGGAATATACGACACCTACAACAATGTTGAAGCCCTGGATTATGCCATGATTTTTTATGACGCCGGCAATCAGGGGGATAAATCCACCATCATTTTCGATACGGAGAACCATCTGATGCTCACACTTTCTGAATCCGGAGGGGAAAAAACCGGTTTTGCCATCTCCATAGATCCTGAAGACATTGAGGAACCTGCAGAAGGAGAAGTGGAAGAGGTTGAAGAGGACGCCTACAAAGCTTATAAAACCGGTAAAACGAAAACCATCCTGGGTTATAAATGCGAGGAATATCTAATCGAGGATGAAGAATCCGAAGCCAGGATTTATGTCACCGACGACATCAACCAGAAAGCCCGGAAAGAAGTGATGAAGAACTCCGTTTTTGCGGGATGGTTCTTTCATGCCGCCTATATGAAGGGAATGGTGCTCGAATATGACCTGCTGGATAAAACCAACGGGGAGCGTATCTTCATGCAGGTGAAAGACCTTGATATGAATACCGGTCATTCCGTTTCCACAAAGGGATTCAATATCATCGGCATGAAAAATGCCCCGAAAGAGTAACCTCCTGAACACCTTTTTTCAATCTGCTCCATCAATCCGGGAGCGGGAAATTTTCATTGAGGCTTTCTGTAAATCCCAAAAGGATTTTAACGATCTGCTGGATATCGTCATAAGGGAAAAGGATCCTGCAAAATGGCGTGCGGCATGGATCATGGACGGATGCGATGAGAAGAATCCCACCCTTTCCGAGAAGTCCCTTTGCAGAATAATCCGGGAACTTCCAACCCTCCGATCAGAAGGGACCCTGAGAAGTTTTCTGAGACTGCTGTCAAGACATGAAATCCCTGAAGCCGACCGTGGATTGCTGGTTGACCTCTGTTTCCAGTATATGATCTCAGATATTCATATCGTTTCCGTGAAGGTTTACGCCATGGAAATAATTTCCAGGCTCTGTAAATCCTACCCGGATCTCTCCTGTGAACTTCTTACGGTTATAGAGGACCAACTGGACAATAATTCCGCCGGTTTCAAAGCGAGGGGGATAAAAATTATCCGGAAATTGCAGAACAGATAAAACCAGATATGCCCGAATGCATCTTCATACTGTATAAACCGGCTGTCCCGGGAAATGTGGGAGCCAGTGCCAGAGCCATCAAGACCATGGGGTTTAAACAACTCCGGTTAATCCAGCCCTGTGACCATCTGTGCGACGAAGCCAGGATGATGGCACACGGGAGTCATGACATCCTTGAGACAGCCAAATTATATGAATCCTTTGAAGAAGCCGTTTCGGACCTGGACTTTCTGATCTGCACCACCGCAAAAACCCGGAGCGCCAAATTTGATTATCACTCCAGCCGGGAAGTTGCCGGAATCCTGAATGAAAAAAAAGAATCCCTGAGAAAGGTTGGAATTATTTTCGGCACAGAAGAGAGCGGACTTCCAAACCAGATCGTTCTGCAGTCCGATCTTGCGGTCACCATCCCAATGTATGCTAAATACCCCTCCCTGAACCTTTCCCAATCGGTAATGATCGTGGCCTATGAATTATCTCTCCGGGAGTATTTTATCAAAACCGTATCAAAAAAACAAAAAAATGAAAAAGGGTTCTCTGAACTTAAACAGAGAACCCAATTTCTTCTTGAAATCATCGGCATCCCCACCGAAACGCCTCTTCATCACCGGATTATGGAACGGGCAGCCATCCTCAAACCGGAAGATATTTCCCTTCTGCACTCCATCACCGCCAGACTCATGGTTACACTCGATGATTTGTCCAAACCATGAACTGCATTGTTACGCACGGTGCAAGAGCCGATAAAATGCAATCCCCGTTTAATCTATCCCCTGTCTGAACCCTTAGCAACCTTAAACATTCAGTTTCCAGCCTTCGCGATAGGTGTGTTTAATCATCTCCTCTGCAAAAGGCTTGGCCGGGATGGTTTCATGCTTTGTATCAAAATGCGAGTGGCCCGACTCAACTGTGAAAGTATCGGATTTAACAATGCTTACCTCTTCGTTTTCTCCGATGTTGGTTATTTTCATGGCCTCGCCATCCCACTCCAGTTCACGCTTGAGGTCCTGGAGCCTTACCGCAAGGTTACCCATAACGACCATCTCATTCAGCGGACCGGAATAATTGAAGTTGGAACTGGTCTCAATCCTGTTCTCGGGACTCTCCTTGCATGCCCTGACCCAATCCATCTCATGAGTGGTGTTTATCCTTCTGATCACTTTTGGGGCGATATACGATCCGGTTTCCTCGGTCCCGTTTATCCAGAGCCTTGGATTCTTACCGTAGGTACCGCACATGATCTTGCCCTTGCTGCCTTCAAATAAAACGCCACCGTCACCATCCCCCATCATTTCCCCCGGCTTCAGTTCCGAAAACCTCATGGGCATAAACCCTCCGTCGTACCAGGTCACATGAACGGCGGGCATTTTCAATTTCATGTACTTTTCACGGGCGGGAAATTTGTAGTGCACTATTTCAGCCTGCGGCGGACTTTCGGTATTGAATTGCGTGGAGCTCGCCTGCACCTTCACAGGATGCCCGAGCTTCAATCCCATAAATACCGGGTCGAGGATATGGCAGGCCATATCTCCCAGTGCCCCGGTTCCAAAATCCCACCATCCCCTCCAGTTCCAGGGGGTGTAGACTTCATGGTAGGGTCGTTTTGGTGCCGGACCGATAAAGAGATCCCAGTTGAGGGTATCGGGAACCCACATCCCTTTGGCGGGCCTTTCCAATCCCTGCGGCCAGATCGGACGGTTTGTCCAGGCATGAACCCGTTCAACGGTTCCGATGGCTCCGTCCCACAGCCATTCACAAATTTGTCTCAATCCTTCCCCGGAATTGCCCTGGTTCCCCATTTGAGTGGCCACCTTATACTCAGCAGCCTTCAGCCGGAGCATCCGTGATTCATAAACGGTGTGCGTCAGCGGTTTCTGGACATACACGTGTTTCCCCAGGGTAATGGCATCAATGGCTGTGATCGCATGGGTATGGTCGGGAGTTGCAATGATGACCGCATCGATTGAATTAGCCATCTCATCAAACATCTTCCTGTAATCCCAGTACCTTTTTGCCCCGGGGTAATCTGCAAAAGTCTGTGCCGAATAGGCCCAGTCTACATCGCACAGGGCAACAATGTTCTGGCTTTTCACCTCATTGACGTTTGTGTGGCCCATACCGCCAATACCGATGCCGGCAATGTTTAGCTTATCGCTTGGTGCCACCCGGCCCCTTGCACTGATGATCCCTCCCGGCAGGATGGTCAGACCTGCGGCCGCTGTTACCGTTGAAGCAACAAAACTCCTCCGGGACATCTTACCGGAGGAATCTTTCGTCGTACTTTTATTCATATTACAGTTATTAGTTAGTAAAAATGGATCTGAAAAGTCTTCCCGTGATAATTATTGGCCATTAAGTTAAGAATTCATCCATAAATATCCTATCAGGAATTTTTTTTACTCGTAATTTTATAATTATTTCCGGCAGTGATGAAAGGTTTTGCCAGAAAATATATTCAGAACCTGATTGACCAGGGTGAACACAGTCAGCTCGATTTCAAATTCGAAATCAATGAGGCACGAAAAATTGCCCGTACACTGGTGGCATTTGCAAACACCGACGGCGGCCGGTTGTTAATCGGTGTAAAGGATAATGGAAAAATAAGCGGTATCCGTTCGGAAGAGGAGTTTTATATGATCCAGTCTGCGGCCCAGAATTTCTGCAAGCCCGAAATTGCCTTTGAAACAAAAAGCTGGAACATTGACGGCAAAACCGTTCTGGAAGTCTATGTGCCGCCGGCCGATCATAAACCGTTTTATGCAAAGGATGAAAACGGACGGTGGATGGCGTATCACCGCGTGCATGATCAGAATTACCTGGCAAATAGTATACTGCTCGATCTCTGGAAATACCGGAAACAGAAACGCGGCATCCTTATAAAGTTTACCCGTAACGAAGAGCTTTTGCTTCAATACCTCTCCCGGAACAAAAATGTAACTATCTCAAAAATGATCAGGGACACAGGATTCAAAAGAGCGCTCTTAAAGGAGCTCCTTGTGAAACTGATTGCTTTCGATGTGGTGACCATGAATTTTGATGAAGGTGGCACCCGGTTCAGTCTGACTGAACAGCCGGGTGAAGAGCGATTATGACAGGAAATGTATCAGCGAGCGGAAGATTCCCTGCCCTTCCGTATTCCCTGAAATATCAAGAGAGGCCCTTTCCGGCTGGGGAACAATGCCGAATACATTTTTCCGGCTGTTGCAGATCCCGGCAATATTATCGATGGAGCCGGTCACATTGATCTCTTCCGAAATCCGGCCAAGATGATCACAATATCTGAAGATAATCTGTCCCCTGTGCCTCATTTCAATCAGTGTTTCATCCCTGGCCGTATATCGCCCGTATCCTGTAGCTATGGGGATCCTGTACCATTTTTCATTGCTCATCTGACTCGTGATGGGCAGATGGTCATTATCGGGTTTGATAAATACATGCCTGCAAATAAAACGCTTGTTCCGGTTCATGCGCAGATCACCCGGTACCAGACCGGCGTCACACAGGAGTCTGAATCCATTTCCGATTCCAATGACAATTTTCCCCTTCTCCGCAAATTCAATGACCGCATTAATAGCCGGAGATTCGGTAAGGCATTTGGCTTCAGACGAGCCCTTACAGGGGTAACCTCCCGGAATAAAGATGGCATCCAGATCGGAAAGCTTATCCTGCTGATGCCAGACCATTCTCGTTTCTTTTTTAAACTGCTTTTTAAGAACCCATATAAGTTCCTTATAACCATGAGAACCGGGAAAAGCAAAAATACCAAATTTCATCTGACACGTTTTAAGGCGTATCAAAGATAACTGAAAATGGAATTTATGCAAATCGGAGCTTATCTGTTGATTAAACCGGTTTATTGCAACAGTGCCGACCGGTGATTTCCCATCGAACCTGTTGAAAAAGTTCCTCTCCCCGGGGGAAATTCGTGAGCCCCGGACACGAGGCATAAAGAATTCTTTTTTATTTTTCATCCGGAATTTCTCAGCAGACAGCTTCACATATCCAATGAACATAAAACACCAAGATATAATCCGCTTCAGGAAAACCTTGCAGCAATTCTCACCTTACGATTTTGATGAGTACAAAATCAAATCGTTGAAGAGAAGGATTTTTAAAATACTCCTGACGTATGGGATTACAATGGAGGAGATGCTGGGAAGAATGCAAAACGATCCGGTTTTTCTTGAAGAGGTCATCCTCAGGCTTACTGTGACGACTACGGAACTATTCAGGGATCCGCCGGAATGGAAACGGCTCGGCGAACTGGTTCTTATGGAGTTGAAGCAAAAGGACTCTATCACGGTCTGGCATCCCGGCTGTTCAACCGGCCAGGAGGTCTACACCCTCATGATTCTTCTTGAGGAAGCAGGACTGCTTGACCGGGCCGATATCTATGCCAGCGATATAAACAGCCGCGCACTTGATGTTGCAAGGGAAGGGCGTTATCCATACCTGCAGAATGTGCCCAACCTAAATCATTTTGAACGGCTTCTGGATCCGTCTGGTACCGGAAGTGAAACAGTACGACCTTTTCCATGGAAAGACTATTTTTCCGTGAACAGGAACCGTGATTCGCTGAAAATGAAAAAGCACCTCAGAGATAAACCTGTTTATAAGAAAATGGATCTGGTTCAGGATCCCAATCTCTTTTTTGTAAATTTCGATCTGATCATCTGCCGGAACGTTATCTTATATTTTAATGATACGTTGCAGAAAAAAGTCTTTGATTTGTTTTACAGGAACATGAACCATGGCGCCTGTCTTATGCTGGGCCGCCGGGAATTGATGCCGGATTCATTTTCCGGCCGCTTAATTGAAAAAGACCGGTTTTATTTTAAAACATCATAATGCATTGTTCAAAAATTTCATTACGCACAAAATTTCTGCTGGTTGTATTTCTTGCAATGCTTTTCTGGTTCATCCTTTCCCTGTTTTATTTAAATGCCCTGAACCATCTTCAATCCCGGGAAAAACTTCTTGAAAAGGTCACCTTCATTCAGGGTGAATTTAACCTCCTGCAGTCAGAGTTAATGCATGCTTACTCTGTCCTGCCGGTTGAGGATCCCCGGGGGGGTCACATGGTCCTTCTCAATAACGCCCTGTCACAATTGAGGTACACCCGGGATCAGCTCACAGAGTTCAGGAAAGCAGGCTGGATAACGGTAGCTTCCCCTGCAGACCACGCACTGAATGCCCTGTTGGAGACCATGAATAACATAAAGCCGGCCCTGACCGCAGGAGTTACGCAACATACCGACAGTCCATCCGCCTTATTGTCCCTGCGTTCCAACATGGATGACCAGTTTAAGGATTTTCTGTCCTTACTCCTTCCCCCGCAAAACAGGAATGTTCAAAAAAGTGCGTCATTGCTAAAGATCTCCCTGGTTGCAAGCGTTTTTCTGATTTTCACCATCTTGTTTCTCTTTTCCAGATATCTTTCATCCGGATTCAACACGCTGATCAGGGCGGCACAAAATCTCTCAGGAAAAGAGAATACAGAATCTGCCGCATCGCCTCCGGGAGATGAATTTGATAGGATCACCAGCCATCTGGACGCATCTGCAAAAGATCTTAGGGATAAAGTCCTTTTTCTGCAATCGATTGCCCGCGGGGAGTATCACATGGACTTCCAACCCCCGGCAAACGACCGGCTCGGAAATGAACTCCTGCTGCTGTCCCAACACCTCAGCATGAAGGAGCAGGAGGACAGGGAGCGGAAGGAACAGGATATGCGGAGAAACTGGATTTCTGAAGGGATGGCACAGCTCGGTGAGATCCTGAGGTCGGAACCCGGGAATGTAAAAGAGCTGTCGTTTAAAATAATTCAAAAACTTGTTTCCTATCTGAAGGCGGAAATGGGGACCCTTTTCCTCACCAACGATGCGGATCCTGCTAATCCCCTCCTTGAATCGGTGGCATCGTTTGCATACGACCGCCGCAAATATATCGACAGGGTCCTGAGGTGGGGGGAAGGACTGCCCGGAACCTGCGCGCAGGAAAAGGAACCGATATTCTTGACCGATATTCCGGAAGATTATTATGAAATCGTCTCCGGAACCGGCAGTACATTGCCAAAATGCATTCTGCTGGTTCCCCTGAAGCTGGAAGGAAACATACTGGGTATTATCGAGCTGGCCTCCCTGAAAATAATGAGTCCGTATGAGGTTGACTTTATTGAATCGGTTGCGGAAAGCATTGCCTCAACACTTCTGACCGTAAAAACCAATGAAAAAAATGCCGAACTGCTTGTCCGGTCAAGAAATCAATCGGATGAACTGCTCCGTAAGGAGGAGGATTTGAAAAGAAACCTTGAACAGCTCAAGCAGGCCCAGGAGGAGTCAGATAAGAAAACCTCCGAGATCAGCGGAATCATCAATGCAATGAATCACTCTTCTCTTGTGGCGGAGTACAGCCTTACCGGAAGAATATCCGAAATAAACGACCGTTTCACATTCCTGCTCGAGATGCCGCGGGAGCAGTTGATCGGGAAGCACCACGGCGACTTTGCTTTGGTGGACCGCTACTCCGGTGAATATAAGGATTTCTGGCAATCCCTGAAGGAAGGCCGGAGCCACTCCAGGATCGAGCAGTTCAGATTGTTCTCCGGAAAAGAGATCTGGCTTCAGCAGACCTTCACTCCCATCTTTAATAATGAAGGCCATGTTTACAAGATCCTGAACATTGCCATCGACATTACCAGCAATATTGAACAGCAAAAGAACCTCGAAGTCCAGGCCATTGAAATAGAGCGCAAAAGCAGGGAGATGGCCTCCCTCAACCAGGCTGTCAATGCCTCCCTTATTAAATGTGAAATGGATGCAGAAGGAGTCATCACCGATATGAACGAAAATTTCATCGGCGTTACAGGATACAGCAGGAAAGAGGTACTCGGGAGAAATTACCGGCTCTTTCTGAAGGATCTTGAAAAGGAGCAGTTCGAAAAGATCTGGACAGAAGTGAAAAAGGAAAAGACATATGAAGGGGTCTTGCGACGGACCAAACCAACCGGTGAAGAGTGTTGGCTCATGTCTGTCTTTTCGCCGGTTAAGGATGAAAGCGGGGCAATCTATAAAATATACTTTCTGGCCCTTGACATCACTGAAAAAAAATTAAAATACCAGTTGCTCGAAAATGCGAACAGGGAAGTGGAACGGCTTCGTAACAAACTGAAAGACCTTGAAAATGCATAAATTAAAATATCTGTTAACCTGGGTGGCTCTGTTTGTGATGATCCTGGATGGACTCCTGATGGTGATCCTGACCTGGAACAGGAATTTCACGGAACCTCCCTCTCCTGTTCTGATGATCCTGTTATGGTGCCTGCTGGCCGCTGCAACAATCTATCTTTTCTTTTTTGCGGCGAGACAAACCCTCAACGCTTTACAGGCAGAACGTCAGAGCAAACCGGAACGTTCTCATGATTTCAGCAGGGAGGAGAGCAGCACCGGATTTTCAGATTCAGTGGGTGATGACATAAATGTCGATGCAAAAGTCAGAAAGATACTGAGGGGTGTCTCAGGAAAAGATGGGAACAAACAGACGGGAGCAATCCTGCTTCAGAATCTTTCCAAAGAGCTGGATATCATGTCGGGACTTGTTTATTTCAGGGGAAAGGATGGAACCTTCAGGGCAGAGGCACGTTTTGCAATACCTGAAACCGGGGAGCCCTTATCATTCAGGGAAGGGGAAGGCCTGACCGGACAGGCTGCAAAAAACCGGCAGGTTAATTTAATATCCGATCTGCCGGCCGGTTATATAAAGGTGTCCTCCGGACTGGGAAGCAGTCAGCCTGCCTACCTGGCCATCATTCCCGTATTAAAAAACAACCAGACCCGGATGATTATTGAATGCTCCGGTTTCAGGTATAAACCCGGGGATCTGCTGCACATTTTTCAGCTGGTAAGTAAAATATTATCGGAAAACAGCGAAACATAAAATATTGTCACATGCGTGTTGAAGAGGCAGAACGCACGATACGATTGAATCTTCGGAGGATCATCCTCATAACGCTGATCGGTTTCCTGGTTGTCGTTCTGTTCTGGATCATGGCCATTATGGAACAAAATCAGCCGGTAACCTTCGCTGCCATATCCCGCCTCCATTCCGACCATCCCGTATATTTTATCTATGATCTGCTCCCCCTGTTTATATTCCTTTTTCTCTATCCCGTTCACAGGATCACGGGACATATTATCCTGGATTATGCCAGGCAGGTCCGGGAATACCACCACTCAATTGAACGTCATACATCTTTTGCGAAAGAGTTATCGGAAGGTTCAGACCCGGAACTTTTTGATGAAATGATGAAAACAGAACTGGGACAGTCACTGCGCCTGATTCAACTGAATATTAAATCCAACCGGAGAAGGGATCATGAACAGACATGGATCGCTGAAGGCAAAGAGATCCTGTCAAGAATATTGCGTTCCCATACCGATTTTAAGGAGCTTTCCGATCATGTCCTCAGCTGGTTGAACAATTACATCCAATCGGTCCAGGGTGCTGTTTACCTTTACGATGAAGAGAAGGAACTGCTGCTGAATATCGGAACCCATGCTTATAACCGCAGGAAGTTCATTGACCAGGAAATCAGGATTGGCGAAGGATTGGTGGGCCAGTGTGCCTTTGAAATGGATTATATCTACCGGACGGAAATCCCCGGCGATTACATAACCATTACCTCTGGTTTGCTTGGGGAGCGCAAACCTTCAGCCATCCTTCTCATCCCTTTAGTCACCGATAATGTACTGCAGGGTGTAATGGAATTTGCTTTCCTCGACCCGAAGGTTCCGAAATTAACCATCCAGCTGCTTCTCGAACTGGGGGAAATCATTGCAAGGACTCTTTATAACCTGAAGGTTACCAGAAGAACGGAGAACCTGCTGGAGGAATCAAGGCGGATGACCGAAGAACTTCGCAGGAACGAAAAATCGCTTCAGGAAAGCGCAATGACGATGGAAAGAACCCAGGATGAGCTGAAGGAGGCTAATATCCAGCTTCAGTCCAAAATCGAGGAGGCCCAGAATGCCAGCAATCGTTTACAATGGGTACTGGAAAACGCTTCCGAGATCATTTCCATTTACGACCGTGAGCTGAAACTGATTTATATCAGTCCTGCGGTAAGGAAAATACTGGGATTCACGGAGGAAGAAATGATGGATGGGAACGATCTTCAGCGCATCGGGCGGGAAGTAGCGGCACTGCTCAGGAAAACCCTGCATCGGCTGCTGGAAGAGCCCGACCGTATTCTGGAAATTGAATACCCGTTCATAAAAAGAAACGGGGATACCATTCACCTGCGTGCCATTTGCCACAACCGGTTTTCAGATCCTTCCCTCAAGGGCTTTGTTCTGAACACAACCGACATCACCCAGTCAAAACAGGTTGAAAAGGAACAACGCCTGAAAACCCGGATGCAATCCCTCTCGGAAAATTCACTGGACCTGATATTCCGGATCAGTACAGGGGGAACCATTCATTACGTCAATCCCATCGCTGAAGACTATACGCACATTTCACCCGGTTCCATGCTCAACAAGCCCCTTGATGATATTCCGCTCAGCAGGGAGTTCAGTGAATTCTTCAAGGCCACTTTGTACGCCATGAATTCTGAACCCCTGAAGAAAAACACACAGCTGACCGTTCCCCTTCGGCTTGGCGATACGGTGAGTGAACGGATCATCAGTTTTGATGCCATTCCGGAATTCCAGGACGGGGAACTGGAAACAATTCTCTTTGTCGGTCATGATATTACCGAGGTCAAAAAGATCGAAAAGGAGATTAAAATCAAAAACACAAAAATTCAGGACAGCATCAATTATGCAGAGCGGATTCAATCATCCATCCTTCCGGAAATCAGGCGTATCAGGTCGGCGTTCCCCGATTGTTTCGTGTTTTACAGGGCAAGAGATGTTATATCCGGTGACTTTCCCTGGTTTTTTGAGACAGAAGATGCCGTATTTATTGCCGCGGTCGACTGCACCGGCCATGGCGTGCCGGGGGCCCTTCTCTCGTTCGTTGGATTTTTCCTGCTGAATAATATAACAGCCCTCAATCCGGGCAGTTCCCCGGCACAAATTTGCGATGCCCTCCACTCGGAGGTCAGACAAACATTGAAACAGGATTCCGGGCAGTCCAATGCCATGGATGGCATGGACCTGGCGCTCTGCAAAATATTCAGGAAAGAACGGATTCTGGAATTTGCCGGCGCCCATCGCCCTCTCCTCCATCTGAGCGAAGGGGAACTGACCGTTTACAAAGGAGAAAGAAAGGCCATTGGCGGTTTTCAAAAGGCCGGTAAACAGGAGGAACCCTTTACAAATTACCGGATGGAATATCGCAGGGGTGATAAGATACTTATCTTCACCGACGGACTGACAGATCAGCTCGGTGGAGAAAAAGGCCTGAAGTACGGGACCGAAAGGATACGGAGAATTTTGCTTGAAAATACCGGATTAAGCATACCCCGGATAGAGGCATACATACAACACGACTTCAGCAACTGGATGGGTTCCGAACCCCAGCTTGATGATGTGCTGTTGATAGGAATTGAACTGTAAAAATACTCTATAATGCCCGCCGGGAACAGTTTATGCCAAAGCAATGTGCGAAGGCGACTTAACACACATTGAAGGTTGAAAAGATGCAAATAAAAAACAATCAGGGTTTCCTGAATTACATCTACGAATACTACCGGTCACTGGACCTGCATGAAATTCTGCTGATGTTTGAAGGACAGGTCACCCACCGGATCATGAAAACATTGTCAAACCTGGTGGAAGAGCAGCTTTCAAAGTCAGGGGAAAATGAAGTGGTCCGCCGTCGCGTCTTTCATGTCATGGTCGAATCCCTGCAAAACATCAGCAGGCATGCTGAAACATTGGAGCAGGAAGGGCTTTCCTGCCCGGGAAGGGGACTGATTATGATCGACAACCGGAAGGAGTCCTGCAATATTACCACGGGCAACGTGATAGACCATTATCAGATGGAGGAACTAACAGAATTCCTGGCAAAGATTAACCATCTTGACGGGGAATCGCTCGATGAGATGTATATGAAACAGCTCGGTGAAGGACACCTTTCCTCCAGGGGGGGCGCCGGACTGGGCTTTATTGATATTCGCAGAAAGACCGGAAACCCCATTGAGTATCATTTTATAACAATTGATGAAAGAACCTCCTTCTTCATCTTTGTATCGAAAATCTCAAAATAAAAGGATATGGAAAAACTCATGATTGAGCAGACCGACGACAGTCCGTTTATCATTCTGGACAAGGAGCAGAATCGTTTCGAGATCTCCGGCAAATCCCTTCCGGAAGACGTGATAGAATTTTACCTGCCGGTAATGAACTGGCTGCGGAACTACAAGAATGATCCTTCCGGAAAAACTGAGTTTCATTTTAAACTGATATACTTCAATACCGCTTCCTCAAAGCTTATCCTGGATATCCTCATGATTCTCGAAGAGATCAGGGAAACCGGGAACGAGGTGGCTGTTAAATGGTACTCTATGCCGGGCGATGAGGATATGCGGGAAGCAGGAGAGGAGTATTCGGAGATGATTAATCTCCCTTTTGAATATATGACCTACGAAATCTGAACTGATCCATGAGCGAGGAGATACTCAAAGCCCTGATGCAGCTTTTTGCCATCATCATCAAGCAGGATGGCGGAATTGAAGAGAAGGAGAAGGAGTATGTCCGGAATTTTCTCAACCAGCAGATCGGTGTTGAATCCTCCGAGGCCTATTTCCGGTTATTCCTGGAAACGGCATCTGGCGACCATCCCGAAGAGATCTCCGGGGAGAACAGGCTCACCTCCGTTCTCGATTCGGTGAAGATATTGAGACTCTGCAGGCAAATCAATACGACTCTGAATCAGAGACAGAAGATTGTGGTTCTGGTAAGGATACTGGAATTAATCAATTCAGAATACAAATTAACGAAACAGCGCCTGGAGATTGTCGACACGGTTGCGGAGGTATTCAGGGTCAGCAGGCTGGAATACGACACTATTTTTACCTTCGTCACCTCTGAAGCAGGGGCCGGTTTGTCAGACATGAATCTGCTCCTTATAAGAGACAAAGATACGGAGGAGATGTCCTTCAGACATTTCAGGGCCCCTGGTATGCGGGGTGAAATGATGGTCCTCCGGGTTCCCTCCGTTGAACTTTATTTCATTAAATACCTGGGGACACAGGAGATTTTTCTGAACGGACTGGCCCTGCGGAGCGGTGTGATTTATTTGCTGGCCAACGGGAGCACCATACGTATTACCGGTGGACAACCTTTTTTTTACAGCGACATCCGGAGCCGGTTTCATGCCGGTACCTCCATTCAGAAAATCACATTTGAAGCCGACCACATTACCTTTACTTTCCCAAACGGATATAAAGGACTGCACGATATCTCCTTCTTTGCTGAACAGGGGAATCTCATCGGTATCCTCGGATCAAGCGGCTCAGGGAAAACCACACTCCTGAATGTGCTTTCCGGTATTTATGTGCCCGACAGCGGATCCATCCGGATCAATAACCTTGATGTCCGGAAAGATCCCGGATTAATCACGGGAACGACAGGATATGTGCCGCAGGATGATCTGCTGATTGAGGAACTGTCTGTTTTTGATAACCTTTACTTTAATGCCAGGTTTTGTTTCAGAGATCGCTCCGACAGCGCCATCCGGAAAAATGTGGAGGATACCCTTTCCAGTCTCGGACTGCTTGACAAGAAAGATCTGAGAGTGGGTTCGGTACTGAACAAGACCATTTCGGGTGGGCAAAGAAAACGGCTGAACATCGCCCTCGAGCTGATCCGCGAGCCATCGGTTCTCTACCTCGACGAGCCGACTTCGGGCCTTTCTTCAAAGGATTCGGAAAATGTCATGGACCTGCTCCGTGAACTGGCCCTGAAGGGCAAACTCATTTTTGTGGTCATCCACCAGCCCTCCTCCGAACTTTACAAGATGTTCGACAAGGTGCTGATTCTGGATACGGGCGGAAGACTGGTCTATTTCGGGAATCCGGTGGAAGGCATCATGCACTTCAAGAAGGTCGATAACCAGGTAAATGCGGATGTGGGTGAATGTCCTGTGTGCGGTAACGTAAATCCCGAACTGATATTCAACATTATTGAGGCCCGTCAGGTGGATGAGTTCGGCAACTATACCGATCAGCGGAAGATGAGTCCGAAAAAGTGGGAGGAGGTGTACCGGGAAACTAAGTCACAGGAACAGCCGGAGCCGACCGACGAGGCGCCTCCGGTGAACCTGAATATCCCGGGATGGTTCTCCCAGCTGGCCAACTATTTCAGGAGAGATTTCAAGTCAAAGATGAACAACCGGCAGTACGTGCTCCTGAACCTGCTGGTATCGCCGGTGCTGGCATTTATTCTCTCCTATATCATCCGGTATATAGCCGACCCGACGAGCCGGTCCTATATCTTCAGGGAGAATGAAAACATCCCGATCTATATTTTCATGGCACTGATTGTAGCCCTGTTCCTGGGACTGATCATCAGTGCCGAGGAGATTTTTCGCGACCGGAAAATTCTGAAACGAGAAAAATTCCTGAATCTCAGCCGTTCCTCCTATCTCATCGCCAAAATATTTACGCTGGTGATCATCTCGGCCATCCAGGCCTTCACGTTTGTGATCATCGCCAACTCCATCCTTGAGATCCGGAACATGCTTTTCCCTTACTGGTTTGCGCTCTTTTCAACCGCCGTATGTGCCAACCTGATCGGATTGATCATATCATCCTCCTTCAACTCAGCAGTAACCATCTACATTATCATCCCCCTGGTGATGATCCCCATGATGGTCCTCAGCGGGGCCATGTTTTCATTTGAGAAGCTGAACCGCCGCCTCACCCGGGTGGATAAAGTCCCGCTGATCGCTGAACTGATGCCTACCAAATGGTCGTATGAGGCCCTGATGGTCAAACAATTCAAGGATAATGAATTCCAGCGCAACTTCTACGAAGTGGAAAAGAAAATCAGTCAGAACAATTTCATGACGGCTTATTTCATACCCGAACTGAAGGAACGTCTGGATGCCTGCCGCACCGAATACAACCTCAAGGGTGCATTGAATGAAACTTTACCGGCCTTTGAGGTTTTGAAGAACGAAATCTGGAGGCACCGGGAACTGGTTCAGGATGTAAGCTTTAAAGCCGGTGAACTGGACCCTTCACATTTCAATGCCAAACAGGCCGAAAAAACAGAGAAATTCCTTGACAACCTGAACCGGGTTTTTCTCCAACGCTTCAGCAAAGCCGACAGGGAGAAGCAGCACCACCTGAACACCCTTTTCTCAGATGACCGCAGGGCCCTCTACTTTACCATGCTGGACAGGTATCATAATGAAAGCGTATCGGACCAGGTGCAGAAGATCTATGAAAAAAATAAAATCGTTGAATACAGAGGGCGGCTATACCGGCAAATCGATCCGGTCTTTCACGATCCCGAACCTTCAGGACTCGGTATCCGTGCACATTTTTTTGCACCCCGGAAATATTTTCTTGGCCGTTACCACGACACCTTTAATTTCAATATGGGTTTTATCTGGTTTATGACGGGACTCCTTTACATAGTACTTTACTACGATGTGATTGCCCGCATCATCAACCATCCCGTTTTTAAGAAACGCCAGGTTGTTGAAAACGATTAGGCGGGGGATGGCCTGCTCCGGTTTTATACAGTCAACCGGTTGAAAAAACAATGGGTTTTTCAGAATTAACCCGGTAACATTGCATGATATTTCTTATTTTAGAGGTCATTATGGATTCTCGTTAAAAACGACATCATTATGGTAAAGCGATTTACAGTATTACTTTCTGCGCTGGTTTTATCAGCCTCCTGCGGACAGAGACCGTCCGGTGATCTTGCTCTCCGGGAAGATGAACTGAAGCCGGCACAGCTGGAGGTTCCCGCTGAAACAATGGATGAGATTATCCAGAACATCGCCTCTCCCATTGAGGTAGCTGCTCTGATCAATGCGTTGAACATCCCGTTTTCCAAATCTTACCTGGCTGTTCCGGAAAATCTCTCTTCCAGTACCACGAGTTATGAAATGGCATACAGCCTCGGGGCACTCAGTGCGGACCTCGGGTACCTGAATATGTATGAAAAGACAGGCTCGGCTGTGAACTACCTGTCTGCCATCAACCGTCTGGCTGAGGCCCTTCAGGTTGGCCAGTTTTTCGATTTCCCCACACTGAAGCGCCTGGCTACCAGCAGTGGAAATCTTGACTCCCTGGTATTCCTTTCGATGAACAGCTTCAACAGGATGGATGATTACCTGCGCGAAACCGACCGAAGCAATCTCAGCGCCCTGATGGTATCAGGCGTCTGGATCGAGGGACTTTACCTTTCCACGCAGGTGGCCCGCGACAACACCTCCCCGGAACTGCGAAATATGATCGGGGAACAGAAACTGATCCTCGCCAACCTTCTGCTCATCCTTCAGAATTACAGCAACGAACAATTTTTTAAAAATCTTCTTGCCGATTACGACGCACTCAAATCCCTGTATGATCGCGTAAAGATAACCTATGAGGCCGGCGATCCCCAGGCCATCGAGAAAGATGGAATGCTGATGGTGGTTCAGACCGAAACCAGCCACGTCTCCATGAGCGACAAGATCCTGAATGAGATTATAGAAACCACCAAAGAGATACGTAACAGGCATCTAAATATTCAATAAAATGAAACTACCCACAATATTCGTTGTTTTAACCATTGCCGCCACGCTTTTGTTCCAGTCCGACCGGCAGAAAATGGTGCAGGCATGTGCCGCTGAAGCGGGTGAAGGGGCCATCTATCTTCGTGAGTTTGTTGTGGATCTGCCTAAATCCGAGCGCGATGGACAACCTGCCATGTACAGGCAGGCAGTGGTGCTGCGGGGAAACAATATTTACCGGTTCAATCTGTGCAACCAGAAAGGAGAAGCCGTTCTGCGCATTTACGACAGTTCGAACATGATCCTTTCCACCTACGATGCAAATACCAACAAAGAATTCAATCCAATCAACTTTCTATGCCGTAAAACCGGCCAGTACAACATTGTCATTACCTTTAAAAACGGGAAGGCAGGCGAGACCATCGGGATCATGAGCCACGTATCAAAATAAAACCAGGAACCATTTGATGAGAGGCTGAGGACCTGGTCCGTCCCCTGCAGGTTGAGTGCAGGGTCCATGGTTCAGGGTGCAGGGTCCATGGTTCAGGGTGCAGGGTCCATGGTTCAGGGTGCAGGATTTTGATTCTTCATTTAACAAGACAGTCTACTACTTATCGTAAGTCTTACTGCTTACTGCATACTGCATACTGCCTGCTGTTTTTAGTGTCCCCCCAGGAAATGACGGATATACCAGCGGTGGAACAGGCTTTTAAATACCGTCAGCCGGTAATGCAGTCCCGGCTTCAGCAGGCTGAAATAAATGTTCCGGCGCAGTTTCCCGAATACCGTTTCGTGTTCCTTTCCGCAGATCCGCCGGTGACACATTCCAGCCAGCCTGCGCAATATGTGCCTGTTTCTTTTCAGGTAGCCGGCATACGTTTCCGGAATCGGGATCCCGGCGTAAGATTCCGACAGAAGCAGCGAAACTCCCAGCAGACGATCGATGCCCAGCTGACTGGCTTTGTCAAGAACCGACTGGTGGTCCAGCTTCCATGTTTTTTGCGCCTGTGCCACATCCCTCAGCCAGAAGAGCCGGTTATAGAGATGGTATGCTCCATGATACACCAGGTAAAGAAATGTATTTTCGCGGTTAAGGGTTCCGACGGATGATTCATAAATGAGTTCCTCAACAGGCTCCTCAAGGAGAATGAACTCTTCCGACTTCCGCAATAACTCATGAATATAAATCCCTGTATGCAGTTCGATATACGATTTCTGCCGTACATGGACCAATCCCACCTCTTTTTGATAGCGGAAATAATATTCCCATTGCTTTCCTGTAAGATTTTCACGGGGATAGAGCAGTTTAAATCCGAATGTTTTCAGTACCTCAATGGTATCCCACAGGGCATCCTGCTTCACCAGGATATCGAGATCATTAAAACTGCGTTTGATCACATCCCCGTAAAGTGCGCGGGCAAGGACAGGACCCTTCAGTGCAAGTGCCTCGATGCCGCTGTTTTTAAATTCACTGAAAATCTCCGTCAGAACCGACGAGAGGTGCTGGGATTTTATCGACTGAACCTGGATTCCTTTCTTCAATTCGCCGCGCTCCGGTTCCTTCATCATTTTCAGGAGCCCTTCCGCAATCGGGAACAGCTTATGCCGCCGGATCAAATCCACAAGCTTGGGCCCATTCACCCCTTCAAGAGAATGAACCGGCTCTCCCTTCAGTAAACTGAAGACAATTAACTGCTCGGCAGACGGATGAGGCATACGCTAAAATTACAAAAAAAAATTACACATATCAGGACCTTCTTCTCATGTCAACCAATCATCGTTAATCCCAATAACTGCCATCCTGAACTTGTTTCAGGACCTTCTTCCCTTCCTGCCTGAATGCCTTAATCAGAATCTGCAGACATGACAGTTCGCAAGAGAATATTAACACTTAATCCCTATATTGATCCTCCCCTCCCTCTGCCGCTTCTGAAGGATCAGTACCACAATGGAGCTGAAAAAAGACCTGTTCCCGAAGCCAATTCTTTTCCCGGTGTTACGATCTAATAAAAGATCGAGATTCTCTGCCAACTTCTCATAATCCACATAGTGGTACCTGTTGTTTTTTCTGGCTTCTTTAATGATTTCACGAAAGGCATCGGCATCCATTGCCAGCCGGTAGGGAAGGTTCGGAATGGTTGCTCCCGTTTTATCATTTCTCCGGAATATTTCATCAGGAAGAATGCCTTCCATTGCTTTCCGGAAGATGTAACGGCCAAGACCATCCCGGTATTTAAATTCTGATGGCAGGGCGTAATAAAATTCGATGAGCTTCACATCAAAAAACGGATAACGGTACTCAATCCGGTTCCGGCGGGCATTCAGCCACGACTCTTCGAGACGTTCCGGAACATGATCATGCATAATGCGCTTATACTGCCGCCTGCGCACATCGGGATCTTCCGGAAATCCGACTTTTCGGAAAAACCGTTGTTTCAGACTGTAATGTTTCTTAATACCGGGATCAATGGCAAAGGTATTAAATCTCGGCTGTCGCCAGTCTCTCTTCAGGTGCAGGCCGTTCAACAGGTTAGGGAAACACGGGAACCATTTACCCATCACCAGCCGAAACAGGCTCAAATAGTAATTTCCCCCTCCTTTCCTGATCTTTAACCGGAGTTGTTTTTTCAATTCACCCAATTTTCCTGCCTGAACCAACTCCTCGAAAAAACCGCCAGCCTGGGAGGTTACCCCTTCATCACCTCCGAATCCTGAAAGCAACACCCTGACGCCGGCTTTCCTTGCCGAATTGTATAACAGGTCGGAGAACAGGCTGAATCCCTGTCCATATGGCATCGGGCACAAATCCAGAAAATCGGACAGTACCTGCAGGCATCCATATGAACCTTCTCCATGAATCCTGAAATGATCCTTAAAATGGCAGGTCCCGGCAACGATTTCTGCATATCCGGTTTCATCTATAAACGGATAATAATGCTTTTTTTGTTCTTCGGAGAGCGTATGAGAAAAAGCCGTCAGGCTGTTTTCCTTATTAGATACCCCTGAAGCCGCACAGGCAATGGCCGACGAGTCCAGACCTCCGCTGAGCTCAATGCCTACAGGAAAGGCGCTCCGGCACCGCTCCCCGACTGCTTTCATGAACCGCTGCCTCAATCCTGCCGCGGCTTCCGTCTCATTGAGGCCGGTGAACGCGGGTTTTAATTCCAGGTCCCAGTACCTGACGGTCGTTAAACCGGCGTCACGGTCGATGGAGAGCATGTGTGCCGGCCGGAGCCTGAAAAGAGTCTCGAAGGCAGTTTTATCTTTCTCCGGCACGATGGTTGCCAGGGTGTCCACCAGGAACATCTCATCAATTTTTGCGGAAAAACCGGGCATAAGCATCAATCCCATGATATCCGAAGAGAAGGCAAATAGTTCTTCGGTTTCAAAATAGTAGAAGGGCCGGCACCCGAAATGATCCCTTGCGGCAAAGAGCGTCTGCGAGCGATCGTCCCAGATGGCAAAGGCGAAATCGCCATAAAAATGCTTTACACAATCCCTTCCCCATTTCTGGTAAGCCTTTAACAGGAAGATACTGTCGGGCAGATTCCTTGCATCTTTCCAGTCCAGGTTTAACTCTTCTGCCAGCTCCTCCCGGTAATCAATCCGTGCATCAGCCGTAATACAGCACCCCGACTCCTCATGATAATGCGGCAGTTTTTCATTCAGCGACCCGGGGGTGGTATACAGCATATGGCATCCCAATGCAACCGGGCCACGGCTCCAGATTCCTGAATCGTCCGGTTCCCAGTAAACAGGAGGAACCATGGTCTTTTCAACCAGGGCCGGTTCAAGGGTTCTGCCTTTTTTGTTGATAATACCAATAATCGAACTCATCCCTGCAAATTTACCAGAAACTTTTACACCGCATATCCTGAAACCGTTTATTAAAATGCATGAACACCGCACCGGAGCCAAATCCTCCGTTTTAATGCTCCCGAATCTATTAATATTATCTTTGTAAAAAATTTAATTCCTTGGGATCTTTCAGATATAAAGTATACGGACTGGTCATCGATTCGGAAATCAGTCTTCCTGAACTGATCATGGAAAAGAATAAAGCACCGGATGTCTTTATTAAACTGGGAATGGTTCCGGACCAACTTGAGAAACCGCTGGGTTCGGGTGTTCTGTATGAGGCCGGGGAGGATGATTTTATTTTCAGGCTTGACAATGTGGCCCGGTACAGGGTTAGGGAGGGACGATTTATAACCATTCAGGCGAATAAAAATGCTGCCCCTGAGGAGGTCCGGCTCTTTTTGCTGGGATCCGTTATGGGGGCCCTCCTGCACCAGAGGGGAATGCTGGCCCTGCATGGCAGTGCGGTGGTCAAAAACAACCGGGCAACCATCATTACCGGCGTCTCATCCGCAGGAAAATCATCCCTTGCAGCCGGTCTTTATGAGAAGGGATATGCCATCCTCTCCGATGATATCACAGTCATCAACACAGGGGATGCATCTATTCCTGCCGTTTCTCCGGGCATTCCCCATTTGAAACTGTGGAAGGATGTGCTGATCTATATGAACGAAGGAAAATCACTGGAAAGGATCCGGCCCCGGATGGAGAAATACAAAAAGCCCGTAAAACAAATTGGTCCGGATACGAACACAAAACTTTGCCGCATCATTGTTCTCGCTACCAAAAACACCCCCGGGTTCACCATGGAAGAGATACGCGGCGCAAAAAAATTCAGCCTCCTGCGTTCCCACACCTACCGTCTACAATATGTTGACAGGCTGAAACAGACCGAAACCCATTTTAAACAGCTTTCGCAAATAGTCAGCCGCATCAGGGTTTACAGGGTAGAACGCCCCTCTGCCCCACTGCAGGTGAGGGAACTGGCCGATTTCGTGGATAAGCATATACTGCAGGGAGAATGTTGAAAGCAACCGGAAATATTGTCTGGCTGGCCTCCTATCCGAAATCGGGGAACACCTGGTTCAGGGCTTTCCTGCATAACCTCTTCTCCGATTCCGATGAACCGTTTGATATCAATGAGCTGGATAAAACCCCCATTGCCAGCAGCCGGCTGCTGTTTGATGAGTCTGCTGGTACCAGTGCTTCCGATCTGACCGAAACGGAGATTGCAAACCTCCGTCCGGAGGTGTACCGCCGCATCTCCCGGGAAGCCCCGGAATTGCTGTTTATAAAAGTCCACGACGCCTGGACCCTGAATGAAAATAAAGAGCCGCTCTTCCCGGCGGATGCCACCCGGGCAGTCATCTATATGATCCGTAATCCCCTGGATGTGGCCGTATCCTTCGCACACCATAACAGTATCGAGGTGAAGCAGTCTGCCACGAACCTGAATGATCCCCGCTACAGTTTCTGCTTTAAACCGGATAAACTTTATAACCAGCTCCGGCAGGATTTATCGGACTGGTCGGGACATGTCCGCTCCTGGACGGAACAGTCGGGACTGCCGGTTCATGTGATCCGCTATGAAGATTTGCTCCGGGATAGCTTTAAAACCTTTTCAGAAGCATTGGATTTCCTGGAATTGAACTACCACAGGGACCAGTTTGAAAAGGCCATCCGGAACAGCGATTTCCGCATCCTGCAGGCCCAGGAGCAGAAGAAAGGATTCAAGGAAAAGGCACCGAAGTCCGAATCGTTTTTCAGGAGCGGCCGGGCCGGCACCTGGAAAACGCTCCTGGATCAGGAAACCATCCGGTTTATCATTGATAAACATGGCCCCCTGATGAAGCACTACGGATATTTTCCGGAAATCAATTCATATTAAACGAATTGAACTATATTTTTGTAACTTTGTTTTTTAAAGGTATCGGGAACCGGGGGCAGTAGGTACAACCGACAACAAGTTTTGTCTGATATAGTTGCAGATAAAAGAATTTTAGCAGTCTTTTAAATGGTGCCGCAAATCAGGTCAAGTATCGAAATAGAAGAACACACAATATTGCAGAGAAGCACAGAGCCTCTGTTCAGCGAGGTGGATGGAGAGATCGTGATGCTGAGCATTGAAAACAGCGAATACTATCACCTGGATCCGACAGGCCGGGATATCTGGAACCTTCTGTCGGAACCCCGATCGTTCAGGGAGCTTATTGCTGCCCTGATGGAAGAGTACGATGTTTCGGCTGAACAGTGCAGAAAGGATGTAACGCCCTTCCTGAAAGCTTTGCTGGAAAGCGGAATCATTAAGGTTCATGCGTAGTTTGATTCACTATATTCGAAAATTTATGCACTGCAGTAAGCCGGAAAAACTGTCAGTGATCAGGATGGTATTTCTCCTGCTCAGAGCCCGTTTCCTGGTACGCCATGTGCCCTTAAAACGTTACCGGCACCGCTTTTTTATCCCGCAGCCAGAACATCAGACCGAATTGCAATTTTCGGGTAAAGAGTTGCGTCGGTTCCGGAAAATTGTTAAATTCATTCCTGTAAAAACTACCTGCCTGATGCAAAATATTGCCCTGCAGGATTATTTTAAGAAAAAGAATGTGCCCTTTCCCATTTACCTGGGATTGAAGAAGGATGAGGAAGGTCAGCTACTGGCCCATGCATGGAATCCACTGACCAGGATGGAACCGGTTAGTTACCATAAAATAAATTAACATGAAGCGCGATAACCATCAGATAAAAAAAACCTGGGAAAAGCCGGTGTTCGAGAAACTGGATTTTAAGAATACTCTCAACGGACAAACCCGTTATACTGCGGAGGTTGGATTTTACATGAGTTAATAAATATAAATCATGAGGAAAATTATACTCTTATTTTACATTTTATCAGTTTCACTTATCCTGCCTGCACAATCCTGGATAAGTTCAAACCGTCTTGTCGGAAATCAGGATGTAGTGGTCATCCGGTCTACGATTGACTCTGAAAACAGCATCTATACCCTGGGCTTTTTCACCGGCACCCTGATGCCCCCCAACGGAGAGGTCATCAATGCCCTCGGTTCACGGGATTATTTCCTCATTAAATATCTTCAATCAGGAGAGGTAGATTGGATAAGGCATTTAGGGGGCCCCTCTCTTGAATATGTCGATGGAGGCATTTGTATCGATCCTGACGATCATATTTACATCACAGGAGGGTACAGAAATTATTTAAAATATGCTCCCGGTGATTCCATTATCAGCACGGGCGGATTCGATGCTTTTGCCGCTAAATATGCCCCGGATGGTAACCTCGTATGGATCCGGAATTATGGCAGGGGAACTGCAAATCAGCGTCCCTCAAACATGGGAATTGACACCAACGGGGATTTAATCATTGCCGGCTTTTTTACCGACAGCATCGCATTTTATAACGATACCACAATTTATTCCCGGGATGGTTATGATGACTATTTTTATGCCAAGTTCAAAAGCGAAAACGGAAATTTTGTATGGGCAAAACAGATTAAGGGAATCAGCAGTCCGCTGTACGGAATAATAACAAATATTGAAACAACTGACCAGTCATATTATTTTTCCGGCTATTTTTCCGATTCCATTGTCATTGATAATGACACCATCGCGTCTGAGGGAGAACTTTATGATATCCATCTTATTAAAACGGATACCGCAGGAACTTCTCAATGGGTCAGAACTATCGTCGGGGACAATTACGAATATTCTTACTCCCTCTCCCTGGATGCTTCTGAAAATATTTACCTGTCAGGTTATTACGAAAGCGATACCCTGATTATTGAATCAGGTGATACCGAAACAATGGAATTCACGGGAAACAAAGGCGGGAGTGATATCCTGATCGCCAAATACAGACCTTCCGGCACTTTGGAATGGTTTAAGGCAGTCGGAGGAAAAGGAACCGATAAACTGTTTGACAGCAAATTTTTTAACAATGAATTAAAGTTGTCCGGACATTTCGCAGACACCCTTTCATGGGGAGGCATTCAATTAACTACAAAAGGGCCCTCGGATGTGGATATGTTTTTCGGTAGCATGGATCCCGAAGGGAATTACAGAACCGCCAATAGTTATTTTGGCAGAAGCAACAGCTGGGAAGAGGCAAGGGATCTGTTCTACGACAGTAATAATCTGTATACCGTGATGCGTTCAAATTCTGATCTGCTGGTCCTGGGCGACAGTATTTACACCTCCACAACCGGGAAATATTATGCCGTAATGGGCGTTCTCGGCTGTCTTCCGATTGCGGTGGATACAGCCTTTACCGTGGATGTGAACGGGTGCTACGGTGATTGCAACGGAAAGATATCCCTCCTGGCTTCCGGAGGATTCGGATCCCCTTATAAATATTCCATTGACAACGGATTGTCCTACCAGGAAAATAATCCAAACTTTCTGAATCTTTGTGCAGGGGATTATCCCGTTGTGGTCATTGATCAGGAGAATTGTACCCAGATAGGCCCGGTGGTTCGCATTACGCAGCCTGCAGAACTTACCTATTCTATCGTTGCGCAGAAAGATCCGCTCTGCCACGGGGAAGCCACAGGCTCCATCACCGTATCGGCATCGGGCGGCACCCCGATTTATACCTATGTGATTGATAAGGCTTATGTGAATTCCGGACCCGTTACCGCATCCGACCTGCCTGCCGGCGAATACCTCATCCATGTAAATGATATTGAAGGGTGCAGTCCTGAAGATACCACCATCATTCTGGGTCAGCCCGGCTTGCTCGAAATCCTGGAGATCGATTTTGATGTCCTGGGAAGCGGAACCATAACCGTGAAATCCGTTTCCGGAGGCACACGACCCTACTCTTACATCCTTAATGAAGGGACACCCCAATCCGACAGTATTTTCACAGATGTGCAGCCGGCAGAAGCCTACGTGATCCAGGTCATGGATGCCAACGGCTGCCTGTCCAACGAAGTCACCGGCATTAAAGCCGCTTTACTATCCCAATTCTCCCTCTATCCGAATCCAACGAAAGGGATGGTCACTATTGAAATGACGTATGACGAACCGGAACTTGATCTCGAAATCCTCAGCATTACCGGTCAGGTGGTGTTCCGGAAAAAAGGGTTCACTTCCGGTGGGATCTACAACGAATCATTTGACCTCACCCACATCGGCAGTGGCATGTATCTCCTCCGCGTAGACGGCAGGATCCTGAACACGAAACTGATGATCGAATAAGAAAAAACCGGGAACTCAAAGTCAAACTTCTATAATAAACCCCGAATTCGTTTCGGGGTTTTCTTATTCAGCATTCAGGGTTCAGGATTCATGGGGAAATATAGCTAAAAGCTTCGAGTGAAGGGTACAGGGTGCCACCTCTTATACCCAATCAGACAAAGCAGTCATTGATCTGGAGTTGTCCAGAAAATCATATTATTATTCTAATAACTTACAATGTGTAAGTTTAAGTTAGAAATATACTTATAATGGGTACTCAAATACCCCCTCTCCCGTCTCCCCCTGGTTCAGGGGGAGATGTCTGAGCAGCGCGAAGACAGAGGGGGTATATTTTATACATACATGTAGAGGAATTGAGATTATCGTAATTTTTTTAAAATTATTCGAGAACAATTTGCTGTAGGCGTTTTGAAACAACCTCAACGCGGCAAGGTGCATGCTCAACCCTGCTCCATGGAACCTGTACCCTGTAACATTTATTTAACTTTTTCTTTCTTACTTTTAACTTTTTCCTTTTTACTTTTTACTTTTAACTTTTTACTTTTTACTTTCAACCATGAACATCCTTATTATCGGTTCCGGCGGTCGAGAACATGCCCTTGCCTGGAAAATGGCACAAAGCAAAAAAACAGACCGGCTCTTCATCGCTCCCGGAAACGCCGGTACCGCCACTGTGGGAACAAACATCCCGGTGAAGGTGAATGACTTTAAAGGATTAAAAAATACGGTACTCGAGAATGGTGTTGACCTGGTGCTGGTGGGCCCGGAAGTCCCGCTCGTGGAAGGGATTCGCGATTTTTTTCTCGGTGATGCAAAACTGAAGCGGGTTCCCCTGATCGGACCGGCAGGAAATGCAGCCATGCTGGAAGGAAGCAAGGATTTTGCCAAGATGTTCATGCAAAAGTATGACATTCCAACAGCCGATTTCAGAACCTTTATCGACTATTCCATCCATGAGGGATTGCAATACCTCGAACAGCTCACTCCTCCCTTTGTGCTGAAAGCCGACGGACTGGCCGCAGGGAAAGGCGTATTGATACTCGACAACCTGGAGGATGCCCGGAAGGAACTCACTAACATGCTGAAGGGTAAATTCGGAAACGCTTCAAAGAAGGTAATTGTGGAAGAATTCCTCCGGGGTATTGAGCTTTCGGTTTTTGCGCTGACCGATGGAAAAGGATATGTAATTCTTCCTGAAGCCAAGGATTATAAGCGGATCGGGGAAAAGGATACCGGTCTGAATACGGGTGGCATGGGAGCCGTATCACCCGTCCCCTTTGCAGATAAAATCTTTATGAAAAAGGTGGAGGAGCGTATCGTGGCGCCTACGGTCAGGGGACTGCAAAAAGAGAAACTCGATTACAACGGATTTATCTTTTTCGGATTGATGAACTGCAATGGGGATCCTTATGTGGTAGAGTATAATGTAAGGATGGGAGACCCCGAAGCAGAAGTGGTCATCCCCCGGATCAAAACCGACCTGGTCGATCTGCTCACGGCCACCGCTGAAAAAAAGCTGGATACAATGTCCATCGAAACAGACGAGCGCACCGTTTCAACTTTGATGCTGGTATCGGGCGGTTATCCCGGCCCCTACGAAAAAGGAAAAGAGATTTTCAATACTCAAAAGGTGAAAGGCAGTCTGATCTTTCATGCCGGAACACGCATGGAAAACGGAAAATTACTGACCGACGGCGGACGTGTCCTCGCCCTGAGTTCCTTCGGGAAGAACATGAAGGAGGCACTTGCGAAGTCTTACAGAAATGCTGAGATTATCCATTTCGATAAGAAATACTATCGAAGGGACATCGGGTTTGATCTCGAATAGTTCATATATTTATGCTCATATTACGCCTGTTCAAAAACAACCGGGAAGGAGGCATTGTCCTGGTAATCCTTCTCGCCTTTCTAACCTGTTTGATCACCTTTGTCCGTTCACCGGAAACAGTTGAATGGCATGGCATGCCTCTTTACAACTTTCTCTTCGGACCACTTGCCGGGTTCCCGCGTCTCTCCAGCCTTCTTGCCATCCTGATTCATCTGATCGTCTGCCTTGCGCTGGTTCGCCTGAACCTCCGATATTCACTTATTGAAGAGCGGACCTTCATGCCGGCTCTTTTTTACCTGCTGATTGTAAATGCATTTCCCCTGCTTCACCAGGTGAACCCGTTATTGATAGGCAGTCTCTTCTACCTGCTCAGCTTCAGAATTTTGATCGATTCCCACGCTGAACCGGCGGACAACTACCGGATTTTCCATGCATTCCTGGTCTTTTTCGCAGGAACGCTATTCTACGCAAGGCTGGTCTGGTTTTTTCCGGTGATGTTGATTATTCTTTTAACCTTACGGCCGGTAACCCTGCGGGAGCTGTCCTATCCTTTTGTTGCGGCCGTTTTTACTGCACTCCTCCTGTTAACCTATTACTGGGTCATTGAGGATAATCTCCGGGAGCTCTCCCTTATTCTGCAGAAAAACCTGAACTTCAAGGCAAGCCTGCATCCGCTGCATTTCAGTAAATATCTCTTTATCGGTTACATATTTTTCCTGACCATAATATCCAGTGCGTTTATCGCCAGGGGGTTCCACATCAAGAAGATCATTACCCGAAATATTTACCGTGTCCTGCTGGTGATGTTCCTGTTCAGCCTGGTTTTTTATTTCCCGTTATCCGGACAGAACCAGGGTGCAATCTACTTTATGACGATTCCGTTAACATACCTTCTTTCCAATTATTTCAACCAGAAAAGCGGCGCATTTATTAAAGAATTGTTTATCTGGATCCTGATTGGCCTGGGCGTTTTTGTTCAGATAACGGCTCTTTGATCCCTCTTACTTACCGTTCTCAGGAATTAATTCCATGTTATAATGATTCTCTTTTAGAAAACCTAAAACTTCAGGAAGGGCTGCGTAAAGGTTTTTTCGGGCTTTTTCAGAGTCGTGGAACACAATAATGGAACCTGGCCTGACCTTTGAGATCACATTCCTTACCACACGGGTTCCGGTCAGACTGCTGTTGTAATCAAAACTGAGTATGTCCCACATTATGATACGATAATTATGTATAACCTCCCTGGCCTGCCATGGAAATATCTGTCCGTAGGGCGGACGAAACAATCTGGAATGAATCAGGTTGTCTGCGAGTTCAATATCATCCAGGTAATGACGGTTTGAAGAGCGGAATCCTTTGATATGACTGTAGCTGTGATTGCCCACCGCATGTCCGGAAGTTATTATTTGCCGGTACAGTTCCGGGTATTTATCCACGTTCCTGCCAAGACAAAAAAATGTTGCCCGCGCCCCGAATTCATCAAGCAGATCCAGAACATGTTTTGTAACAACCGGTGTCGGACCATCATCAAATGTCAGGTATATATTCCGGTGGCTGCCGTAAAAATTCCATGTCATGTTTTTTATGACATGGGAAAGCAGGCCGGATGGTTTTGCATTGGACATAAATCCGTTAATGATCCCTACCGGAAAAACCGTTCATAATCCTGTGCAAATAATGAGATCTTTTCATCCAGACTGCGGGCCAGATCTATCTCTCCATATCCGGTACATATGCTTCTCAGGTTATTTATATCCCGGATGCTTGAGAGGAAATCGGGACCGGTTTTCCGGAACCGGACCTTATTGGTTTCAGATATGGCACGGTAATAAAAAAGCTCCGACTCCAGGATCTCAGCATATTTCTCAACCATTTTCTTTGCTGTATCACTCTCCCCGATACTGAAATATCCCTGGATAACAGGGATCATCCCTGCGTTGTAAGGAATAATCTCCTCCGGCATCCTGCTCATACATTCGTCAAGGACCTCCTTGGCACGAACATTATCATCTTCCGCGGCCAGTGCCCCGGCCAGAATGGCAAAGGCATACCGGTAATGAATGGTCATTCGCAGGTTATTCTCATCCATGAAGATTCGCGGATCACCTATCCCTCCCCATTCAAATTCCTCCATTAATTTTTTGTACATGTAATCGGTGTCAATGGAACCCAGAAATTCAGGATTCTCCTGGAAAACCGGCGCCACCCGCAGGGCAAGATTCTCCCGGATCATGTAATCTTCAAGGTTCAGGTAGTTATCCGATGATACGGTGGTCGAATAGTAGACAGGCCGTTGCCATTCGTTATTGGCAAGGATGCTCATGACTGTAAGAAGATTCTTGTACATTACATTATCCGACAGGGTGAACCGAACTTCATCGACCCTGATGTCTGCAAATTTTTCAGGCACGACCCATTCAGGAAGTGTTTCTTCATTGACCGGAATAACAAATTTCCTGGCAGGGATGAAGTACTGCCCGTCCCTGAATCTGGGATCATCAGACATGAAGAAGTCCATGGCATCCTTCAGCGTTACATAATCGGCATCGACTCTTTTTATCAGCCCTTCAATTTGCAGCACGTAACTTTGAATGGCGTCCGAATCAAGCTTGATACGGTTTATGATCTCCTGTGTATTGAAGGTTCTCAGGTAACTGTAAAGCTTCAGGATATCCATGTTTTCACCTAACTCCTTAATAGCCTCATAATCCTTTGGATGGTTCGCAGGCAGCAATGAGGATCTCAGTACTGTCATCGAACGGTTGTAAATATCCATCAGTTCTTCATCATACTTTTCCCGGTTGAGTTTATATTTCTGCTGGATAAGGGCTCCGGCTGTTTCAACCATGTATGCATAATCCCGGGTTCCCTGGATATATTGGGCCATCGTCATGTTAATCGGAAGGGGATCACTGTCATAGAACTGATAAGTCATTTGTTCGATGTACCAGTCGGCCGTCAGGTAGCTGAGATTCACTATTCTCACATCCGTTCTGAATCCTTCCACCTCCTGGTAATACCATAATGGGAATGTGTCATTATCACCATTCGTGAACATGATGGCATTGGGCCTGCAGGAATTGAGGAAATTATGGGCAAAAGCCCGGGCTGTGTAACGATGCGACCGGTTGTGATCATCCCAGTTCTCCTTTGCCATAATTCCCGGGACCATAATGAGAACGAGCAAAAGAACTAAAGATGGCGTCAGCCATGAACGTACCCGGCTTGAGATCCAATCTGAAAGAGCCGCGAAGCCAATACCGATCCAGATTGCAAAGGCGTAAAAGGAACCTGCGTAGGCGTAATCGCGCTCCCTGGGCTGAAGGGGATACTGATTGAGGTAAACCACGATAGCCAGACCTGTGAGAACAAACAGCAATACTACCACCCAGAAATCGTTCCGGTGCTTCCGGTAATGGAAGTATGCACCGATCAGTCCCAGCAGAAGGGGCAGCATGTAATATTTATTATGAGCCTTATTCTCCTTGATAAAGCCAGGAAGATTATCCTGCGGGCCGAGCCGGGCCCGGTCGATGAATTTGATACCGCTGATCCAGTTGCCTTTTGTCAGTTCACCATGTCCCTGGATATCATTCTGCCGCCCGGCAAAGTTCCACATAAAATATCGGAAGTACATGAAACCAACCTGATAGCGGAAGAAGAACCTTAAATTCTGTCCGAAGGTAGGTTTCCCGATGGGCCGGGAACGGTCGTATGTAAACTCCCCCATTGAGCCGCGAACCGGGTTTCCGTTAGCATCCCTGCGGACATCGTAAAGCTCCGATTCATCCAGCTTACCCCAGTAGATATACTCGTTTGCATGTTGTGCCTGAGGACTCCACATTCTTGGGAACAGTCCCTGCATATTCCGGTCGTATTTATATTCATTGTTATTGTAAACTTTGTAATATTCATCCTCCCCCCTGTAATATGCGGGTTTTCCCTCTTCTATTTCCACCGGTCGCGCATTGAAATAGGATCCGTAATAAAGGGGATTCTCCCCGTACTGCTCCCGGTTGAGATAACTGTAAAGTGAGAAAACATTCTCGGGATTGCTTTCATCAAGCGGCGTATTGGCTGCCGAGCGAATAACAATAACCGCATAGGAAGAGTAGCCGATTATGACCACAAACAATCCCAAAAGGATGGTATTCCATAATACTTTTCCCCGGGCATGGGTGTAATAGATGAGCGTGATTAAAGATCCGATCAGCAATGATGCAAAAATCACTACACCGGTGTTGAATGGCAGATTCATACCATTGACAAACAGCAGCTCAAATTTTGATGCCAACAGGGTCAGTCCTGGAATCAGAATATACATTATGGCCCCCATGAAGAAGACCGACATCAGCAGGGAAGCGATGACTCCTTTGACGGATGGTTTGTATTTCTTGAAATAGAACACAAATATGATGGCCGGTATGGTAAGGAGGTTCAGCAGGTGGACACCGATGGAGAGACCCATGAGATAGGCGATGAAAATGAGCCACCGGTTGGCGTATGGTTCATCGGCCACATTTTCCCATTTCAGGATCGCCCAGAAAACAATGGCTGTAAAAAGGGATGAAGTTGAATATACTTCCGCCTCAACGGCAGAAAACCAGAACGAATCACTGAAGGTATAGGTCAGTGCGCCTGCAGTCCCTGCACCCAGGATGACAATCAGAGCCGACAGCGAAAGCTTTTCATCTTTGCTGTAAAACTTCTTTACCAGGTGGGTAATGGTCCAGAACAGAAACAGCACGGTAAAGGCACTGGCCATTGCGGATAAAATATTCATTGTTACAGCCACCCGGGAGAGGTGGTTCCCGGCAAAAAGCGTGAAAAAACGGCCCAGGACCATGAAGAAAGGGGCTCCGGGAGGATGCCCGACCTCAAGTTTATAGGCAGTGGCAATAAATTCACCGCAATCCCAGAAACTGGTTGTGGGCTCCATGGTGAGTAAATAGACTACAAGCGAAATCAGGAAGATTCCCCATCCCGTGATGAGGTTAAGCCGGCGATAGTTTTCCATTTATTTTTTTGATAATGTATTACGACAAGGAACAAAGATAATTTTAATAATCGTTCAGTGATTTTACAGGGTGCAAAGCTGTTAAATTTCATTATAATATCCAACGAAAAGCCCTCTTAAATCCTATAATTACTTCAAGTAGAAGCGCCAGGGGACATTTTTCCAGAATTCTCCGGCATAATCAATTCCAATCCGCGGTCCCGCTGTAATTTGAGTCTTTTTTATTCCTTTTTCAATCCATATTTTCCGGGAGGTTAAAAGATCCTCCCCGTTAAAGGAACCGTCGATCTGCAGTCTTCTGGTCACTCTTCCCGGTCCGTATATTTCCTTTAAACCCCTGATCAGAACCGCCTGGGGAACATCCCTGCCGCCGGTCACCACATTCATCATCCAGTACATTCCGTAAATGAGGTATAAATACAAATGCCCCCCTCTTTCAAACATGATCCTGTTTCGGGCAGTCAATCCCTTGCTGGCGTGACATGCCAGATCTTCCGTCCCCTTATAGGCTTCTGTTTCAGAAATGATGAATATCTCTTTTTCACCTGCCGGGTAACATCTGATTAATTTCATGCCCAGAAGTGCGGGCGCTACATACAGAACATCCCTGCTGTAAAATTCAGAGTCAAGCCGGTCATCCATCCCTGAACCATTTATAATGGGGTCCGAAAATAGTGATGACATAGAAGAAGGCAAAGGATGCGGCTCCGGCTGAAGTTTCTATTGTATCCTCATTCATCATCGACAATCCCATGATAACCAGGAAAACCACGGTCATGCATGAATCCCATTTTTTCCTGATCCATACGGGGACCAGTATGGCCGCCATACAGGCCATGAACCCGAAAATCCCGAAAGCAATAACAAAGGTCAGAAATTGATTGTGGGCCCTTCTTCTGCGATCCGTTTCAAGGGGAGATTGCACCTTTTCATAGTAAGCATTAAAAGCATCGGGGATATCTCCGGTGCCAACACCCGTCCAGAAATGGTCTCCGGCAATGCTCAGCCCGGCTTCAAGGTAGAGCCATCTCTGGACAATGGATTTGTCGTTTGGACTGTATCCCAGCCTCACACGGTGAATCTCCCAGATAATCTCATATATTCGCGGATAGAGGCTGAACTTTTTCAGATAAATTTGATTTGCAATTCCCTTTTCAATCGCTTTGATATCCTTATCCGTCAGCCTGCTGAATCCAACTGCATCCTTCCTCAGTCCCATGGAGGTCATGTAACGGATCAGGGTATGCTGGAGTGAGTTTCCGTTAGCTGTAATGCCGTTAAAATCGATATCGCTAACCCGGTTCCATTCCCGTTCCAGCTCGCTGATACAAACATACATCCAAACATGATGTCCGTTCTCAATCTCTTTCCTGTCGGATAAATTCATATACAGATTCCCCTCATTTGTCTTCAGATCAATCTCCGCTGATTCAATCGGATCAACCGTGTAGAAGCGCTTCACGACAGTTCCCACATAGGCTAGCGATACCAGGGGAATGATCAGGATGAAAACGAATACCATGAACCGCAACGATATATCCCTGATACGAAAAGTCAGTCGTAACAGAAATAAATAAGTCAGGATAATGAATATTACGATTCCCGAAAGCGATTTCAGTGCAATCAGGAAAAGGGGCATCCATACCAGGTTAACAGGGTAAAACCACCTGAGGAATACCGGCAGTTTTTCGTCATTCAAAAAAAGGAAGTAAAAACTGATGGCTATGGCGAGAACAATCAGCAATGCAAACCTGATGTGGCTGATGAATAAGGAAATATCCCTGAAATCGTTAATTTCACCTGGGAGAAGACCCGTGAGCGCAAAAACACTGGCCAGGGTCGCCACACACACTGCTCCGACAAAAAAATGCAGGATCAGGTCAGTCTGCTTCTTTGTCAGCGGGGTAACGGTTCCAACAACCAGCGGTAGCACGAGGAGCGGCAATTTGATGCGAAGATCTTTCAGACCGTAATCCAGGTTGTTGGTCCACGTCATGCCCAGCAGGTGAATCAGGAATAGGGCCAGAAATATCCAGAGAGCCGGGTCACTCCTGAAACGGATCCATTTCTCCCTGAATTTTGCTTCCGCAATCCAATTACCTATCAGTACAAACTGAAATACCGATGTAAAAAATATCGATAATGGTAAACTCACCGCAAGAAACACCAGCGACCAGAAATAAATCTGATCATGTACCTTTTTGGGAAACATCATAAAATAATAATCCTTAAATATATAATTTCATAGTCAAATCGGTTCCTGAGGACCTTATTTTATTTATTTCCCGGGAGCAGATAATCCAACCGGCATCCGATTGCAGATTGCCTTACGGAATAATTTATGAACGGCTCTGTTTGCCCCATAAAAATAGTATATACCATTGTTTTCCTGCCAATTAACAAAACATAAAATTTCTTGTTGATAAGTTCTTGTTTTATGGAAATTAATTGTATTTTTGCGAACCTAAAATCAGGGTGTGAATTTAATAGAATACGCACATAAAATTTTTTCATTGTGGATACTTTAAGTTATAAGACCTTTTCTGCGAATAGGGAAACCGTTCAGAAGAATTGGTTTATCGTCGACGCCCAGGATGAGGTACTGGGAAGACTTGCGTCAAAAGTTGCAAAAATACTGAGGGGTAAAAATAAACCTTACTTCACGCCTCATGTGGATTGCGGAGACAATGTAATCATTGTCAATGCTGAAAAGATCAGGCTCACCGGCCAGAAAATGACCGACAGAAAGTATTTCCGGCATACGGGAAGACCCGGAGGACAGCGTATCGAAACCCCTGAAAGCCTGATGCAAAAAAAACCTAAGGCAGTTGTTGAACAGGCTGTCATCGGCATGCTTCCCAAAAACCGCCTGGGCCATAAATTGTTCAACAATCTGTTTGTCTATGCCGGACCGGATCATCCGCATGAAGCACAGCAACCGAAAAAATTAGACTTAAACACCATTAAATAATCAACATGGAGTTAATCAATACCATTGGAAGGAGAAAGTCGGCCATCGCCCGTGTATACATGAGTGATGGGAAAGGGCAGATTACTGTGAATGATAGAGACTACAAAGAATATTTCCCCGATAAACAACTTCACTATGTCATTGAACAACCGCTCAACCTCTTGGAGGTCAAAGATAAGTATGACATAAAGGTTAATCTTAAAGGAGGAGGTATCAAGGGTCAGGCCGAAGCTCTGCGCCTTGCCATTACAAGAGCTTTAATCAAGGTGAATCCTGAAAACAAATCCTCTCTCAAAGCCGAAGGATTTGTGACCAGGGATCCGCGTGTCGTTGAGCGCAAGAAGCCCGGCCGCCCGAAAGCCCGCAAGCGGTTCCAGTTCAGTAAGCGTTAAACCAATCAAATATGTAATCATTGCGAAATCGGCAAGACTTCCATTCCGGAGCTACCTGCCGATTGACCAGCAAAAATCAAGCAGATGCCAAAAACAAGTTTTGAGGAATTATTAGAAGCCGGTGTTCATTTCGGACACCTGAAAAGAAAGTGGAATCCAGCCATGGCTCCCTATATCTTCATGGAGAAGAACGGGATCCACATCATTGATCTTAAAAAGACTCAGGCGATGCTGGAAGAAGCGTCGTCCGCCCTGAAGCAAATAGCCAAATCCGGAAGAAAGATCCTTTTTGTTGCTACCAAAAAGCAGGCAAAAGAGATAGTGGCCGAACGGATCAGTAAGATAAACATGCCCTATGTTACCGAACGCTGGCCAGGCGGAATGCTTACCAACTTTCCTACCATAAGAAAAGCAGTCAAGAAAATGGCCGCCATTGATAAGATGGCTGTTGACGGCACGTTCGATACGCTTTCAAAACGTGAACGGCTTCAAATCACACGGCAACGTGCCAAACTGGAAAAGAACCTGGGCAGTATTGCCGACCTCACCCGGTTGCCTGCTGCAATGTTTATAGTGGATATTACCAAGGAGTACATAGCCGTCAGGGAAGCAAACAGGCTGAACATTCCGGTATTTGCAATGGTCGACACTAACTCCGATCCAAGGAACATTGATTTTCCGATTCCCGCAAACGATGATGCATCGAAATCCATTTCGCTCATCATCGATTATATTGCTTCTGATATTGAGGAGGGATTGAAAGAACGAAAAATGGAACGTGAGAAAGAAGCTTCCGAAGCTAAGGAGAAAAAAGCGAAAAAGGAGACCAGGGAAGAGGACGAGGAAGAAGCTCCTGAGGAAAAAGAGCGGGGTAAAAGAACCCGAACGAGGGATAAGGTAAAAGTTGAAGATGCCAGCAAAGCAAAAGAAGCAGGTTTGTCCGACGAACGACCCGTGGCAAAGAATAAGCCATCTGATGTAGCCGGTGAAGAGACCGGGGAAGATGTGGATGAGGAGGAAGTTACTGATGAAGAAGCCGGAGATAATCCCGTTGATGCCACCGCTGAAGATAAATAGGCAAATAAATTAAAAATTATAAATACACAATTGAAAATGGCCGAGATAAAAGCTGCTGATGTAAGTAAACTGAGAAAAGCCACCGGTGCCGGGATGATGGACTGTAAAAAAGCGCTCCAGGAAGCTGATGGTGATTTTGAAAAAGCAATTGATGTTATTCGTAAAAAGGGTCAGATTGTAGCCAGCAAGCGCGCCGACAGAGAAGCTGGTGAGGGTACCGTTCAGGCAAAAGTTAAAGGCAACTTTGGCGCCATAATCTCGCTTAACTGCGAAACCGACTTCGTCGCCAAAAATGAAAATTTCGTTGCGTTTGCAAAATCCATCCTTGACAGGGCCCTGGAGGAAAGGCCCAGAACCCTTGACGATCTCAGGAAACTCAAACTGGAGGATAAATCCGTCGAGGAAAAGATAATCGAACAAACCGGAATCATCGGGGAAAAACTCGAGCTCACCTACTACGATTACATAGAATCGGCAAAAGTTATTGAATACAACCACTTTGGGAATAACCTGGCCACGCTTGTCGGATTCAACAAGGCGGATGTAGACAACCAGGTCGCAAAGGACGTTGCCATGCAGGTCGCTGCCATGTCACCTGTTTCAATCGATAAGGATGACGTTCCTGAAGAAATTATCAGGAAAGAACGGGAAATTGGCCGTGAAAAAGCCCTGCAGGAAGGAAAGCCGGAAAGTATCGTTGACCGGATCGCCGAGGGAATGGTTCAAAAATTCCTTAAGGAGAGTACCCTACTGAACCAGGATTTTACAAAAGACTCCAAAAAAACCATCGCGCAGTATCTTAAAGAAGCCGACAAGGAATTAAAGGTTACCGGATTCAAGCGATTCTCCATAAAGTAGAATATTCCATTTTTTATAATCACAGGGCTGACTGTTTGGCATTCAGCCCTTTTTTTGTGCCTGCCTGTTCATCCTGCTCTTAATTTAATCATTAAATTCGTGCATTAATTAAAATATTATGGCGGCATATAAACGGGTACTTCTTAAACTTAGCGGTGAGGCCCTGATGGCAGGGCGTTCGCACGGTATTGATCCCAGGCGGTTAAACGATTATGTTGATGAAATCATCGAGGTCTCCGAACTTGGGGTTCAGATTGGTATCGTCATCGGAGGCGGGAATATCTTCAGGGGACTGTCCGGTGTGGAAGCCGGTTACGACCGCGTCAAAGGAGACTATATGGGCATGCTGGCCACTATCATCAACGGATTGGCTCTTCATTCCGCATTCGAATCAAAGCAAGCCGGGGTCCGCCTTTTCACTTCAATCAGAATGGAACCAGTCGCAGAGTATTATATGAAGTCCCGTGCCATGGAGGCCCTGGAGAAAGGCCAGATTGTCATTTTCTCCGGGGGTACGGGGAATCCCTTCTTTACCACCGATACAGCTTCCTCGCTCAGGGCTGTTGAAATCGAAGCGGACGTTATGCTGAAGGGAACCCGGGTTGAAGGCGTCTTCAATCATGATCCTGAAACAGACCCGGAAGCTGAAAAGTTCGATGAAATCACTTTCGATGAAGCCCTTGACAGGGAGCTGAAAATACTCGACCGGACCGCATTTACCATGTGCAAGGAAAATGAACTTCCCATTATTGTTTTTAACATGAATGTGAGGGGCAACCTGAAAAAAGTGATTTTGGGTGAAAAAATTGGAACTTTAGTTAAAATTTAAATAATTTAGGGGTTGTTAATCGTTAAACCAAACCGATATGAATGAAGAAGTTCAGATGGTTTATGAAATGGCTCTGGAAAAAATGGAGAAGGCCGTTGAACACCTTGAAACTGAATTAAGCCGTATCAGGGCCGGTAAAGCCAATCCGCATATCCTCGACGGAATTCTGGTCGAGTATTACGGAACACCCACACCACTGAACCAGGTCTCCAATATCAGTACCCCCGACGGCAAAACCATTGCCATCCAGCCCTGGGAAAAGAAAATGATTGAACTTATCGAAAAAGCCATCCAGAATTCAAAAGTTGGTATAACCCCTATTAATAACGGAGAGATTATAAGGCTGAACATTCCGCCTCTTACCGAGGAGCGACGTATTCAACTTGTCCGGCAGGTTAAGGCAGAAGGGGAAAATGCGAGGGTGAGCATCCGGACCAGCCGCAGGGAGGCCAACGAAGAATACAAACAGATGCAAAAGGATGGGTTATCTGAAGATTTGGCAAAAAAAGCTGAGGAGGAAATTCAGAAACTTACCCAGGAGTATACAGAAAAGATCGACAGGATTGTGGAGAATAAAGAACAGGATATCATGACCATCTGAGCTACTGCAGATCGAGTATCCTGTACAATTCATCCAGATTCGGCGACAGGATAATCTCAGTTCTTCTGTTTTTTCTCCTTGCTTCCGGTGTATCGGCCGGATCAACCGGCAGATATTCTCCCCTTCCCGCAACGGTTATCCTTAAAGGATCGATATTCGACTCTTCCAACAAAATTCTTACGATGGAGGTTGCCCTGAGGACACTCAGATCCCAGTTATCTTTTATTGAAGAACCTTTTCTGAACGGCACATCATCGGTATGACCCTCAATCATGATATTGATATCAGGATTTCTGGCCAGTACAGCCGAAAGTTGCTTCAGGGCCCTTATCCCGTTTGGATCAACAGTTGTGCTACCCGTTTTAAAAAGAAGTTTCTCTTCCAGGGAAACATATACTTTTCCATTCTTCCGGGTTACCGTTAACCCCTCTCCCTCAAATCCAAGCAGGGCATCGGAAACTTTTCTCTTCAAATCATCCAGTATAGCATCCTTCTGGAAAAGCAGTTCCTCCAGCTCCATCAGTCTGGCATTCCGGGCCTCCAGTTCAGCCTTCAACTGGTTCACATCATTCCTCTGATCATTGATATTGCGCTCCAGTTCTTTAAGCATCTGCTCCTTGCCAGCAAGATCTTCCTGGGTCCCCTGCAACTCGTTCAATAATCTCCGGGTTTCTCTTGCATTGCCCCTCAGCAGGGATTCGTGTGTCGATTCCAGATCTTTATACTTCCGCTCAAGCTGTGCAACCTCACCCTTTAATGTCTCTATTTCATTATGCAGCCGGATGCTGTCCTCCATTAAATTTTTCTGTTGTAACTCAACCGCATCCATACGGGCAAGCATTTCCCGGTTCTCCACCGTCAGCTTCTCATTCTCCGCCATCAGTTCATCCCGCTCCCGCTTCAGCGTATTGCTGTTACCCGTTAATTCGGTAAACTCGCTGGCAGGGACACAGGAAGAAACGGCTATTCCCAGGACCAACCCTATTTTCAACCAATGAGTCATATTACTATAACGAAAAAGTTCCTGCAAATTACATAAAAAAACGCATGGGGCTGATACCATTTTTTCACAGGGTAATTTGAAGATATTAACAAACAACATAATTCGTATCTTTGTAAAGAAACTGACCGAACCATTTTAAGATTAGAGGTGGATTACAAGCTATTAAATCAGATTGAGGGACCACAGGACCTCAAGACGCTCTCACCCGAACAGCTGATTCTGCTCAGCAATGAGTTAAGGCAATTTATTATTGATGTTGTATCCTCCAATCCCGGTCACTTTGGGGCCAGTCTGGGTGTGGTCGAACTGACTGTCGCCATTCACCATGTATTCAATGCCCCGTATGATCAGATCATCTGGGATGTGGGACACCAGGCTTATGGCCATAAAATATTGACCGGACGGAGGGATGTTTTTCATACGAACAGGAAGTTTAAGGGTATCAGCGGCTTCCCGAAAATCTCGGAGAGTGCATATGATGCATTCGGCGTGGGACATTCTTCAACCTCCATCTCGGCTGCAGTGGGAATGTCGGTTGCAAACCTTCATCTTAACCAGAAGGACAAGCATGTGGTAGCCATTATCGGGGATGGATCCCTGAACGCCGGGTTGGCTTACGAGGGATTGAACAACGCCGGGCACGAGCACAAGAACATTCTTGTAATCCTCAATGACAATAACATGGCCATCGATCCCAATGTCGGGGCCATGAAGGATTACCTGCTTGATATAACCACTTCCAAAGCGTATAATAAGGTTAAAACCGATGTATGGAACCTGCTCGGATATCTCGATAAAATAACCCCGAATGCCAGGCAGTATGTTCAGAAAATCGAAGTGGCCATTAAGTCGATTGTCCTTAAACAGAGTAATCTCTTCGAATCTTTTAACTTCAGGTATTTTGGTCCTGTTGATGGACATGATGTGGTTCACCTCGCCTCGGTATTGAAGGATATAAAGGAGATCGACGGTCCAAAAATTCTGCATGTGCTTACCAAAAAGGGGAAAGGCTTTGCCATGGCCGAAAAAAACCAGACTGCTTTTCACTCTCCCGGCAAGTTCGATAAAAATACCGGTGAGTTTATCAAACCAACTTCCCAGGAAAAACTCCCCCCCCGCTTCCAGGATGTTTTCGGTAATACCATCCTGGAACTGGCAAAAACCAACAAACGTATTGTGGGAATCACTGCCGCCATGCCCACCGGCTCATCGCTGAAAATCATGATGGATGAAATTCCCGAACGAACCTACGATGTTGGAATAGCCGAACAGCATGCCGTAACATTTGCTGCCGGGCTTGCGGCTGCAGGAATGGTTCCCTTCTGTGTCATATACTCGACGTTCCTGCAAAGAGCCTATGACCAGGTCATCCACGATGTAGCCCTGCAGAAGCTTCCTGTTATTTTCTGCATCGACAGGGCCGGACTGGTAGGGGAAGACGGGGCAACCCACCACGGTGCTTTCGACCTTGCCTACCTGCGTTGTATTCCCGAAATGATCATTTCCGCCCCGATGAATGAAATTGAAATGCGGAACCTGATGTTCACGGCACAGCTCAGACCATATGGTCCGTTTGCAATTCGTTATCCGCGCGGGAGAGGTGTATGCAGGGAATGGCAACAAACCTTCAGCGAAATTGAAGTCGGGACGGGCCGCATGATTCAGGATGGAGAAGAGATAGCCATTCTTTCAATCGGGGCCATCGGCAATAAAGTCACTGAAGCCATTTATTCCCTGGAGAAGGAACGCATTCATCCGGCTCATTTTGATATCCGGTTTCTGAAACCGATCGACAAAAAGCTTTTAAAAACAGTGTTTAACCGGTTTAAGAAAATCGTAACGGTGGAGGACGGAACCATACTGGGCGGACTGGGCAGTGTGGTCATGGAATACATGAACGACAATAACTACAATGCAAAAATAGTCCGCCTCGGAATTCCGGACCATTTTATCGAACAGGGAACACCTGATGAACTCCACAAACTATGTGGGTTTGATGCCGAAGGCATCGTGATGGCGGTCAGAAGCATGGTAAGCTCCAAATTACTGACCCGCGCCGTTTAACCCCTTCCTTACAGATCGAATTTTATCCCCTGGGCAAGAGGAAGTGCACTGCCGTAATTAATGGTATTTGTCTGCCTTCGCATGTATGCCTTCCAGGCGTCTGATCCCGATTCTCTTCCACCCCCTGTTTCCTTCTCCCCTCCGAACGCCCCGCCTATCTCGGCACCCGAAGTCCCGATATTTACATTGGCTATTCCGCAATCGGAGCCCGTTCCCGCAAGGAACCGTTCTGCCTCCCGCAGGTTATTTGTGAATATCGCGGAGGAAAGTCCCTGCGGAACATCGTTATGAATGGCAATAGCTTCTTCCAGCGTCCGGTATTTTATCAGGTAGAGAATCGGGGCAAAGGTTTCTTCCTGGACAATCTTATAGTGATTTTCCACTTCAGCGAGAGCCGGGACCACATAATTTCCTGAAGCATAGTTTTCCCCCTCCAAAAGATCACCGCCGAAAATAATATTTCCTCCCTCCTTTTCAACCTCAGCCAGCGCACTGGTGAACAACTGTACCGCGGCTTTGTCCACCAACGGTCCTACCAATACACCTTCCTCCAGGGGATTCCCGATACGTTTTGCAACCTGCTGATAGGCTCTGACCAGGCGCGCCCTGACCTCTTCGTACACTTCAGCATGAATAATCAGCCGACGTGTGGTTGTACAGCGCTGACCGGTTGTTCCCACCGAACCAAAGACGATGGCCGGAACAGCCAGATCCAGGTCCGCATCCCTCGAAACGATAATTGCATTGTTGCCTCCCAGTTCCATGATGGACCGTCCCAGCCTTTTTCCGACAATTCCTGAAATCCGCTTACCGACAGCCGTGGAACCCGTCACACTGAAAAGCGGTATACGCCTGTCATCGGCAAAATTATCCCCAACAACAGAAGACTTTGCTATAATCAGATTGAAAACCCCTTCGGGAACCTTATTGCGCTCCAACACGTTCCGGATAATGTGATGCGTTGCAATTGCGCTCAACGGCGTTTTTGAACTCGGTTTCCAGATGACCACATCCCCTGCCACCGCCGCAATCATCGCATTCCAGGCCCAGACGGCAACAGGAAAGTTGAATGCGGTTATCAGCCCCAGGATGCCGAGGGGATGGTACTGGTCGTACATCCGGTGATTGGGCCGCTCCGATTGCATCGTAAAACCATGAAGCTGCCTGGACTGCCCCACAGCAAAATCACAGATGTCGATCATCTCCTGGACTTCGCCCATTCCTTCCTGGTAAATCTTTCCCATCTCCAGGGAAACAAGGAATCCAAGATCCGCTTTTGCCTCCCGCAGAGCAATCCCTATCTGCCTTACCACCTCTCCCCTTACCGGTGCGGGAACACTCCTCCAGGCCAGAAACGCTTTCTGGGCTTCCTGTACGATGACTTCATAATCCCCTGAAGAGGCATTCGTAACCCTGGCGATAACCTCGCCGTCAATCGGGGAAACTGAATCGGTTGTTTCCCCCTCAGTATTCAGCCAGACCGTTCCGGTCGTGGCCCCCTTGTTCAGGCTTTCTATGCCAAGTCTCTTTAAAACAGCTTCTGCTTTTTTCCTGTAATTCTGTACCATTATTATATCGTTTTAAAATTTATATCCCAATAATCATTCAAATTTAACAATGACCGGTTACCTAAAAGATATTTAAAAACATAGTCCGCCAGATATGGCTTCATATTTGCCTATTAGCCTGAATTATATTATATTCGCAGACTTGAAAAACTTTCGTTTTTGCCCGGATGGCAGGACCGAGCGTAAAGAATTGCTCCGGTGGAGCAATTTAGCGAGGGGCCAGGCTGCAGCGGTGGCCAATTCCGCCATCCAAAAAAAAATTGGAATATTTCTTTAATGTTATATTGAAAAAAGAGAAGGTATAATTTATAATTGCCCGGATGGCGGAATTGGTAGACGCGCTGGTCTCAAACACCAGTGGTAGCAATACCGTGCCGGTTCGACCCCGGCTCCGGGTACAAATTTCGCTGAGGAGGGGATCTTAACTTGAAACATACCATCAATTCCGCCGTAAAACAACTGGCCATTGATAAGCGTTATTTGCGTATGGCTTCCATTTGGGGAGAAAATTCCTATTGCAACAGGAAAAAGGTCGGCGCGCTTATTGTAAAGAACCGCATGATTATTTCCGATGGCTATAACGGAACCCCATCGGGATTCGAGAACAAATGTGAGGACGAGAATGATGTGACAAAACCTTATGTTCTTCATGCAGAGGCTAATGCCATTACCAAAGTGGCCAAATCCAGCAACAGCAGTGAAGGTGCTACGCTCTATGTTACAACCTCCCCATGTATGGAGTGTTCAAAACTTATTATTCAGTCAGGCATAATCAGGGTGGTTTTTGCAGAAAAGTACAGAATCACCGATGGACTGGAACTGCTGAAAAAAGCAAACATCGAACTGGTACATATACCGGATCCAACCAATGAAGATTAAAAGAGACAAAATATTTCCATTCCTGCCAATAGTGCTCAGTCTGGTTCTTGTTGCGGGTATTGTGCTCGGGAACTGGTTCTGCAGCCTGCGGGTACGAACCGTCGTCAGTAAAGAGTTCAATAAACAACATTTTTCCATTAAACCCGGAATCAATGTTGGTGCCGGTTTTTCACTGAATCCGAAAGCCGATAAAATTACCACGGCATTGCAGTACATACTGAATGAGTATGTCGATACTGTTTCCATAGATAAGATCAACGAGTCGGTATTGCCTGCCCTGGTTGAGAATCTGGATCCGCACTCGATATACATCCCGGCAGAGGATTTTCAGAAATATAATGAGCCGCTGACCGGAAATTTCAGCGGCATCGGGGTCTCCTTCAACATGGTTGACGATACTGTAGCCATTATCAACACCATTCCAAACGGACCTTCAGAGATTGTGGGAATCCTTCCGGGCGACCGGATAATTGAAGTTGAAGACTCCACGGTTGCAGGGGTTAACATGGATAGCAACGATATCGTGAATATGCTTAAGGGGGAGAAGGGAACCATTGTCAGGGTAAAGATAGTCAGATGGGGTGTAAAGGAACCCCTTACCTTTGAAATCACACGTGGCGATATTCCCATCTACAGTATCGACGCTGCCTATATGATCACTGACCACATAGGGTACATTAAGATTACCCAGTTTGCGCAGACAACCTTTAAGGAATTCATGGAAGCGGTGGAGAAGCTGAAGGCACAGGGAGAGAAAAAGCTGATTCTTGATCTCAGGGATAATGGCGGGGGCATCATGGAAACAGCCATACAAATAAGCGATCAGTTCCTTGAGGAGGGTCAGCTGATTGTTTACACGGAAGGAAAAACCCGTCCGCGAAATAATAACTATGCCACCAGCCGTGGCGTACTTAAAAACGACGCTGTTGTGGTTCTGATCAATGAGGGAACTGCTTCAGCCAGTGAAATCGTAGCCGGTGCCCTGCAGGACAATGACCGCGGAATCATTATCGGCAGAAGGTCTTTCGGGAAAGGACTTGTACAGGAGCAGATGCAATTCAAGGATGGTTCCGCCCTGCGCCTGACGGTTGCCCGCTATTTCACTCCTACCGGAAGAAGCATCCAGAAGCCTTACAATAACGGAAGGGAAGAGTATTATCATGACCTGAGCCTGCGCCTGTTCAGGGGTGAACTTGAAACCAGGGACAGCATCCAGTTTTCTGATTCCCTGAGATACGTTACCCCGGGCGGTAAGATTGTGTATGGCGGCGGGGGAATCATGCCCGATATCTTTGTGCCATTTGACACCACAGGTATCACACCCTACTACACCCGGGTGAGAAGCACAGGCTTAATTTACCGCTTTGCGTTTTTCTATACCGACTTACACCGCAGCGAGCTTGAAAAGCTCAAATCACCGGAACAGATAGCCAGCTACCTGGACAATGAAAATATTCTTTCCGATTTTGTGGAGTTTGCCCGCTCAAGGGATATAGAACCCGATTACGCAGAAATCAACGAATCGAAATTGGTCATCGAAACGATGATCAAGGCATACATTGCCAGGAACATTATTGATAATGAAGGATTCTACCCGATTATCAGTGCGATTGACAATACCCTGAAGATGGCAATTGATACCCTTTCCGCTTTTTAAATAGAAGGATTAAACCTTTTCTTTCCATCCGTATCTAAATAATTGAGAAAACGGATTATTAATCAAAACAGACGGAATCATGAAACAGAACATTTTTAAATCAGCCGCAATCATTGTGATGAGCACCTTATTGGTTATCGGACTCAATGCACAACCCCGCCGGGGCGGACAGTGTTACTATAAGGACCGGGATTTTAACCAGGAGCAGAACTTCAAACGGGGACCTTCTTGTCCGGCCCTGAATCTTTCCGAGGAACAACAGGAACAGATGAATGCCCTCCGAATTGAGCATTTTAAAAAAATGGAGCCCCTCAGAAATAAAATGGGGGAACTGAGGGCCCAACGCAGGACACTCATGTCCGAGGAGAATGTGGACCTGAAATCGGTCAATAAAAACATCGATGAACAAACAGCATTGATGAATAAGATGCAGAAACTCCGGACGGAACATCAGCTTGCCGTAAAAGGGATATTGAATGATGAACAGGAAATGCAAATGTCCGGGAATTGGCCCGGAGCAGGCATGTGTGGTTACGGACCAGCACGGATGCGTCGCGGAAGATAATCTAACGGGTCTGTCTCAAAAGTGAAAATTTGACACTGTATACTTTTAATTTATCACAAGTATTACATTCCTTACCATGCTTTGATACCCCCTCTGTCTTCGCAACAATTTTCTTAAGTATTCAATAACCTTGATTATCAGGTTGCTCAGACATCTCCCCCTTTCAAGGGGGAGATTAGAGAGGGGGTATTTGTGCACCCATCATTAGTATATTTCTAACTTAAACTTACACTTTGTAAGTTATAAAAACCATAAATAGTCTTTTGAGACAACCCCTTTTTTGTTTAGTGACCCATCCATGTTAAAACCGCCTCACAACACCGTCCGGGTTCTTCCATAAATCCCATATGACCGGAATTTTTGAGTGTTAAAACCGATGCATGCGGGGCAATCCTTTGAAGCGCCCCGAAGACCTCCCCTGAAATGTAATTATCCTTCTCTCCCCATATTAGCAGAAGTGGTAAATCTGCCTCCGACAATACATGTGACCTGTCGGGCCTTTTTTTCATACCTCTCAGCAGGGCGATCATTCCCTCATCACTGCAGGATTGAGCCAGCTCTTTTGCCTTATCAACCTGATGCTTCATCCTTTCCAGGTTATCATCCGCGAATCCTTTGGGAACATTCAGATTGATGATGTGCTGTTTCTTACCGCTTTGAATCAGGCTGATCTCCCGATCCCGGTTTTTCTGCTTTTCCCCTGAATCGGCAAAGCAGGTGGAATGAAACAGGCAGTATCCCTTCAACCGTTCCCTGTAAAGCTCGGCGAAGGCCATAGTTATATATCCACCCATTGAATGACCAATCAGATAGATTTTATTGATCCCCTCCCTGTCGATGATATAAAGAACGGCTGATGCCAGGTCATCCATATTCAGTTCCTCACCCCAGAATTCCGATTCTCCGTGCCCCGGAATATCCATGGTGATTATTCTGAAATGATGCCTGAATAAAGGAAAAAATTCGTCCCATATCCTTCGGGTCTCCAGGTACCCATGCAAGAAAAACAGCACATCGCCCTTCCCCGTATCGTTGTATACAATCTTCGCTCCCTTGAATAATGCAGATTTCTTCATTATTTCTTACATATTATTATCAATCAGTTTTATAATTTATTATACCTGTTGTAGGATATAAAAAAGAACCTTCAGGAAGGTTGATATTTATTTATATTTGTTCAGTGACGTTCTCTGAAATCCTTCTTCAATGGCAAGTTAAATAACTTATTTTAATTGTAATAACATGGCTTCAGTTATCATCTCCTCCATCGGAAAGAAACTCCTGATGTCAATTGCCGGCATCTTTCTAATATTATTTTTATTGGTGCATATGGGCATAAACCTGTTGGTGATCCTGTTTGATGATCCTATGGTTTATAATCGTGCGGCGCATTTTATGAGCAGCAGTATCGTCATTAAAGTCTTTGAGATTTTGCTTTTCGGGGGATTCCTCCTTCATATCCTGTATGCCCTGATCCTGCAGGTTCAGAACTGGCTGGCCCGTCCTAAACGGCATAGGAAATATAATTTTTCGAATACCTCTTTCTTTTCAAAATTCATGATTCATACAGCGGCTATAATCGGCGTTTTTCTCGTTATCCACCTGATCGACTTCTATTTCAAGGCCAAGTTCGGAAAGGGAAGCGAAATTATTTACGAGGGAGTTGTTTATCATGATTTTGCCGGTGAGGTGATCCGGAAATTCCAAATGCCGGGATTTGTTATATTTTATATTCTCTCTTTTTTGTTTCTTGGATTTCATCTTCTTCACGGATTCCAGTCTGCCTTTAAAACATTTGGATTATATGATTTGAAATACGCCCGGTCGATCAATATACTGGGTCTGGTCTATACAATTATTGTCGTTACCGGATTTTCCATCATCCCAATCATCATTTATTTTACCCAACCCGCTTAATCATAAAAAATCATGGCTCTACTTGATTCTAAAATACCTGAAGGCCCCATCTCGGAAAAATGGTCCAACTACAAGTCATTGCAAAATCTTGTGAATCCGGCCAACAAGCGTAAGCTGGATATCATTGTTGTCGGAACCGGTCTGGCTGGTGCATCTTCTGCCGCAGCGCTTGCGGAAATGGGATTCAAGGTAAAATCTTTCTGTTACCAGGACAGTCCCCGACGGGCACACAGTATTGGAGCACAGGGAGGAATTAATGCTGCAAAGAATTACCAGAATGATGGAGACAGCATTTACCGCCTGTTTT
>JAFGWU010000060.1 GCA_016936975.1 Bacteroidales bacterium | reverse complement strand
GCCCGGACCGGAAGAACCGATTGAACCCGAAAAAAATAGAAATGATTACCGTTTATCACAATCCAAGATGCAGAAAAAGCCGTGCCGGACTGGAATATGCCCTTAAGAAAGGGCTCGATCCGGAGGTCAGGGATTACCTGAAGCATCCCCTCTCTGAGGAGGAGTTGAAAAAACTGATAATGAAACTTAACATCAAACCCGTCGATCTCATCCGTACCCAGGAAGAGTATTTCAGGAAGGAGCTGAAAGGATTACACTTTAACGATGCCGAATGGATCAGGGAGATGGTGGAGCACCCGAAGCTGATCAGACGGCCGATTGTGGAGGGAAAATACAAAGCGGTCATCGGTGATCCGCCCGAAAATATCGACAGGTTATAAGCAACCTTTCCTGTATGGATTTCGTACTTATTTGAAAAATCATCCCATGAGAAAAATTATACTTTTTTCTTTCATAGCCCTCCTGGTGGGATTGCTTTCCTGCAAGGAAGAGGAATCCTGGATATCCATGACGGCACTGGAGAATGCGGTCCTGAGGGAGGTTAATGCATTCAGGGCCGACAGCGGCATGGCCCCCGTAACGGCCAATTACGATACGATGGTTGAACAGGCCAAGAAATACTCCGCATTCCTGGCAACGGGAAACGAAGATCCCGACGGAACGGAACTTCAGGCCATCTGGGATATTATTCACGACCGCTGGGGGGGAACCAATGAGGTTGCCGTGGTCAGCCTGACCCGGAACGGAACAGGGATCTATGTGGAGGATATCATCGAACCACTGAAGGCGCAGGACGACACGGCCGAAGCACTCCTGGAGGATGTGACCATCGGCGGGGTGGGAATCGCCTACGATCCGAACGGGAACGCACATACCACGATCCTGATGATGCGGACAGAGTGAGGGGGGGTTCCGGATAAAGCTTGTTTGCTATTTGGGATTTGTAATTTGTGATTTGATATTAATCATATAGATCCGATCATCTTCCCCGGGTCCACCCACCGGTCAAACTCCTCCTCCGTTACATAACCGAGTGCCAGCGCTGCCTCCTTCAGCGTGGTTCCTTCACCATGTGCCTTTTTGGCAATTTCTGCAGATTTCTCATAGCCGATATGCGGATTGAGGGCCGTGACCAGCATCAGGGAGTTGTTCAGGTTCTGCCTGATGCGCTCGGTGTTCGGTTCGATCCCCGCCGCACAATGTTCGTTGAACGAGGCACAGGCATCCCCGAGCAGTCTGGCCGACTGGAGGAAGTTGTAGATCATCAGGGGTTTGAAAACATTCAGCTCGAAGTGCCCGTTACTGCCCCCGATATTGATCGCCACGTCGTTCCCCATCACCTGGGCACAGACCATGGTGAGTGCTTCGGCCTGGGTGGGATTGACTTTGCCGGGCATGATGGAGGAGCCGGGCTCATTGGCCGGGATGGTGATCTCCCCGATACCGCATCTCGGACCTGAGGAGAGCACGCGGATGTCATTGGCGATCTTCATCAGGCTGACCGCAAGGGTTTTGAGGGCGCCGTGTGCTTCCACAATGGCATCGTGGGCGGCCAGCCCCTCGTACTTGTTTTTACCGGTGATGAACGGGAGCTGTGTAAACTGGGCAATATAATCCGCAACCATCCCGGAATATCCTTCGGGTGTATTGATACCGGTTCCGACAGCAGTGCCCCCCAGGGCCAGCTCGGAGAGGTGGTCGAAGCTGAAGACCAACGCCTTCAGACCGTGATCGAGCTGGGAAACGTATCCCGAGAATTCCTGCCCGAGCGTCAATGGGGTGGCATCCATCCAGTGCGTCCGCCCGATCTTGACCATCTTCATGAACGCATCGGATTTTTTCTTCAGGGTGTCCCGCAGATCCTTCACGCCGGGAATGGTCACCTCCACCAGCATCTTATAGGCCGCTATATGCATGGCGGTGGGAAAGGTGTCGTTGGAGGATTGCGACTTGTTCACATCGTCATTGGGATGGATGAGCCGTTTGCCTTCTCCAAGCTTATTGCCAAGCAGTACATGGGCCCGGTTGGCAATCACTTCGTTCACATTCATGTTCGACTGTGTTCCGGACCCGGTTTGCCAGACGACCAGCGGGAACTGATCATCGAGACTGCCTTCAATGATCTCATCGCACACCTTCATGATGATCTCCGCCTTCTCCCCGGGGAGGACCCCCAGTTCGAGGTTGGTGGCCGCAGCCGCCTTTTTCAGGTAGCCGAACGCCCGGATGATCTCGTTCGGCATCGTGCCGGCACCGATTTTGAAATTGTCTTTCGAGCGCTGGGTCTGGGCTCCCCAATATTTGTCGGCCGGGACCTGCACCTCGCCCATGGTGTCTTTTTCAATCCTGTATTTCATGATTGTCCGAATTTTTTTATAAAGATACTTAAAAGGAGGATGGATGGGGAGGATAAATTGATGTTATTGAAAAGAAGAAAAGTTAATTTCCTATTTGAGTATAAACACAAAATCCCCTCCCTCGTCCCCGACATTCTGGATGGTGCCGTACTGCGGGACGTTCGGGCTGTTGTTCATGACGGCGACACGCAGGCTGGAGAAGAGCTGTTCGGCGGTGTAGTATTTTTCCATGTTATCGTACAACCGCCTGATCAGGAAATCGGTGAACACACTTTTATCGGGCACCTCGGTAAGCGTTCCGCTGGTGATGGCTTTCCGGCTGGGCAATTTGTAAAGTTTTTCAATCGCCGCATCGGGTTTGCTGAAGGCGGCCCTTGTTTTAAAGATCCCCCCGCTGAAGCAGGCATCGGCGATCAGGAGGGTATGCTTAGTCTTAAGCGCATTGAGATAGTTGGTGAGGTCGGTATTGGGGAGCCAGTTCACCGGGTTGTTCCGGTCGGCATCCCTGGGTAACCAGTACCCGGTCTTCATCTCCTCATCCCAGTAGCCGTGCCCCGCATAAAATATCAGCAAATTATCTTCCGGGCTCATAATGTTCCGCATCTGGTGCAGGGTCCCGATAATGTCGGCCTTGGTGGGATTCTTCAGGAACAGGATATGATCCCGCTCAAACGTGTACTGGGAGCTGATCACTTCAAAGAAACGGGTGGCATCCCTGATGGGATCATCCAGGTCATTGATATTCGGATCGTCGTAATCCTGAACGGCAATGATCAGGGCGTGGTACCTGGCCGTCGTCAGATCATAGTGGATGCTCACCTC
>JAFGWU010000059.1 GCA_016936975.1 Bacteroidales bacterium | reverse complement strand
GGCTTTGGGGGCGTTAAATGAAACCATTAAAAATGTCATAAGGATCAAGGAAGCTGAAGTGCATGTTCTGTTCATTGTGTCTATTTTTTAGTGGAATAGATAGTCTGTATGGACAATTTAAAAGTATTTAATTTCTCTGAACGAACCAAACGGGAGAGAATTCATGAATGCTACGTCCGGGGCTAAAATATTTTTTTTCATCTAAGTTTAAAAAAAACCATTTTTACCTGTATATCGTATTAAAAAATAGTTTACAATTGCAGAAAATAATCATGCCTGAACAACATGATTTAATGTATTACTAATCAAACAATTAATTAAAGAGAGATTAACGATTAACACATCACGTTCACAGAGAAATGAAATCTCCTCAATTGTTATCATTGACTTCATCGGTGTATGAAGAAAATGAAACAGAGCCCCCTGACCTGCTCTCACATTCAGGGGCCATTACCCGGATACAAGACAGAAAACTCGGCGTTACCGTAAATTCTCCTTTCGGAGAGAAGACTTTACGGTTCAAGGAACAGTTTTATCCGAATGTTTCCATGAAAGAATGGAGCAGCTGGCAATGGCAATTATCCAGAAGCATTACTTCCTGGCAACAGCTTTCAAATTTCATTAAGCTTTCCGACCGGGAACTGATGTCTGCTGAGATGAAGAAAAAACTTCCCATGAGGATTACTCCTTACTACGCAAGCCTCATTGATCCGGAGGATCCGTTACAGCCCATCCGCCGAACGATGGTCCCGGTCTATGATGAATTGCTTATCAGCCCGGAGGAAAAACCCGACCCGCTTGGAGAGGAAACCCAGAGCCCCGTGCCGCAACTGGTACACCGGTATCCCGACAGGGTGCTTTTTCTGGCAACCGGCGTATGTGCCGCTTACTGCAGATACTGCACACGATCGCACATGGTTTCCAATAATGACAAGGTTCATTCCAGTTTTACCTCCTGGGATGTGGCTCTCGATTATATCAGGGAACACACGGAGATAAGGGATGTACTCTTATCGGGCGGCGATCCGCTCACCATGTCTGATAACAGACTGGAATACCTGCTGTCGCGGTTGCGCCAGATACCCCACGTGGAGATCATCCGGATCGGAAGCAAGGTTCCGGTAGTGCTCCCCCAGCGCATCACCTCCGGACTGGTCCGGATGCTGAAGAAATACCATCCGCTGTTTATGAGCATCCACTTCACCCACCCGGATGAGATCACCCCCGAAGTGGCTTTTGCCTGCAACCGGCTTGCCGACGCAGGTCTGCCCCTTGGGAGTCAGACCGTATTGCTGAAAGGGGTCAACGATGATCCGGAAGTTTACCGGCAACTCGCGCATAAACTGCTGAAGATACGGGTAAGACCCTACTATTTGTATCAGTGTGACCAGATTCCCGGCTCAGCCCATTTCCGGACGCCCGTTGCGAAAGGATTGGAAATCATTAAAGCCCTCCGGGGATTCACCTCCGGCTATGCCATCCCTCATTTTGTGATCGATGCTCCGGACGGTGGCGGAAAGATTCCGCTTCTGCCGAATTACCTGGCCGAGAGGAACGAGAAGGGTTACCTGTTGAGGAATTATGAAGGAAAGTATTATCTCTATCCTGAAGCTCAGGAACCTGTATAAGGTTCCGGACCATCACCGGTTCTTAATAAAAAAGATGAGATGCTTCTGATCAGGCGGATCCAGGACGACACCATGCTGTCGGATCAACGTGCGATTGAACAGGTTCAGGTAATCCTGAAGAGCAGGTTTCCCGATGTGAGGGAAAAATATAGTACCAACATTCCCGAACAGCTTACCAACCCGCTTAAATACAGGTTCAGAACCTCCCTGCTGATAGCTGAAAACAGGAGAGGAACGGTCCAGGGATTTTCCCTGATGTACTTCGCTCCTGACCTCCGTTTCTGTTTTCTCGACTTTATCGCTTCCGGGAAGAATGTCATGTCCGGCGGTATCGGGACCTCACTCTATGAGAGCACCCGTCAGGAAGCCATTAAACTGCGTGCCCGCGGGCTCTTCTTTGAATGTCTGCCGGACGAGGCCTCCGTATGCCTGAATACAGCCCTGATCGAACAGAATAAAGCCCGGCTCCGGTTTTACGAGCACTTTGGAGCCTTTCCGCTCATCAATACACAATATGAAACACCCGTGACCCCGGCCGCGGACCAGTGCCCTCCATACCTGGTCTGCGATTTCCTGGGACAGCCTCCCGTCAGCAGGGCTGCAGCCAGAAAGATCATCAGGGCCATCCTGGAGCGGAAATACGAGGATATTGTCACCGAGGATTATATCAGCACCGTGGTGGATTCGATAAAGGATGATCCCGTAAAACTGAGGGCGCCCCGGTATGTCAGGCCTCCCAAACCGGAACAGGATGCACCGGCCCTGAAGAAATTGCATGGAACCATCTACCTGGCCGTGAACGACCGGCACTCCATTCATCACGTACGCGATCGCGGCTATGTGGAATCACCGGTCAGAATATCCACAATCCTTTCTGAGCTGAATGCAACGGGATTGTTTAAGGAGATGCATGTTCATACCTTTTCCGAGAAGTACATCCGGGAGGTGCACGATCATGGATTCATCAATTATTTTAAGCGGGTCTGCGAATCCCTGCCGGAGGGAAAATCGATTTACCCTTACGTTTTCCCTGTGCGGAACCCGCATAAGGCACCTTCCGATGATTCCGTCCTGGCCGGGTATTACTGCATCGACACCTTCACCCCGCTGAACAAAAATGCCTATCTCGCCGCCAGAAGGGCTGTGGACTGCGCGCTGAGCGGAGCCGCCAGGCTGTTGTCGGATGCCCGGGCCGTTTATGCACTGGTACGACCGCCTGGACATCATGCCGAGCGAAAGGTATTCGGCGGATTCTGCTATTTCAATTCGGCAGCCATCGCCGCCCATTTCCTTTCCAGGTACGGAAAAGTGGCCATGCTCGACATCGACTACCACCATGGCAATGGCCAGCAGGATATTTTTTATGCCAGGAAGGACGTCCTTACCCTCTCCATCCACGGACACCCATCCTTTGCCTATCCCTATTTTACCGGTTTTGCCGATGAGAAGGGAGAAGGGGAAGGAACGGGATTCAATATCAACTACCCCCTGAAGGAGCGCACCACGGGAGAGGAATACAGCCGGGTCCTCGGCAGGGCCCTGGTGCGGATCAGCCGTTTCAATCCCGGCTTCCGGATCGTACTGCTCGGCCTGGATACTGCCAAAGGCGATCCCACGGGTACCTGGAACCTTACTGCCGGTGATTTTTACCGGAACGGCATGGAGATCGGAAAACAGAAGATCCCTACCCTCTTTGTGCAGGAGGGGGGATATAAAAACAGGGTGCTCGGCATCAATGCACGGAATTTCTTCCAGGGATTCTATGAAACATTTTTTAACGGCTAATCATTCAATATGAAACACAACAGATATCAAACACCTATTATAGTTGGGATCACCTACGACCTCAGGGATGAATACCTGAATATGGGATTCAGCGAGGAGGAGACCGCCGAGTTCGACAGGGAGGGAACCATCGCCGCCATCGAGGGGACCCTTAATGAACTGGGGTACCGCACCGACCGGATCGGACATATCTGGAACCTGGTCGGACGGCTTGCCCGGGGCGACCGCTGGGATATCGTCTTTAACATTGCCGAGGGGCTCTATGGGGCCGCCCGCGAAGCCCAGATACCGGCACTGCTCGATGCATACCGCATCCCTTATGTATTCTCGGGGCCCCTGGTCATGGCCCTGACCCTCGACAAGGCCCTCACGAAAGTGGTTGTGAAGGAGGCCGGCATACCAACCCCGGAGCATCATGTGGTTTACACCCCGGAAGATATTTCCTCCGTTAACCTGCCCTTCCCCCTGTTTGCCAAACCGGTGGCCGAGGGAACCGGAAAAGGGATCAATCCCCAATCGGTGATCAGGGAGCGGCAGCAGCTCGAAACCGTCTGTACCACCCTGCTGGAAAGGTACAAACAACCGGTGCTGGTGGAAACCTACCTGGGCGGACGGGAGTTCACGGCCGGGATTGTCGGGACCGGTGACAGGGCCGTTTGTGTCGGCGTCATCGAGATCATCCTGAAGGAGAATGCCGAGGAGAATGTCTATTCCTATGTCAACAAGGAGGAGTGCGAGGAGCGAATCATTTACACCCTGACCGATCCTGATGCAACACAGGCCTGTGCAGACCTGGCGCTGAAGGTCTGGAGAACCCTCCGTTGTGAAGATGCCGGGCGCGTCGATATCCGCTTTGATGAGCAGGGACAGCCGTATTTCCTGGAGGTCAACCCGCTCGCCGGAATGCACCCGGAGCACTCCGACCTGCCCATTCTTGCGCACCTTAATGGAATAGGCTACCGGGAACTCATGACCATGATCATGAGCTCCGCAGTTCAGAAAATAAAGTCGCCGCATGAAAAACGCGCTCCTGCTGATCAATTCGCTGTCTGACCAACCCGGAAACGATGAGCTGGATGTGCTCGTCCAGGCGGATGCGGTGGAGAAGGTACTCCGGGAGCTCGGACATACCACCAGGAGGGCTTTTTTCAACCTGAATATCGAGATTGTGAAGGACCTGATTGAATCGATCGATCCCGATGTGGTCTTCAACCTGGTTGAAACGGTCGACGGGAAGGGCTCCCTCATCCACCTGCCCGCTTCATTGCTGGAGTCCATGCAGATCCCCTTCACCGGGTCGGGCAGTTATGCACTGATGGTCACCACGGATAAGGTGCGTACGAAACAGATGATGAAGCTTTACGGGCTCCCTACCCCGGCATGGTTTCTCCCCGCTGATGAGCCCGGACCGGATCCGCATAAACAGTATATCCTGAAACCGGTTTGGGAAGACGGTTCAGCCGGCATCACCGATGCATCGATCGTGGATGGCCGGAGATTTGATTTCAGAAACTTTTCGACTGACAGGCGTACCAGGGACCGGTTCCTGGAAGAGTATATCGACGGACGGGAGTTCAACATCACCCTGCTGGCAGGAAGTCACGGCCCCGAGGTGATGCCCGTTGCCGAGATGCTCTACGTTGATTATCCCGAAGATAAACCGAAGATCCTCAACTATGCCTCCAAGTGGGACAGCGGCTCCTTCGAGTACGGAAAAACCATCCGGACCTTTGATCTGCCGGAAAAGGACCGGACGCTGGTCGAAAGGATGAAAGAGATCAGCCTGAAATGCTGGGACGTATTTGACATGAGGGGCTACATGCGGGTGGATTTCCGGGTCGACCGGGAAAATCATCCCTGGGTGCTTGAGGTGAATGCCAATCCGTGCATTGCTCCCGATGCCGGCTTTGTGGCTGCCTGTTCAGAAGGCGGCATCAGTTATACCATGCTGATCGAACGGATATTGAATAATGCAATATAAAGGCTATGGAAACGGTAAATCTCAGAAAAAATGTAATGTGGAGCGATAAGGAGCATGTCGAGTCGATCGTACGCTCAACGGGATTCTTCAGGGAGGATGAGGTGCTGATTGCTGTGGAGCTGGTGGAGGAGTATTTAAAAAAGGGAACCGAAAGCGGTTACGAGTTCATCTTCGCGGAGGTTGACGGCGAAACGGTCGGATACAGCTGTTTCGGACTCATCCCCTGCACCCTGCACAGTTTTGATCTTTACTGGATCGCCACCCACAACGATTTCCATAACCGCGGTATCGGGAAAAAACTGCTCCTGGAAACCGAAATCGCCATCCGGAAACTCGGCGGTCATGCTATCTACGCCGAAACCTCCTCAAAGGAGCTCTATGCTCCCACCCGCACCTTCTACGAAAAAAATGATTTCCGCATCAAGGGATACTTCGAGGATTTCTATGATGAGGGGGATGACAAGGTGGTGTATTTGAAAGTTCTGTGAGTAAGGTCCAGGGTTCAGGGTGCAGGGTGCAGAATTAGTGAGACTGCAGGTTCGGGAGTGGAACGAACCGAATCTGTTCAGTCGAACTAATCCCGAACTTGTTTCGGGATCTGGTTCAGTGTCTTGATTCTTCATTTAGCCCAGTAAACTGCTAAAATCGTAAATATTCCACGCCTGGCATGGCTACAGCCTATCCCGTAAAACGGCAAATAGTCTGCAGTCTGCATTGGTTCTGCAAGCAAAAAAGCCGCACCCCGGAATCATAAAGGGGTACGGCTCCCTTGCACAGACACCTAAAACTTTATAAATAGGTGCAGATTATAAGAAGGGATCAGCCGGAGGGTCTCACTCCTCAACCACCTCCAGCTCTATGGAAAATTCGAATTTGATGGGGCCGTCAATTAATGGAGGAGTGGTATAAAAGGGTGCGACTGTACCAAATTCCTTCTGTTCTCCAATTACCATTATGGCAGCATAAAATACAGTACCGTCGAAATGGCCTTTATAGAGAACCGTTCCCTGTGCGACACCCGGACCTCCATAAATTTCACAGCCGGTATGCAGCCTCATCTGTTCAAGTACCGACATGGTGTTCGGGACCACCTGCCCTGTCGAAAAATCCAATTCCTCCCAGGTCTCCGGCCAGCAGAATTTCAATGATCCGCCGGGGGTCATCTTCACCTCATAACTTATTTTCCTGAATAACATGGTGCCAAAATACTCTTCAGTTTCCAGGATATAATCCTGTTTCCCGACAGGTGTAAGGGTGGCTTTGCATTCAAGCATATTCAAGTCCCACGGTGAGATCACTCTTTGCTCTTTGAGAGCATAAGACGGGAAATGGGTCGAGCCCTTTAGCTCAATAGCCATATCAACAACACCTGCACTTTTCAGCAGGGCGCCGGGGGATTCGTCGGCCGCATTAATAAAGCCTTCTTTCTTTTCACAGCCGGCGAGCAGTAACAACATCAGCATGAAGCTGAACCCGGTAAGTACCGGGGTACGTTTAAGCAATCGTAATGTTTTCATAATGCAAGGTTTTGGTTAATAATACTGAACGTAAATTAAAAACAGCGGATCGCCCATGCTATAACATATCATACAGATTATGCACGATATGTGATAATGGGGACAGGAACAGTTAATTATTTTTTTTATATTTATTTTCAGCAATGTAAATCCTGCAATCCTCTGACCACATTCCGGAATACTAAATGAAAGCAAAACGAAACCTGAATCCAGGCATGCTTACCCGCCCTGAATTTACTCTCCACCGGAAATTTATTCTGTTCATCATCACCCTTTTATCATTCTGTTCCCTGGCGGCCCGGGACGACCCGACGGGAACTTTTTCAGAACGTATAGAATTCGAGCACCTCGGAGATGCCGAGGGAATCAGTAAGGTCATTATGCGTGTCCACGAAGACAGCAGGGGATTCATCTGGCTGGCTTCCGGAGAGGATGGACTGTACCGTTACGACGGGTATGAATTCAGGCATTATACCAACAGCCACGATGATTCAACAAGCCTGTCGGATAACTTTGTCACTGAATTCCTGTATGAAGACGGATCGGGCAACCTCTGGATCAGCTTTTTTACCGGAGAACTGAACAGGTATAACCGGGCCACTGATAATTTCACCCGTTTCCCTGTCGGTCCCGAAGATCCCTCCGGCCTGTCGGGTTACGCGAGTTCCGTCACCGGGGATGGCAACGGGAACATCTGGATAGGGACGATACCGGACGCAAGCATAGGATTAAGCGGCGGACTGTACCGGTACCGGGAAGCCACCGGAACGCTCACCCGGTATCAAAACGATCCATCCGATCCGGGCACTCTTTCAGAAAATTACATTTCAACACTTCATACCGATCGATCCGGAAGCTTATGGATCGGTACATGCAGGAGCGGTTTGGACCGATATCTGCCCGGTCGGGAGGGTAAAGCAGACCGGTTTATCCACTATTCCGATATCCCGGGCAATCCGTCGCTCCCCATCCATTCCTGCATCACCGCGATCACGGAAGATACATCGGGAACCTTATGGGCTGGAACCGAACGTCTCGGCCTCTTAAGGTATCTTGAGGAAAAAGATGGTTTCCGACGTTACCCGATCCACCCCGATCCATCCTCTCCGGTCAATTATATCAATAAACTGGCACCGGGCCCGGACGGAACATTCTGGATCGGGACGGGTGATGGCCTGGCAATGTATGAGCGGGAAAGGGATACCATGATCCTGTACCGCCATGATCCTGCTGATCCTTTCAGCATCAAACCTGGAAAAGTTAAATCTATTGAGTTCGGACATGACGGGGCCATCTGGGTCGTTTCGGTAACGACATCCTTTGAGTTTGCAGACGGTATTACCCGGTTTGACCCGGAAACTGGAACATTCGCAACCTTTAAAAATGATCTCCTTGATCCGGCCAGCATCTCTTCAGATTTCATCGAAACGGCCCTCATCGATCAAAATGGGATCTTATGGTTTGGCACGCTCGCAGGCGGGTTAAACAAATATGATCCCCATAAACGAAAGTTCCGTCTCCTGCAAACCAATCCCATAAAGCCGAATGGTTTGCCGCAGGATAACATCTTCTCAATTTTCGAAGACAGCAAAGGAATCCTCTGGATCGGAACGTTGGGGTACGGCCTGTTCAGGCTCGACCGGACAACCGGGCATATCACTAACTACACCCATGATCCCGACGATCCGAACAGCATTAACGACAACAATGTCGAGGCCATTTGCGAGGAGCCCCCCGGGATCCTTTGGATGGGCGGCGTGGTCGGATTGAAGAGGCTGGATACCGAGACCATGACCTTCAGGCATTTTCTGCACGACCCGGATGATCCGAACTCCCCCGGAGCCAATCACGTGATAAGCGTGATCAGGGACCGGGAAGGCATCCTGTGGCTGGCAACCCTGTCCGGCGGATTGAACCGGTTCGATCCCGGGACCGAACAATTCAAATCCTATAAAAAAGATCCCGCCGACCCGGAAAGTCCCGACTGGAACCCCGGGGTGCTCAATGTGTATGAAGGCCTGGACGGATCCCTCTGGCTGGGTACGTTTGAAGGCCTTTACCGGTTTATCCGGGGTAACAGCGAAAAACCCGATGAACTGATCCATTACGCTCATGAGGATGATAATCCGAACAGCCTCAGCTATAACACCATCCGCGCGGTTGTGGAGGACGGCACAGGGATCTTATGGATCGCCACGGGGGGAGGGGGCCTGAATAAATTACATATAGAAACCGGGGAGTTCACTATTTACACCGAGGATGACGGACTGCCCGGAAATATTGTACTGGGTATACTCATTGATGCATCCGGGAATTTATGGCTCAGCACCAACAACGGTCTGTCGAGGTTCGATCCCGTGAAGGAACGGTTCGATAATTTCAACGAGCTCGACGGCCTGCACGGCAGGCAATTCGCTTTCGGCGCCTATTTTAAAAGTCCGTCCGGGGAGATGTTTTTCGGCGGGGGAAACGGAATTACCTATTTCTACCCCGAAGAGGTAACAATGAATCCCTATGAACCCCCGGTTGTGATCACCGGCTTCAGTCTTTTCAATGAACCGGTTCCCGTGGGCGGAGATTCCCCGCTGAAAAAATCGATCACCGAAACGAAGGAACTTGAACTGAGGCATGACGAAAATTTCATATCCTTTGAATTTGCCGCGTTGAATTACACCAATACGGCCAAGAACCGGTACAGGTACAGGATGCTTGGACTGAATCCCGATACCGTTTACCTGGGAACCAGGCGGTTTGCGGATTTCACCGACCTGAAGCCGGGGCATTACACCTTCTGGGTAACCGGCTCCAATAACGACGGGAAATGGAACCGGGAAGGTGCATCCCTGGATATAATTGTCCATCCTCCCTGGTGGCGAAGCGGACTGGCATACGCCATCTATATTTTGATTCTCCTTTTCATGATTGCAGGCTTTATCCGCTGGCGCACCTACAGGCTCAGAAGGGATAAGGAAAACCTGGAACGGCAGGTCAGGGAACGCACCCGGGGGATTGAAGAGAAGGATGCCCGGATCCTCCAGATGGACCAGATGAAAACCCGCTTCTTTGCCAACATTTCCCACGAGTTTCGCACCCCGATCACGCTGATCCTCAACCCGCTCGAGGAGATCATGGAAAAAATGAAACCCGGGGATAAACAGTACGAAAACATGGGAGTCATCCGGCGTAACGGACTCCGCCTGCTGAGCCTGGTCAACCAGCTGCTGGATATCTCCAGGCTCGACAGCGGGAAACTGAAGATTGAACTCGTCCGGGCAGATATCTTTAAATTCCTCAGGCTCATTTTCGCTTCATTCCTTTCACTGGCCGAGAAAAACCGGATAAAGTATGATTACCTCCTGCCGGATGGTGAACTGGTGACCTGTTTCGACAGGGGTAAACTGGAAACGATCCTTAACAACTTGTTGTCAAACGCTTTCAAATACACTCCCGAAGAGGGGGAGATAACATGTATCGTGGACGTCCCGGATGCGGAAAACCAGGATGATAACCATATTATAAGGATTAATGTCTCCGACAGCGGTCCGGGTATTGATGAGAAAAATCTGGCGCATATATTCGACCGGTTCTACCAGGCCGATGAACACCGCCACCTGGATGGCGGGGGAACCGGTATCGGACTGTCGCTCACCAGGGAGCTGGTTTTGCTGCTCAAGGGGAATATTGAGGTCCGAAGCAGTCCTGGTGCCGGAACCACCTTTGTGGTCTCCATACCGGTTGGGACAGGTCATCTGAAAGAATCGGAATACATCATTCTCAGGGAGCCTGAGGAGAAGAAGGGAGAAACGGAAAGGGTGCCGGTTGAAGAAACGGGTAATAAAGAGGATGGTGTTGAGGAGCGCAAACCGGGGAAACATACTGTTCAGATCCTGATCGTTGAGGACAATGACGAACTGCGGTCGTACCTGGCCGAGCAATTTGAGCAGGATTACCTGGTTGAAAAGGCCGAAAACGGGGAGGAAGGTCTGAAACTGGCCATAAAAAACATCCCCGACCTGATCATCTCCGATATCATGATGCCCGGTATCGACGGTATTGAGTTTTGCAGGCACATCAAGAGCAATGAGCGGACCAGTCATATCCCGTTCATCATGCTGACGGCTAAGGCAGATGTCGACAGCCGCATTGAAGGACTTGAAACAGCCGCCGATGATTATATCATTAAGCCCTTCAACATCCAGGAGTTAAAAACCAGGGTGAAGAACCTGATAGAACAGCGCCGGAACCTGAGGAACAGGTTTGCAGGGAGCCCGGATATTTCAACCAAGGAGATTGTCCTGAATTCACACGACCTGCAATTTATGAACCGCATCATGAAGATCGTGGAAGAACACATCGACGACCTGAATTTTGAGGTGAGAGACCTGCAGACAAAATCGGGACTGGGTGATACCCAGCTCTACCGGAAGATCTTTGCCCTGACCGGGTTGTCACCAAGTAAATTCATCCGCAAGCTCCGGTTAAAACGGGCGGCCGGCCTGCTGGAGCAAAGCGATCAGAGCGTCACGGAAATTGCACTGAATTCGGGTTTCAGCAACCTCTCCTACTTCACTAAATGCTTCAGGGAGCATTACGGATTAAAGCCTTCGGATTACAGAAAACAACCGGGGAAGGAGACAGATAATGCCTGAATACCTATCTTTGTGACCCGAACACGAAGCACAACAAAAAGAATCCACGAACGATGAATACCGGAACGCTTGATCCCCGATGCTGTGATTGTTTGATGAAGACTTACCGGAACCTCTTCACCCGGTTCGGGGTGAATGAGAAGACGCGTCATACAATCGAGGCGCACCTGGACGAACTGCTGAAAAAAGGAGACATTGAAACCACCCCGGAGTTCCAGCGGGAGCTGGGCAGGAAATTCAGGGAGCTCACCGGCATCGAGGATCCCTTCAGGGAAGAGAAGGCGCAGAGCAACCGGGTGGCACGTGAGCTTTACCATGAATGGAAACCGAAGGTGGATGCATCGCCCGACCCGTTCGATCTGGCCCTGCGGCTCTCCATTGCAGGGAACATCATGGATTACGGGGCAAACAGCACGTTCGATATCCGTCATACCATTGAGCAGGTGCTCTCGGCCCGGTTTGCCATCGATCACAGCACATTGCTCCGGGAGCGCGTGACTGTCTCAAGAAATATGCTCTACCTGGCCGACAATGCCGGAGAGATCTATTTCGACAGGCTCTTCATCGAAACGGTCCGGCCCGCCCGCATCACGGTTGCCGTCAGGGGCGGAACCGCACTGAACGATGCCACCCCGGAGGATGCCCGGGAGGCGGGAATGGAGCACGTGGCCCGTGTCATCACCAACGGGTTCGATGCCCCGTCGACGGTGCTGAAAAAAAGCAGTGAGGCATTCCTGGAAACCTACCGGCAGGCCGACCTGATCCTCTCCAAGGGACAGGGAAACCTGGAGGGCCTGGTCGGGGAACAGGATCCCCGCATATTTTTCCTCCTGATGGTGAAATGTGATGTGATGGCCGAAATGATAGGAGTTGAAAAAGGTAGTTTTGTAGTGTTCAATAAAGCATGACGGATTCCAATGATTGACGAACCAAACTGACAAAGGCTCATCCGAAAAGTGCATTTCCCGGAATAATATTTACGGGTGCCCGATGCCTTATTGACTTTTTTGATTTATTGACTTAAATTTCATCCTGAATCAATAAATCCCATTCCCATGAAAAAAATCTGGTTTAAATGTCTTGGTATTGCCATTATGCCCCTGTTGCTCGGTACCTGTACCGGCACCTCCACCTCGAAGCTGATCAGCGTTGAGGACTTTACCTTTGCCCGGACCGGGGCAGGGGATCAGCTCGAGGTAGTAAGTGATCCGGCTGTTTTTCAGAGAGGCGAACCCGTTCACCTGGTCCTCCAGAATGTGGGACCGTTTAAGAAAGATTCAGCCGGCCTGAACTGGTTTGACATGGATATGGAAATCACCGGACCGGACGAGACGGTCATCCTGTCGCAAACAGCCATGCTGGGCGATGCCGGACACCTGGCCCTCGACAACAACCGGGCCGCCTCACCCTATGCCACATGTTACAACACCGCTGAACTGGCCCCGGGGAAATATAAATTCACCATCCGCATCTACGACCGGATCGGGAAAGGCACCGCCAAGCAGAACGCATTTTTTACAATAGAATAGATTGAAAACAGTCACAGGATCCCATCTTTTCTGTGTAAATCTTTATCGTTCTCCATACGGCCCACGGCCGTCCTGCTGAAGGACTCAAAATCAAAATCCTCCGGCAGCATGGAAGGTTTTAAATCAGATTTGCAGTGTTCCAAACGGCAAAAAAACCTGAAAGGTGCAGAATTAATTTTAAATTTGAAGAAGGAAATGTATTGGCGAATGGCGATTGGCGATTGGCGAATGGTTACACCGAAGCTTCAGCGAAGGAACACTGTCGATTGCTGACTGTATCCGCAGAGAAAGATGTATTTTATTTTATTCTACAAAACGGCCGATGATTACATCGAAAAGCGGGCTCCCTTCCGTGAAGAGCATCTGCGGCTTGCCCGGCAGGCTCACGACAGGGGGGAGATTGTTATGGCCGGTGCGTTCGCAGAGCCTGCCGACGGGGCTGTTTTCATTTTCAAAGGCGATAATTCCGATGCAGCAAAAGCCTTTGCCCTGAACGACCCATATGTAAAGAACGGATTGATCACCGAGTGGGTAGTCAGACCCTGGACCGTGGTTATTGGTAATGAATGAACCGGACATTTGCCGGCAAAACCGTTTTGTAATCACTTGAACCGATTAAACTTACTGAACCCGTAATACTCAGACGACCATGAAAAACATAACCAGGATTGCATTTTTGAACCTTGCATTTTTTCTTATTTCCTTTAATCTTCAGGCATACCCCGGGGAAGTCGTTCAATCCTTTGCACTGCCCGGGAACTTCTGCACCGGCCTGACCTTCGACGGTCAGCATCTCTGGGTTGCAGACTACAAGACCGATCGCATTTATAAACTGGATCCGTCATCCGGGAAGGTCCTGCATGAAATCCCCTCCCCAGGCTTCTGGCCCATGGGCCTGGCCTGGGACGGAACCTGCCTCTGGAATGCCGACAGGGGCCAGGACCGGATCTACCGGATCAACCCGAAAGACGGAACGGTCCTGTGGACCATCGAATCGCCATCCCGTGAACCCGAAGGGCTGACCTGGGACGGTACAACCCTCTGGGTGGGAGATGCCGCGGCAAACACGATCATGAAGATCGACCTGAGCGACAGCGACGGCACCGCCGTTAAGAAATTCGACGGTCCGGCCCGGTCGGTCAACGGGCTTACCTTCGACGGACAGTACCTTTGGAGCAGCGACCGGAACCTGGATGAGATTTATATGATTGACCCCGAATCGGGTGAGGTGATTCTGATCCTCGATGCCCCCGGTTCATATTCCAGGGGCCTGGCGTGGGACGGCCATGATCTCTGGAACGTGGATTACCAGTCCGATTCCCTCTACCGCCTGGTCCGGCAGGATGAAGAAACCTACCGGCTGAAGGAGACACGGAAAGCAAAGGTCACCCTGACCCACCAGGTGATGGTCAGCGGGGAGGGAAGCGTGAAGGAGATGGATGTGTTCCTGGCCGTGCCGGTTGATATGACCCAGCAGAAGATCCTGAGCCAATCCTTCATACCCGGCCGGTACACGTTGAAGCAGGATCACTGGAATCAGCAGGTGGCCGCATTCAGCTACCGGAAGGTCTCCCCGAATGAGACCGTCCAGACCATCATGGAGATCGGTGCGGAGATCTCGGCGATAAGGTATTTCATCTACCCCGACAAAGTCGGGCCGCTGGAATCGATACCGAAAGATATCCTGGGGTTATATACCGCCGACGGCAGCAAATACCTGACCGGCGACCCTTATATGCAGAAGCTGGTCGCGGAGATTGTCGGGGATGAGACGCATCCGTACTGGATAGCCCAGAAGATCTTCAATTATGTGCGCCAGAACCTTGAATACATCATGGAGGGCGGCTGGAACGCGGCGCCGATGGTTCTTCAGAGGGGCACCGGCTCCTGCTCGGAATACAGCTTCTGTTTTATTTCCCTCTGCCGTGCTGCCGGGTTGCCTGCACGGTACGTGGGAGCCATCGTGGTAAGAGGCGACGATGCCAGCCTGGATGAGTCGTTCCACCGCTGGCCCGAGATCTACCTTCCCAACTACGGCTGGGTGCCCATTGACCCCCAGGGCGGCGACCGGCCCTCCCCGCGCGACCAGGCGATGCATATCGGCAACCTTTCCAACCGGTTCCTGATCACCACACAGGGTGGCGGCGATTCGGAATACCTGGGATGGTATTACAATTACAATTCGAGATATATCACCGAACCCGGGACACGGGTAACCATCGAGACCTTCGGGGAGTGGGAACCGCTTGAGGAACAATAAAGTACAATGCCAGGGTGGTAACGGCAAAAGCGTATTCTTTAATGAGAGCAGGAAGCTGTTCCCCAATCCCTTCAGTACTTCAGTAACCCTTGAATGGGATCAAAACATTGAAATCGAACGGATCGAAATGCTGAATATGTTGGGAGAGACGGTCATGGTGATCGGGCAGGTCAATCCGGGTGGTCAGGTCATCATCCAGAGGGGGAACCTCCCTGTAGGAATTTATTTCCTCCGGGTTCACGCAGACAGAACGTACATGGAGAAAATTATGATCAGGTGATGGCTGATCGTGGTGATGAAAGCCCCGGGGAACAAGATTCTTCGGGGTTTTTGTTTTGAATAACGGATTTTTAATAAATTGGCATATCAGTTCATAACACCCTGGAGAATGTTTGCAGACAACGATAAACCAGGAGGTAAACCAGCAAATCAATTCGAGATGGAACGATTGAACAGAGTAATAAAAATCCGCTTACTGCTGGTATTATTATTAAGCGTTACCAGCTGTAATGATGACTCAAAGTACGCTTTCAATTATGTATCACCGGGGTCGAAGGGATATTCTTCTGAAAAACTGGAAGCACTGAAAACGCATCTCGAAACAAGCGGCTCTTCTGCACTGATGATCATGGTCGACGGGGCGGTGATATTTGACTGGGGGGCAACCAAAAAAAAGCATACGATTCATTCTATCAGGAAGGCAATGCTGAACTCACTGTATGGAATAGCGGTCGAACAGGGCCTGATTGACACATCCATGACACTGAGGGAGCTTGATATAGATGATATTGAGTCCTGCTTATCCGAAAACGAGCTGGATGCCCGGATCGTTGATCTGCTGAAATCAAGGTCGGGGGTGTACCACGATGCTGCAGGGGTCAGTGAAGATATGCTGAGAGGAAAACCGGAACGGGACGCTCATAAACCGGGAGAACACTTCTACTACAATAACTGGGATTTCAATGTGCTTGGGGCGATTATCGAAGAAGCGACAGGGCAGAGTCTTTATGAACTTTTTGAGGATGAGATTGCCGGGCCTTTAGGGATGCATGATTATAAAGGCAGGTATTGTTCTGTTGACGGGGAATCGGAGGATGTTAAAATACCCGGCAGGGATGGATTTTACCAGTATGAAAAGAGCAAGTCGAAATACCCTGCCTGTCATTTCAGGATGTCTGCCCGTGATCTCGTACTGTACGGGCAGCTGTTCCTGGACAGAGGGAACTGGAACGGGAAACAGCTCATCCCGGAAACATGGATTGAAACCAGCACCAGGCCCTGCTCCGTTTACAATCATGAACGGGGCATATTTTATGGCATGCTGTGGTATGTAACGGATGATCTGTTTTATCATACCGGGGCAGGCATCCATATGCTGGCTGTTTGTCCGGACCTGGGAATGGTTTTTGTTCATCGCGTTGATACGGAACATGATTTTTCCTATAGAAAAGAGGATCTCCATAAAACGATTGAACTTATATTTGCTGCCGCAGGAGAAGGACCAAACAGGGTTATCCCATAACAGTTCCCTGAAAGAATCATATGGTTGTAATCACGGGTGGCAGGAACCCAAAAAAGATCACCCCCGGAGCGGTGGCCCTCCCCCCGGGCAGCCATGCATACGTGTGGTTCAGCCTTACGCGGGCAAATGCTGCTGACGACCGGTATAGGACTGAAAAAAATGAAATCAGCTTACAAATACTGTTTTTTTATGGGGCCTGTGGAGCGATTGGTTCACGGGAAAAAGTTTCGGATTCAGGCGTATCTGAAGCGATGGAGAGGCAAATACGCCAATCCCAGTTAAGTTTTGGATTTACCTAAATTTTCGGGGCAAGTCCAATTAAAAAAAAATCTTGTTGACTTTTATTTTCAAAATTTTTAGCCTGCCTCAAAGTTAACCTGAAATTCAAAACCGTTAAGTTCATTTTATAAAGGAACTCTCTATACTACCGCTGCATCGGGTTTAGAAAGTCTATCCCAGGTTATTGAAACTCTACTCAAGGTTATAGAAATTCTACTCGGGGTTCTGGAAACGCTACTCACGGTTCTGGAAACTCTACTCACGGTTCTGGAAATGCTACTCGGGGTTCTGGAAACGTTACTCGGGGTTCTGGAAACTCTACTCACGGTTCTGGAAACGTTACTCACGGTTCTGGAAACGCTACTCACGGTTCTGGAAACGCTACTCACGGTTCTGGAAACGCTACTCGAGGTTCTGGAAACGCTGCTCGGGGTTCTGGAAACCCTACTCACGGTTCTGGAAAACTCTACTCATGGTTCTGGAAACTCTACTCATGGTTCTGGAAACTCTACTCACGGTTCTGGAAAACTCTACTCACGGTTCTGGAAACTCTACTCACGGTTCTGGAAAACTCTACTCACGGTTCTGGAAACTTTACTCATGGTTCTGGAAAACTCTACTCACGGTTTTCTAAATTGCCTTTCCCCGCCAGGCAAGTTGCGCCTGCATCATATTCCGAAATAATTCTTAAATCTTAAATCGTTAATCGGTGTTCGATATTTACCCGGGCCTTACGGAATTATTTTTCAAACAAAGCACTGAGTGGCTGGATCAAACATTAGGCTGAAAGAATTGGGAACCCTGAAAAAACGCTCAATAAGAATAGTAATTCTTACTGCTTACTGCTTACTGCCTACTGCCTACTGCCCGGCCGGTCGGAGGGTGACTAAACAACCTGTTAGCCCGACAGGCTAAGCCTGTAGGGTTTATTTTTTTCCTTCGCTTATGAGAGCAAGCTCTCAATGCAGGAAAAAAATAACCCGGTACGCTTTTGCGTACCGGGTTAACAGGTTGTTTGTCGGGGTAGCGGGATTTGAACCCACGACCTCTTCGTCCCGAACGAAGCGCGCTACCGGGCTGCGCTATACCCCGATTTATCCGCCGAAGCACTGGCGAAGGCAGATGTCCGCCGTAGCCTTCTTTGAGCACCGCCGCTTCAGCGATGGCGCTGGTGAAGACAGCCTCCGGCGGGCTGAGCCATCCTTCGCAAAAGCTCCGGCGAACGGAGCCATCCTTCGCTAAAGCTCCGGATGGCGGAGCAAAAATAGTAAAAAATTATCTATTAAATTAAATATGCCCTGCACTCCCTTATCAGCTGTTCCGCATTGACCGGAACTACGCCCGAATGTTCGCAGACCTGCCCGCCCGCAAGGTTGCTGACAGCCGCTATCTCCGCAGGGGCCAGACCGGCATTCAGACAGAGGGAAGCCACACTGATGACTGTGTCTCCCGCGCCGGAAACATCGGTTATCTCCCGTTCCATCGCGGGCTGATAGGTGTAACTGCCATCGGCCGTGACCAGAATGCCCTTCTCCGAAAGGGTGACCATCATGATCTTTAAATCGTTCCGCGCCTGGTAATCAATACAGGCCTTTGCAATGCCCTCCACCTCCTTCCTGCTCAGATCAAGTTTTAACCCCTGCAGCAGCTCCCTGAAGTTCGGCTTGAACAGGGTGATATTTTTATAGGTATGAAAATTCCGGAACTTGGGATCGACCAATACGGGGATTTGCTGGTTCCGGGCAATCTCGGTGACCTCCCTTATAATATTCGGAGAGAGGATCCCTTTGTCGTAATCCTGGAAAATGATGGAATCGATCCCCCCGTTTTCGAGGAGGTTGTGGATCCGCTCCAGGAAATCGCGCTGTGTCCGGTCGGAGAGGTAGTGGTCCATCTCCTCATCAACCCTGAGCAGATGCTGCCTGGCACTGATGATGCGGGTCTTCTGGGTGGTCAGCCGTTCATCATCCACGATCAGCCCTACATCAGAGAGGTTCTGCTCCTCCAGCAGCTCGAGAAAAATTGAGCCCCGCTCATCCCCGCCAATGATCGAGCAGAGGATCGGAACGGCCCCCATAGCCTTGATGTTGAGGGCCACATTGGCGGCACCCCCCAGCCGGCTCTCCTCCATGATGCCCGAAACGATCGGTACCGGCGCCTCGGGAGAGACCCTCGAAACATTCCCCCAGAGATAGGTGTCTATCATCACATCCCCGATAATCATCACCTTCTGGCGGGTGAACTCCCTGAACAGGGAATCAAAATCAGTGGATTTAAACATAGAATTTTGATAAGCTCAGGCAAAGATAGAATTTTCCGGGGTTTATTTACATGGGATCCACATCGGCATTGATCCGGATGCTCCTGTAAACGGGATTGCCCTCCAGCAGTTTCATCTTTTCCAGGATGATGGATTTCGCTTTCTCAAAGGATGCTTCCCGCTCGATCTTTATGAACAGCTGCTTCTGGTAATGGTCCTGTATCCGCAGTACCGGCGGAGCATGCGGACCCAGAACCCGCACACCGAATACCTCCTTAAGTTCCCTGGCCACCAGTCCGGCTCCCCCGTCGAGGATGGAGGGTACCCTGTGCCTGAACAGGAGCCTGATCATCCTTGTCCAGGGCGGGTAGTGGAACAGGCGCCGCTCCTCCATCTGGTCGTTGAATAATCCTTCGTAATCATTTTTCACCAGGTAGCGGATCACCGGGTGACCGGGATCAGTGGTCTGAATGATCACCTTCCCGCGTTTTTTCCTTCTGCCCGCTCTCCCGCTCACCTGGGAGATCAGCTGGAAACTGCGCTCGAAAGAACGGAAATCGGGGAAGTTCAACATCCCGTCCGCATCCAGCACCCCCACAAGGCTCACATTCTCAAAGTCAAATCCTTTGGATATAAGCTGGGTGCCAACCAGGATGTCCATCTTTCCCGTTGCAAAATCGTGTACAATCTTTTCGTATCCTTTCCGTGTGCGGGCGCTGTCGGTATCCAGCCTGCCTATCCGCACCCCCTCAAAAAGGATTTTCAGCTCATCTTCAATTTTCTCCGTGCCGAACCCTTTCATCACCAGTGCGCCCTGATGGCATTGTCCGCAGACCGACGGCACGGGCTCCCTGGCACCGCAATAGTGGCACTCCAGCTTTCCGGAGGATTTGTGATAGGTGAGGCTCACGTCACAATGTCTGCACCGGGGGATATGACCGCAGTTACTACAGACCAGGTAATTGGTGTATCCCCGCCTGTTCTGGAACAGCATGATCTGTTCCCGTCTGTCCAGTGCCTCTTTCATGGCCTGCATCAGCTCGGGGGTGAAATGGGAAACCATCTTTTTCTTTCGGCCGGCCTCCCTGCTGTCGGCAATGATCACTTCGGGCAGTTCCACATCCCCGAACCGGGTGGTCAGTTTTGCAAATCCGAACTTCTCCCTCCTGGCATTGTAGAACGACTCGAAGGAGGGGGTTGCGGATCCCAGCAACACCCGGGCATTGTGGAACAGGGCCAGCACATTGGCCGTGTCCCTGGCATGATACCTGGGTGCCGGGTCCGACTGCTTGTAGCTGTTTTCGTGCTCCTCGTCCACAATAATCAGCCCCAGGTTCCGGAACGGCAGAAAAAGAGCAGAGCGGGCACCGAGAATGATACGGCACGACTCCTTTCCGGGATCATTCAGAAGATCCCGGTAGATCCCTGTGCGGTCGGAATCGCTGAACCGCGAATGGTACACCTCCACCATGCTCCCAAACGCTTCCTTCAGCCGCTCCACCATCTGGGCCGTCAGGGCAATCTCGGGAAGCAGGTACAATACCTGTCGCCCCGCTTTGAGGGTCTCACTGATCAACCGGAAATAGAGCTCGGTTTTCCCGCTGGAGGTTACCCCCTGTAAAAGTACGGTCTGATAGTTCTTAAACTGCTCCCTGATACTGTTGAGTACCTCCCCCTGCTCAAGAGTAAGTGTCACGGCATAAGGCCGCGTTTCTTCCCCGGTTGCCGGTCCGGCCGGCTCTTTCCTTTCCGTGGACTCAATAATCCCCTTCTGCAGGAGTGCTGTTAATGCGGAAGAACCTGCACCCCTGTCGATCAGAACCTTCCGCTGAATGGTTGAGCCGTATGAAATTGTTTTAAACGCCTCTTCCAGTTCCCATACCAGCATTTCGATCAGCGCTCTCTGTTTCGGTGCCCTGTCCAGCCCGTCCAGAACCCGGGAGAGCTTCTGTTCATCGGCATATTCAGCGGTGAACCCGATATGGGTAACCGTACGCGGTTTATAAGACTCCCTCACCGACTCATCCGTTTGGACCGCGCCCTTCTCCAGCAGACCCTTCAGCACTTTAAGGGGATTCTCTTCCAGCTCAACCGCCTCTATTGCTTTCACGGAAAGGGATTCATGGTCCTTGATAATTTCGTAGAGAAGCAGTTCGGGATATGAAAGGTCATGAACCCGATCGTAGCCGCGCTTAATCCTGACTGTCGATTCGCTCTCCAGCCTCAGTCCGGAAGGCAGGGCGGCTTTCATCACCTCTCCGGGCGTGCACATGTAGTAGGAGACCATCCAATCCCACAGCCGGAACTGGTAGTCGTTGATGATCGGCAGTTCATCCAGAACACTCAGAATAAATTTTGGCTTGAATCCTCCGGGAGGCTGGTGGGTCAGATCCCTGACAACGGCACTGTAGATCTTTTTCTTGCCGAACTGGACCAGCACCCGGGCCCCCTTTTTGACCTGACCGGCCAGACTGTCGGGCACAGCGTAAGTAAAACTGCCATCGACGGCCAGCGGCAGAATGACTTCGGCGAAGAGAGGTTTTACTGCCATGCTGAGGTGTTACACCGAAAGAATCTCTACCATCTCCAGTTTTGCGGGGTCAACCTTTTTCTTCAGTTTAATGACCTTGCTGAAGGGAACCTGATCGATTTCACCGTTTTTGAACCCGACCAGTATGCTCTTCTGGTCGTCGAGGAGTGCCTCCACCGCTGCAAAACCCATGCGGCTGGCGCTCACCCGGTCAAACGCCGAAGGGGTTCCTCCCCGCTGAATATGGCCGAGAATGGAAACCCTGACGTCGTACTCGGCAAAGTCTTCCTTAACGGCATCGGCTATGGCAAAGGCCCCGCCCGATTCATCGCCTTCGGCCACGATGATGATATTGCTCGATTTTTTACGTTTAAATCCCTTTTCCAGGTAATCCTTCAGGGTGTGCACCTGGTCGTGCACTTCGGGGATCAGGATGGCTTCCGCCCCGCAGGCAATGCCGCTCTCCAGGGCAATGAACCCGGCATCCCGGCCCATGACCTCAATGAAGAACAGCCGGTTATGACTTCCTGCTGTATCCCGGATCTTGTCCACGGCCTCAACCACCGTGTTCAGGGCAGTGTCGTAGCCAATGGTGTAATCGGTTCCGTTGATGTCATTATCGATGGTTCCCGGAAGCCCCACAAACGGGATGTCATAATACTCATCGCAGAAAACCCTGGCACCGGTCAGGGTCCCATCCCCGCCGATCACCACGACCGCATCCACCTCTGCCGCTTTGAGGTTCTCATAAGCCTTCTTCCTTCCTTCCGGTTCCATGAATTCCTTGCTCCGTGCTGTTTTCAGTATCGTCCCGCCCTTTGAAAGCACATCACTCACGCTGTGTGCCTTCAGGCCTACAAAATGATTGTTGATCATTCCATGATAACCATGTCGTATGCCCACCACCTCCAGCCCGTAGTAAATCGCGGTTCGCGTTACCGCGCGGATGGCGGCATTCATCCCCGGGGCATCTCCTCCGGAGGTCAGAACGGCTACTCTTTTTATTCTGGACATAACTTTACAGCAATTTAGAAAAACTAGGTAAAAGTAATCAATTTGAAGGGTCCGGGTATCATTCAACGGGAAAAATGCATCAACCGCCTGTCAGTTTGCCAACAGCCTCTTTCAGAGCCTCAAGCTGGTGATAAGGTGTGGATGTGGCGCCGCTGATCCCGATGGATCGGGCCTCCCGGAACCACTCCTTCCGGAGCTCTCCCGGATCTGAAATCCAGTATGACTTCGGGTTCAGGGATCGGCAGTATTCAAACAACATTTTTCCGTTTGATGAGTTTTTGCCGCTCATGAAAAGGATCACATCATATTTTAAGACAAAGCGGGCCAGGGCAGGTTTCCGGCGTTTCATCCAGGAACAGATGGTGCAATTCGGATTCAGCGACCGGTTCGCCTTTTTCATTATCCCTGAAAGAGCCGATTCGACCTTTTCATATGCTTCAGGGTCCATGGTGGTCTGGGAAAAAAGATGCACCATCCTGGAAATATCCACCTTTCCGATATCCTCTGCAGACCCGACCACCGTGGCATCACCGGCAACCTGTTCCATCAGTCCGATAGTTTCCGGATGATCCGCCTTTCCGAAAATTACGATTTGTTCCCGTTCGTGGTCCATTCCTTGATAGGTCTCACGGATCCGTTTCTGGAGCCTGAGCACGATCGGACAGGTCGCATCGACAATGGTGTTGTGATTCTTCCGGGCCAGTTCGAAGGATGACGGGGGTTCCCCGTGCGCCCTGAACAGGACGGTACTGTTCTTCAAACCCGGTAACTGTTCCGTCGTAATGGTTCTCAATCCCAGTTTCTCAAGCCGCCCGGTCTCCTTACTGTTATGCACCAGCGCACCCAGTCCGTATAACTCCTTCCCGGTGCCAAGCAGCTCCTCCGCCGTCCGGATGGCCTTATCCACCCCGAAACATACACCCGATGCCGGATCAATATCAATCCTCATCCTGTATCTTTTTCAGGGTTCTCTCATAAATCTGTCCGAACCACTCCATCTGTTCATGAACCGTCATATCACTGTTATCGAGCAGAATGGCGTCATCGGCCTGCCTCAGGGGACTCTCCTCACGGGTGGAGTCGATATGGTCCCTCGTCATGAGGTTATCCCTAACGGCTTCCAGGCCGGCTTCGATACCCTTCTCCTGAAGCTCCCTGTAGCGCCTCATGGCACGGACCTCGGGACTGGCCGTCAGATAGATTTTTACTTCCGCATCGGGGAACACGACAGTCCCGATATCCCGGCCGTCCATAACGACCCCCTTGTTCTCCCCCATTTTCCGCTGGAGTTCCACCATCTTCCTCCTCACGGCAGGGATGGCACTGATGTAGCTGACCCTGTTCGAAACGGCCATGCTCCGAATCTCCTTTTCCACATTCTTCCCGTTCAGGAATGTTTCCGTCTGTTCTGTATCTTCATTGAACCTCAGTTCGATCATGATATGGTTCAACAGGCTCTCCACCAGTTCCGGTTCGGGTTCTTCCGTATCCCTGAACAGGCCGGCGTTGATAAAATAGAGCGTTACGGCCCTGTACATGGCTCCCGTATCCACATAGGAGTATTTCAGCATCCGTGCGATGCGTTTCGCGAATGTGCTTTTGCCGCAGGATGAATTTCCGTCAATCGCAATGGTGAGTAAAGGCGGATTCTTTTTCATGGATTATATCTTCTTACAGATTGCCGGGTTGTCCGGGTAAAACAGTGCACAAAGATACGATTTTAATCAGGAACAATTATTCCCCTTTCTTTTTCCTGTAGAACCCGGAAAGGCTCGTCGTGAGCGAGAAGTGATTGGTACCGCCGGCGATGTGGTAGGCGGAGCGTCCGTAGGCGAAGTGAAATTTCGAAATCCTGAATCCGAATCCCATGGAGAGACCCACCAGTCCGGGCCTGACATTCATCTTCATCTCCTTGCGCCGTTTATAATTGTACCCCACATCGATGTGGAAATTTTTACCCGGAAGAAATTCCATCCCAAAAACCATGTGGCGCATCAGCTTATCTCCAAAAATATCCAGCCGGCTGCGCTGGTTCTGGTCAGCAGGGGTATTGAATAGATCTTCCTCCTTTTTTACATAGGTAAGGTCCCAGCGCTCGAGATTCTGGAAGGTGGCACCAAACCGGAACGGGGCATGCGCCAGCCGCTGGGAGATCCCTGCCTGGATCTCAAAGGGCAGCTTTTCCCTGGTCCCGGTATAGGAGGTCAGCTGAACGCCCATATTTTTGAATACCAGACCGACGGTGGTGTTTGTGTTCACATTGTGGTATGTTCCCCCGACATCCAGGGCCAGTCCGAAGGAGGTATACTGCTCCAGGCTCGAAAAAATTGGTTTGAGGTTCACGCCGAAATTCAGTGACGGATTCAGGAAACTTCTGCTGTAAACCAGGTTTATGGCATACTCCGAGGCGCGAAAGGTCCCCTCAGCCACACCGTACTCATTGGTCCGGTCAAACTGCCCGTAATTGATATGGTGTATCCCCGCGGCAAAATTGCCGGCCTTCTCCAGGGTAAAGGCGTAGCTGGCATAGCCGAAATTCACCCCGGCGAAGTAATTGACATAATTCAGGTTCAGGTCCATATTCATGCCCGGAGTAAGCAGGGATGGATTATGGAAGACCAGGTTGATATCGTCATCCATGATTGCCACATTTTTCCCTCCCAGTGCGGCTACCCGGGCAGAACTGGTCAGTCCCAGGAAGTTGTATGTCGATTCACCGCCTTTCTGCCCCGTGAGGTTCCCCTGAACCAGGACAGCAAAGAGCATAAAAAGGGCAATCTGTTTAACCATTTGATCCAACCGGCTTATTCTTTTCAACGATTAAATTAAGCAATTATTTTTCAATAAGCTTTAAAAGCAGTCGTTCCGATTGCTTCAGCCAATCCTGGTAATCGTGGTTCCGGAAATGAACATCCTGCATCATCACAGCCTGCCTGAACGTTCCGGCCACGGCTCCGAACCCGCTTCTCTGCATATCGAGTGCGTTGCACCGCTGTTCGTAATGGTTCTCCGACGGCACGGCAATCACCGGGATGGAGTGCATGGCCGCTTCTGCAATGAGATCGAATCCCGCCGTAGTAATCAAACGCCGGCAGGATTGCATCTTCTCCAAAAACTTTGTGTCTCCGGGGCGATAAACCGTGATCCCCGGCAGCAGTTCCTGCACCGGTTTCGCATCGGAGAAGAGATCGGCACGGAGTGCGGTATCCCGGGATGCCATGGTCCGGAAATCACTCATGAATCCGGGGTTAAGCAGGTAAATAAGGTCTCTGTTCCCGGGATGACGGTAAAGTCTGCCGATCTCCTCCCTGATCAGCGGCGGGATCACCATCACGCGTCCTTCATCCCTGCCCTCCCGGAAGGAGAGCGCTGCCACCCTGCTGCACCCTTTTCGCATTACCCGGTTCAAGATCTTCAGCAGGACCCTTTGAACCGGTATCCCCGGCGGAAGAGAGAAATTGCCGTGGGTCAGATAAAAATGGTGGCCCACAGCGATGGTTGTGACCGCCCCGGAAAGCCTGCGGATGACGAAGGAACCGATCAGGTCGTAAAAATTAATCACGTAGTCGGGCTCCATCCGGTCTATCTCACGGACTATGCGCCTGATCTCCCGCAGGTAAGTCAGACTCTTCCGGGCATTGAAGCCAAGGCTTCCCAGGAGGTTAATGCCTTTACCGTTTTTTTTCCGGACGAAGTTGGGGCTCCGGAAGGTTCTCAGGGAGGTCCATCCCGCTTCCAGAAAATAGTCCGGAATCTCCCTGAAAGGGCTGGTGCCGATATAGACAGCCTCTACAATGTGACCATGCTTCCCGAGGAATTGGTCCATAGCAAGAGCCTGGGACATATGTCCCCTGCCTTCCCCCTGTACGATGAAAATAAATCCGGCCATTGCAATCGGTTTTTACCGGGCTCCCGGTTCCGGATCAGGAGTAGGGTGGGTGCCTGAAATCCCGCTTCCTGTTTGCCCGCCTGTTGAACATCCCTTCAATCTGTGTCATGAACAGCCCCAGGATCACAATGATGATTCCCAGCACCTTCACCAGAGGCATGGATTCCTTCAGGATCAGGAAGGAGAAGTATGCCGCCACCACCGGTACCAGGTTTGCAAAAATATTTGCTTTGGCCGCTCCCAGCTCCCTCATCGCTATGGTCAGCAGGATAAAGCAGATCCCTGAACCCACCACGCCCAGGTAAAGAACAGCATAGAGGCTGATCGGCGATACAGCGCTCATATCCAGTCCGGGCAAATCGATGAAAAGGAACAGCGGCAGAAAAAAAATCATTCCGATCAGTCCCTGGTAAGCCGTGATGGAAAGCGGATTATAATCCTCGGTCAGCTTCTTGGCGACCATGGTGTAGCCGATCGCCGCGACTACGGCCAGGAACATCAGGAGAACCCCTTTTGGCGTGGCAGTGAGGTCGTCGCTTTTCACCATGATCACCATCAGGACCCCGATAAAGGAGACGACCAGTCCGATCTTATTCAGAGCAGAGAGCTTTTCCCTGAAAAATATCCAGGAAGCATAGGGAAGAAACAGCGGGATGGTGGATACGATCACCGCACCCACGGTTGAGGATACCATGGTTAATCCGTAAGCCTCCCCGAGGAAATAGATGAACGGTTCGAAGAAGGCGAGCAGAATAAACCATCTGAAGTCCTTCTTTTTTATTCTGTTGAGTCTGTTGAGGAAAAAAGCAAATCCGAACAGGAAGAAGCTTGCGATAACCAGGCGGATAAATACGATGCTGATGGGATTGAATGACTGGTTGGCAAACTTGAAGACCACAAAGGTGAATCCCCAGAAAACCATAGCCAGAACGACACCGGCGTAAACCCCGAATTTTGAAGTCCCCACGTTTGAATTAAGCCGCTTTTAACCTCTTGATGTTTGCTTTCTCCAGTTTCTCTTTAGCGTATTTCAGACCGATGTTGATCCCCGATGTCCCGGCTTTGGAAGGCAGTTCAAACATGGCATCGATCATGATGGCCTCACAGATGGATCTCAGGCCCCTGGCCCCCAGCTTGAACTCAATGGCTTTCTGAACAATGTAATCGAGCACCTTCTCATCCCAGGTCAGCCTGATGCCATCCATTTCGAACAATTTTTCATACTGCTTGGTGATCGCATTTTTGGGTTCGGTAAGGATTCTTCTCAGGGCCTGCTCATTAAGCGGGCTGAGATAGGACAGTACGGGCAGACGGCCGATGATCTCCGGGATCATCCCGAAGGCTTTCAGGTCCTGGGGCGCGATATACTGAAGCAGGTTGTGCCGCTCGATCTTATCTTTGGCTTTGGCGGCATGATAACCCACTACCTGCGTATTCAGCCGGTGGGCAATCTTCGTTTCGATGCCGTCGAAAGCGCCACCGCAGATAAAAAGTATATTTTTTGTATTGACAGGGATCATTTTCTGGTCGGGATGCTTTCTGCCTCCCTGCGGCGGAACGTTAATCACAGAACCTTCCAGCAGTTTCAGCAATCCCTGCTGAACGCCTTCCCCTGAGACGTCCCTGGTGATGGACGGGTTATCGCTCTTGCGGGCAATCTTATCGATCTCATCAATGAAGACAATTCCCTTCTCGGCGGCTTCCACGTTATAGTCCGCAACCTGTAGCAACCTTGTCAGGATGCTTTCGATATCCTCCCCCACGTAGCCGGCTTCGGTAAGCACCGTTGCATCGACAATTGTAAAGGGTACGTGAAGCATCCGGGCAATCGTGCGGGCAAGCAGGGTCTTTCCCGTTCCGGTTTCGCCCACCAGGATGATATTGGATTTTTCAATCTCCACGTCATCCCGGTTGTCGTGCTGCATCAAACGCTTATAATGGTTATAGACGGCCACGGAGATAAACTTTTTCGCCTCCTCCTGACCAATCACGTACTGGTCAAGGAAAGCTTTTATCTCAACCGGCTTGAGGAGCTTTATCTGCCCCATGTCAAACTCACCGTGGACACCCAGTTCTTCCTCAACGATGCTGTATGCCTGTTCGATACAGCGATCGCAGATATGCCCGGAAATTCCGGCTATCAGAAGATTGGTATCCTTTTTTTCCCGTCCGCAAAAGGAACAACGATCCATATTTTTCTATTTTTCAACGGTTCTTGTTAAAACTTCATCGATCATCCCGTACTCCAGGGCCTCGTTGGCGGTCATCCAGAAATCGCGGTCGCCGTCCTTTTCAACCTGTTCATACGGTTTGCCGGAATGTTCGGCAATAATGGTATAGAGTTCTTTTTTCAGCTTTATAATTTCCCTCGCGGTAATTTCGATATCCGAAGCCTGTCCCTGTGCTCCACCCATAGGCTGGTGGATCATGATCCGGCTGTGCTTAAGCGAGGAGCGTTTCCCTTTCGTCCCGGCTGTAAGCAGAACGGCACCCATCGAAGCAGCCATGCCGGTGCAGATGGTGGCAATATTGCTGGAAACGTACTGCATGGTATCGTATATTCCGAGCCCGGCGTGGACCGTCCCTCCCGGGGTATTGAAATAGACCTGGATATCTTTGTTGGGGTCTGCCGAATCGAGGTAGAGAAGCTGAGCCTGGATAATGTTTGCCACGTAATCATCAATGGGTGCTCCCAGGAAAATGATGCGGTCCATCATCAGCCTGGAGAATACGTCCATTGATGCCACGTTTAACTGCCGTTCCTCGATAATCGTTGGTGAAATATAGCTGTCGTATACGGAGGTGTAGCGGTGCAGCGTCATGCTGCTGATACCCCTGTGCCTGGTGGCATACTTCCTGAAATCATCCTGCTGGTTCATGTCTTATGGTGTTTTACTGTTTATTTTCGTGCAATACCCCGCGGGGTCAGATTTATTCAAACAATTTCCTGAATTTATCCATGGTAATCTCTTTTTCATCGACCCGAGCCGTATCGCGGATGTGCCGAATCAGCTTCTCTTCTGCCCTGCGGTCGTAAATCCTCCTCGCCTCCTCATTTTTCGACAGCATTTCCTTCGCGTACTTCGTCAGATAATCATCCGGAACACTGGAGATGCCGTACTGCATGTACTGGTTCAATGTGATGGCTTTGGCTGTTTCCAGGGCCTCCTCCTCGCTCACCCTGATATCCAGCTTTTCCACCAGGTAATCCCTGATCAGCTGCCAACGGAAATCGTCCTCATATTTATCAAAGTCCCTCTCCACCTGTTCGGAGGTCATGTTTTCATTCTTTTCGACCAGCCATCTTTTCAAAAATTCCACCGGCAGTTGCACCTTCGCTTTTTTAAGAAGGACCTCCCTGGCGTCGATGGCGAAGCGGTACTCGCTTTCATTCCTGTAATTCTGCTGCATCTCCCCGGCAAGCCTTTTTTCAAACTCCTCTTCACTGTCCACCGCACCCTCTCCGTATATTTTATCAAACAGCTCCTGGTCCACAGCGGCCTTCTCAAATTTCTTTATTTCGTCGATCCGGCATTTAAACCTTCCGCTGAGCGATGGGACCTCCTCATTCCTGATCCTCAGAAGGGATGCCAGCTCGGCGTCGTTGGGGTAGGCTTTTTTCAGATCAAAGAGCACCTCATCCCCGGCTTTGGCACCTTTAAACCGTTTTCTTTCCTCCTCATCTTTCATCATATCCAGCGACATGGAGATTCCCTCGGAAAAAATACCTCCCTCAGCTACATTATTATTTTCATCAACCTCTACAAGGTTTCCCTTAATCAGTTCACTGTCGCCGGCTTCTTCCACCGCCTTAAAATCACCGTACCGTCTCTGAACATTCTCCCTGTACTCCTGCAGACCCTTTTTCTCCAGTTTGATATTGTAGTACGGTATCTTATCTTTCGATGTCACTTCGACATTCAGATCGGGTGCCAGCCCGATATCGAAAGCGAATTCAAATTCCCTGTCGCTGTCGAAGTTCAGTTTTTTCTCATCCTCCCTGTGAAGTAAGGGTTCTCCCAACATTTTTATCTGCTGTTCCCTGATATAATCGAATAACGATTCTGAAACCAGTTTGTTGACCTCATCCACCAGGACGGGTTTGTAATACATTTTTTTCACCAGTCCCATCGGGACCATCCCGGGACGAAAGCCGTCAACCTTCACTTTTTTACGATAATCCTTCAGAACCCCGTTCACACGCTCTTCATAATCAGATGGCTGCACCCTGAGCCTGATCACTGCATTCAAACTGTCTACATTCTCCTTTACAATCTCCATATCAACTTATAAAATTACAAAATTTAAAACAACCCCCATACATTCATTATCAACAGGGTAAAAGCACAGCGGTCAACAGACGCTGTCAGTGCGGATGAAGGGACTCGAACCCCCAATCCCGAAGGAACCAGATCCTAAGTCTGGCGCGTATACCAATTCCGCCACATCCGCTGATTATGAACGCGCAAAGGTATTCAAATTTTTATACAATAACAAAGCAGGTATGATACCGTTTACAGGGAGGACAGGGCGTCCTAGCGAAGTTCAAAGTTCTTGCCAAGGTACACTTTCCGTACCTGTTCATCCTCGGCAAGCTGTGTGGCAGTTCCCGATTTCAGGATGGATCCCTCGAAAAGCAGGTAGGCACGGTCGGTAATGGAAAGGGTTTCGTGCACATTATGGTCTGTAATCAGGATGCCGATATTTTTTGTTTTCAGCCTGGAAACGATCTCCTGGATATCCTCGACGGCTATGGGATCGACCCCGGCAAACGGTTCGTCCAGCAGGATGAACCGGGGCCTCAGGGCGAGGGCCCTGGCAATTTCGGTCCTTCTTCGTTCCCCTCCCGAAAGCTGGATCCCGAGATTCTTCCTGATATATTTCAATCCGAACTCCTCGAGAAGGGTTTCCACCCGTTCTTTTTGCTCTTCCCTGCTGAAATCCGACATTTCCAGCACGGCGCGTATATTATCTTCCACACTCAGTTTCCTGAACACTGAAGCCTCCTGCGCCAGGTAACCGATACCCTTCCGGGCCCGTTTATAAACCGGTTCCCTGGTGATATCCTCATCATCAATAAAAATGCGGCCCTCATTGGGGGTGATCAGTCCGACGATCATGTAAAATGAAGTTGTTTTCCCTGCTCCGTTCGGACCCAGCAAACCCACAATCTCTCCCTGCTCCACATTGATAGAGACATTGTTGACCACCGTCCTTGATTTATATTTCTTTACCAGGTTCTGAGTATGCAGCTTCATAGCATGACAAATATAGATAATAACTCGGTTAACGGGAAACTATTGTTCTGCCGGATTTTTTTCCAGGTCTCCTTCTGCAAATCCGGCCTCTTTCTGTTTCCTCACGATCCGCTTACTGATACCTATGCCGACCTCATACAGCACGATCAGCGGCAGGGCAACCAGGATCTGGCTGAACACATCCGGAGGTGTTATGATTGCGGAGAGTGCGATGATCAGGACGATGGCGTGCTTACGGTAGGTTTTCAGGAATTTTGGGTTTACCAGGCCGGCCTTTGTGAGGAAATAGGAGAGGATGGGCAGTTCGAATACGAGTCCTGAAGCGAGCACGACCGAGGAGACGGTCTGCACATAGGACCGGAGTGTCGGGTTGCTGATGACGGTTTCGCTAACCCGGTAGTTCCCGAGAAAATGAACCGATAGCGGGGCGATCAGGAAATACCCGAAAGCCACTCCGAGAAGGAATAACAGCGAGGTGTAGAATACGGCTCCCCGGGCGGTCCGCTTCTCCTTTTCGTAAAGCGCCGGTGCAATAAAACTCCAGAATTCGTAAAAGATGTAGGGGAATCCGATGATCAACCCCGAGAGCAGGGAGACGACCAGGTGCATGGTAAACTGTTCCGCCATTTTTACCGTTTGCAGATCAAAAGGCTGACTGTTGATGCAGAGCCTGGGGATGCCCAGTATCTCTCCCAGGTTGCACAGGAACCGGTTGGTCGGAAAATCCGGCATCTTCGGGGCCAGAATGACCGTGTCGAAAATGATCCGCTTGAAAACAAATGCCGCTATGGCCAGAAGGAAAATAGCGATAAACGAACGGATAATATGCCATCTCATTACCTCCAGGTGTTCCAGGAACGACATTTCGTTTTCCTTCTTTTTAGCCATTTTCCCCTTTACAATTTTACGTCATGCAAAATAACAAAAATTAGGGCATAACACCATGCAGGGTCCGTTCGAAAACAGGGTCCCTGTATCAGCCTATTTTAAAAGCCCTTAAAGGAATCCTGTTTTTTTTGGATGAATTATTCCAAATGTTTGATAAGCTATTTAAAAAAATGTATCTTTATTACACGTGACTCTTTCCGGGGATGATTATGAAGGATAATTTGGGTGAGAAACTACACGACTATTTGAAAAAGTACTTTGGTTTCGATAGTTTCAAGGGAAACCAGGAATTTATTATCTCCAATGTGCTAAGGGGGAATGATACGTTTGTGCTCATGCCCACGGGCGGGGGCAAATCGCTCTGTTATCAGCTCCCGGCGCTCATCATGGAGGGAACAGCTATTGTGATTTCCCCGCTCATCGCGCTGATGAAGAACCAGGTGGATGCCATGAGAAGCTTCAGCATGGAGGAAGGGGTGGCTCATTTTCTGAACTCCTCCCTGACCAAAAGTGCCATCACCAGGGTAAAGAAAGACGTCCTGGATGGCCTCACCCGGCTGCTCTACGTGGCACCGGAATCCCTGACCAAGGAGGATAACATCGATTTTCTGAAAAACGTTAATATCTCATTTTACGCCATTGATGAGGCGCACTGCATTTCGGAGTGGGGCCATGATTTCAGGCCCGAGTACCGCAGAATCCGGCCCATTATCAACAGGATCGGGCCGGCGCCCATCATTGCGCTCACGGCCACCGCCACCCCGAAGGTACAGAATGATATACAGAAGAACCTGGAGATGCTTGATGCCAACGTTTTCAAATCATCATTCAGGAGGCATAACCTCTACTACGAGATTCGGCCCAAAACCAATGCATCCAAGGAGATCATAAAATACATCCTTGCCAATCCCGGCAAATCGGGTATTATCTACTGCCTCTCCAGGAAGAAGGTCGAGGAGATGGCGGAAACACTGATCGTTAACGGTATCAAGGCTCTGCCCTATCATGCCGGCATGGATGCGGCCACCCGTACAAGCAACCAGGACAGGTTCCTCATGGAGGAGGTGGATGTTATTGTCGCAACCATTGCCTTCGGAATGGGTATCGACAAACCGGATGTCAGGTATGTCATCCATTACGACATCCCGAAGAGCCTGGAAGGATATTACCAGGAGACCGGTCGTGCCGGCCGCGACGGCGGGGAAGGAAGATGCATCGCCTTTTACAGTTATAAAGACATCCAGAAGCTCGAGAAATTCATGCAGGGGAAACCGGTTGCCGAACAGGAAATCGGAAAACAGTTACTGCTCGAAACGGTGGCCTATGCGGAGTCTTCCGTTTGCCGTCCGAAATTGCTCCTGAACTACTTCGGTGAAGTGATGGAGGAAAATTGCAACAATTGTGATAACTGCCTCCATCCCAAGGAAAAGTTCGAAGGAGAGGAGTACATCCTGCTGGCCCTTAAAACCATCCTGGATGTGCAGGAAAAGTTTAAGGCGGAACATATAGCCAATATTCTTTCCGGACACGCCACGAGTGCCATCAAAACATACAGGCACCACCACTCCACCTATTTCGGGGCCGGGAAGGACCACGATACGAAATTCTGGAACGCGGTAATAAGGCAGATGCTGATAGGCCGGTTCATTCAGAAGGACATCGAAAATTACGGCCTCCTCAAGCTTACCGGGGAGGGCCATCAATTCTTGAAAGAACCCCGCTCTATCATGCTGACCCGGGATCACGACTACGACATCGTTTCGGATGAACCCGGTACTGCATTCAGCGGCGGAACAGCAGATGACGAGCTGCTGCATATTTTGAAGGATCTCCGGAGGCAGATGGCCAAAAAGCTCCGGCTCCCCCCGTTTGTTATTTTCCAGGATCCTTCCCTCGAAGATATGGCCATCCAGTACCCGGTTACCATCAGTGAACTGCAGAATATCGTCGGCGTGGGAACAGGTAAGGCACAGAAGTACGGTAAGGAGTTCGTCGAACTGATCCAGAAGTATGTCACGGAGAAAGAGATTGTCAGACCCCTGGATATGGTGGTAAAATCGGTGGTGAATAAATCGGGTGTCAAGGTCTTTATCATTCAGAGCATCGACAGGAAAATTCCCTTCGAGGACATCGCTGAAGCCAAAAACATGGATACCATCGATCTGATCAAGGAGATTGAAGCCATCGTAAGCTCAGGAACCAAGATCAACATCGACTATTACCTTGCACAAGTGATGGACGATGATAAAATTGAGGATATCTATGAATATTTCCGGGAAGCGGAATCAGAATCCATCGAAGCTGCCCTCGCGGAGTTGGGAGAAGGGGAATACTCGGAAGAGGAGATCCGCCTGGTAAGGATTAAATTCTTCTCGGACCTGGCCAACTAGCAGACCCAGAACCATCCGGTTCAACCGGTCCATTTCAATTTCCCGCCGTGTCGGATCCTATAATTTGAGCTTCAGGAACAAAATAATGCGAAATCCTTAACTGCAAACTGTTAATTATTTAGATTTGCAATCTTAAACCTGATTCCACCATGAGCGAAATCCTTTCGATTCAGGGATTGACAAAAAACTACAGGAACGTTCGCGCTATCCATGATCTCAATCTGCGTATTGAAGAGGGACAGGCACACGGGATTCTCGGCCCCAACGGCAGTGGAAAGACAACCACACTCTCCATTATCACCGGTATCCTCAGACAGGACAGTGGATTTTACAGATGGTTCGGAGAAGATCCCTACCCGGCACAGAGAAAAATGATTGGCTCGCTGATTGAGACACCCCATTTCTATCCCTACCTGAGTCTTCTCAATAACCTGAAGATCATCTGTGATATCAACCAGTCGGATTATTCCGAAATAGACCGGGTGCTCAGGGTGACAAAACTTTATGACAGACGGAAATCAAAATTCTCCACCCTGTCCCTCGGCATGAAACAGAGAATGGGAATTGCTTCTGCCCTGCTGGGCGATCCGAAAGTACTGGTTCTGGATGAACCCACCAACGGACTCGACCCGGAAGGGATCGCGGAAGTCAGGGAACTGGTTATTCAACAGGTTGAAAAGGGTAAAACCCTGATCCTGGCCTCCCACATTCTCAGTGAGGTGGAAAAGATCTGTTCTCATGTAGCCATCCTGAAAAAAGGTGAGCTGCTGGCTTCGGGCTCGGTGAAGGAGTTGCTCTCCGAACAGGAGATCATCGAGGTGCAATGTTCCGAACCGGCCAGACTGCATGAATATCTCAAGGATTCAGGACTTACCAGGGAGATCGAATCTTCAAACGGAACCCTGATTCTCACCCTGAATGACCGGGTCCGCCCGGAGGAGATCAATGCCTTTGCATTCAGCAAGAATATCATTTTAAGCCATATGGTAAGCAGGAGCAAAAGCCTGGAATCACAATTTCTTGAACTGGTCAAAGAGTAAGCATGAAGAAGCTCCTCCACATAGAACAAATAAAAATTCTGAATTACAATCCCTTCCGGATCACCCTGGGGCTTTACTTTATCTTCTTCACCCTCGGGATTGTGATCTATCCCCTCATAGACCGGGAGATCCCGGTCGTTTCGATCAGCGACGTTTTCCGGTTTCCCGATGTCTGGTATTTCTTCACGTGGATCACAGAACCGTACAATGCCCTTCTGGCGCTTATCATTATCATGATCACCACCAAGGAGTTCACCGATCACACCTTCAAGACCCAGGTGATCTTCGGGATGAGCCGAACGGATCTTCTTTTGCAGCGCCTCATTTCGATCGTAATCCTCTCCCTGTTTGCCACCCTGCTGGTCGGAATTACATCCATGGTCATGGGCCTGATTTACAGTTATAAGATCACCCTGAAGATCGCGCTGGAAAATTCCTGGATCCTGAGCAAATATTTTCTTGCCGCTTTCAGTTACATGACCTTCGGACTGCTGTTCGCCCTGCTCATTAAAAACAGTGCCATGGCCATATT
>JAFGWU010000058.1 GCA_016936975.1 Bacteroidales bacterium | reverse complement strand
TGCCAGCTCATACCGATCCGGCAGCAGCGATTTGGCATAATCAAGATCCCTCAGTCTGAAGAACAGGAACAGGCTGTAGGGTTCGATCACGAACCCGATATAAGGGGTGTTTTTTGATGCGCTGTTCAACAACCTCCTCAACAGACGCGGTGGAAGCAATCCTTTGAGATTCTGAAAGAAGAGCAGATTGCTGACCTTCATAGGATTGATCAGACCCTCAACACCTTTGATGAATTTATCCTCGTTTTGAATGTCCATATGTCTGACTTTAGATCAAAGCAGAAATACTTACATAAACTTAAGAGATAAATTTCATTTTTAAAATTCCAAAAAGGTGTCATTCCCCCTGAGAAGGCTCTTCATCTTTCCCAGTGCAGTACTCCGGATCTGCCTGACCCGCTCACTGGTCATCTGATATTCCATCGCCAGATCGTGCAGAGAATGGACCTTCTCCCCGTATAGTCCGAACGAACGGGTAATGATGCCCGATTCACGCTCGGAGAGCTTGCTGAGAACCCTGTGGATGTTGATTTCGTCTGATTCTCTCAGAAGCCCGTTATCCGGTGAGGGCAGGTTTTCTTTCTGAATGACGTCATAAAGGCTGAAGTCATTATCACTTTCGTTTGTGATTGGGCTATCCAGGGAAACCTGTCGTTTCTGGATGTGATGAGACTGGTTGACCTCTGCATCCGTGAGGTCAAGGAACCCTGCAATTTCTTCCTGGGTGGGTTCGCGCTCAAACGTCTGTTCCAGCTGGGGAATTGCTTTCTGGATCTTGCTGATCCTTGAGAGCTGGTTGATCGGAAGCCTGACGATGCGGGTATGGTTTGAAATGGCCTGAATCATGGACTGACGGATCCACCATACCGCGTAGGATATGAATTTGAACCCCCTCGTTTCATCGAAGCGCCTGGCAGCGCGGACCAGTCCGAGGTTTCCTTCGTTGATTAAGTCGGGAAGTGACAATCCCCGGTCCTGGTATTGCTTTGCAACGGAAATTACGAAGCGCAGGTTGGCGAGAACCAGCTTTTCGAGCGCCTCCTCATCCCCTTCACGGATGCGCCGGGCGAGCACCACCTCCTCCTCGGCAGATATCATCGGGTACCTGTTCAATTCCAGAAAATAGCGGGAGATGGAAGCTTCCTCCCTGCGGGTAATCTGTTTATTAATCTTCAGCTGTCGCATCCACAGATCCGTTAGGTTTCCATCTTTGCCTGCCGGTATTCTTTTTCCAGTTCAGAAAATACTTCCCGAACAGTGGTGATCTGATAGATCCGGCCGGCATTCGATCCTGTAAAAGCAAAACCGTTTTCCAGGTTCCCGTGGTAGGCAGAAAGAAGGGCATCTGCAATGCAGTAGGGTGTTGTTTTTGGATTACATGACCTGATGCAGTTGTATTTGCAGGAAGCCGGTTTTCTTTTCCCCTCGGAAGTTTCCCTGAGAAAGTTGTTATAGATGGTCCTGCCGGGCATTCCGACAGGGCTCCGGATGATCTGTATGTCTTCTTCCCTGGCCGTGATGAAAGCCTTTTTGAATTCGGGGGATGCGTCGCACTCTTCGGTGGCCACAAAGCGGGTACCGAGTTGCACCGCGGCTGCACCCCGGTCGATGATCCGTAACATATCCGTTCCGGAATGGATCCCTCCGGCAGCGATCACCGGTATCTCTTTTCCATATTTTTCATTCGCTTCATCGGTCACCTCAAGCACCTCGGCAACGAGGTTTTCGAGTGAATTGGATTCGTTCTGAAGTGCATCTTCCTTAAATCCGAGGTGTCCGCCGGCTTTGGGACCCTCGACGACAAAAGCATCGGGGATGTAATTATAATTTTGCTTCCATTTCTGGATCAGGATAGCGGCGGCACGACCAGACGAAACAATCGGGACCAACTTGGTTTTGATTCCTTCAGAAAGGTATTTGGGCAGATCGAGCGGCAGGCCTGCGCCTGAAAAAATTATATCGATCCCCTCCTCGATGGAGGTTCGTACCATGTCAGAAAAGTTGGTGATCACCGACATGATATTCACCCCCAGGATGCCGGCGGTCAACTCGCGGGCCTTCCTGATCTCCCTGCGTATCGCATCGATGTGGCGGACTTTGAAATTAGTACCCGTCTTACCGTCAATGAACCCGATACCAACGGTTGAAATAACCCCCACTCCGCCCATATTGGCCACGGCCGATGCAAGTCCTGATAAAGAGATACCGATACCCATTCCTCCCTGTATGATCGGAACGGGGATAGTAAGATCTCCTATGCGAAAAGATTTCAAAACTATTGTATTTAGTTTTATAAAATTGAGATTTAAAAAAGAGGCGATAATAAACTAACGGTGAGTGATGTAGTAAATAAGAGCGCAGATTCTCAAATCAAAATTTCGACAAGGTTACGCAATATATTCGGGTTTATCTCCATCCCGGGCATTTATTTACAAATTAATTCATTTCGCTTAACAGGTTTTTACTTTTCCTGAATATCGTGTCACCCACCAGCAGCTGGTACACAAAATGTTCATATGCACCAATTTTATACTTGAACGAAGTACTGTCAAATACATTATAAAATTACAATGACCTGATTGGAATTTCAAACTGAGTCAGTGAATGTGCAGGGAAAGTGTAACGGATGGTATTGCCCTTGAATTTAATATTCTCACTAACGATACTTACACCCTCCTCGGTCTTTGTATTCGTTGCCTCAATGGTCCCTCCGTTTACCTCGTGAACCGTGGCATTCCCCGTAAATTCACCTGTTTGCAGAACGATATCTGTTTCAATGCCATTCGTTTCATGCCTGTTAACGACATTTACCACCAGCGTTTTTTCCGGTTCATTCAATGCGGCAGAAACGTCCAGATAAGGGATATCATTAAATATTTCATTGTTGTATGTTTCACATTTAGCCGTTACATCTAGAGAAGTACCATGG
>JAFGWU010000057.1 GCA_016936975.1 Bacteroidales bacterium | reverse complement strand
CCGAAGCTGGCCGCGGAGGCCCGCAAACTGCTGGGGCTTCGCAAATAAAAGAATGAATCCCCGACCACGAGGGCCCATCTTTCGTCAAAATCTTCTCATTTTAATTGATTTCACAATTTTATTGCTGTACATTTTGATAAACTTTCATGCCCCAGATTTACCTGTACTAACCTTTAACCATTATGCTTATGAAAATACTGTTCGTTTTGTTCAGTTTGCTTCTGATAAATTTCCTTTCGGAAGCGCAGGATAAGAACCTTACCGGAACCTGGAATATCATCGAATGTGCTTACACGACCGCCGATGGGACTGAACCAATTATGGTGGACGAGATCGCGGCCGGGACCGCCATTTCGGATTACGCTTTTATGGAAGACGGGACATATAAACTGGTCACCAACATGTCCGGCTCAGGCACTACGGATACCTATGATGGAACATGGAACACATCCGGTAACAAACTCATCATGACCCTTACCGTGAACGGTCAATCCATGGAAATCGAATGGGTTTATGAGTTCAAAGAAGATATCCTTGTCCTGTCACGTACAAGCCCGGATGGAAATATGTCGGTTGCAAACAGTTTCAGGAAAAAATGAGCTGAGATCCCTCCGTTCTTCTTTCGGGAATTTTTTATGGCAGTCATGAATTTATGGAGCGGCTTCTGAATTTATTTCATAACTTTCAATCAAAATAACTCATTCACCGCATTACATTTTTTGAAATAAACATGAGGAAAGCCCCGTCCCTGCTAATTGTTTGTTTCCTGATTCAATCAACCCTTCACGCCCAGTGGGACCTGGTCGGCAAAACGACCACCGGTTCCCAGTTCGAAATGACCCATCCCGGGCAGACAATACTTTCCTGCGACAGTACCAAGCTGTTCTTTTTCGGGCATCTCTATTTTGCCACTTACGACATAGCCACCAACACACTGACGAATTTTACCAGGAAAATGGAGAATGGGGGGGAAATTGTTGTGGACTGTGAGCGCGACAGGATCATCAGTCTCTGGCGAACCTTCAGGATTTATGATATTCACAGCTACGAGCTGATCGATGAAAAATCTTTACCGTTTGACGGGTACCCGGAAAAAATGTTTATCGATAATGCAAGAGAGGAGTTGATCACAGTCGAATTTGGTTATGACGGTGTGCACAGCATCATCAACGTCTGTGATATCAACGATTTCACCGTGAAGGAACGTTTCGAGGTAAACGGCACTATAACCAACTATCACGGGGTGCTCCTGGATAATGAACGGTCGAACCTCTACATGTTCTATACCAATCCCAATGCATTTGAAGTGTATGATCTTATAGCGAAGGAGTTAATATACTTTGATACCATTCCCTCTTATTACGTCAGTCCCCAACCGAAGGTTGACTATAAAAACGACCGGATCCTTCTGCTCGACTATGGATGGAACCTGGACAGCGTTATGGTAATCAGTCTGCAGGATCAATCATCGGAATTCATAAATGTGGACCACCCATTTTATGAGATTTCCATCGATACGATCTCCAACATCATCTTGGACGGGGGTAACCCGGATATCTACGCCCGCAATCCACTAACCTTCGAGATCCTGGATACTATCAAACCTCCTGAACCATACTTCGCCCATTACCCCTTTTCCTGTCCGAAATTCAACTATCTGTACGGAATCAATGGAGATTACCTTGTGATCTTTGACCTTCAGACTTTTGAGTACCTTGGTAAGGTTAAGGTGGGTGCCTCTCCAGGCCGGTTAGCAGTGGATTATTTGAAAAATATATTCTTCACAAGGGAAATTCTTAATCCTGAATTTACCCTTTTCAGTGATTACAGGATTGATGACGGGCCGCAGGTGATTAACAATTTCGAGGTTCCGAACGGACATTGGGGAGGATTTGAGATCGTCCCCGATGAAAAGGTAATTTTTCACGTGGGGCTTGGAACATTCAATGCTTACCGGTATCATGATCACGGTTTCATTTCTGTCCCTCTTGCAGAACCGCTGGAGATCGCGGTGGACAGGGAGGGCAAAAGGGTTTTTGTCGGGCAGAGCAGGGAAACACCGGGGTATATTAACCGGTTGAATGTCTATGACTACAATCTGGATTCGCTTTGGAGCATACCTGTTCCATGGGTGAATGCTGACCTGGAATATGACAATAAAAAGTACATCTATTACCATGCAAGGAAGACCTGGTCTTATCCTGCCCATGCAAGGATTTTCAAAATCAATTCCGAGGCAAAGGAGATCGTTGACAGCCTGGATATAGGATTCGACATCATAAAAATCGAATATTCCGAATCACTGGACAGGTTGTATGCAATCAACATCTGGACCGATTTTTACCAGGGGTATATCTATGAAATCGACTGCAAAACATTCGAATGTCTCGATTCGATCGATGTGAAGGATCTCCGGTCCGCTTACTTTTTAGACTCACTTGATCTGTTAATGATTCTTGAGCAGGAAGGAAATATGCTCAGGATGCGTACTTTTGATATATTGGCCGGATCATTTGTTGACGGGCAGCTATTGCCCGAAGGGATCAATCCGCTCGATATGGCCCTGAATCCGGTCACCAATTCACTCTATATCGTTGACCAGACCATTGGTGGTATCTATAAGTTCAGGAACAGGAATCTATCCTGGCCGGCAGTGCCAGGCAATCCGGCTCCGCCGGTCCTGGAGGCGGGGGATAAGCAGATCGTTCTCAGATGGGCCCGGAACGACACGGTAGCGGGCTATAAATTATACAGGAAAAAAGGGGACCTGGATTGGGTTCAGGTCTCTTATGAACCGTTGGTGGATACTTTTTATAAAGATCTCAACCTGGTGAACAATATCGAATATACTTATGCGCTCTCACTGCTCGGAGAGCATTATATTGAGGGTGAAAAATCCCTGCCTGCCAGCGACATCCCCTCCGACCTGCCCGATTTTGAACTGAGCAGTGTCTATGCGGATCATATCTGCAGCAAGGATGGGAAAGAGGCAATTCTCCATATCGGGATCCAGGCTGAAGGCAGCTTTACCGATACGATTACATTAAGCATAACAGGTTTGCCTGCAGGGATCACTGCAGTGCCGGACCACAGTGAGGTATTTGAGGAGAAGGTGGTGGAAATGAAGTTCAGGGCAGGATTGAATGTGCCGAAAGGGGACTATTTGATAACAATCATGGCAGAGGGCGGCGGGCAGACGCATACAATGGAGTTTTCTTTACAGGTCATTGAAGAGCTAAATGTAACCATTGAACGGCATCCGGAAGAGATACACGTCGGAGAGTGGATGACCATTGAGGGCAGCATCTATCCGCTCATCAACGAATCGGTGGTTATTCATATCCTTTCATCCGGCCTCGACCCGATTGCAATGGATACCGTTTTGGCCGATGCATACGGGGTGTTCAGATCGGAATACATTGCGATGACCACCGACACCGTCTTTCTTTTTGCATCCGTCCGGAATCTTGACCATCGCTCGGATACGCTGAAGGTTTTCTTCGGTCCCGGCAATGTTTTCATATCCTGTGTGACAGATATTTCAAAGGATACTGAAGTGGGCTGGAACGTGGAAATCACCGGTAAGGTCCATCCGAATCCAGGCAGCGGATCAGTCAGGTTGCAGATCACCTCCCCAATCGATTCAGTTTGGGTGATCAATAACATCCCTTTGAATGAATTTGGTTTTTACGGTCACACCTTTACCCCTGACACATCCGGACTATGGGAGGTCGTGGCTTACTATTCAGGGAACGATAATTATGCAACGGCATCCAGTCATGTTAACTGTGTGCCTGTGGGGATTAGTGCGGGATATGCGATTCTTTTTGTGGGAGATGTGTCCGATCAGAGTGCCGATCTCGATTCCACCTTCAGGAATACCGGTGAATATATTTATAGGATATTGATGGATAAGCATCTGGGGAAAGATGACGTGTATATGATCTATCCTGTTGCAGAGGCCGACCTTGACGGAAACAGCCTTCCCGATGATGTGGACGCGTTGCCATCTGCCGGAAGCATTCGGGAGGCCCTTGAATGGGCCGCATCGCACATCAACGGTGAACCGGACCTCAACATCTGCCTGGTTGGCAGCGTGGCAGGAGACAGTATGCTGGTCAGCGGTGACAGCTATCTTCATGCCGACAGCCTCGATCAGTGGATTGAGGATTTCAGCAATAAACACCCGGGGAACAGGATCAACATAGTTGTTGAAGGATCTTATGGGATGGAATACCTCAGCAGGTTATCGGGAACACAGCGGCGTGTGATTACCTCAACAAACGACTCTATCAACTACTTCTTTAATTATGGGGACATCTCCTTTAGTGGTTATTTCTGGAACTACATCCTCCAGGGCGCCTCTGTTGGGGAGGCCTTCATTCTGGCAAGCAGCATAATCAACTCCTTCCCCGACCTTTTCTTTAACCAGTTACCTTTGCTGGATGCTAACGGGAATATCGTCCCCAATGAGCAGGAAGATATTGATCTCCTTGAAAATGTCTACATCGGCTACGGAACCCGGATCGACAATTTTGCTCCTGAAATTCTCGGGAGCGCTATTGATACCGAACCAGGCACAAAAGGAGTCATGAGGAAAAAGGCGAACTTCACAAAAAGTGAAGTGGCTCAAAACAATCTATATCTTTCCGTTATGCTGGATGCCGCTGCAGATGGGGTAGAAACGATCTATGCCCTCCTTGTCTCGGATAGAAATAAAACCGTTTTTGTAAAGGGTTCCGGCGGACATCTCCCGGAGTATAAGATATATGTTCTTTCAGATTATCAGAACACCGGGTATTTTCTTGCCAGGGTAGATGAGCTTATGGATGTCGGGAACTTCACATTTATAGTTTACGCCTCGGATGACAGGGGATTGAAGGCGGAACCACAATTTTGCCAGTTCTCTGTTGTGGAGTTAGACAGTACAGGAGTTTCTTTGGAGAAGAATTTCAATGGAACAGAAGTAACCGCCAGCATCTTCCCCAATCCCTTCAGCCATCATCTGACCATAGTATGCACCCTGCAGCAGACCAGTGATGTCACCATCAGGCTGTACAATGCATCGGGTGCACTGATCGACATAATGGAGCATCGGTTCCCGGGACCCGGTACGGTAGAGTTTCCCTTTCATACATCCTCATTACAGGGTGCATTGAACAGGTCATTACTCAGCGGATTCTATATCATCACCCTGGATATTCGGGAAATCATATCGGGTAAAACTTCTCGTATCACCCGAAAGCTGATCGGGGCGTGGTAGCATCAGCATCAACCACTTCTACCCCTGCAATCGCCATATCATTCTGCCTGACTGACCGGTTCCCTCCAGTATCTTCGAACAGCACCGGCAGCTTGACCGCCGGAGATCGTTTTGCTAATCAGACTCTTCTGCAGAATCTTCATCCTCCTCATCCTCCCCGGGCATTCTGTACATAAACATCAGGTCTATTTTCCAGCTGCCATCCTCCTTTACAAGATGCAGGATCCTTTTCTGTACCAGCAAAAGCTCCTCGCCCTGATAGATCCCGCTCCAGTTAGAAACGTGGAATACCAGTGCAGTGTTATCATAAAGGACTATCTCATAATCTGTGAACTTCAAATCTACCTTTGAAAAATCCCCCCTGTCCTCTCTTAAATTCTGCTTATTCTCATCCTGCAATGCCTTCCATCCCTTTATTTCCCAATATCCTTCCGAATCTGCATATATCTTTCTGGACAGGGTGTCCTGTTTCCATGTCCCGTCAATCTTTTCCAGGTCCTGCTCAAAAAAGGCCGCCTTTTCGGTCTCAATAACAGCTTTGATGGCTTCCTTTTCGGCTTCCGGGTCAACGGGCCCCTGGCAGGAATATCCGGCCACCAGGCCGAATACAATGACTGATAACAGTAATTTTTTCATAAGAAATGGTTTTAGAATTAGTCATTAAATTTACAACATCAGATCCCTGATGTCAAGAGCATTTTAATTCACTAAATATTGACTCAATTAAACCACCTTTAAGGTTACCCGATTGCCTCTTCAAGAAATTCTTCAAACCTGAGTATCCGTTTGTTGTTCTCTTTATTGAACAGCAGATGCTCAAAATCTTTGGCTTTGGTTTTCAGGTCAGTATTCTTAATACGCTTTTTAATTTCAGACTTTAACTCAGATGCATTTTCAATACCGGTTCTTTTTGCAAGAAAGTCATAATCAGGTTTCGTTTGACCTAATAAAAACATCAGGTCGTAGAAATCGCGGCCCTTTCCTCTTTCCAGCAGGGCTGTCGCTTTCATTGCACATAGTACAGAGTCAGAAGGCACCGGGAATGGAAAGTAATAACCGCAACCCCTGATTTTTTTTATTTCCGGGGTATAGGCTACTCCCTGATCCTGAGCTTCAATTTTTATAAGGAACCTTTCATCCCTGTGTCCTGAAAGCCCAATATCAAAAAGGAAGGTTGGGAAGTTAATGTTTTTTCTGAATGCCGTTAGTCTGGGACTATCTTTGTCCTTAGATTCTACTTTATATCCGTTTCTTCTGAGAAATTGCATGACATCATCACTCATTTGCATGAACTCCTCCTTGTTAGTCTCCTTACAGTCAAAGTCCAGATCTTCTGAGAATCTGTCTATGCCCTTTACCAGGCGAAGGTTAGTCCCACCAATGAATATGAGTTTACGAATGTATTGTGTTGTGGACAGGTAGTCGAGAATTGACAGTTGAATGTATTCCTTTATCATGTTCTTTCCAAGAAGTACATTATTCCTGATTTGCTCCGGGAAATAATTCTTTATTAAGTTCAGGTCTACCATATAGTTATCACTAAAGGTTATGTACTTTTCTTAGCATATCAATGCGATTATTGAGTGCTTTGCTGCCAATACGGTAAGAAAATTCCATAAATCTTTCAATATTGAAATCATCCGCCATATATGATTCATCAAGTCGCAATTCTTCAAGTTCACGTTCTGTATTATAAAATGGATAGAGATAGAGCAGATCTGCTAATGCCTTTTCAGGCTTGGCAAACATGATCCGTCTGCCTCCTTCCATCTCCCTCAGATCATATCCAAACATCAAATCAGGCTTGATATTTTTATATGAGTACTCACCGAAATCATTGCTGAATCTTATTGTCTTCAAAGTTGTCACGCTTGTTATATCAGGTACAGTCTCGGGGATAATTCCATAGAATGACAAAGCAGTTTGTAACGATATGTAAGAGGGCTTGTATATAATGTTAGCAAGATAGAGTGTAAAGTCTGTTGATTCTTTGTATTCAGGGAAGGCATAATAACCCTGCCGAAGCCGGGTGAGGTAACCCTTCCTTACCCAGTTTACCAGATTGTTCCTGTTAAAATCAGGATAGGATGCATACACCTGGTTTGTGGTAAAGCAGCCCAGGGACAGAAATCTGTTTCTGAATTCAATGAAATTCATTTTATTTCTATTATGCACCAAATATAGTGCGTTACGGAAACAAAAACAAAACAGGTACTCTTTTTCTCATTCCCTCGACCTCCTTCGTCCCTTTAAACAAATACTTCTGACTGCATCAGGCGAAACAGACTCTGTCCGACAAAGTCAGAGGACGAAGCCGGGGCGGGAAGGGTTAATTTGCAGATGGGGAACTAAATCCATTTATCCTGCCGAATTTTTGGTACCTTTGCCGTCAGATCCAGCTTGGCGATCCTGCGCATTTTTTCTGGTCATTCATCAGGTCAGTCCCGATTTGCGCACTATCATGCTTAATAGCTGGCCGGTTAATGAATAAAAATCAGATAAATTAAACTTATGGGCAGATCACAGGAAACATTCGGCAAGAAGGAAGTCAGAACCAAGAATGAAAAGAGAAAAAAAGAGAAAGAGCAAGAACGTGCCAGGAAAAAAACTGAAGGTAAGAAACGGAGTTTTGACGAGATGATTGCTTATGTCGATGAATTTGGAATGATCACATCCACCCCTCCGGATCCGGAAAAGAAATCAGTCATTGTAGCCGAAAATATTGAACTTGGAGCAACCAGAAACAAATCCGGGTCTGCCCCTGACGAACTCCGAAAAGGCGTGGTTGTTTTCTTTAATGACTCAAAAGGATATGGATTTATCCGGGATTTAACAACGAATGAACAAATATTCGTTCATGCCAGTAATCTGCTTGAACCTGTGAAAGAAGACAATGTGGTTGTTTTTGAAACGGGTAAAGGGACAAAAGGGATCACCGCAATGAATGTTAAGCTCGCAGACCCTGGCTGATCAGTTAAACCTCACCTCATGATGTAGTTGCATTACGCCCTTCCTCATCGATATTCCTGAACTCTTCAAACATTACATCTTATTTACCTGATGCACCCCGATCAACTCTGACGCATCTGGCCCGTCCCGGTCTCATCCCGGTCCCATCTGACTAATCCTGGTCCGCCAGCATCGGGTTCCCGTACGACAGCTTCTCATCCAGCTCGAAATCATACAACGTGTATATCCGGATCCGGTAGAGCGATTCCCAGTACTCCTCGATCGACCGGATATAATCCCGCCGTGCCGCCTCCCGCTCGGCCAGCGAGATGTTCAGGTCGGTGATGCTGATCTCCCCGTTCTGGAACTTCTTCAGCGCAATCAGGTACCCCTCTTCGGCAACCTCATCAGCCGCCTTCGCCGTCTCCAGCTGGGTTTTGATCAGGTTGAACTGCTCAACCATTACCACCACGCCGCGCTCAAAATCCTGCCGATCCTTCTCCACATCATAAATGACCAGCTCCCGCCTGCTCTCGGCAAGCTTTACCTGCGACTCCGACCGTCCCCAGTCCAGGATCGGGATGCTCATCGACAGGCGAACCTGCTGCTGCTGCTCGGGATGGTTGTACACGCCGCCGATCATCTCCGAACTGTTCGACAGCCCGTAGCTCATCCGGAGAGTCGCGCTCAGTCCCGTGCTCCTCTTGGCCTGCGTGAGGTCGCGGTCGGCCTCGATCAGCCGCCGCTCATACTGCGGGGTCTCCTTCCGGTGCTCCAGGGCATACCCCAGCGCCTCATCAGGATCAATCACGAACAACAGCATATCCAGGGGGACCTCCAGGTCGATAGCCTGCTCCTGGTCCAGACCGATGTATTTCTTCAGCTCAAAATCGGCGTTCTTCAGGTCCATGCGTGCACTGTTCAGCGCCTTCTGGGCGTTGAAGACCGATAGCTGGATCCTCGAGAAGTCGTTCTCCGAGATGGTGCCGAGCTTCTGTCGCACCTCGGCAATCTTCAGGTTATCGCGGCTGTTCTTCAGGTTGCTCTCGGCCAGTATGAAATTGGTCTGAATCCGTAAATACCTGAAAAAAAGGTTGACCGCATTGAAGGCGATCTCCTCGATCGATTCCACGAAATTCCTCTGTGCTTCTTCATAGATGAGCGGCTCGGTCATCTTGGCCCATTTCATCCAGTTGTATGCCAGGATCGGCTGTGTGAAACCGATGTAGATCGGCTTTCCCGAAAAGCTGAGCTGCTGGTTGTTGAAATCCTGCAGTCCGTAAAGCGAAGAGGCGGCATAGATATTCATCCCCAGCTGGGGAATCGACTGACTGAGCGCCAGGTTGGCCGAGGCGGAGAGCTCATTGACGTAATGGAACTTGATGCTTCCGTCGTCCTGCCGCACCGGGATATCCTGCTTGTTGAAGTCGGGAATGTCGCCCGAAAGGGTCAGCTGGGGGCGGAACCGCGTCTGGTGGTTCTGCCACCGCCAGTAGTAGTTGACGTTCGTGTTCTGTGCATACTTCACCGCCGACGACTGCGTGATCGCCATATCAACCACGTTCCTCAGGCTCAGGCTGACTTTCTCCAATGGCTGGGCCGATAATGATACCGAACCGATCAGCATCATTACACATAATGACTTTTTCATGATAACGGATTAATGACTACAATTCAATCTCATTTTTATTGCGGAAAGCGGAAATATCGGAAATTATGACCCGTTCACCCGGTTCAAGGCCCTCCACCACCTCAATATATTCCGGCGACCGGAGGCCGGTCCTGATGACCCGCTTCCGGGCCAGCTCATCCTCCACCACAAATACCTCATGCTCGTTCCCCTTCCCGAATGCCGGACCGCTCGCTACCCTGAGCACACTGTCACGCTCCTCCATGACGATATCCAGCCCGACCGTGAGGTTCGGCCGCAGGCGCCAGTGATTGCTCTCCTCAAGGTAGACATCGAATTCCACTTTCCGGTCGCGAATAACCGGACTGACGGTTCCGACCGCCCCCTTCAGCATAAGGTCCTCTATCTTTACATACACCTTCGTCCCCGTCTTGATGAGGTTCGAATAGTCGTCCCCCGCCGATCCTTTGATCTTGAAATTGGAAAGGTCGGACATCTCCACCAGCAGTTTGTCCGTGCTGACCTTCTCCCCGATCTTGCCCTTCACCGAAAGGATAATGCCCGCCGAAGGGGCGCGGACGATCATCTGCCCGAGCAGTTTCTCCGTTGAGGCCAGCGCCTTCTCCTGGATCTCGATCTGGAGCCTCAACCCTTTCTCCTCGGCCTCGAGCTGCTGTAACCGGATGTAGTTCTTCTCCTGGATCATCTTCAGATCCTGTCTGGCCAGTTCCAGCTCCTGCTTCGTTTTCTCGAACCGCGCCGGGGAGATACCGCCCACCTCCAGCAGCTGCTCCTGGTCGGCCAGTTCCGACTCCAGCGAACTGATGTTCAGCTTCTTTACCTGCACATTGTAATCCAGGTCCACGCGGGTGCTACGGGCGTTCAGGAGGTTCTTCTGCAGGGCGTTTTCCATCACCTCCAGCTGATCCCTGATGCGGTCGACCTCTTCCTGTATGGGCGACGGGTCGAGAATGAGGATCGCTTCCCCCGCCTCAACATGACTCCCCACCTCTTTCATAATGCCTTTAATGATGCTGGAGGCAGGACTCAGGATGATCACCTCGCTCTGCGGCACCAGCGTTCCCTCACCCGGGATGGCCCGTATCACCGACCCCGAATCGGCTGCCGAAATCACCATCCCCTCCGGGGAGGAACCCTTCGAAAAAGGATAAAATACGATCACGATTACCGCAACGAGAACCAGTATTGGAACCACCACGGCTGTTGCTTTCTTTATTCCGGCCATTTCTCGGTCTGTTTTATTCTGAAATTTGCGTTTTGTTTCCGCCGGTCCCTCTTATGAACCGGCCTTAAAATTAACAATTACTGCCGGATATTTTATAATCCTCTGCAGGCTTATCCCCCATGTGTTTTTTTTTATCCGCCGAAAGCTGAATCTGTTCCTGCTTTGTGTCCCTCTGTGTCTGCTTTTTGTCTTATAAACCCGGTCACGCCCTCTTAAACTGCTGAAACATTTTCTTTTTCTTCCGGTTAAAAATAAAGCATAAACTCCCCGAAACCAAAAGGATCAATGCCAGGTAGATGATCCATAACGGCAACGCCCCCGGTATCCCCAGGTGGGTGGTGATGCCCAGGATCCGGGAGAGCCCGCCCGGCAGGACCAGCAGTTCATCATTCAAAACGGTAAGGGATCGCTCCAGCCCTGCGGCCTGCATAACCAGACCCGCAGCCACCAGCTGAACCCCCAGCGCCATCATCACCATTCCCGCCGAACCAGAAATATTCCGGTCCGTCCATTTCCCGGTGGTGACGACATGTACATGAAATTTCCTGAAAAGCATCGCCAGGAAGATCACCAGGAAGAGTGTCCGGAACAGGTCCGAGGTCCAAATCCCGTACCAGAAAAACATCGGTCCGCGGAAGGCAACCGGGATCAGCAGAAGGGTAATCATAAGCATCTTCGGGGCCATCAGGGAGAGCGGAATGCGCCGGAAGTTCATCCTGTCTCCCGATAAAAAGGGCGGGATCAGGATGTAAACCAGCGAAAGAATGATTATGGATAGGGTGAATACGGGGGCCGCAAAGGAGGAAAACACTGCGATCCCGGTGGCATAAAGGAGCAGGGAAAGAAACAGGATCAGTCCGGGCCGGTAATAGCTGTTCAGCCGCGATACCCTGTAGGGTCTGAAGGCGGAGTCAAACAGCAGAGAAGCGGCGAACCGCCGGGCGCCCCTGCTTGTGCGGAGTCCCGGCAATCCCGCCAGGAACAGGAACCCGATCAGAACCAGCAGCAGGCGTGCCGCGATGATCGAAAGGGTGGTGTTCCCCGCCACCCGGCATCCCTGATCCGCCTCGAAGAGCTCCAGTGCCGGGAAATCCAGGTCCGCCCCATATTGTTCCCGGTGTGTTGTTTTCATCGATTTGAACCGGCTGAGCGCCAGCCCGTAGTCTGCTTTCGCCTGTTCGTTGCCGGTGTCGAGCCAGGTGTAATACTTCATGAAGAACTGCCGGTACTCTGCCAGCAGGGTGAACAGGTGCTCTTCATACTCTGCCGAAGCCAGAAGCTGATCATACAGAGCATGGTTCATGGATAGGCTGTCCTTCACTTCAAGCAGGAGCTTTTTCATCTCCCGCACCATCTTCACCGCCTCAAAGCCCTCACTTACCACCTCTTCCCTGTGCGCGCGGGTAATATAATAAATGTTGCTGAACACGGCGCCCGACGCTCCCAGGATGTCCCACTCGAAGATCCAGAGCATGGGCGGCGGCTCCAGCCCCAGGGCCCTTACATCGTATTTCGCAAATTCGCTGATGTAAAGACCTTTTTTGACCGCCTCATGCGATCTCAGCAGGAACTCCGTCAGGTTGCGCACCAGGGCCGGATCCTCCCCGAAGGTCATCCGCACCCACTCCGCCGTCACCCCGCGGATATCAGCATTGGGATTGGTAACGACCCGGCTGGTCGCGTATACAATGGCATCGTTGATCGCATTGAAACCATGGAACGGGTAGATGATCATCGGGCCGGCCCGCAGGGGTCCCCCGTACTGCGTCCAGACCCATACCCCGCCGAACTGCGGGTTCCGTTCCATGAACGACTGAATGGCAAGCTGGTGCAGGGGGGCCACGTAATTGGGGATCGAGCCGAAGCCTTCGTACTCCCGTTTTGCCTGGAACTCCGCAATCCGTTTGTGGCTCCCGGCATAGAGGGTGGGATTCAGCTCGAGAAAGCTGTAAAAATCGCCCCTGCAATATTTCGTGGAAACCACCAGGTGGTCCGAATCAATATCGTCCAGGATTTGGTGATAGGTCTCCACGCTGGTATGCATATCCCCGATCTCCCCGATCCCCACAGACCAGCTCCTGAAGATGATGGTTTTGCCGTACCTCTCCGCCGCGGCGAGAAAGGCCTTCAGCATATTCTGCACGGCCGGTGCGGTGGTCACGTAGAGCTCGCTGTAATAGTCCCACCCCGGCATGTTGTATATTGAACCCGCCTCGCCGATGCGGATGATGATCCCCTCCACGTTGGGGAACCGCTCAAACGCCTCCTCGGCGGCCAGGCGGTAAACATTCCAGAAAGCCGGGTCTTCCGGGTCCGGATCCCCGAACTGTTTCTCCAGGTACTCCTTCAGGGGCGTGGTGAGGACCACCATATCGGTCCAGAGGTAGCTTTTCAGTCCGTGTCCCGCACACACCTCCATGAGCTCCGCGGCGTAATGGCTCAGCGTGTCGTGCCTCTGCCGGTAAACACTGTTCCGTCGGTAGACCGCCTGTCCGTTCCCCACCTTCTCAAAATTGATGAACTCCAGGAACCAGGGCATGGCGATGGCATTATAACCGAACCGGCCCATCCGCTCACTGTAGTCATCGAGCTTCTGCCGCTCCCTTTTATAAGCCTCCCGGTTTATAAACGGCGCCTCCGCCAGCATCACATCCTCGAAGAAGTGCTGGTTGTGATCGTAATCCCCGCCCCATGCCGCCGTATCGGGCAGGACCCCCACCCCGCCCATATCGACGATCCGCAGGGGCAGAGCCTGTGCCGGGGAACCCGGGGACCCCTCCTGCGCAGTGGAACCGGCGGAAGACTCTCGTGCAGGAGAAGCCGAAGAGCGCTCCTGCGCAATGGAACCGGGTAAAAACTCCGTTGCAGGAGAACCGGAAGACCGCCCCTGCACGGTAGAGCCGTGGTGTACCTCCACGCTTCCCGGATCGGGCAGATCCTTCTCCGTAAACGTCACCGCCAGGTAATCATTCGCCCCGCCGGCCGCGAAATACCCAACCGTCCCGCCGACCAAAATAACAATGAAGGAAATTATAGCCGTCCGCCTGATCATGCAATTTAATATTCTACCGAAACCTTTCTCCCCCAACCCGGGGGGAGAGGGGCTGTCTCAAAAATACAAAAATCCTTCAATGAACTTACAATTTGAAATCAGCCTGGGTTTCCGCCCCCTAAATCCCCCCGCGAGTGGGACTTTTTACCTGCTTAAACAGGATAGCTTTAATTCAAGCATATTGGTTACAAACTGCAAGCAATTTAAGTTTTTAGTTTACTTTTGAAATAGCCTCGAGCAGGCATTTTACCTGTTTCACCCGCCTTATTTTCGGGGGACGAAGGCGGATTGCTTCTTCCCTGGTTCACATCTCCGCCTGCCGTGTCAGCGCGGAACGGATGGGATTGAAGACCCGTTCGATGAACCGCATCTTATCGGTGAGGATCTCCGCCTGCCCCTGCATATTCTGGTTGAAATCGATCTCAATGCCGTAATAGGTGGTCAGTCCCTCGGGAAGGGTCACCTCAACGGTATAGAACGCGTCATCGGGGACCTTTGAGATGTTGCCGACGAATCCCTTCACCATGCCGTACTCAAGGTGCGGATAATTGGCGAATTTGATATTGACCTGCTGTCCGGGCCTGACCTCTCCGGCGCCCTCCACGGGCAGGTTGATCTTCCCGATCATCGAGCCGGCCACCCCGGGCACGATCGTCAGCACCTTCTCGCCAGCTTTCACGTTCTGGTTCTCGCTCCAGAAACGCGTGAAGGTCACGATCCCGTCCACCGGCGCCATCAGCACATAATTGTGCTCCCAGTTGTCGATGGCCGCCTTCAGCTTGTTGAAGGACTCCTCCAGGGAGTTGATCAACTGCCTCCGCTCATCCTGCTGACCGAGCTCCAGCTCAAGAATCTGCTCCTCGGTGCGCGATATGGTGATATTGTTCTCCGCGATCTGTCCCAGCAGTTCCTGCCAGTTGTTGCGCTTGCTGAGCATCTCCGCCTTCGACGACTCCAGGTCCGACTTGCTGAGGACCGACTGTTCGTAAAGCGTGGCGTCGCGAAGGAACTGCCGCTGCATCAGGTTGTATTCCTCCTCCAGGATCTCCGCCCGCTTGGACATGCTCTGCGAATAGATCCGGTGCTTGTCCAGCTCGGCACGGAGGAGCTGGATCCGCCTGTTGTGGTAATCGAGATTTTCAAAATCGATATAATTCTTATAGGCCTTTACAAAGGCTGAATAATCGGACTGGATGGTACCGAAGCGGGCATTCTCAAACTCGAACAATCTTCCGGCCGAGGTATCTGCCGCCACAGGGTTGAGATCCTCCAGGCGCGCCTTCAGTCTGAGCACATCCTCATAGCTGGCAGGATTTTCGATAATCGCGATCAGGTCGCCCGTCACCACATGGTCGTTATCCTTCACAAAGAGCGTGGTGATCTTGCCGTCGGAGCGTGCCTCGAGTTCCGCCGGCGGATTGACCGATGTCACCACGATCGCAGCATGCTTGATATCCGGATACCTGATGAACCAGCCGGCTGCAATGATGACAACCAGGAACAGCGCCAGGATCAAAAAACCGTTCCTGACGAGCCAGCTCGGAACGCGCCCCAGGATGTCCTCCACCTCATCGCTGTGGAGTTCGATGCCCCTTTTCTTGTGTTTCTCAGCCATAACCCTGTTGTTTACAGTGAGCTAATATAGGAAAATATGGAGTTTCCGAAAAGCCTACCGGTCATAAATTTTCCGTGCCTGGAAATAGTGTGCCGCGAAATGGGCATCGCTCTCCCCGATGCGCCGCATCACCATATCCAGCTTCGTGTAAAGGAACTCATCCATCTGATCGAACAGCCCTGCAAGCCTTCTTTTCGATACCACGGCGACGTTCTTCACCCCGTCCCGGTCCCGGAGAATCTGTTCATAATCATTGACCACCTGCCGCAGGTCGTCAAGGTCGGCCAGGGTAACCATATACTCGCCCAGGCTGTCGATATGCTTCCGGAGGATCTGATCAATGCGGCTTGCATGAAGGTACGCCTCTGAATCCTTCCCGTATTTGATCCCGGAGTAGGTTGTTTTCAGCTCGGAGAGCAGTTTGGGTTTGTCGATATCCCGGGCGTACACCATTCCGGCCGAAGCGAGCGCCACAGCCTTCCGGGCCATGAGCTCTTTCATCCGGTATTTATTCTGTGTGATCACATTTGTTTTGTGGTCCGCCTTAATGGCTACCTCCATGATCTGCTCCAGCTTCGAGAGGTACTCATCTGCCAGCTTCGTGAACAGTCTGTTCTCACTGTAGGCCTCCCTGTACTCCTGTAGGATCCCTTTTACCGCCTGGTAGGCGTTGTATTTGTTTGTCTGCGACTTTAACATGAAATTCCCGGCTTTATTCTCAATATTCTTTACGTTATCCGGCCATTACCGGATCTTTATAGGCTCCTTTCGAAATTGAAACCCTGGTCTGTGAATATTCTGAGACGGTTTTTATAAAACAAAAGACACTTCCCGATTCCTGTAATAAAGATATAAAATATTGCAATATGATTTATGGAATTTAAAAGATATACTGAAAATCTTAAAAGAGCATCCT
>JAFGWU010000056.1 GCA_016936975.1 Bacteroidales bacterium | reverse complement strand
GACTGCTATTTTTAAGAGGGGTTAAACAAACTTAAAATTAGCAGTCTTTTTTGTTCTGCAATATAGTAAGCTGCCTACTGCCTACTGCCTACTGCCTACTGCCTACTGCCTACTGCCTACTGCTTACTGCCTGCTGGGTCCCACCGTCACAATCACCCGCCGGTATCGTTTCAGCGGAGGTGTGCCTGTGTCGGTTACCTCGCAGATGATGTGGATGGTTTGTCCCTGCAAGGCATCACCCGGAATGGTGAATGACGCATCCCGGTTTCCGGCATCTTCTATTTCGAGAGAGCCTTCAAAGGTCCCGGCTTCCCGGTAGTGCCACCACCTGTATTCCAGCGCATCGCCATCCGGATCACGGGTCCCTTTTGCACTGAGGTGAATCCTGGCACCGGGAATTCCCGCTATATCCGGTTTATTTTTCAGTTTTACGACCGGCGGATGGTTGGCATCCTCAACCGATGAGACGCACCAGTCGGCCCTGGAGGCAAAATCGTTCTGCATGGCATCCGTCCACCTGGCAATGGGTTTGAAATATTCCCGCATCAGCTCCTGATCCTCCGGGTAAATGTTCCTCATATAATTACGTCCCCATGTATTTTGCGAATAATACCGTCCTTCGGGATAGCTGTACTTCGGATCGGGAACCGGGTCGAGCCATGTATTTTCCCTCACCTTCGTATAGCGGCCACCCCATCCCCCATAACCGGGAGACTCCCTGCTCCGCAGTCCGGTTTCAATGAGATGAATGAAAGCAGGTGAATCGCCCTCCGACCTGAAATCCCCGTTTTCTTTCGCTTTATAGAGGGCACAAAGAGGGCCGTGGTTCTCCAGGATATTGGTTTTCATCCAGTCACCTGTAAAATATTGTTGTTTATCAGCCGGCAATATCTGATCCCACCGGTATGCAATGGCCTCAAACTGGTCGGAAATGATGGTCGGAATGTTGTATTGTCCCCAGTTCGGCCGGATATAGGCCTGGTAGGTTGAATCCTGCTCCCATATGAAGAAGAACCGTATCTTGCCAGCCACATACTCCATTTTTTCCGGGTGCTCTCCCTGGATGGTTTTCAGGGCCCTTGCAATAGTGTTGGTCCCGCCCCAGGCCTGCAGCCATACCGGCCGGTTATCCGATTCATCCAGGAGCACCTTAACAATGTGTTCGGAGCCCGGTGTGATGGAATCCATCTCTCCTTCCGTTTCCACATTTCCGAGGAAGGTGCGCTCCTTCAGATATTCTGGCGAAGGGTATGCGGGATCATGCCTGATCAGATTGGGATAGACCTCGGCATAGGCATCCAGGTATGGCTGTACCCAGTCGTCACCGGCCCATCGGTGACCATGCCAGTGGTATTGCGAACTGGAGGTAACAATGCCCTCCACATCCCATTCGTTGACATAAAGCAGAAAACGGACCATGGAGCACTCATCATCGACCTCCCCGTCGGAGGTGGCAATGACACGCGGCCTTTCACCAATGGCCTGCTCTGCCGGTTTCTGTCCTGTACAGGAAAAAAGAACCATTAAGCCAGACACTGAGAAAATGATGTTTCGCAAAGAATTGAAAAAAGTGATGCTGTTCATTTTAAATGTTTATTTTGTTTTCAGAACCATATGGTTTCCAATCATTATTACTCCATTAATCTGTTCCGGTTAGTTTCTCCTTTCTGACATTTTCCGACAGGACGTTCCATGTAAAGCATGCACCGCCCTTATGGTCGGGGCGGGCGCCACGGGCATCGGCCGAACAGAGACTGCCGGCATGGGGATCCACGAACAGGTAGCGGTGGTTATAGAGCGACATCAGCATGATATCCCCGTTTAGCAGGTCCTGCCATTGGAATGTGGAGGCATCGCCCTGATCCTCTGCTTCCATCCGCACCTCTGCGAGACCCGCATTCCCCTTAACGGTCACATACCCTCCGGTGGCAACCGACTGCAAAGCAATCAGTCCGTTGCCGCGATCAAGAATCCTGAACCGCGCAGCGTCTCCCCCGGCGAAGCGGCTGCCGGGATCCACGGGGCGTAGAAAGTTCCTCCAGTTCACCAGCACACTGTTATCGGCCAAGCTTTTTATAGTAATCATCTCGTTGTATGGGATGGGCCGTGTAAGTCCCTTACAGCGGGGTTCCAACACTTCAAAGCTGTTGAAGTCGGCATATCCCCCCTCCTTTCCGGCGGTGTTGAAATTGAAGATGGCATAACGCACACCCTGGAAGGTCCTCAGCTGGTAGGGCAGGATAATTTCCCCGCCTATCTCCCGGAAGTTCTCCCCGTCAAAGCTGTAGCCCAGTATCCCTGTATCCGTATCGAAATTACAATGGGCCCTCAGCCACACCCTGTTTTCACCGGTTTCAATGCGGATGCGTTCCTGCTCCTGCTGATCGTAAAACTGAAGAAACTGTCCCTCCCCGTTTTTTACGATCCCGATCCACGCGTACGGCAGGTTCAGGAGGGCCAGTCCTGCAATATCGCCATCCTTCAGGTTGGAAACATCAAGCTCGGTGATGGCATACGATTCAGGCCCTATGCCACGCTGGGTCAGTGAGTTCTTCGCATGCCAGAACGTTTCGGCAGGCAGGGAATGGAGGCGAAGGTACCCGGGACGCTCTTTCAGTGACCATTTTGTATCAACCGGCACATGGTTCCACTGCCAGGCATTTTTTAACTCCGGGCCGCTGAAATCGTCATCCCGCTCAAAGGGAGCCACAGGTTCAGATGTAAATCCGGTATTGGGCTTGACCCAGGTGCGGGGTGAGCGGGTGAGATTGCTGGGAAGACCGAAATAGGGCCATCCCTCCACCCATGTCACGGGAGAAAGGGCCGTGACCCTCCCCACCGAATTATGGTCCAGCATCGACCAGCCCCACCATTCACCCGATTGCACCTGTACGATGCCGCCCTGGTGCATGGGAATACACCCGACGTAATTCTCGGGAAATCTTACAATCTCAAATGGCGGCCCATCGTGGGTGTTGAATACGCGCAACCGCTGTGCCACACCAAAATTCTCTTCCGCGCTCATCACATTGACCTCATAAGGTCCGTAGGGATGATCAGCCCGAAGGCATACCTGGTAACAGACCGGGTCGTAGTTGGTGTTGGTAATGTAAACCTTCCCGTCAATCTTATAAATATGACTGCCCTCTCCCGCACCACTGCCTCCTTCAATAATCACTCTTTCTGTTCCGGGGACGACATCCATCAAATCCTCCGTCATCTGAACCATCCTGACCTCGTTGTAACCCCATACTGCATAAACTTTCCCATCGTCATCAAACAGCACCGTTACATCATGCAGACGGGCATTCATGGTCCTCTGCTTCCAGGGGCCCTTCGGATCGGCGGCTGAGAATATCTGCGTTCCGTACCGGTTCACGTTCGAGAAGATGTAAAAGGTATCGTTATGATACCGGAAGCAGGGGGCCCAGATACCCTGTCCGTAGAAATCGCGGCCGTTCTCCATCCTGATCTCCGGACCGACATCCAGCCTGCGGACGGCATAACTGAGCAGTTCCCAGTTCACCAGGTCCCTGGAGTGCAATACCGGTAAGCCCGGCATGGTGTGCATCGTTGTTCCGGTCATATAGTAGTCATCCCCCACACGAATCAGGTCAGGGTCGGAAAATTCCTCATAAAAAAGGGGATTCGTAAACGTTCCGTTCCCGTTATCAGCCGTCCAGGTACATTGAGAGGAATCTGCAACCATCCTCTCCCGGTCCTGTGCAAACGAGACAGCGTGGACCGAAATCCCAATCATAAAAAGGAACATAAACAATTGTCCGGCTGACAGCCTTTCTCCTGTTTGCCTCACCGCATTTTTTTCTGGTTGTTTCATCTGGAAGTGAAAGTGATTATTGTTTTAAAGATACCGGAAAGAACAAATTAAGAACACCGATCTGACGGGCATCATTTCAATGCACTCCCCTGCCAGGGAATGTCACGGCTCGAAATGATAACGCACCCCTTTGATGATATTTCCGTCTTTATCTCCTTAAATTTATCTGCGTCAATGGGGCGCGTGGCATCTTCAATAAGGGTGGTTTTGAAACCCTCCTTCATGGCATCCCTGATGGAATAATAAACACAAAAATCCGCCGCCAATCCGCAGAAATAGAGATCGTCTGCCTCTCTTCCGCGGAGGTAACCTGCCAGGCCGGTATTCTTTTTGTGCCCGTTATCGTAAAATCCGCTGTAACTGTCTATTTCTTTGTCCATTCCTTTCCTGAAAATGGCTTCCACCCGCTCCATTCTGAGGGCAGGGTGAAATGCTGCACCGCCGCTGTTCTGCACACAGTGATCCGGCCAGAGAATTTGTTCCATGCCATGCCATTCGATCACCTCAAAGGATTTCTTCCCCGGATGATTTGAGGCAAAGCTGATGTGATTCGCAGGATGCCAGTCCTGTGTGGCCACCACCAGGTCGAATTTATCCTGCAAACCGTTAATGACAGATACGATTTCATCACCACCGGGGACCTCGAGGGCCCCTCCCGGGATAAAATCATTCTGGATATCAGTTATAATAAGCGTTTTCATAACAGATTTTTAATTTATGAGAATTCAGGCTTTTCCTATTTCGATTTCCATTCGTCGATCAGCCTGTCCCGCTCTGATTTGAGCCGGTCACTCAGTCCGATTTTGTAAATATGCGGATTCTTGAACCTTTTGAATTCCGCGGGCAGTTTTTCCAGCCTGGAGCGGCTGTATTCAGCGATCTCCCATAGGGATCTTTTTTCCGTACAGGTCCTGCCATGCTCCATCACCGGCCCGAGGAGCGGTTCTTTCCTGAACATCCCGATTTTCATTGATTTTGCCGGATCGAACGGATGGTACATCATTTCAGAATCTGTTTCATCCTCCAGGGATACCACATCCGCACCGACCCAGTAATCATCCTCATCCTTTAACCTGTAAACCTGCTTCCTGTCGGGCAGGGTCACCTTACTTCTGTTCTCCGACAGTTTAATCCGGGACTTGCCGTCCACCCATGCGAGTTTGTATACGCCGTCGAGGGCAGCATCGGGCTGTCCGGTCACCAGGCTCGTGCCCACCCCGAACAGGTCGATGGGAGCTCCCTGGTCCAGCAGGCTTTTGATAACATCTTCATCGAGCTGGTTTGAAGCCGCAATTTTCACTTCGGAGAGTCCTGCTTCATCGAGCATCCTGCGGCTTTCCCTTGCCAGGTAGGCCAGGTCGCCGCTATCGAGCCGGATGCCCTTGAGTATAGCGCCCCGCTCCCGCATTTCAATACCCACCTTAATGGCATTCGGAAGACCGCTTTTAAAGGTATCATAAGTGTCGACCAGCAGAACACAGTCATCGGGATGTACCTCAGCAAAATCCCTGAAGGCGCTCAGCTCATCATCGTAGCTCTGGATAAAACTGTGTGCCATGGTCCCGGAGATGGGGATATCAAAATCCCTGCCCGCCCGTACATTGCTTGTGGCATTGAATCCGCCTATTACCGCTGCCCTGCTTGCATAATAACCACCCGGACCCTGCGCCCGTCTCAGTCCGAAGTCCAGCAGGTTTCGGTCCCCTGCCACCATCCTCATCCGGCTTGCCTTGGTAGCAATCAGTGTCTGAAAATTGAGAATGTTCAGCAGCAATGTTTCAATAATTTGGGTTTCCAGCAATGTTCCTTCCACCCTCAATACCGGCCTGGCCGGGAATACAATATCCCCCTCCCGGCTGCTGCAGATGCTCCCTCTAAACCGGAAATCCTTAAGAACCCTCAGGAAATCTTCGGGAAAGCCATTATCCCTGAGCAGGGAAAGGTCCTTTTCATTGAAGGTCAGCTTTTCGAGTACATTCAGCAGGTCATCCAGTCCGGCAAACACTGCATACCCTCCTCCAAACGGATTTTTCCTGAAGAAATAGTCGAACACCGCCCGTTTTTCGCTATCTCCCTTCTTAAAATAGACAAGTGCCATGGTCAGCTGGTACTGGTCGGTATAGGATCCGGAATAATCAATCATCCTGTGGAAGTATTATTTTTGAAACTGAAACTTAATTCTTAACAATCCTGCCTGTATAATGGCGGGCATTCCCATAAATCCTGCAGAAGTATATCCCGGCCGGCAGAACATCCAGTCCCCCGACGGTAATTTGAGACGAAGTGTTCTCAAACTGTTCCGAGTAAATCATCCGGCCGGTTGCATCGAAAACCTGCACGGACAGGTTCCCGGCATACTCTTCCGGGACGAAGAATTTCAGGCTTTCGGTGAAAGGATTGGGAAAAAGGTGCAGTGTTTTTGTGCGTGGTATCGTACCCGGAACTGAAACCGCCGTTGAATGGTAGAGGTAGGCAATGTCATCATCAGTAAGGGCATCGTTATAAACTTCAAGTTCATCCAGAGAACCCGGGAAGGGCGTGTCGAAGTTGTAATTGCAGTTGCCGATCACAAATTCCGCCTGTTCCGATATATCCCCTGTATTATCCGCTGCCTCCATGATCTTAACGCCATCGATAAACACTTTAAGCTTATCAGCCGGTACATCCCGCATGCAGACCAGGTGGTGCCACTCCCCGTCGAAATACTGGCCGGGATTGTCGGTGATATTTAGATCCGATTTGGCCGCATTATCATCAATGGCAAAGGTAAAACGCTCCCCGGCTTTGTACTGGATCCCGACCCATTTACCCGTTCCCAGTGTCCCGTATTCTGCACTGTGTGTTCCCTTGTGCAGTAAATAGATGTCCTCCCTGCCGCCGCCTGTGGATTTATACCAGAGAGAGAGGGTAAACGGAGAAGTGCCCATGGCCAGGTCATCGTAATGATCAACGGACAGGCATCCATTAACGGGAGATGCATTAAAAACAATGCAATTACCTTTTTGGCCGGATTCCCATTCCGGGACCAGGTTGTTGATCGCTTCGGCATCATTGGGCCCTGCCATGTTTTCCGCGACGGTGCCTGAAGTTTCGTCGAACGGGATATAGAGCACCCTCCGGGGAGCAGACGACCCGGAAGTGAAGCTCCAGGTTAAACCGTCATGAAAACCCAGGTCGTTGGTTGCCTTTACCCTCCAATAATAAGTTGCAGAAGCTTCCAGGGTACCGGCCGAATAAGATCTTCCGGTCTGTCCTGATGAAACCAACTCCATGGCGCCCTCCGACGTCCCGAAATAGACATCGTAATAAAGTTTGCCGCCCAGCGTACTGGTCGTATTCTCCCAGGTCAGTATCACACCATTCAGAAACCCGATGGTGCTCCCGTCGGCCGGTGACGGTGACGAACAGGCCACAGGCGGACCCGCCTCAGGTTCGGTCTCCGCCGTCAGAACTTCTGAATAAACAGACTCCAGGGTGGCATTAACAGCTTTTATTCGGATATAGTAAGTGGTTCCGCTCTGAAGCCCGGTTATGGTCGCACCTGTTGCATCACCGTCCACGCTCATCGAATACTCAAAAGTATCGGGGGATGGTCCGTATTCAATGACCAGCTCGTCGGCCTCCTCCTCATCATTGGTCCAGGTGAGGGTTACCGAATTTGTCGTAATGCCCGATACCTCGATATCAAAAGGGGGAATTAAGAACGGCAGGGCTTCGGTAAGGGAATTGATGTAGTTTTCAATGTTGGCATAGCCGTTTCCGCTGATGGTCATGGCATCGTTCACATTTTTATTTGTTCCGTTCGCATCTTCCCACTCATCGGGCATCCCGTCGCTGTCGGTATCGGCTGGCTTTGGCCCATTCATTACCGTGCCCACCGCCCCGGGGATGCCGTTATCATCCTCCGTGTTGATGATCTGACCGAGTGTACCAAACGATTTGAGCTGGTTGATCAGCAGTTCATCTACTTCATCACGGACCAGGGAGGCCCCTGCATGGTCGATAATATGATTCACTGCATCCGGGGCCGACAACAGGTTGTTTACACCCGGATAGTTAAAGGGGGTAGCCTTAATGGTAGCCGTCTTATAATCACCCTCGCCTGATACCAGGAGTTCTCCGTTCAGGGTCCCGTCCTTGTTTCCATCCAGCCAGTTGTCCGACGGATAGAGATAAAAGGACGGGGTGGTTCCCGAGATATAACTTCCCGTACTGCTGGAGGGTCCTGCAATGAAGTAACTCCCGATAAGGTTGCACTCCGATACACCCTCCGTATCTCCCATGATAAAACCATGCTCTGCCCAGTTGTAGATAACGGAATTGATGAATTCAATCGGTCCCCGGCCTTTCGGATTGCGGGTTTTGTTGTCGATCCACAGGGTTCGGATGATTGAAAACTTACCCGACTGCATCAGTCCCCCTGTTGAATGGTTATCCTTATTGATCCCCTGTGAGATGATGCAGTCCTGGATGGAGATGTCGTCAATCCCTGTGCCATTGATATCGAACGTGCCGTCACGTCCCCAGGAAACAGACACGTGATCGAAAATATAATCGGTACCCGCTGATATACCTATTGCATCTTTGCCATAGTCACCGTTCTGTCCCATCCTGATCCGGATATACCGGATGATGCTGTTCCCGGAATTATCATTCAGGGCGATGCCGTTACCATAGATGGTTATGCCTTCCCCGGGGGCCGTCTGTCCGGCGATGGTAATGTTCCGGTTGATGACAATCCGCTCGTCGATATAGATCACCCCGCCCACATCAAACACCACGATCCGGTTTGGCTGGCTCACCGCATCCCGGAACGAGCCCGGTCCGCTGTCATCCAGGTTGGTAACGTGGTAAACCGTCCCGTTCCTCCCACCGGTGGCAAACCTTCCGAATCCTTCCGCTTCAGGAAATGCCAGTTGCTGAGCATTAAGTGAAAATGCCATTGAAACCAGGAGCAGGAGAGTTAATTTCTTCATGTTAATCATCTTTCGCATCTATTTTTTAATATCACCTGAACCGGTGTTTTCATCCGGTCGGATTTGAAAAGAACCCCTCATCCATATTCAGGATGACCCTCAGGAATAGGGGATTTTTCAAAGATAGGTATTTTTTGATCAGGTAAAAACCGCATCCCCGTCGCCGAGCTGCATGATCATCTCCCGGGGATATTCGCCGGCGAGTTTACGGGAAACACCCGTATACCTGATCTTTATCCGTTTCATTAAGAGCAGGGAATTGAGCATTCCCCTGTTTGCAAGCAGGGCAGGATGGGCGAAAATGACCCTCCGGATCCCTGTATTTGACGCTACCAGCGACTTTATGGCCATCAGGGCAAACCCGGGAGCTTCTCCATAATAATACAGAATCTTAAGGATATGATCCCGTTCTGAAGCAAGCATGATGGTATTGATTTCACCCTTCAGCCGGGTAACGATCCACTTCCAATCAAATTGCATGCAGGTATAGGAGAAAGGATACTTCTGCTCGATCTCCCTGCTTTCCTCCGTTCCCTCAACCAGCCATTTCTGAGCGGTAATCCAGTTAAACTCAACCTCATCCCTTTGAGAGAATTCCATCGGATGATGCTGCCTGATGAAACCGAGCATCCCGCTGTCGATCTTTTCTTTTACTTCCAGCTCCATTCCTTTGAGGTTACTGCCGGTGGTCGATATCCTTAGAAGCTGGAACAGGTTGATAATTGGAACCATCAAAGCAAATAGTGGCACAAGCGGGTAGAGCAGTTTCTTCCTCGGAAGAAGCACCTCTTTAAATGACATCCTGAAATAGCCGATAAAAAGTTCTTCTTCCCTGAGATGACAGAAGTCCATCTGCCGGACAATTGAAAAGGTGTTTTCGGTCATGTCGGAAAAAGCCACATGCAGGTCCCATTGTTTCAGGAAGGTGTAGAACAACGGCATGGCCGCCTCGTTCCCCCTCTCCGGATCGACCCACCAGCAGCTGTTCCATCCCATCCGCTCCCCGGTCCGATGGTTCTTTGCCGGAAGGGAACCGATGAAGCCCAGGAGGTGTCCCGTATCATCCAGTGCCAGCCAGAGGGCGGGATCGTCGGGTTGGGCATGCGGATTCCTTGCCTGCGACCATGCCCGTTCCGGGGTTATGGGAACGGTTTCATAGGAGCGATACTCACCGGATCGGATGAATTCCTCCAGGTGGGATATGTTGATCCTCTTTATCTTCATCAGGCTAAATTTAATGAATTTAAATAAAATAACAGGAATACTTTATAGTAACCAGTAGGCAGTAGCCAGCAGGCAATAGGCAGCAGGCAGTAGGTAGCAGGCAGGTGTTATGATTAATACTTATTTGAAGGCACAGACTGTTATCCTGAACTTGTTTCAGGATCTTCTCAGGTTTCTCCCGACGCTTCGTTCAGATTCTTCAACGGATTCTCCCACGACTTATTCAGGCATTAACTTTCCTGTTGCTCTTGCTATATCCCCCACACACCGCATCTCAATCATCTGCAGAATATCAAATTTGATATTAAACTCCTTTTCGATCCTTGCCATCAGCATCACGTGATTCAGGGAGTTCCAGGCCGGAATGTCTGCCGAGGTGGTTTCCGGCCCGACTTTTTTATGGTAATCTTTGAAATGATCTTCAGTAATGGCAATAATCCTGGCGGTTATTTCTTCCTCATTCATCTGGCTTTGCTTTAAATTTCATATAGACTATACGGATCCAAAAAAATCAATATCCCAGTTTCCAGTAAATCGACAGTTCATTGACCGGCTCGAATCCCAGGTTGCGATAGATCCCTTCACCCATCGGAGTGGCATGGAGCACGATACGGTCAATGTTACTGTCCAGTACCCGGTCGATCAGGGCGCCGGTCACCATCGTTCCGATTCCCCTGCCCCGGAAAGCTCTTTTCGTTACGATCATATAAATGCCGGCAATCCGTTCAAAGGTGAACAGAAGTCCGGTAGCCACCGGGTTGCTTTCAATCCACGCCACCGCCCATGTAAACTGCTCCCCTGAATTCAGGGTGTGTTCAATCTCTTCTCCCATTCGGTTTGCAGAGAAAAGGTCTTCATTGATCAGTGCTCTCCACACAGGAAGATCCCCGCAGTGATTAAACCGTAATTTCACATCCCCCGCTCCGGGTTTCTTTTCATACGCTTTCACATTTAATATCATCCCCTTCCATTTTCTGACGGGCCTGATACCCTTTTCATTTAAGAATCCCCTGATCTCAAGGTCATCCTGATCGTCCATGATCCAGAAAGGGGGCAGTCGGCGCTTCTTAATCTCCCATGTAACGGCTTCTGCCTGTTTCGTGCCCGGTTTTCCGAACAGGTAGGCAGGCCAGCTCCCTTTCGTGTTCCATACATAGTCAATTCCTGCACACTTCCCTATCTGATAATCACTGATGAGGGCGATTTCTTTGTAAAAATCGACCAGGTTCTTAGTAATATCTTTCTCTTCCTTATGCATCATTCCTTATAATCCTTTGACCATGCGCCGATCACTGATTCCACTTATCATTCATCTCCATTACTCCTCCGGTATCTTTTGATAAAGTGCCCTGCGATCGAGCTTGCCGCTTACCAGCCTGGGGAACTCCTTCAATACAAAAATTTTTCCCGGTATCATATAGCGAGGGAGATGATTCTCCAGGTAGTGCATTAATGGCATTTGGTCGATAGGGTCACCCTCCACGAAAAGGTAAAGTTTCATCCCGCCGCCCCGGCTCTCCTTTCCCATTGCCACTACATTCATGCCGTTCAAGCAGGTCCGCGCCATCTGTTCGATCTCCCCGGGCTCCACCCGGTAGCCCTGCACCTGGAGCTGTTCATCCCTGCGATTCAGGAACATAATATCCCCCTCCTCATCTATTGTAACCATATCCCCTGTTCTGTAAAAGCGGGTCATCTTTCCCCTGTAATCCATTCCGGTGAATGCCTCCCTGTCCAGTTCCTCATTTCTCCAGTACCCCGGGGAGACCTGTTTCCCCCCAATCATTAATTCTCCTGTTTCAAATGGCTTAACGTGTTTGTGGCTTTTATCTGCCACCACAGCGATGTTGGACCCGAAGGCCCTTCCAATGGAAACCGTTCCGTTATACTCCTTCCGGCTACCCTTCTCCCCGTTCCAGTCATAGATCATGCAATTGATCGTGGCCTCCGTCGGTCCATAAACATTCTGAATAAGGGCATTCGGTACACATGGCTCCCATTCCCGGGCAAGCATGGATGGAAAAGCCTCCCCTCCAAGCAGGCAATATTTAAGATGCGGCAGAGAAACGGCAGGAAGGTATGGTCTCAGGAAAGAGAGTGTGGATGGCGGCATCTTAACGAAGGTAAGCTGATGGTTCAGCATCAATTTATAAGCCGACAGGAACTTTATTTCATCCTGGGGTACCGTATAAACAGAAGCCCCGATGGTAAGCGGAACCACATAGCAGTGAATGGATGCATCAAATGAGAGATCGTATATCTGGAGAAAACGATCGTCGCGTGTAAAATGATAGGATGGATAAGCTATGAAATCCCTGACGAAGGCATCCAGGTTCGACCGGGATATCCTAACCCCCTTGGGAATCCCCGTACTCCCCGATGTAAAAAGAATATAAAGATCCGCCTCCGGTTCCGGTGGTGATAAAACAGGCAGGTCGCGCCCGCTGCCGGTCAGGTTTTTTGTATCGATGGTTTTACATCCTGAAAAAACCGTTTCGTCCATCCCCTTCATGGAAGAGTACAGTATTGTTTTCATACCGACCTGTTCCCGGATGTTGCGGTTACGTTCGGCAGGAAACCCGGGATTTACCGGGACAAAAGTCAGACCGGTGAACCAGAGGGCCAGAATGGAGGCATAGGTTTCCAGATCATCATTCAGCACCACGCCGATATTTCTTTCACTGCCTGAAAGTCCCGACAGCGCGGCCTGAACATCCGCCACCTTCCCGGCCAGATCACGGTATTTATAAAACGCTCCCTTTATAAAGAACGCATTATGGTCGCCGTGCAGCCTGAAATTATCCTGTATCTTCTCCAGAAAAGTGAAGTGCTGCATTTAATTGCCTCCCCTGTAAATATTTTTGCCGAAAGGCGCCTTCAGAAGGTAATAAAGATACTCGGTTTTCAGTATCCGCAGTGCGGAACGCCATGATTTATCAAAAGGGATCCGCTGGATAAATCCCGGGTGCGGATAATTCTTCAGTCCCGATGTTCCAAGCAGGGCCTCCACTCCGTCGGCCGACAGCAGGGTGTCAACCGTCTCAAGGGGAACGCCGTCACTGGAAAAAGGAAAGGAGAAATACCTCCACTCTTTCCCGAACCGGCTGTTCAGTTCAGCAATACTGCCCAGGACCTGTTCCCTGACATCGGAATGGGTCAGCCTGGAGAACCCGGGATGATCAAAACTATGGGACCCGATTTCAAATCCGTCGCGAATTAACGATTTCACCTGGTCCGTTGAGAGATATACCGGATGCGTTTCCAGGTAGCTTTCAAATGAGAACTCCATCGTTTTCGCTATACTGTCCAATAAATCCTTCTGTTCATAGGTTATCTGCAAAAGGGCCCGTTTCACATATTTCCTCTGCATGCCGGGGAGGATCTCCGTGTTCTGCAGTCTGTTTTCGCTGAGCGTATAACGCTCCACCAGCAGGCTTGCCTTGTAGCGGTAAAAAAGATCCCGGTTATCAATGAAATGGTTGTTCAGGAAAAATACGGCCGGGATCCCCTTCTGTTTCAGCAGAGGGGCCACCACTTCGTAACACTCCCTGAGCCCGTCATCGAAGGTCAGCACCATGCGCCCCTCCCCGGCTTTTCCCGGATCCCGGAGATATTCCTGCAGGGTCGCGGGCCTGTAATACTTCAGGAGCAATTCAAGGTCCTTCTCAAATGTTTTAATTTTCCTTGTATACTGAACATGCCTGAGATGCGGAAGATCCTCATCGCTTACGGCATGGTAGAGCGGGAAGATATCCCGTTTTCTGCTTAAAGCCCGCATGCTTTCCAAAGGAGTCAGGACAGTAAGCGGTACCAACAGATTCTTCAGAATTTCAGCCATGTTTTTTCAATTTTCGCAATGGAAACGGGAATCGGCCGAACGAAACAGCCTGGTAGGTGGTGGGTTCTGCCCCGAATCCGCTGAAGAACCGCGCAATCGAGGGGATGTTGGAACCTTCAAAGTCGAGGATGATGCCCGACCCGGCATTTTGCCTGATAAAGCGGTCCACAATGGCAAACATGGCCCGGGTCTCCATCCCCTCGTCACAGGACGCCGAAAGCAGGTAAACAGACCGTTTCAGGCTGAAGGCAAAAAAGACCCCGGCGATTAGCCTGCCTTCCTGACGCACACCAATCACCTTTCCCCTTCCCCGATCCAGAATAGCTGTAAACAGGTTGTTGATCCAATTGATGTATGAGTTATCCCGGTTTGATATTTTGGCTTCAATCTTAAGTTGGATCAGCTCATCGAGTGTGATATCCTCACTGATTTCCGGATGGTGGTCCAGCGCCTTCTTCAGGTTCCGCTTTGCATTGGTGGAATAGTGTCCGTAAAGCGTATCATAATCACGGTCGAGGAGCAGTTCATAATTCCTCCGGTCGCTCACTTCCCATCCCGGTTCTTCTCCGATCATGTTCTGGCTGTTTAACTGGATGTTTCCGAACCGGAATGCGGAACCCACTTCCCGGAGAAACTGCTGCAGGAGGAACGGGTCCGTGACCTCCCTGCCGAAGACCCCCAGTTGCTGTACGAAAGGGGGATGAAAGGCGTACCGGATCCCGAAGCGTTTTCTCCAGATAACCGGCATTACAAACCGGTAGTCCTCTCCGACGAAAGCTGACCAGTTTTCCGCCGCCGCATCGAGGTACCATGAATAGGGATAGATTGTTTCCGCAGGAGAGCTTGCGATGACGTCGTTCCAGCGATTTGTATCAATCTCTTTTCTCTGAAAGAATTGGATCATTTATTCAACTTTCTATAATATCTTTAAGAAGAGAATATCGAATATCGATTAACGATTTTTGAATCAAATCTTAAATCTGAAATCAGTGTACCCTGGTCGATATTCAATTTAATCATTCACCCGAAATCCGAAACCGGAAACCCGAAACCGGGAACCGGCAACAGATTCAGTTCGTTTCACTTCTGAATCTCCAGTCTCTCATACCCCCAGCCGCACCACTGTGATCCCGGCGCCGCCCCGGTCGACATGCTCATCGCCGTACCACTCCACCAAATCGACCGTATGAAGATACTCCCGGATCAGCTGTCTGAGTATCCCGTTGCCTTTTCCATGAAGGATGCGCAGTTCGCGGGCATTCACCATGATGGCCTCGTCTATAAACTCCACAACCTTCTGCAGGGCATCATCGGCCCGCTCTCCCCGGAGATCGATATCCGGTCTGAAATGGATCCGTCTTTTCCCGACATCCCAGTCACCCAATCGCACCGACGATTGTTCCGTGAACTTCAAATGCGCAGCCTCTTCCGGTTTCAGCTTCTCAAGCTGAACGGTTTTCACGGTGGTCTTTATCATTCCAAACGCCACCACACACTTTTTATTTTGCAGTTCCAGTACTTCCCCGGGTGTGTCCTGACCCGTAATCCTGACCAGGTCACCGACATGTATTTCGGGATCAAATTTCTCCTTCTTCTTTCCGGCCGGCTGCTGAAAAACCCGTTTCCTTATATCCGGACGCCGGGACTCCAGTTCTTTCCCCCGCTTTTCAATCTCGCTTAATTCCATTCTGACACGCGCCTCTTCCCTGCCCTCCTGAACTGAAATATTGGCCCTGAATGTTTCCAGTTCCTTCCTCACTGTTTTTGTCTTCTCCTTCTCCGCATTGGCTTCCTTGATCTCCCTGATGGTGGTTTCGATCCGCCTGTTGGCTTCAGACAGCATTCTTTCGGCCTGTGTCCTGGCCTCCTCCACGATCTTTTTTCTTTGCTTCCCGCTTTCGAGTAGTTCCTGCTCATAACGGGCCATCAGTTCCTCCAGCTTTTTCTCCGACTGACGGATCTTCTGCCGTTTGCCCTCCCAGTATTTTTTATCCCTCAGGATATCCCTGAGATGTTTGTCGAAGTCGACATGGTCCTGTCCGACCTTTTCGGAGGCCCTCTGCAACACCTCCTCCGGGAGCCCCGTTTTTCGTGCAATCTCAAAGGCGAAGGAACTGCCGGGTTTGCCTACCTGAAGCTGGTAAAGCGGCTGCATCTTCTGATTATCAAACAGCATGGCTCCGTTCACAATGCCTTCGGTTGAAGTGGCAAAATGTTTCAGGTTGGTGTAGTGGGTGGTCATGACCCCATAAGAACCGGATTCGTTGATCTGCTCGAGGACCGACTCGGCAATGGCACCGCCCAGCATCGGTTCGGTACCTGTTCCGAGCTCGTCAATGAGAATGAGGGTGTCGGAAGCAGCATTCCTGACGAAGAATTTCATGTTCAGCAGGTGGGAACTGTAGGTGCTGAGGTCGTTTTCAATGGACTGTTCATCGCCGATATCGATAAATATCCCCTTGAACAACCCGAACCGCGAGGGCTCCTCACAGGGAACGGGCACGCCGCACTGCAGCATGTACTGAAGCAATCCCACGGTTTTCAGGCAGACCGATTTCCCGCCCGCATTCGGACCGGAGATCACCAGGATCCGGTTGTTCCCGGAAAGGTGAAAGGTGAGCGGAACCACCTCCCTGTTCTCCGCCCTGTAAGCCATAAGCAGCAGCGGGTGGTATGCCGTGCGCCAATCGAAACCCGGATCGGGTTGTATCCCGGGCTGGATGGCCCCGATATTCCTTGCAAACAGCGCTTTTGCCCTTATAAAATCGATGGTTGCCAGAAAAGAATGGGACTCGAGCAGTTCCGGGACATAGGGCCGGATGTCGGCAGTAAAGCGGATCAGGATATGAATAACCTCCCGCCGCTCAGCATACTCAAGTTCCCTGATCTCGTTCCCCAGTTCGACCACCTCTGCCGGCTCAACAAAAACGGTCTTCCCGGTCGCCGACTCATCCTGAACAAGACCGCCCAGTTTCCTTTTATTGACAGCAGGCACGGGAATCACGGGCCGCCCGTTCCTGAAGGTGGGTGCGGCATCCTCTTCAAGAAGTCCTTCCCTGCGTGCCTTATTGAGGATCTGGTTCAGCCGCTTTGAGACCGATGCCTGTTTTTCCTGGAGAGCGTGCCTGATCTGCTGTAACTCCGGTGAGGCATTATCCTTTATTTTCCCATGCTTATTGAGAATCTTGTTGATCCGGTCGGTCACGAAGGGAAATACCTTCACCGGTTTGCAGAGAGCCTTCAGCGCCGGGTACCTCTCTTCCTCATCCGATTTGAAAAAATGGAGGATGGCCCGTACGGAGTCCAGGCTCCTGGCCAGTCCGTTTACCTCCTCCACCTCCAGGAACGAACCCTCAATCCCGGCCTTTTCAAGCGCCTTCCGGTTATCGACAAAGTGCTGAATGGGAAACGGATCCTCCGATTCGATGATCATCCTGAACTCTGTCACCGGTGTCAGTGCAGACTCAATCTCCTCTTTCGACATCATCATCACCATGGCATCCACCCTCTCCCTGCCGGGTTCAAACAGGCAATGAGACTGGATGAGCCCGCGGATCCGGTCGAAACCAATTTTCTCCTCAAATGTATCGGGATAAACCACGTGATATAAATTTGGTTAAAATTAGTAAAAATGGGGGATTAAGCGAATTGGCGACTGGCGATTGGCGACTGACGATTGGCGACTGGCGACTGTGTATTGATTATTGTATATTGACCATGGGCTATTTCCGGTTCAGAAAAAAACGGTAGCTTTAGGCTTCTTCAAATTTATAATAACAGGCTGTCATGAAAACACGAAAGATAAACATGGGCATGGTGGGCGGCGGTCCGGGTTCATTCATCGGGCCCGTGCATTATAAAGCCGCAGTTATGGACGGGCAGATTAAGCTGGTCTGCGGTGCATTCAGTTCCGATCCGGAAAAATCGAAGATTACCGGCAAGGAGTATTATTTGCAGGAGGACCGGATTTATGGTTCCTGGGAGGAGATGATACTCAGTGAAAAAAGGCTCTCCGAATCGGTGAGAATGGATCTTCTGTCCATTACCACCCCGAACCATCTCCACTTCGGTCCGGCTAAAATGGCCCTGGAGAACGGTTTCCATGTAGTTTGCGATAAGCCTCTGGCCGTAACGGTTGATGAAGCCCGGGAACTGGTGAGGCTGACTGTTACGACCGGACTGGTTTTTGCGCTCACCCACACCTATGCCGGCTACCCGATGGTGAAGGAGGCACGTCACCTGGTCAGGAGCGGTGGGCTGGGGCAGATCAGGAAAGTGGTTTCGGAGTACCCGCAGGGATGGCTCACCGAACCACTGGAACGAACCGGTCACGTGCAGGCGTCCTGGCGCGGTGATCCTGAAAGAACCGGGAAGACGTCATGCGTGGGAGATATCGGGACCCATGCTTTTCACCTGGCCGAGTACATCACTGGATTGAAGGTGACCGAACTGTATGCCGACCTGGGTACGCTGGTCCCGGGACGCAAAATGGACGATGATGCCAGCATGCTCCTGCATTTTAACAACGGCGCACGGGGTGTCCTTTACGCCAGCCAGGTATCCGCCGGTGAGGAGAATGGCATGAAGATCCGTATCTACGGTGAGAAAGGAGGATTGGAATGGACCCAGACCGAACCCAATTCGCTCATCGTCAAATGGCACAATAAACCCACAGAGATCAGGCGGGCCGGAACAGCTTACCTGTGCAAAGCCGCAAGGTACAATACAAGGCTCCCGGCAGGCCATCCTGAAGGGTACATCGAGGCTTTTGCCAACATCTACAGGAACGTCGCCACCACCCTGCAATACAGTATGAACAGGGAAGAACCGCCTGAAGAAGCGCTCGATTTTCCCGATGTGCACGACGGATTGCGGGGAATGCAGTTTATTGAGGCGGTCGTCGACAGCAACCGTTCAAAAACATGGGTATCTTTATGAAACTGACACGGATTTATGTTTTTCTGATCGCGCTGATAATCCTTACTGATCTCTATGCCTTCAGAGGGTTGATCCGGCTTATCGAAAGCCTGGAATCGGGTCTCTTACGTCATCAGTTCCCATGGATCTTCTGGGGAATCTCTGTGCTCATGCTTGGCGGACTGGTCTGGGCAGGTTCGGTGTTCCGGAAACTGCGCGATCCGAAACTCTATTACAGGGTAACCCTGTTGATGGGTTTTTTTCTGATGATCTATTTTCCCAAGCTGGTTTTTAACCTCTTCCAGATCCTGAGCGACCTGTTTCACCTTGTAAGCCATTTAATATCAGAAGAGGCGCAGACCGACACCGTGCGGGTTGGAATTCTTTACGCCGGTGCATTGCTGGGAATGGTGTTCTTTTTCGCTTTCGGGATCGGAATGGCCCGGGGAAAGGACAACGTGAAGGTCTTCAGGGAAACCATCGCCCTTCCCGGTCTGCCCGGTGCCCTGGAATCGTTGAAAATAGTCCAGTTATCCGATCTGCACCTGGCAGGTTTTTACAACAATACCGGTCATATACAAAAGATCGTCAGAATGGTTAACCACCTTGAGCCCGATCTAATCATGTTCACGGGAGATCTGGTGAATAATTTTGCCGAGGAGGCCGATCCTTTTACCGGCATCCTGAATAAACTGAAAGCACCTGTGGGTAAATTTGCGGTCCTGGGCAATCATGACTACGGGGATTACTACAACTGGGGTTCGGAAACGGAAAAAACCGAAAACATCGACCGTGTAAAACAGCAGATCCGGGCTGCAGGTTTCGATCTCCTGACGGATGAACACCGTACGGTATCCCTTAACGGAATCACAATTTCCATCGCAGGCGTGGAGAACATCGGCAAGCCGCCAATCCCCCGGTACGGCGATCTCGTGAAAGCGAAAAAGGGAATGAAGCGGTCGGCAGTCAATATTCTGCTGTCTCATGATCCCTTTCATTGGGAGGAAGAGATCAGGGATAATGAAGAATTCGACCTTACATTGTCGGGACACACCCATGGCATGCAGTTCGGCATTGAGATCGGGAAGCTCAGGTGGAGCCTTTCGCGCTGGCAGTACAGGCACTGGGGCGGGTTGTACAGGGAAAACGGGAAGTACCTATACGTGAACCGGGGCCTGGGTTATACGGGGTTCCCGGGACGGGTCGGGATCCGGCCGGAAATCACACTCCTTACCCTGAAAAAAGAGGAAGCTGCCATAAAATAACCAGACGCAGTTCACGATAATCCTTCACCCTTCAGTATCTCCGTTAACTTCTCCGGGGGACGAATTGGGCGACTGGATTTGGTGTCGAGAAAGACCAGGGTGACCTCGGAGGTATTTGAAAGATCTCCGTTTTCATTAAAGATCTTATGATGAAATACCATCCTTGCTGTCGGAAGTTCCTTAAGGGATGTTTCGATGGTTATCAATTCGTCATACTTAATGGGCCTCAGATATTTTGTGTTTACCGAAGCAACAGGCATCAGAGTTCCAGCCTCTTCGATTTCCCTGTAGGTAAATCCGAATTCCCTGATCATTTCCGTTCTTCCAATCTCATATAATTTAGCATAATTGCCGTAATACATCACACCCATCGGGTCGGTATCGGCATAGGTAACGCGGTATGTCGTAATGGAGGTTATCATGGTATGTAAAGTAAGCGTCCTAAATTAGTTATTTTTCATATACTAAAAAAGGTGCAGGGTGCAAGGTTCAGTATGCAAGGTGCGGGGTGCAGGGTTGATTCTTCATTTAGATACGTAAACTGCTGAAAATCGGAACCATGACTGAAGACTGGAGACTGGATTCAGTATTTAAGGTCATCTCCGATCCGAAGTCAGCATCAGGAGAAAAGCGTACTCCATGGCCGTTTCCCTATACCGCTCGAATCGTCCGGAGGCGCCTCCGTGCCCGGTGTCCATATTGCAGTACATCAGCAGGAGGTTATCGTCGGTCTTCATGTCCCTAAGTTTGGCAACCCATTTGGCCGGCTCCCAGTACTGCACCTGGCTGTCATGCAGTCCGGTTGTAACCAGCATATTGGGATAATCCTTCGCTTCCACATTATCGTAAGGCGAATAGCTCAGCATGTAATGGTAGTACACCTCGTCGTTCGGGTTTCCCCATTCGTCGTACTCCGATGTGGTCAGCGGGATCGACTCATCAAGCATGGTTGTGACGACATCCACAAACGGAACGGCTGCAATCACTCCTTTGTAAAGCTCAGGCTGCAGGTTGATCACGGCACCCATCAGCAATCCGCCGGCACTTCCGCCCATGGCAAAAAGTTTTTCAGGATTGGTGAATTTCTGTTCAATCAGGTATTCCGCACAATCATTGAAATCTGTGAAGGTATTCATCTTTTTCAGCAGTTTCCCGTCCTCATACCAGGGCCGTCCGTAAACCTGACTTCCCCGTACGTGGGCTATCGCATAGATAAATCCCCGGTCGAGCAGTGATAATCTCGCCGGGTTGAATCCCGGGTCCATGGTTATACCATATGAACCATACCCGTAAAGCAGCAGCGGGCTGGAACCGTCCATTTCAATCCCTTTGCGGTGCACATAACTGATCGGGATTTTTTTCCCGTCACCGGAAGTGGCATATACCCTTCCTCCGGTGTAGTTTTCAGGATCAAAATCACCCAGCACCTCCTGCCTCTTCAACAACGTTTTTTCACGGGTATCCATATTGTAATCATAAACAGAAGGGGGGGTGGTAAGGGATGAATAGGAATACCTCAGCAAATGACTGTCAAAATCCGGGTTGACCGATATGCCCGCTGTATAAACCGCTTCCTCCATATCTATATAATGTTCTGATCCGTTATCCCACCTGATGATCCTGAGCCTGTTAAGGCCCTCCTTTCGCTCATCCAGGGCCAGGAAATCATCAAAGAGTTCGATTCCTTCCAGCATGACATCCTCCTGATGGGGTATCACTTCCTCCCAGTGTTCTTTTTCGGTTTTGTCCACAGGGGTTCTCATCAATCGGAAATTTCTTGCATCCATGTTTGTAAGGATGTAGAAATAGTCCCCGTGATGCGATACACTGTATTCGATTCCCCTGATCCTCGGTTGAATAACCCTCGGCGCTTCATCCGGTTTGGCCGCTTCCAGGAACCTGTATTCGTCAGTAAGGGTACTTGAACTGGAAATGACAATATATTTCTTTGATTTCGTTTTGTGTACATGGGTGCTGAACGTTTCATCCGTTTCTTCGTAAACGAGCTCATCACCAGAACTCCCGCTTCCCATCCGGTGTTTATAAACAGCATATGAACGGAGTGTTTCTTCATCCTTTTTGGTATAGAACAGGGTTTGGTTATCATTGGCCCAGGTCGAGCCACCGGTCGTCAGCGGGATATGATCTTTAAGAAGGGCACCGGTGAACAGGTCTTTTATATAAATAGTGTATTTCCGCCTGCTTACGGTATCCACCCCGTAGGCAAGAAACCGATTATCCGGACTCACGCTGAGGCCCTGCACCTGGTAATATTCAAAGCCTTCCGCCATATCGTTCACATTCAGCATCACTTCCTCATCTGCTTCCAGGGAACCTTTTTTACGACAGTATATCGGATACTCCCTTCCCTCTTCATGACGGACATAATAGAAATATCCGTTATCCTTATAGGGAACCGACATGTCGGTCTGCTTGATTCGTCCGATCATCTCTTCGTACAGCAATTTCTGCAAATCTTCCGTTTCCCTCATCATGGCCTCCCTGTATGCATTCTCGGCTTCCAGGTAAGCGATCACCCCGGGATTATCCCGGTCGTTCAGCCAGTAATAATTGTCTATTCGGGTATGACCGTGCATGGTCAGTTCATGCGGATTTTTCTTCGCAACAGGTGGCTCCATATCCATTGAAGTTTTACAGGATTGTATAGTCAGTGCACAGACGGCACCGATGAAAAATGAGGTTATCGTTTTCATAGTGAAAATTTCAGGTCAGCAAAATTACAAAAAATATTGATGGGTGATTGGGTCAGCCTTCGCCGGGGCTTCATCTGACGAAGTGAAAAGGCAGGTCTTTAAAAATAGTGTGTGACATCACCAACGATCTCCAGGCCTGCGTGCTTTGCCCGGGATGAGAAGAGAACCTTTCCATTTTTTTCCAGCAGTTCGATCTCAAGTGCTGCATTCAGACTTTCATAGATATCCCTGTCCATACTGCCATGTCTCGGCGCTTTCAGTTTTCCGGCTTTATTGCGGGCGGCGATGATATTCAGCCTGTATCTCCTGTTCAGAAGCCCGATTCGAACCTCGCTCTCGGTCAAGGAAATGGTGTCCACTTTCGACCGGTTATAGGTGGAAAACCGGATCACCCTCCCCTCATGATAAAAGAAGGAAAGAAACCCGGGGAAATAGCTTTTCCCCCATGGGATCCTGGCAATGGAAAGCATAAATGAACTTTCTTCATTTTCTTTGAAATGGTTGGACTGCATCCAGATCCAGTCCGAAGGCATCGAAGTGCCCCAGTCTTTTTCTATGTATCCTTTTCCACCGGTAAACAATACATGGGTATCGCTGATCTGTAATGCTCCAACCAGATGATGGTTCATGGAAACCACGCCATGGTAGCACTCCATGCGGGGCACAAAGCTGTACCAGCCCATAATGCCCGGCGCAAGCAACTTCTGAGGGAAAGGGGCAGTCTCCCTGAATTCGATGGTCCCTTCCAGGTGGATGTTTTGCCCCTTCAGGTCCAGTTTGATGCCATTTTCCGAGAAGTGGTTTTTACCGATGTTCACTTCAAAACGGTCTTTACTGAAAGCAAACGATTCAAGCGGAAACCGGATGTAGTGTGTAGTACCGTTCAGGGCCTCAATCACCTGAATAAAGGAATGCGGATCTTCAGAATAGGAGACACCCGGGATAATCGACCATACCTGGTCTTCCTCCCTGTTGACCAGCTTAAAGTACCAGCCTTCAAAATAGCCGGCAGGATTTTTCCGTCCCTGGTAGACCGAAGGATGGAACATTCTCGGGAAGAAGCCTGGAAATTTCATGCTGAAGAAACAAATCTGAAGCGATGTTGTTCGCCGGTTTATTTCTTCTGATCGATCCCTTTCATGGAGAGGGCGATCCTGTTCCTGGGCAGATCTACCTCCACCACCTTCACCCTGACATGCTGGTGCAGCTTCACTATGTCGTTCGGATCCCTGATAAATTTATTGGCCAGCTGGGAGATGTGCACCAGTCCGTCCTGCTTTACCCCCACATCGACAAAAACGCCGAACCGGGTTATGTTGGTAATGATCCCGGGAAGTTCCATGCCCGGCTTGAGGTCTTCGAGGGTAGTGACATCCTTGTCAAACTCAAACACCTCAATCTGTTCCCGGGGATCGCGGCCCGGCTTTTCGAGCTCGGCGATGATATCCTTCAGGGTTGGCAGTCCGACCTGCGGCGTCACATAATTTTCCGGTCTGATCTGTTTGATCAGTTCCTCATTCCGTATCAAATCCCTGACATCACATCGGAGATCTTCTGCCATTTGCGATACAATATAGTAGCTTTCAGGGTGCACCGCGGAGTTGTCGAGCGGGTGATCCCCGTTTTCGATCCGGAGGAAACCGGCACATTGTTCAAATGCTTTCTCTCCCATGCGCGTCACATTCCTGAGCTCTTCCCGCGAACGGAATCCGCCCTGTTCCTGACGGTAGGTAACGACATTCTGCGCCAGCGCCGGTCCGAGACCGGAAACATAGGTCAGCAGGTGCTTGCTGGCGGTATTGAGGTTCACACCAACCAGGTTCACACAGCTCTCCACCACTTCATCCAGGCTCTTTTTCAGGTTGCCCTGGTCCACATCGTGCTGGTACTGCCCCACCCCGATCGATTTGGGATCGATCTTCACCAGTTCGGCAAGGGGATCCATTAACCTGCGTCCTATGGAGACCGCCCCGCGGACGGTCACATCATAATCCGGGAACTCCTCCCGGGCAATTTTTGAAGCGGAATAGATGGAAGCACCGGCTTCACTGACCACATAAACCTCGATATCATGCGGAAAACGGATCAGCTTGATGAACCGCTCCGTCTCGCGGCTGGCCGTCCCGTTACCGATTGCAATCGCTTCGGTCTTATACTGCTGGACCAGTGAACTGATCTTCCGGACCGCACCCGATCGGTCGGACTGGGGCGGGTGGGGAAAAATGGTTTCATTGTGAAGCAGGTTTCCCTGCTTATCCAGACAGACTACCTTACAGCCGGTCCGGAATCCCGGGTCAATGGCCAGCACCCGTTTCTGACCGAGCGGGGATGCCAGCAGGAGCTGGCGGAGGTTGGTGGCAAAGACCTTTATGGCTTCCGCATCGGCCTGCTCTTTGGTAAGGGCTTTAAATTCGTTCTCAATGGAGGGATGGAGGAGCCGTTTGTAGGCGTCGCTGACAGCCATCGCAACCTGGCGGGAGGCTTCCAGGGAACCTTTTACAAACAGCCCTTCCAACTGTGCAATGGTCTTTTCCTCATCGGGCTCAACGGAAAGCTTCAGGAAGCCTTCGTTCTCCCCGCGCCGCATGGCCAGCATCCTGTGGCTCGGGCACTGCTTCAAAGGTTCGCTGAAATCGAAATAATCGCGGTACTTCTCCCCTTCTTCCTCTTTTCCTTTGACCAATTTTGAATAGATTACCGCCTCTTTCCTGAACCGTGACCTGACAATATTGCGCGCCCGCTGGTTCTCATTCACCCATTCCGCGATGATATCCCGTGCACCCTGCAGGGCATCCTCAACCGATTCAACCTCTTCTGTGAAATACCTCTCCGCCGCCTTGTCAATGTCGGCTTCCTGCTGATTCATCAGGATCTTTGCCAGCGGTTCAAGGCCCCTGTCGCGGGCAACGGTGGCCCTGGTTTTTCGCTTCGGCTTATAGGGCAGGTACAGGTCCTCCAGGGTGGTCATATCCATGCAGGCTTCGATCTGTTCCCTGAGCTCATCCGTCAGTTTATCCTGCTCCTCAATGGTCTTCAGGATATACATCCTGCGCTTCTCAAGCTCTTTCAGCTTATTCCACTCATCCCGGATCTCGGTGATCTTTACCTCGTCGAGACTGCCGGTCATCTCTTTGCGGTAACGGCTGATAAAGGGGATGGTGGCCCCTTCGGCCAGAAGCTCAATGGTGTTCTTCACCTGCTTGACTGTCAGGCCGGTTTTTTCTGCAATGATTTCTTCAAAAACGATCATCTAATAATAGTCATCATAATACCAGTATTCATACCGGTATTCAGGAACAAAGGTAGTGATTGTCATTACATCAGAGGAATATCCGCCGAAGAATCCCACGCCCGATTCAATGTTGTTGTAAACAATCACCGGCACGGCCAGGTAATCCTCCCGGGTATCGTAATGTTTTTTCCTTGATTTCAGGTATTTATAGTATGATTCCGAAATGGAATGAAGCCGGAAGGAGAGCAGGGCCGAATCGGCACTCTCCAGGAAGTGTTTCTGGATCCTGCCTCTGAACGAATAGCTATTGCCATCGAAAAGCTGATCCGAGAACAGCGCACCGGAATTGGTCCTGGCTTCCAAAACAATATCTTCCGTGTAAAATGAAGGAATATCGTTTTGAGGGATTATATCACCCACCTGGTAGACCGAATCCCGGGGAAAGTAGTTCCATTGCCCGCCATAGAAAATCGAATCGATAATAATCACTGTGGTATCCCTCCAGCGTGTCAGGGAGCGTTCCGCATAAAGGATCAGCAGATAGTAGTTTTTGCGGCCGGGAGGATCGTTAATGGTAAGATCGAACTGGAGGAACCCTTCATTATTATAATAGTAATAATCATAGCCGGTGTATTCAATAATTACGGTAGATGTATCGATGGAGCTGATCCGTACCGGTTCCGGAATGACACAGCCCGAGGTGACCGACGGCAGTCCCTGGTTTTCCACCGTAATAACGTAATTTTCTCCAATGGAGGGTTTAAACGATTCCGTTGAATAGTAACCGTTTCCGATATAATCCAGGTTTTCCACAAACATTTCGTCGTGGTACAGGCTTACGTTTGCCTTATCCAGCACGGGAAGACCGGCATTGTCGAGAATATGCCGGGTACGGGACACCTGCACCTTCACCAGTGAATCGGGAGAAATGGCCCCATTCACCACAATGAGCTTGTCGGACTCCTCCAGCTCAATGAAGAGGACCGACTCACAGGAGATCAGTCCCGAGAGGATCACTATCCCGGTCAATGCTTTCAGGGAGGAGAATATCGTGTGCCGGTCTTTCTTCATTTTCATGCCTTAAAAATTAAAAGAATAACTGATCGACGGAATCATCATAAAAATACTCATCTGTTTCAGTGCCCGGTTACCGTAATTGTCATATCCGAAAAACAGGTAAAACGGATTCTGCCGGTTATAGGCGTTATAGAGGCCAAAGCTCCATGTCTGCGTCCCCCACTTCTTCTCCTTATGCCGGTTTATACTGAGGTCGAGGCGGTGATAAGCCGGTTCACGGTAAGCATTCTTACCCTTGAAATATTGTATTTCCTGGTCCATGCCATAATAGGAATAAGGACCATAATAATAATAGGGCCCCTCCGCTGCATTAAAATAATAATTATCCGGTGCATACCTGGACACGGCCAGCGACCTGGCCTTACCGGTTCCGTATACCCAGGTGGCGCTCAAGTCGGTCCGGTCGCTGATTTCGTAAATCACCACAACAGAAACATCATGTCGACGGTCGTAGGTGTAAGGGAAGGGAAGGCCGTTGTTCATATTCTCAAACTGCACCTCGGCCTTTGAAAGGGTATAACCCACCCATCCCCTGAGACGCCCTTCATCCCTGCGCGCCAGGAATTCCAATCCATAGGCCCTGCCCCTGCCGTCCCGCTCGACCTTATCCTCCCAATCGACCCCGAACTCAAAGAAGCTGGAACCCTCGGAATAATCGATCACATTGTTCATGGTTTTGTAAAAACCTTCCAGGGTAAAGTACCAGCTGTCTTTCAGGTTATAGGCCAACCCGACCGCCGACTGGTATGAATTGAGGGGCGGGGTGCGATCGGTAGCCGGAACCCAGAGATCGGTAGGCAATCCAATTGTGCTGTTTGTGAGCAGGTGAATGTACTGGTCCATCCTGGAGAAGGCTGCCTTGAACGACAGATCGGGTGTAATGAGCAAGCGTCCGCTGATCCTCGGCTGCAGGGAGTGATAATATTTCCCGTTTACATAAAATCCCGAGTAATGCAGTCCCGCATTGGCCCTGATCCTGCTGCCAAGCTGAAAATTATCTTCCCCGTACAGGTAAAATTCATCCGCATAGATACGCTTGCTGTTGAATTGCATATTCAGGGAATCGTCGGTCGACTCCACGGTCTCCACGCCCGGTGAGAAGAGATGGTAAAGATATTTTCCTCCGAACCGTATGGTATGTTCCGGGACGGGTCTGTAATCAAAATCGATCATCCCCCCGAAATCCTCTATTCCTGAAAAATAATCGTAGATGTAATTCAGATCATACTTCCCGTTAATGAGTGTCTGGGTATCGTCAAATGTATCGAACCGGTAATTACTGTACATCAAGGATGTATTACTGAACAGTTTTGACCCGTATACATGGTTCCAGCGCAGGGCGGTTGTAAGGTTGCCCCAGTAAAGCCCCGATTCCGAGCGCATCTGGTAGGAGGTGTCATTCTCTATCAGGTTCTGCTGATTGGTAATGAAGAGCCTGTCGCGGCCATGGTAGGCACTGAGGTAAATACGGTCGCGGTCTGAAAACTTATGATTGATCTTGGCATTCAGGTCATAGAAGTAGTAACCCGATAATCCCTCAACCCCGTTCGCCTTATTGATCGCCCTGATTATCGGCCGGGCCAGGATATCGATATAGGTCCGGCGGGCCGATACGATAAAGGAGGTCTTATCTTTGATTATGGGGCCTTCCAGGGTCAGCTTCGAGGAGATCACCCCGATGGAACCCGAACCCCTGAACTCCTTCATGTTCCCCTCTTTCAGCCTGATATCGATCACAGAAGAGAGCCTCCCTCCATAATGGGCCGGGAATCCGCCCTTGGTCAGGGTGATGTTTGAAATGGCGTCGGGATTGAAAACGGAGAAAAAACCGAAGAGGTGGTTGGCATTATAGATCGGGACACCGTCGAGCAGGAACAGGTTCTGATCGGGTCCCCCTCCCCGCACGTAAAGTCCGCTCGTTCCCTCCGTACCCGACTGCACCCCGGGCATCAGCTGGATGGTCTTGATGACATCAGCCTCGCCCATAAACATGGGAATCGACTTAATATCCTTTATGGGTATGTGGACCATGCTCATCTGAACATTTTCGACCACATCCCGGGGCCGGTTGCCGGTAATAATCACCTCTTCCAGGGTTATGGAAGGAGCCAGCCGGCAGGTTATGTATCTGTCGGAATCCAGTGTGAAGGAGTCCCTGAAGGTGGCATAACCCACGTAGGAGACCTGCAGGTGAAGCTCCCCCGCGGTAAGTGTCAGGCTGAAAAATCCGTATTCATTGGTGGAAGTACCTATTCCGGTCAGTGAATCGTAGACGGAGGCGGCAATCAGTTTCTCGCCGGAAGTGCTGTCCTGCACATACCCGCTGATGGTATATTTTTGTCCGGATAAGACAGATGGAAGGATTACCAAAAGGAACACCGCGATAAAAAACCATTTTTTCATGACAGGGCACAACAATTTGAGGGAAGATCAGCAGGATGAATCATCATTTAAAAATAAACGCCTTGAGCGGTAAATTATTATCAAGAGGGTTTCCAACGTGAATTGGTTGCCTAAAATATGGAATTAATTTATGCGATTGCCCATGAAAACACTATTTTTGGTAAAAATATTCCCTTATGAGCAGACACCTGATAGCCCCTTCCATATTAACCGCAGACTTTCTTCATCTCGCGGAAGCGATACAGATGGTCAATCAATCGGAAGCGGACCTTCTGCATCTGGATATCATGGACGGTCATTTTGTTCCCAACCTGACCTTCGGCTTTCCTATCATCCGCCAGATCAAATCTGTATCCGAGAAGCCACTGGATGTGCATCTGATGATTACCAATCCCGACCGCTACCTGGAGGATTATGGGGATGCCGGGGCCGACTGGCTCACGGTGCACCTGGAGACCTGTCCGCATCTGCATCGTACCATTCACCGGATCAGGGATCTCGGAATGAAGCCGGCCGTCTCACTTAATCCCCATACCGATGTTACGCTTCTGAAATATGTCCTGAAGGACCTGGATATGGTCCTGATCATGACGGTCGATCCCGGTTGGGGAGCACAGAAGTTCATTGATGCCTCCTTTGAAAAGATCAGGGCCCTGAAGCAGATGATAAACGATTCAGGCTCTTCCACCCTGATCCAGGTTGACGGCGGCGTCGGGGAACACAACATCCGCGATTTGCTCCGGGCCGGTGTCGATGTTTTTGTTGTGGGGAATACCATTTTTTCATCGGATAATCCCCTTCAAACCATTTCTAACCTCAAAAACGCCTCCAAATAATGTATCAGCAAAAGAAACCGCGCGATTACCGGAGCCTCTGGATCGTCAGCCTGTTAATTGTCGTCATCGGTATCCTGCTCACCTTTAACATGGCCCTTTTGAGAGCCGTTGGGTTTGTATTGCTTGGAGTGGGTGCGATTGGACTGATCTGGAGCATCAGCAACCTTGATAAATGGAAGGATAAGGATGCGAGGGAGGAGGAAGAAAAGAAAAAGTTCTATAATTAGCAGGGGGCGATTGGGTGATTGGGCGATTGG
>JAFGWU010000055.1 GCA_016936975.1 Bacteroidales bacterium | reverse complement strand
TGATGAAACGATAAAAAATAACTATATGGAAAAACGAACGATTATTACCCCGGAGAAATTCATGAAATTTCTGACCTTCGAACAGATGGGCGCCATTGTGAAGCACTTCAAAAGGATATATAACTGCCGGGGATTTTATGATAAGGAGCAGAAGCTGGCCTACCTGGCCTGGCTGACCGGCGAGGGACACCTGATGGTAACCGGGAATTTCCTGATATATGACCTTGCAGAAGTGGCTTTTGAGTACGGGGATTATACCGCTTTAATCAATGAGGATCTGCAAGGCAGCAGCGGTTTCGGCAGAGTGCGAAAATTCTATGACCTGGATACGCTTTATATCAAGGTGCTTAAAAATGGATCACCTCAATAGTCAAAAGCAGGACCATATGCTGAGCCCGGGCGACTACCTGTTTCTTAAAAGCTGTTTCTCAACAGGGGAAAAGGAAACAGCATACGCCATATCCTCATCAAAATCCCGGTCCCAGTCTTTATTCTTTACATACTCAGGAAAATCCACAGGCTCTTCTACCTTAATATCACCCGGCAGTCCAAGGTAGAACCTGGCCGGCTGGAAAAAATTGCAGACCTCAGTATCAAGCCGGAAGGTTTTCGGATCCAGCCGGGTAATGTATTTCCAGGCCAGGGGAAACTCCTCCAGCATGAATCCAAAGGCGCGCCGGTTCATTATCCACCTGAGCTGGTTCCTGTCGAAACCGTATCCCCTGAACACATCTATATAACCGACTTTATGGTATTGGGCGCACTGCCAGGGTACATGCATTGCTTCGACTCCGTTGATTCCCGACAGGCGAAGCAGGAAGTTTTTTCTCTGCTCCGGGAAGTATGCCCAGAGCCTGGAGTAGTCAGAGGCAAACTCAATCGGTTCAATAACGACCTTCTGCATACCACGGTTTGCTGTGCTCATGGTATACTCCGTAACTTTGACCTGCAACCTGTTCTGTATCGCTTCGATCAGGATACGTACCTGTACGGAATCCTCCTGCCTGACAAGATTGTTGACCACGTTTTCCGATCCGTACAGGGAGTACAGCTTCCGGGTGAGGTTCTCCTTGATGGCATTCCTGCCAGGGATACCCTGGATGGCCCGGTTGAGGAGCTCGGCCTCCTCCTTGGAGAAATGGAGCAGGTCGCCGATGTCGAACATGTTCCGTTTTTTTGTTTCGGCCCTGTTGATGCTGTAGCGTCCTTTATGCTCATCCACTATGTAGCCGGCCTCCCTGATGGTCCATATGGTCCGCTGGATGGTGCGGATGCTCATTTCGTAATGTTCCGCAAGCTCGCGGGTGGTGACGCCGCCGGGTCTGGAGAGAATGGCCATCATTTCAAGGGTTCTGTAAAGGGTGTTTTGTTCGCTCATGGTGGCGTTTTAATTTTAATAGCTTCAAAGTAATTATTCCAATTTACGAAGAAGTGATCTTTCACGATTTGTACGGTTGAAAAACTTATCAACCGGATGGCTTTCATCACAATCAACTCAGCCCGGTTCCGTAAAAAAAATCATGAATTTTCCGCAGGACGACAGTATCTGACACCGGGGATTCGTATCATGATACGAAAGAATATAGTGGGATTAATACCGGCAGATTATGGATGAAACGTTTTCTTTAATAATTTAATACTGTTAGCTATGTCGAAATATGAGCCAGGACGAAGAAATGTAAAATTGAGCAAGAAGGAAGCCCACAGGTTCAAAGACCTGGGAGATATGGGAGAATTTCTTGCGGAATTACTCCTCGGGGAGAACGGATTTGAGGATATCCGTAACCTGAACGGGGATGTGACCAATTTTCCCTTTGCAGATTTCTACGCTGTCAAGGATGGGGTGGAATATATCATTACGGTTAAGACCCGTAACAGGTACGAGAACTCGGGAAAGATAAATAGCCGGTACAAGCTTGGGGATACAGATGCAAAACTCAGGAAGGTATTATCAGAACCGGCATTCTCGGATTACCGCAAATGTATTCCGGCCTGGATGGCAATTTCCATGGAAGCAAAGACCTTTGATGCCTACTGGGGTCTAATCAGCGAGCTCACTAACAGGAGGGGGATTGCCATGACAGAGACGGCAAGAAAACGCTATATCTGTCTGGCCAAAGCTCATCCCCATCCTTTCAATTATAAAGATTTCCTGAATGTCTATGAAACATGATATCCTGATTTTACATGCACTGCCTGATATTGAGGAAGATGTTTTTAAATGATAGCCTGCAGGTTTCTGAAAGCTAAGCCGACACTGATTCATTCACTGCGGATTTTCATCATCCGGCTATCCGGTATCCACAGATCCGGTCATTCTATCCTGATTCCAACTCCTTTCAACAGCGGTAAAATTTTTCCCACATTAAGATTTTCATAAGTCTGAAGCAGATTTATTCCCCCGGCATCATCCCGGAACTCATATTGTTCATGATCCAGGTGAATGCCCTCTGCCTCACAGGCAGATAATCCATCAGAAACCATCAGGCCATTGGCCCATAGCCAGGCAAAATAGACCAGGCGGTACTTCTCTTCCTCGAATTCATCCCTGCCCGCCTTTTCTGTATAATAACGGTATGTTTCCGGCTGCATCATGGTTTTCAGGCATTGATGGATGATCCTGTCAGGAATAAGGGTGATATCAAATTTGGGCAAATCGGCAATGGCTTTTTTACGTGCTTCGATCTCTTTGATCTTCTCGGTTTTTGCCGGATTGGTTGCCTCAAAGAATCCTTCCGGGGCCCCCTTCAAGATATCACAGGCAAAGAATTCCGCATTCTTTATCAGCTGATCCGTTACATTGGGGAGATGTTTTTCCCCGCTGATTACTGTCGTTTGCTTTCCCTTTTTCTCCGGACCGATGACCTGGTAGCCCTCAAAGGCACCGGCAAACATAGCATTCCTGATCCCCATTGCAATGTGGCTCATATAAAATTCGCGCTCCTTACCGTTGCACACGCTGTCTGTAACTTCCAGGCCATAGTGCAGTAAAATATCATGGGCCGTAAGCTCATGAAGATGATTCCTGTAACTGAAATTCATGAGCCTGTCGCAAGAGAACCAGTTCTCCATGACTTTCAGCGTGTCAAGGGTTATGGCAAGCCGGAACAGGAACTCCTTCATATCCTCCCTGGTAAACAGCCTGTTCATGAAGGTGGCCATCATGCACCAGTGCATGGCGTATGTTGACAGGAGAAATGGTTCGGGGTCATCCGTTTTTCCCTTGGGATAATTGTTGATGTAACTGACTTTAAAACCAACAGGTTGAAAGTTTGAATTTTTCATTATGATTATTTTTTAATTTCAAATTCTGATCGTGTGACTTCACAGGCTGTTCCAGTACTCCCAGATAAATACCATCGCCAGGGTGTCGAGTTCACAGTACCTCAGCAGGCCCTTTTCAACCAGTTTACGCTCCTCTGCGGGCATGGAGGTGAATTGCATCCGGGCATAGGCCATCATGGCGGCTCCTCCGTCTGCCAGCTTTGGATCGGTGATGAATTTATCCAGTTCATCCGCGGCCACTCCCTCGAACAGGGGAGGAAGGAGATCGTAGGGATTTTTTACCTTTCCGTTCTCTTCCCGGATCCAGGTCATCTCCTCAAAATTCTTGCTTTCAATCTCCCTGCCTTTTCCGTAAATCGGTACTGAGTATTTTTGTTTGAGATAACCGCTGGCATTCAGCACCGCCGGAAGGACGACCTTGATGGAGTTTGAACCCCTCATTGCCGGGTCATAATAATACTTCTTAACCACCTCCAGCATGTCTACCATGTTCCTTGGACCCTCCCATTGTTCCACGTTGTCCCTTCCCGACCTGGAAATGGATCGGATGAATTGCATCAGATCGTGGCGATCGCTTTCCCCGGATTCATGAAGCTGTTTGTATATGATATTTAAAAAGGTGTTTTCGTGGGTTGCATACCTGAATACGGTACCTTCATCCCCTTCGAGTTGCTTTTTAAGCTCCCTGATAAAGTCGAAATTGGGAAATTTTCCACGGATGGGATTGAGGTACTGTCCGGCATGGGTGATGGTGCCATCCCTGTCAACCCTGTGATGGGAAAACTGGAAGGCGATCCCCTCGTAGGGTTTGAGCCCCTTATTGAACGGAATGGCTACGATGGCTGTTTCAAAATCGATGAAGTGCAGGGGATATTTCCAGTCTGCCATTTCCGCCTTCAATCCCTCCAGGTCGATATAGGGCGATCTGTCATTGTCCCTGGTTTTTTCTACCTGGAGCCTTCGTCTTCCGGTGGGCGAGAGGTAAGGGTAATCCTTCCCGTTTTTTGGCGCATAATATTCTTCCCGGATATCCTTAAGGAACCAAACGCTATCGTTTATCAGGCAGGTGATTATATCCTTTGATCCCAGGCCACCCCTCCATAATTCGAATATCAGGGGTTTCTCCAGATCCTCTTCTGTAAGCGGCGTCTTGCTGAGCCAGCACGCTTTGAAGCCCGATTTCTTACCCTGTTGCTCCTCTTCCCGGGTACACCTGAACTGACAGCTGCCACATCCTTTGTGGACCGGCACATAAATCTGTTCATCGCGCACATAATGATCCGCCAGTTTTTCAATCCAGGATTCAAATTCCGCGTCCTGGGCATCCGCCCTCTGAGCACCTTCATGAATCATGTTGATTATGTCATCCACATTCTCACGGATCAGGATCTCCTCTCCAAGGGCTTCCGGTGACAGATCGCCCACGGTTCTGCAATATGTCCTTTCATCATCGGCTTTTATCAATTCAAACTTCTGGTTCAGGCCATCGACCGTTGCCGCTTTATTTTTATCAGCCATCATCAGGTAAGCAGTGACTTTAAAGCCGGGACGGGCCTTCATGATCACATACTTCTGAAAAGCCACGTCGAACAGGTAGGGCTGCCATCCGGGAGCGATTCTCCCCGAACGTTTTCCGATGAAAACGGCGTCATCGCCGTCGAAAGACTTTGATTTCACCTCAACCAGGTTTATACTATTTCCGTTTTTTTCAAGGATGTCGGCACGGATGAATAAGTTATTATACCTGAATGCAGCCTCAAAGATAACCACATGCTCCTGTTCAAGCAGGACATTGGTCTGTTCAACAGCTTCATCAAAATCCAGGGTGGTGATATTATGCCCGCCCGGATAATAAGATCTGGCCAGTTCACCGACCTGGAACCCTCCCTCTGCCAAAGCAGCCAGGAACGGGTCGGTGGCTGATTGATCCGGATATTCCGGTTTACTGGTATAGTAAAGTTTCGCAGGGCACTCCATAGCCAGTTTAAACCTGGATTTGGTAAGGAATCGTGTCATATCTTAATTATTTTTTGGTTGTTACATGATGTAAATCAGAAAGGGATCTGCCTTTACGCATTTAAATTATTGGTTGACGATGTATCTTATTTGTGGTTGCATGTTTTTTCATGATTCAGATCCCCTGTTTTGTCCATGATACGATTACCACTATGACAATTAGTGTCGCAACAGGAAAAATCTTAGAATTTTATTCAAGATAATGAATGATTTTATATCACCTTATATGTAAAAAAGGCTTTCAAAAAAATATTTTATATTTTGTAACTATTACGACACTATTTGACGCGGGCCTGTCGTATGATAATTCAGAAGGCAAATAAAAAATGACCAAACACGTTGACTAACAAAGAAAAAATATGATATATAAAAAATATAATAAAATAATGAGCGAGATGACACCAGGAAAAATAAATGCAATAAAGTGTAACCTTTCTGGTTGTATTTCGTACTCTTTGAAGTGTTCGTCTTTTTATGTTTTTCATTGTTTTTGTTTTAATTGGTTTAACATGAAATTCCCTGCAGGAACATGACTGCAGGGAATTTTCTAAAAAGGAAAAATTATGTGGTACATATCTTTAAATGATTCCAGTCTCAGTCCGGCCGCACTCAAAGTCTGTAATGCAAATCAGGTTTATACCCTTCAGGGCCTGCTTGAAATATACCGTGAAAGGGATAATTTCAGGATACTCAAAGGTTCTGCGAAGGGACAGATTGAAGAACTGAATGCATTTTGTTCCGAAGTGCTGCAATATATAAGTGCATTCCTGGAAGGATCTGAAAAACCAGAAACGGCCATTGTGCTTAAATCAAAGAAAAATATCAGCAGTAACCTGAATATTATTCAGTTGAAGCAAAGAGGGCTGATATCGAATGAGCTCTACTGTGCATTGCTTGCCAATGACATACATGACCTGAAAGAGATGAAAGCGCATTATGACAGGTCGAGTAATAATTTCCTGAGTCTTCGCAACATTGGCAATCGTAAAAACAGGGAAGCCATAGAATTAATAAATTCTGTGAAATTTGACAGGGATATAAAAGAGCCTGTTGATGGTGCTTATCAGGAGGATTTTTCAATCCGGGGGGATCTTATTGACCGCCGGATACTTGCCAATCTGACCGATATGTGGGCGGGCAGGCTCAAGGAAGCCCTTGTCGGGCATATTCAGAATTTGATGGAATCCCTGCCGGATAACGGAAAGCTGGCAGAAGCACTTATTGAATTGTATCGCAATCCCGATGCCGTAAAAGGTGTGGGGGAAAGCAAAGCAGAAGTTCTGAGAGAATTCCTGGAAACCTGCCGGGAGATATGGGAGGATCCTGCGAGACAGAAAGCGTATCGCAGAGAATATATGCTCCACCTTCTGAAGCCGTTCCTTTCCGATGAAACCGTAGAGGAGGAGTTGGAAGAGCTTTCGGTGGAAAGGCCTTTGCAAATCATTGAGTTTATCATTCACCATTCAAGAAAGATAAGGAAATGGGATCATTACATCCTGGATAACCTGGGCAGGGCCGGCATATTTACCTATTCACTCAACCTGAAATATGAAGAAGCGGCCACTGAACTGGCCGACATTTTACAGAAGGAGGTGACGGTCGGCAATATTAAAACATGGACCAGGCGGCTGAGGGAGAAGCTGGAAGTAATCATCATTGAACTGTTGAACCAGGTCCCGGAAATAAAGGAGCAACTGAAAAAAGAATGGCCGGCTGGTGAGGACTTTGTGTTCATTGATGAAGAATTGACGGGGAGGATGAATGAAGATAACGGCACGCAATTTAACATCACCTTTTACGATATCCTTTTTTCTTCTGTTTTCACTGAATATGAGTCTGTCTACCAGCTCAGCAACCGGGGCTTTGACTTTCTGAGTTATGTAAGAAAAGAACAGATCCCTGATACGGAGCGGTTCAGGGATTTTATTCTTTCCGTGAGGGACATCACGAAAAGGAACTCTCCGAATGCATACAGAACAGCAGTGGATGACCTTCTGCCCGACGGGGTCCTGCATTCCGGGAAGGAGCTGTTTATTCAGATATTTCTTTACAGGATAGAAGGGGAGATCGGGATAAGCGACGGGGTCATCACTTTTCCGCCCACCCGTGAGGGTCATACCCGGCTTATTGACCTGATCGTGCCAATCCTGGAAGAACAGGGCAGGGCTATGCATTACAATGAAATTGTGGAGGCATTTGACCGGAAGTACCCCGATTACAGGAGGCATTCATTCCGGGCATTGAGAGATTCCATGGATGTTTCAGACATGACCATGTCCCTCGGGGGATCCTCAAACTATTATATTCTATCACGCTGGACGGATAAGTACCATATTGGCTCTATTAAGAATTTAATTATACCGCAAATCGAATACATCAACGAACCGGTTCATTTCTATGAATTGTTAAAGACACTGGAGCCTAACAGGCCGGGACTGACCGAACAGGGGATCAAGCAAACCTTTAATGTGCTGTCCGGTACCGTGTTTCGTTCCCACGGTGAGGGCTTTTACTCGCTGATGAAGAATGATGTCAAAACCATAAAAAAATATGCCCGTATCCACAAAGGACTGTATAATTACATCGATCAGAACCGGGAACTGGTTGATTCCCCGGAGGTATTATTGAAAAAAATGAAGGAAGCATTCCCGGAATTCATGTGGATTCAGCTGGAATATGTTCTGTATAAGTACAGGAACAGCCGCCCGGATTGATGGCATAAGGCATTGTGCATTATCTTCTGAACTATGAACAATTTTAAAGATGGATTATATTTTGTTAAACTGATTCAGACTTAAAAAATGGAAATCAAAAGGATCTATTCGAACAACTTCAGGCTGTACAATCCTGTAACGAAGGAAATCATAATTGATGATGGTTGTAACGATGATGCCAAGTCACTGGTTGGGTACTGGCACACGGCCTTTTTTGAGGAACCGGTTTTGAACGGGGATGCACTTAAATCGGCATGGGAAGAGTGGGTTTCAAGAATTGAGGAAGAAGAAGAATCTAAAGTGGGCTTTGATGACCTTGATAAATTTCTTGAAGCGTATGATCATCCCGGCTGGAAGGCTTATGTCATTGAAAGTTCAGGGATTGCCTGCGGGCCGGTTTATGACACCCTGTGGATGGTGGTGGACAAAGATGTTATATTCGAGGATACGGAACCGGAGGATGAGGATTTATGATTTAATGCCAGAACGGATTCGGACATCGACGAAAGT
>JAFGWU010000054.1 GCA_016936975.1 Bacteroidales bacterium | reverse complement strand
TTTCATTCTGCCAGAGCGCCATCAACTGCTGCTGCTCATCCCGCAGATCGGCAAGCTGTTTGGATATCTGTTCAATCCTGGTTTTGTCTTTCTCCCGCTTGAACGCCTCTTTTTCAATCTCGAGTTGCTGAATCTTCCGGTCGAGCGTATCAATGGCTTCCGGCTTTGAGTTCATCTCCAGGCGCAGGTGGGCTGCCGACTCGTCGATCAGGTCAATCGCTTTATCAGGAAGAAACCGGTCGGTGATGTACCGGATAGATAACTGGACGGCGGCGATAATGGCCTCATCCTTAATCCGGATCTTGTGATAGTTTTCATAACGCTCCTTGATCCCCCTGAGGATGGAAATTGCATCCTCCTCCGATGGTTCATTCACATAAACCTTCTGGAACCTTCTTTCCAGAGCCTTATCCTTTTCAAAATATTTCTGAAATTCGTTCAGGGTGGTTGCCCCGATCGCCCTCAGCTCGCCCCTCGAAAGGGCGGGCTTCAATATGTTGGCCGCATCCATGGCGCCCTCCCCGCCGCTTCCTGCTCCGACCAGGGTATGGATCTCATCAATGAAAAGAATGATACTGCCGTTGGATGCAATTACCTCTTTGACCACTGATTTAAGTCGCTCCTCGAATTCCCCCTTGTACTTGGCCCCGGCTATCAGGGCACCCATATCGAGAGAGTAGATCTCTTTCGAAAGCAGGTCGTCGGGCACATCGCCCTTCACAATCCTGAAAGCGATGCCCTCCGCGATAGCCGTCTTTCCCACACCCGGTTCACCGACCAGGATCGGGTTATTCTTGGTCCTTCGGGTAAGGATCTGCAAAACCCGGCGGATCTCATCATCCCGCCCGATAACGGGGTCCAGTTTCCCTTCACGGGCGCGCTCGTTCAGGTGAATGGCATATTTGTCCAGGGCATTGTATGTATCTTCGGCACTCTGGCTCCTTACACTTGCTCCCTTGCGTAACTCCCTGATCACAGCCACCAGCTCTTTCTCATTAAGCCCGGCATCCTTGAGCATCTTCCCGACCTGGTTCCCGGACCGGATCAGCCCGAGAATCATGTGCTCAAGGGTCACGTACTCATCCCCGAATTCCCTGGCGGAGGATTGCGCCATGAGCAACGATTCATTGGCTTCCCTTGATAAATATTGCTCTGCCCCGTCCACCTTCGGATATCCTTCCAGCATCCGGTCGAGGGTTGCATTTATATTCTGAAAATTAATGGAGAGCTTTTTGAAAATGTAAGGAAGAACATGCTCATCCACCAGGATGATCCCTTTCAGGAGATGGGTACACTCAATCGCCTGGTGACGCTGTTCCATCGACAACTGCTGCGCTCTCTGAATAGCCTCCTGGGCCTTTATGGTAAATTTATTCAAATCCATATCTGTTTCGTTAAATCATTTAATCTGTTCAAAAGCGATAAACATTCGACAAAATATGGGCCACATCAAATTGCGTTGAAATGCTTCCGGTATAAATGTTTTTTTAACAGGGAATTAGGATTGACCAGTCTCTGAACGCAATCGTGATGAAAAAAATAAAAGACAAATTGACAGTTAATTAAAGGGTGAATAATGACAGAATGGCATTATAAATCCTCTTTGAATACCTGTTGCGGGTATTTGTGAAAAGTAAATTTAATAAGGCTCTACCGGCGTATCTTCTGGTAGGTTTTTTGCCTTTTCACGTAGTTCCTTTGCGCTTTTCTCGATTTCTTTTTATTGGTCGGCTGGTTGTACTTGTTGGTGAGCATCAGTCCCTGGGTTTGTGTGTAGGCTCTTCTGGTGCAGTCGGTGGTGGTAAAAAGAATCGTCAAAGCTGCAATAATCAGTAAAAGCTTCTTCATGGGAGTTATTTTTCCTGTATCAGATTGCTCATAAACGGTTAAAATAAAAGAGGCTCCACAGGTTTATCAAAAAGATAGTCCTCATGGTTATCTCAGGACCTGTTTTTTATTAATTGTAACGTGTTTATGGCTGTAAAGGTTTCATTTTTAGATTGGGCAGTTAAATTCTATTTCCCAATACCCATCTGCCAGGATTGTCCTGAAATTGAAGCTTTGACAAAACGAATTTCGAACGGGTCGCTGGTAAGGAGACTTATGAATACTTTCTCCCATAAATTCGTAACTTGCCTGCTGGCGGGGTAAAATTGAAAAGCGGTTTTGTAACGGTTCATTCAGAATTTATGAAAGAAGAAAAGAGATCCGATCCCGGAAATAAATCGCCGGTGCTGAAAACGGCTGTGGATGTGACCCTTAAAATCGGGTTGCTGTTGCTGGTTCTGTTTTTCTGTTTCAGGATCCTTCAGCCTTTTGTGAATATTCTTTTGTGGGCATTGGTGATATCAATTATTGAGTACCCCCTCTTCTCAAAACTGAGCAATCTGATGGGGAACCGCCCGAAAATAGCAGCCATCCTGATTACACTGCTGTTCCTGGCAATGGTCACCGTTCCGGGATACTGGCTGGTTGATTCACTGATTGAGGGCTTACGGGATTTGGGTGAGGATTTCAGGAGCGGGAATATATCTGTTCCGCCGCCTTCGGAGAAGGTAAGTGAATGGCCCTTCATCGGGGCATGGATCTATGACAAATGGATGCATGCTTCGGAGAGTCTGAGTTCGTTCCTGAGAGAGATCCTGCCGCGCATGGGATCCTTCGGCGAAAAGGTTTTCAATTCCCTGGCGGGAACCGGTCTGGGGATTCTCCAGTTTGCAGTTTCAATCATTATTGCCGGGATATTCCTGATGTGGTCCGACTCAGCCACTGTTACCGGAAAGAAGTTTTTTGCAAAGCTGATCGGGGAGCGGGGAGAAGAATTTGTTTCCATTTCGCAGCGGACCATCCGGAACGTCGCCACGGGCGTGATCGGGGTGGCCCTGATTCAGACGATCCTGATTGGAGTGGCGCTTGTGGTTACGGGTGTTCCCATGGCAGGGGTCTGGATTGTGCTGGTTCTGATCCTGGTGATTGCCCAGATACCGGTTCTGCTGGTCACCCTCCCGATCATCCTCTACATGTTTGCCTTCAAAAATCCGCTCCCTGCCATTTTATGGACTGTTTACCTGGTTGTGGTGTCACTGATCGATAATTTTCTGAAGCCCGTCATTATGGGACAGGGCTCTTCGATTCCGATGCTGTTGATATTCCTGGGAGCGATCGGAGGATTCATTGCCTATGGTTTCCTGGGATTGTTTCTGGGGGCAATTATCATTTCTGTCAGTTACAAACTGTACCTTGGATGGCTGGAAACTTAAAAATAACCCGAACCGTCCCAGCAATGGGTGCATAATTTCTCCTTTGGAAGTCCGATGGCTTTAACCATGTCGTCTATATTCTGATAAATCAGGGAATCGATGCCCAGGTTTTTTTCGATCTGGTTCACCATGGCCTTATACTTGTCTGATTCCGGATTGGAATAGGCTTCCAGGTCTTCCGTCTCACCCTCCATTTGATAGATTGCCTTTCGGGTTGCCAGTTCAAGAGGGGTTCTCGACCGGGAAAAGTTCAGGAACTTGCAGGGATACAGCAGGGGCGGACAGGAGATCCGGATGTGCAGTTCGCCCACTCCTGCCTTTCGCAGTTCAATGGTATTGTCCTTCAGCTGGGTTCCCCTCACAATGGAATCATCACAGAAAACCACGTTTTTACCTTCCAGGAGGGCCCTGTTCGGGATTAATTTCATTTTGGCAACAAGGTCCCGCATCTCCTGGTACTGCGGCATGAAGCTTCTTGGCCAGGTGGGAGTGTATTTGGAATAGCCGCGCTTGTAAGGGATCCTTTTCTCATTGGAATAGCCTATCGCATGCCCTACTCCCGAATCGGGGATACTGCATACAAAATCCGGATGAATATTGTCGCGCTTGGCAAGCGAAGCGCCAAAACGGTAACGGACCTCCTCAACATTAATGCCTTCGTAAAAAGATGGCGGATAGCCGAAATAAACCCAGAGGAAGGCACAGATCTGCATCTTTTCCCCGGCAGGCTTGAGAACATTGTAACCATCGGCAGTAATTCCGACAATCTCTCCTGGTCCCAGGTAATATTCGATCTCGAAGCCGGTATTGGGAAAGGAAGTCGTTTCGGAAGCGGCGGCATAGGCATCCTTCTTCTTACCGAGAATAATGGGCGTTCTGCCCAGCCTGTCGCGCGCCGCAATCATCATTTCACGGGTCAGGATTAACATGGAACAGGAACCCTTCACTTTTTCATAGACATTTTCAATACCCGAAACGAAGTCATCCGCTTCACAGATCAGGTTGGCAACCATCTCGGTCGGATTGACATTCCCCTGGAAGTTTTCCGTGAAGTGGATCTTCTTCTTCAGGAACTGCTTTTCGAGTTCGTCGATGTTCACAATGCGGCTGACGGTGGCAATGGCAAAAGGCCCCAGATGGGAATTGAACAGGATGGGCTGCGGATCGGTATCACTGATGACTCCCATCCCGCTGTTTCCTGAAAATTCGTTCAGGTTGGGTTCAAATTTGGTTCTGAAGTAGGAATTCTCGAGGCTGTGAATGGACCTTCTGAAACCTTCATCCTCATTGTCAAAGACCATTCCTGCCCTTTTGGTGCCGAGATGGGAATGATAATCTGTGCCGTAAAAAACATCGTAAACACAATTGTGCTTTGACATTACACCGAAGAATCCACTCATGAGATTTAGCCTGTTTTAGTTGAAAATTGATCCGGCTAAAACTATAAAAAAATCAATAACCATATAGTAAACTCTTGCTTTTTGTTGGGAGAATTAATGAGGATGGGTTTGATACTGAGTCCAACCTCCCGCATTTATTGATAAAGTCACTGCATCAAAATAACCCGGCAACTTAAAAAAGCAATACGTAGTAAATTTTTTAAAGATTTATTGAAACACATTTAAACGGTTTATGGTTGTTATTCCTATCTTTATAATCCAAAATAAAATCCATCAGTATACCATGAAAAATTTATCACTTGTCTTCGGAATTATCATTCTGCTTCTGGTTTCATCATGTTCCACCGAAAAATACCGGGTGAAGCATAAAACAGATGCGAACGGGTATGCCTATGAATACGTTACAAATGATCCTCTCGAAACGAGGATATATACCCTGGAAAATGGACTGAAAATTTATATGAGCAGGAATGAAGATGAGCCGCGAATAAGCACCCTGATTGCTGTTCGTGCAGGCTCGGCACAGGATCCCGTTGAGACAACCGGGCTGGCCCATTACTTCGAGCACATGATGTTTAAAGGGACCGATGAGGTTGCTACAAAGAACTGGGAGAAGGAAAAAGTGCTTCTGGATCAGATTACCGAACTCTTTGAGCAGCATAAAGCAGAAACCGATCCGGAAAAAGCCAGGACCATTTACCGTAAGATTGACAGTGTGTCTGTTCTGGCAGCCGGATATGCCCTGGCCAATGAATATGATAAGATGGTATCGAGCATCGGTGCCAAAATGACCAATGCCGGAACATCTTACGATTTAACGGTATATATGAACGATATCCCGAAAAATGAATTCAATAAATGGATTGACCTTGAATATGAACGATTCAGTGACATGATCCTGAGACTCTTTCATACCGAACTGGAAACGGTTTACGAAGAGTTCAATATGTACCAGGACATGGACAACAGCCGGGCAGATGCCGTGATGATGAAAGCACTCTTTCCCAACCACCCATATGGAAGGGACGTTATCGGATTACCGGAGCATCTTAAGAAACCTTCTGTTAAAAATATCTACCAGTTTGCGGAAACATTCTATGTTCCGAATAATATAGCCATTATCCTTTCTGGGGATGTCGATTTTGAAACAATGGTCAGAAAGATTGATGACACATTCGGAAAGCTGGAATCCCGGGATCTTCCCGAAATCGAACAGCCGGTCGAGGAACCGGTTGAAGGTCCGGTTGAGAAAGTGGTAACCGGACCCTCTGCAGCCAATGTGGCCATAGCATTCCGTTTTAATGGCGGAGACTCGGAGGACAGCAAATACGTCACACTGATCGATAATATCCTGAGTAATTCCAGGGCCGGACTGATGGACCTGAACCTCGTTCAGACGCAGAAAGTACTGGCGGCCCGTAGCGGTGCCTCATTTCTTAATGATTACGGCATCCATACATTAATGGGGGTGCCGCGGGAGGGCCAGACCCTGGAAGAGGTGAAAGAGCTGATGCTTGCAGAACTGGATAAGATCAAAGAGGGAGCGTTTGAAGAGTGGATGATCGAAGCCGTTGTCAATAATTTCAAACTGCAGGAGTTGCGGCGGCAGGAAAATAATATGGGCCGTTCGTTCATGTATATGGATGTTTTTATAAAGGACAAATCCTATGCAAAACGCCTCCGCATGCTCGATGAGATGGCGAAAATTACCAAAGAGCAGATTATGGATTTTGCAAAGGAACGATACGGACATAATTATGTGGTGGTATATAAGAAAACAGGACCGAATGATGAACTGGTGAAAGTGGAAAAACCGGAGATCACTGCCATTGAAATCAACCGGGAGGATCAATCGGAGTTTTATGCCAATTTTGCTGCCCGTCAGGCCGACCAGCTTGAACCCCGTTTCGTGAATTTTGAGGAAGCCATCGATTTCTCGAAATTGGATAACGGCCTGCAGTTCGACTATGTTGAAAATCCCGCCAATGAACTGTTTCAGCTGTACTTTATTCTCGACATGGGCAAACGTAATGACCTGAAACTGCCCCTGGCGGTGAATTACCTGCCCTACCTGGGGACGGATACCTATTCTCCCGCTGAGTTTCAGCAGGAACTATATAAACTGGCACTGAGTACCGGCGTCAGAACGGATGAGGACCGGACCATTATTTTTCTCTCCGGACTGGAAGATAACCTCGAAGAGGGACTCAAACTGTTTGAGCATCTTCTGTCAGATGTGGTTCCCGATCAGGAAGCCTACGATAATTATGTGGACGGGATCCTTAAAAGCAGGGCGGATGCGAAGTTGAACCAGAACACCATCCTGTTCAGTGCCATGCTCAACTATGGAAAATACGGACCGGTTTCACCTTTTACCCATATTATTCCGGAAGAGGAACTGAGAAACATTAAACCCGGAGACCTTACCGATATGATTCATAATCTTACGGATTATGAACATAAAATTTTCTATTATGGCCGCATGGAACCGGAAAAGGTTAAGTCATTGCTTGAACATTACCACCAGCTGCCCGGCCAGATGAAGAAAATCCCTGAACGGAAAGAGTATACCGAGATTGAGGTGGAAAAGAATAAAGTCTATATCGTTGACTATGATATGGTGCAGGCAAATATCCTGATGGTCGCCCGGGATGTTAAACTCGACATGAGCTTGCTGCCGCCGGCTACCCTTTTTAATGAATATTTCGGCAGCGGACTCTCCTCGATCGTATTCCAGGAAATCAGGGAAGCCCGGGCACTGGCTTATCGTGCCTTTGCATCGTTTGATATTCCCTACAGGCAGGATGAATCAATCTTCGTGAATGCCTTCGTTGGCACCCAGGCCGACAAGCTGAAAATTGCCACGGATGCCATGCTTGATTTAATGAACAATATGCCGAGGGCAGAGAAACAATTCAGCCTGGCAAAGGAATCCATCATAAAAAAGATTGAAACGGAACGGATAACCAGGGAGAATATATATTATACCTATCTTGACAATCTCGACAGGGGCGTGGATTATGATGTCAGAAAGGATGTTTATGAAAGCATGAAAACAATGACTCTGGACGAACTGGAAGCATTCTTTAACGGACATATCGCCGGGAAAAATTATACGTTCCTGATCCTCGGAAAGAAAGGAAACCTCAATATGAAGGTCCTGAAAGAACTTGGCGAGGTGAAGGAGCTGACCCTGGATGAGATTTTTAATTATTAATCAGGATTTCCCGCCAATTTCGGATTTGAAAGGGTTGGTTTAACTGTTGAGATTATCTCGGAAATCTCCGGATTCCTGTGTGCGATCTCTGTATCCTTCTGTATCCCTATGTGTCCCTCTGTGTAATTTTTAATAATTGCACAGGGAGCCACAAAGAACCAAAGAGATACCGCTTTTCACGGGAAAAAAACCAATTCCTGAAAATATCTAAAAAGAATTAAATTTGTAGGCTTCAAAATCCCGAAAAGAACAATTTGGAGGATGAAGCGTCTTACTGTACTAAACCATATATAATGAATCAGAAGAAAGTTTTGCTCATGATTCTCGACGGCTGGGGAATCGGAAATGGCGGCAGAGCAGATGTGATCAGCCAGGTTCCCACACCCAACATGGACAGGCTGAAAGAAAAGTACCCGAACGCTCAGTTGTTGACGTGCGGGGAAAATGTCGGCTTGCCAGAAGGACAGATGGGAAATTCGGAGGTCGGACACCTGAATATCGGGGCAGGAAGGATCATTTACCAGGACCTGGTCAAAATAAACAGGGCTATCAGGGATAATTCAATAACACAGAACGAAACACTTGTAGAAGCCCTGACCTATGCCCGGGATCATCAGAAACAGGTTCATTTTATGGGATTGCTGTCCGACGGAGGAGTGCATTCGCTGGACCGGCATCTTTACAAACTATGCGACATGACCGCAGATTATGGGATCCGGAACGTTTTTATTCATGCGTTTGGAGACGGAAGGGATACCGATCCCCAGAGCGGAAAAGGGTATATGAAAAACCTCCTCAGCCACCTGGAACATTCCAATGGGAAGGTTGCTTCCTTTGTGGGAAGATACTATGCCATGGACCGCGATAAACGCTGGGAGCGGATTAAGGAGGGCTATGATCTGATCGTGCACGGCAAAGGTAAAAAGACACGCGATATTCTGGAGGCCATCCAGGAATCTTACAACAGTGGGGTGACAGATGAATTTGTCAAGCCCATTGTGGTGGTTGACCCGCAGGATAAACCGGTGGGGACGCTTCGGGAAGGGGATGTGGTGATTTTCTTTAATTTCAGAAACGACCGGGCAAGGGAACTCACCATGGTTTTAACGCAGAAGGATATGCCTGAATATGATATGAAAACCATCCCGCTTCATTATTGTACCATGACCCCTTACGATGCAACGTTTAAAGGCCTGCACGTGATCTACGACAAGGAAAATGTGACCAATACAATGGGCGAGGTGGTGGCCAATGCAGGACTGAACCAGTTGAGAATTGCCGAAACGGAAAAGTATGCACATGTCACGTTCTTTTTCTCAGGAGGCAGGGAAGAGGTTTTTAAGAACGAGGAGCGAATCCTGATCCCCTCACCCAAGGTGCCGACTTATGATCTTCAGCCGGAAATGAGTGCATACGGCATTAAGGATGCGGTCGTAGAAGAGCTGAACAAACAAAAGCACCATTTTATCTGCCTTAATTTCGCCAATGGCGATATGGTAGGTCATACCGGCGTTTATGAAGCAATTGGAAAGGCCATCATGACGGTTGATACCTGTGCGGGTGAGGTGGTCACTGCAGCAAAAAGGAACGGATATGATGTGCTGATCATTGCTGATCACGGGAATGCCGATAATGCCGTCAATCCGGATGGATCCCCCAATACGGCGCATTCGCTCAATCCTGTGCCATGTATTCTTGTATCGGACGATTATAAGAAAATTGATAGCGGTATCCTTGCAGATGTGGCCCCAACACTGCTGCACCTGATGAATATCGATATTCCGGAGGAGATGACCGGAAAGATTCTTATTTAAATTTATTACTGAGATCCTGTTTCCGACCGGCCCCAAATCAATGGAAAAGGTAAGTACCGGCGAAGCGGGTTTCAGATCATCTCCCTTACTTTCAGTGCCCCGATGATGATTTTCTCAATTTCCTGGATATTCAGGGTCATACAGTTAAAGGTCATATCAAAACGCGTATAATCGGTACCCTGGCCCTGGAAAGAATCACGGAATTTGATTCTTTTTTTATCAACCTGTTTAGTATACTGACGTGCATGCTCAATGGATACATCGTACTTTTCGGAAATCCGAAGCGCCCTCCATTCCAGGGGTGCCTCAAGTTGGATGTGCAGGGATTTTGGGATATCCCTGGTGATGGCGACCCCTCCCCGGCCTACAATGATGGCATTACCTTTATTGGCAAAGGTCCGGATTACTTTCGCGATAGTGGCCCTGACCTTGAAATCGGAGGTATAATATTGGGTTGATTGGGCAAGCAGGATATCCTCCAGAACACTCCTTTTCTTGAATTTGAAAACATCGTCGATATGACTGTAATCTACATTGAACTCCTTCGCAAAATCCTGCATCATCTCTTTACTCAGCCACCTCCAGGGATGCGGCTTCGCTTTGGTTGATTTAAGCTTATTCAGGGATTGCTCAAGATCGGCTGCAATGGTTTTGGCCGGACATCCAGCTTCCCTGGATATGGTAATCACCGGCCCGGGAAAAATCTTTTTTGCAGAATCCTCTTTATACCAGTCGTCTAGATATTTTGAGAGATCAATTTTCATGAAATGAAAGAATTGTTGCGTACTGACAAGTTATCAATTTTACAATTTAAAATCAATAAAAGATCAAAAATGAGAGACACCGAAAACACATTTTCACTCAATCCCGATTATTAATTAACCACATCCTCCTGTTAATTAATTTGAGCAAAGAATTGAAATATTTAAAATTTTATATATTTACTGCGGAACCTGTTGTTTTAATGCGTTCTGATTCAGATAAATTGTTAATCTAATATCAGTCAAGAATGAAAAAAATCACAATAATCGGTGCAGGAAGTGTCGGATCAACCTGTGCGAATGTGATTGCTCAGAAAGACCTCGCTCGCGAGGTTGTATTGCTGGATGTCAAGGAAGGGTTGGCGGAAGGTAAGGCACTGGATATCTGGCAGACCTCTTCCATTTTGCACTTCAACACCAGGGTAACCGGTTCAACCAACGACTATCTCAAGACCAAAGGTTCAGGTATTATTGTGATTACTTCCGGAGTACCAAGAAAACCGGGAATGTCAAGGGAAGATCTGATTAAAACCAATGCCGCCATTGTAAAGGAAGTGACTGAAAAAGCGATTAAATACTCTCCGGATGCCATTATCATTGTGGTATCGAATCCGCTGGATGTGATGACTTATGCTGCCTATCTTGCGGCAAACAAGTCTCATAAGAAAATATTCGGCATGGCAGGTATTCTTGATACTGGCAGATATAAGGCATTCATTGCCGATGCCCTTAACGTTTCTCCCGAAGATATTCACGCCTTGCTTCTTGGAGGGCATGGAGATACCATGGTCCCCCTGCCAAGATACACTTCCATAAACGGAATCCCCGTTACAGAACTGTTAAGTCAGGACGTTATTGATAAGATTGTGGAAAGAACCAGAAAGGGGGGCGGGGAACTCGTAAATCTTATCGGAACGTCTGCCTGGTATGCTCCGGGTGCGGCGGTGGCCCAGATGGTTGAAGCCATTGTTGATGATGAAAGAAGGATATTTCCGGTGTGCGCCTATCTGACAGGGGAGTTCGGGCTGAAAGATATTTACCTGGGTGTTCCCGTGATGCTGGGTGCCGGCGGTGTGGAAGAAATTATTGAAATCAGCCTGAATGAGGAAGAACAAAAACTGCTCAAAACTTCAGCTGAGAGTGTCAGGGAGGTGATGAAGGTACTGGATGACCTGAAGCTGTTTTAGCAGAGACTTTCCAATCTGAACGAGAGCGTGAACCCGGAACAGGTGTTCACGTTTTTTTGTGAGGGTCGAATTACAGGGGTAATCGCCCTGAAATTTGTAAGCCGAAAAATCCTGTTCCCGATAATCGGGAGATGGTATATTAACCATTATTTCTGCTGTGGAACTTGTTTCTCCGGGGGTCTCGGGACTTTGGGATTTCATACCTGTGATTTGCCTATGAAGGGCTTTAAATATCCGCGAAATACAAAAAATAGTATTATATTTGCGGCCAATCGAGAAAAATCGCTATTTATTTCTGTTAATAAATCATTTAGAAAATGCAAAATAAAGGTGCCATCAGGTTTTTTACCATTGTTCTAGCCCTGGTCAGCATTTACCAGTTGCTATTTACGGTTTTTGCCCAGAAGGTTGAACGTGATGCAAGGAAATATGCTGGCGGAAATGTGCGTTTGGAACGAACATACCTCGATTCGATGAGAAGCGAGGTTGTTTACAATATTCTTGTAAAAAAATACACCTACCAGGATTGCAAGGAGCGGGAGATCAATCTGGGGTTGGACCTGAAAGGTGGAATGAACGTGATTTTGGAGATAGCCGTTGAAGATATCATTCGCTCGCTTGCAGCACCACAGTTCCTTACTGATCCGGTTTTTACGGAAACCATGAGAACGGCCCATCAGATGAAGCAAACCAGTACCGGCGACTTCGTGGATCTTTTTGCCGAAGCTTTTGAAACAAATAACCCTGGTGGTCAGCTGGCACAGTTTTTTATGACCCCTGAAACACGCGGAGATATCAATTTCAATACATCCAATGATGAGGTTGTGGAATTTCTGAAGCTGGAAGCAGAGGATGCCATTGATAACTCCTATAATGTTCTGCGGAACCGTATTGATAAGTTCGGGGTTGTTCAGCTGAATATTCAGAAAATGGAGCGCCAGGGAAGGATACTGGTTGAACTTCCCGGAGTAAAGGAACCCGAGCGGGTCACGAAACTTCTTACCGGAACCGCAAATCTGGAATTCTGGACGACCTATCAGAATGTAGATATATGGAGCAATATTGAACAGGCGAACAGCATGCTTGCCGGAATCACAAAGGCTGAAGACCTCCTGGGACCCGAAGAAACAGTAACCGGTGAATCTGAAACCGGCATTGGGGAAGATGCGTTGATCGAAGAGTTACAGGAGGAAGAAAGGTTTCTGGATACAGAGCAGGAAGAACTGCTTCTCGATACTGCCGGGCTGGACCTGTTATCCGACATTGACACAGCAGCTGACTATTCGGCAGAGGAGATGCAATTTATGAAAGAAAATCCTCTTTTTGCCTTGCTGAGACCCTACGTGGATAATTCCGGAAATTTAATACCAACCTGCGTGGTGGGCGTGGCTGAACTGAAAGATACGGCTACAATCAATGAATATCTTTCCATCCCCCAGATTCGGCAATTGTTCCCCTCCGACCTGAGGTTCGTATGGCATTTTCAGACCATGTCACCCGAAAATCCCTACATCCTGTTGCATGCCCTGAAGGCTACGAGAAACGGACAACCGGTGCTGAGCGGTTCATATATCACAGATGCCAGAGCAGATGCCGATCCCTACGGATCCGGATTTGAAGTGAACATGAGCATGAATTCTGAAGGCGCTAAAAAATGGGCCAATATTACGCGTGAGAATGTTGGCAAACCGATTGCAGTCGTCCTGGATGAGGTTGTTTATTCCTACCCTTCGGTGCGGGAAGAGATTAGAGGAGGGAGTTCCTCCATTTCAGGAAATTTCACACAGACTGAGGCAGAAGACCTGGCCAATATTCTCAAGTCGGGAAAGATGCCGGCACGGGCCCGCATTGAATCCAGCGAGGTGATCGGACCTTCCCTGGGAGCCAAGTCGGTACGGGACGGATTAAATTCCTTTATGATTGCCTTCCTGGTGGTCCTGGCATATATGGTTTTCTACTACAGCCGCCGGGCAGGTTTGGTTGCCGATATTGCCCTTATTGCCAATATGTTCTTCCTGATCGGGGTTCTTGCTTCCCTGCAGGCAGTCCTTACTTTACCGGGTATTGCCGGTATCATCCTCACCATCGGGATGTCGGTTGATGCCAATGTGCTGATTTATGAACGAATACGGGAGGAATTGGCGGCCGGTAAGAATAAAAAACTGGCCATAAAGGATGGGTACAGCAATGCCTATTCTGCTATCTTTGACGCCAACATCACCACCTTCCTGACCGGCCTAATACTCTTTTTCTTTGGTACCGGTCCTATTAAAGGTTTTGCAACCACCCTGGTGATTGGTATCCTTACATCCCTTTTCTCGGCAATCATCCTGACTCGGCTTATTTACGAGAGGATGCTTGAAAAGGGAAGTACGCTGACCTTCGATACGAAATTAACCAGGAACGCGTTCAAAAATGCCAATTTCGATTTTCTCGGCAAACGAAAAATTTTCTACGTTATATCGGCAGTTATTATTATCCTTGGAATCGGCTCCCTGGCCATAAGAGGATTGAATCTTGGCGTTGATTTTTCAGGGGGAAGAAATTATGTAATCAGCTTCAAGGAGGACGTTGAGGTATTCCAGGTTCGGGATGATCTTACCGAAGCATTCGGAGAACAGCCTATCGTGATCACTTTTGGTAGTAAAAATACGGTCCGGGTAACCACAAAACATATGATCGATGATGATCGCCCCGAGGTCGACTCCATTATCAAAGCAAAAATGTTTGCCGGACTTCAGGATTATATCGAAGACGATGTAAGCCTGGATGAGTTTATCAATGGACAGGATTACGTAATAAGCTCCCATAAGGTTGGTCCGACCATCGCTGTTGATATCAAACGAAGCGCAATCATCGTAATATTTGCTTCCCTGTTGATTATATTCCTTTATATTCTGATACGGTTCAGGAACTGGCAATTTGGATTGGGTGCGACTGCCGCATTGGTTCATGACGTGGTGATCGTGATCGGATTGTTCTCCCTGCTCCACGGGGTGATGCCTTTCTCCCTGGAGCTTGATCAATCGTTTATTGCGGCAATTCTAACGGTGGTAGGATACTCCATTAACGATACGGTGGTGGTCTTCGACCGTATCAGGGAATATGTCGGACTGCAACGAAAACGAGAGAGAAAAGAGATTTTCAATAAGGCACTTAACGCTACCCTCGGCCGTACCTTCAGTACGTCGCTGAGTACGTTCGTGGTGTTGCTCGCCATATTTATCTTTGGCGGCGATGTCATCAGGGGATTCATATTTGCGTTGCTCATAGGGGTGATTGTAGGGACATATTCATCCCTGTTTATTGCAACTCCCATAGTATACGATACAATTCACGGGGAAAAGTCAACCACGGCACTGAGTGGAACGAGGAAAAAATAGGATTGTTTAATCAGCCGTTGCTTTAACCTTTAATATAAATCCGATTCCCCTGACGGTATCGAGCTTTACTATAGGTTCTCCGCCCAGGTATTTTCTCAGGCGGGATATAAACACATCCATGGATCGTCCCATGAAGTAATCGTTCTGGCCCCAGAGGCTTGTAAGGATCTCCTCCCGTTTAAGAACCCGGTTAGGATTATTCAGGAGATATCTTAACAACTCACCCTCCCTGGGTGTAAGCTGGTAATCATTCTCAGAATCTTTTATCAGCAATTCATCAAACCGGATTTCAAGCCGGCCGAGCTGAACCGTTTCCGATTCGGTTTTTCCGGACCGTTTCAGGATATTATTGATGCGCAGAACCAGCTCTTCCGCTTCAAAGGGTTTGGTAATGTAATCGTCCGCTCCCAGTTTTAACCCCTTTAACCGGTCCTCTTTCTGGTTCTTGGCGGTCAGAAAAATAACCGGTATTCCGGGATCCATGGTTATGATTTTAGCGGCCAGGGTGAAACCATCCATTACAGGCATCATGACATCAAAGATGCAGATATCAAAATGCCCGGCAATAAATTTTTCCAATCCGTGTTTCCCATGATTCGCAGTAGTTACTTTAAATCCGGAAAGTTCAAGATACTGGGCCAGGACCTTCTGGAGATCGATATCATCTTCAACCAGTAATATGTTCATGATCCAGCGGTATTTTGATTATAAATGTGACTCCCTTGCCGGGTTCGCTTTCCAGTGTTATATCACCATTATGGGCTTTGACAATCTGATTTACATAATAGAGGCCCAGGCCAAGTCCTTTGATGGCTCTTCTTTTACTGTCGTTTCCCCGGTAGAATTTTTGAAATACATTTTTTTGTTCTTCCTTTGGAATACCCGGGCCATTGTCAGATACAGAGATCAGGAGCTCTCCGTTACTCCGGACATCAATAACAATTTCCGGCTTTTTAACGGCATATTTAAGGGAATTCAAAAGAAGATTGTTGATTACCGTTGTCATGTGGATATCATCAATAAAAACCGTTTTGTTCCCGGGATGAATCTGCAGTTGAATATCGGATTTGTCCTCCCCATATTCCAGCCGGAATGCCTCAATAATCTCCCTGATAAAAGGTTCCAATGCCACCTTTTTTTTCTGCAGTTTTACCTGGTCTTTTTCCCATATGGCGATATCCAGAATCCGGTCGATAAGGTCAGACAGATGCTTATTCTGTTTTTTAATCAGGGCAGATAATTCTTTAATGCGTTCCTGTTTAATATTCAGGTCAGGATTGGCAAGGGAGGAAGAAGCGACTGAAATAGTCGAGAGCGGTGTCTTCAGTTCATGGGTCATGTTATTAATGAAATCGGTTTTCAGATCCGACAGGCGTTTCTGGCGAAGCATGTTTTTCAGGGTCATGTAATACACAATAAACACAATTAGGATTGTAATAACCGCCAGGAAGAGCGTCATTCGCATCTCTCTCATTATCATCCCTGTTTTATGCACAATGCTGATGTAGTAATCGTAAGTTGTCCGGAAATAATTTCTTTCCAGGGCAAATGAACCGGCCAGAATGGGGTCTTTCAATCCGGCAGGAGCCTTCAGGGAAGGTTCAATAAATACGATATGTTCCCCGCTGATATCAATGAGCGTTAGTGATCTGATAATATATGCTGAATGAAATACAGGATCTTCACCGTGTTGCATCAGGTAATTCCTGAGAAAATGATTGAGATCGTTATATTTGTTAAGATGAAGATTAAAATTTTCTACCAGTGAATCCCGGTTTTTTCCGGCTCGCAAAAATTGAAGCGCCTGGTTATCAAGAGCTGAAAATAGCGAATCCCGGGAATATCCGAAATACTGCTCCTCAAATTCATAAATCCCCTTCTGTACAAGAGTGCCGTATTTGCCGTCGATTTGCTCTTTCTTGGTTTCAAATGTCTCCGTAATAAAAAAGTACTGGGCAACAACCAGCATTACCAGGGCCAGCGCAGAGAGCCATGTAAGATATTTTATCCTCATAACAAACATTCGCAGAGCTAAGATACGATGTTTATTTCCTTATTAACCAATCATTAACTCAACATTAACCAAACTGTACGGGTATGATGACTAAATTTGCAGATAGGGTAATGAGAACTTAAAATTCTTTGACTATGAAAACAATAACAATGATGCTCAGCATGCTGCTTTCTTTTGTTTTTATTATGACTTCTATGAATGTTTTTGCCCAGGAAGAAGGGGAAGATGCCCGTACCCGTGATTATGAGAGATTCATGGAAAAGGACAGGGACCGGCTGGATCAGGCTCTGGAGGATCTCCAGAAGAAACTGCAATCAGAAGAATTTAAACAGCAATTGGAAATGACTGCAAGAAAGGCACAGGATCAGGCCAGAGAACTTGAACTGCAGGCCAGGGCTTTACATTTCGGAAATCAAAATAGTACCCAGCTTATGCTCAGTAAGGAGTATGACGGAACCAGTGGAGAAAATACAGGTGAATTTCAGATTGAAGAGTCCGTTCGCCAGATACGATTCAGCATTGATGGATCAGTCGAGGAGGGTTCAATTGTCATTAAACTTTTACTTCCGGAAGGGAAAATTTTCAAAGAGCTTACCATTGATAATACCGCTGATATCCGGTTTTCACAATCGCTTGTTATTCGCGAGGAAGAGAATAAATACTCGGGACGGTGGAAATATGTGATAAAAGCGAATAAAACTACAGGCAGATACAGGTTGTCAATAAATACAAATTGATTACGTATGAACTGGGTGCTGTAGCTCCTTACTCCGGGATAACCATCCATAACGGTTGCGGATTCCATTAAACTGCAATTGCTTTTTGCTATCTTTGCGAAAACAATGGCATTAATGGCAGGCTACTTTATTTTCATAAGCGGGCAGGAGATAGTCATTTTACTTCTGGTTGTTCTGTTGTTGTTCGGGTCGAAAGAAATACCGAGAATTGCCAGATCCCTGGGACAGGGAATGAAGGAATTCAGAAAGGCTACAGATGAAATCAAGCGAGAAATAGAAGACAGTTCCAGGGATGTGGTAAACGATTTTAAGGACCTTAAGGATGATCTCTCCCGTGATGCCAGTGAAGTAGTCAGGAATGTCAAAAAGAACCTCGACACCGATTAATCTCCCTGATTTATTTTATGGCTGTTCACTATCTATTATTGGTCACCGGGTTATTGTTATTATTTATCAGTGGAAAATTCCTGGTTGAAAGCAGTGTGGCTATTGCCACCTACTTCCGGATACCGACCATGATCATCGGTCTTACGATTGTGGCATTCGGCACCTCCTCTCCCGAATTGTTGGTCAGTCTGCAGGCAGCCCTGAGGGGATTTCCCGAAATCGCAGTCGGTAACGTTGTGGGTAGTAACATTGCAAATATTTTACTGGTACTGGCCCTCACGGCCATCATCTTTCCGGTGGCGGTCCCGGTAAAATCCCTGAAAAGGGACTGGACCATCATGATGTTTGTGAGCGTTCTGTTTTTTGTTCTCATTCTTGATGAGAAATTTAGCCGTTGGGAGGGATTGATCCTTTTCGTTCTGTTGGTGATATATATAATCTACTCGATACTGGATGTCAGAAAGGAGAACAGCAGGAACGGGGTGATGCCGGAGAAAAAAATCAATGCAAAATGGTGGGTGGCCGCCGTCATTTTCCTGGTTTCGGTAGCAGGACTGGCTTACGGGGCGGATTTGTTCGTAAGAAAGGCCGCTCTGATTGCGGAAGCACTCGGTATTTCCCAGCGGGTTATATCTGTGTCCATGGTGGCGGTGGGTACCAGTATTCCCGAACTGGCGACCTCCGTTATTGCTGCTGTCAAAAAGGAAACAGGGATTTCACTTGGAAATATCCTGGGCTCAAACCTGATGAATCTGGTGTCGGTAATTGGTTTGACAGGATTAATTGCTCCGATAAATGTGGAGCATAAACTGGCTTTTTTTGATACCCCCTGGATGCTCGGAACGGCATTATTATTGTTGGTTTTAATGGTTGTTCCCCCGGCATTGAAAATTACAAGATGGAAAGGTACACTGATGCTTCTGTCGTATCTGTTATATCTTTATTTAATCTTCTAAAAGGCAGAATATGATCAAAGCGGAGAATATAACCAAGTCGTATGGCAATTTGCAGGTTTTAAAGGGCATATCACTGGAGGTTAAACCTGCCGAGGTGGTCTCGATAGTGGGATCCTCCGGAGCCGGGAAAACAACCCTGCTGCAGATCCTGGGGACCCTGAGCAAGCAGGATTCCGGAACAGTAACGATTAATGGTATCCAGACAGATAAACTCATCAACAACCAGCTTGCCCGTTTCAGAAACCTCAATATTGGCTTTGTGTTTCAATTTCACCAGCTGTTGCCTGAATTTACTGCCCTGGAGAATGTCTGCATTCCGGGTTTCATTGCAAGGTATGATCCGGGTAAAGTCGAGAAAAAAGCTAAAGAACTGTTGGATTTTCTTGGCCTATCCGGGAGGCTGGAACACAAGCCTGCTGAACTGTCGGGAGGAGAGCAACAAAGAGTGGCTGTGGCACGTGCACTGATTAACGACCCTGCAGTTATCCTTGCCGATGAACCTTCCGGAAATCTCGACACTGAAAACAAACAGGAACTGCACCAACTGTTTTTTGATCTCAGGGATGAATTTAAGAAAACCCTTGTTATTGTGACCCACGACAGGGAACTGGCAAAGCTGGCCGACCGTATCATTAAAATCAAGGATGGAATCGTGGTTAATTAATTTCATTTATGTATGCCAAACAGTTGGTTCCGGTTTAAGCAATTCACGATTGAACAGGATTCCTGTGCCATGAAGGTGGGAACCGACGGGGTTATTCTTGGGGCATGGACAAATACGGAAGGCTGCAGGACGGCGCTGGATATTGGAACCGGTACGGGACTGCTTGCCCTGATGCTGGCACAGAAAAGTAGTATGCTGAATATTGTTGCAATTGAGATCGACCCCCGCGCAGCTTCCCAGGCAGCAGCAAATGCAGAAAACAGCAAGTTTAAGGACCGTATCACAGTATTGCATTGTTCGCTGGGTGATCTGCCGGTGTCCAATCCGGCTGGCAGATATGATCTGATTATTTGTAATCCGCCCTATTTCACAGCTTCGATGCGAAACATTTCCAAAGAAAGGACTATTGCCCGTCACGATGATGCATTAGCTCTTCCCGAACTGGTTCATTCTGTTTCTCGGTTATTGTTTGGCAAAGGCCGCTTTTATCTGATCCTCCCGGTTCAAAGCAGAGATATCCTGGAGGGCCTTATTGGTTTATATGGATTGTGCATAAACCGTATTCTTGAAATTTTTCCCACACCGGAGAAAGAAGCTGTACGCATGTGCTTTGAAATTTCCCGCAATCATTCAGTACGTAAGCATGAAAAACTGATCATCGAAACCGGGGGCAGGCACCATTATTCCACGGAGTACCGGGAACTGACCGGGGATTTTTACCTGTAAGTCATTTTAATCGATCGTAATTTCCTCTTCGATAAATGCGATTCCATATTTTTTAAGCTCATCAAGCACCGGATTATAAATTTCAGGAATGATGGGAAGCAACACCCCTTTATGTGGGATCTCCCTTTCAAGTAAAATTTTGGTTACTATGGCCACGGTATACCCGACGGTAATCGACATTGCAGTATGCTCACTATCCTCACCGACAAATACCAGGGTGGAGTAACGTTTCCTGTGTATACCTTTAAGCATGAAATCAAACTGGTGCTGCATGACAATCATATCTTTGTCATCCGGCTCCAGGCGCCATTTTTGTTCAAGAATGTGCTGAAGCACCTTTGCCGGGGTCAGATTCGGGATCCCGATTTTCCTGTTTTCAAAAATGCCGAGCCACTTCAATCGGTCCATCATAGCCGAATCTTCCTTAAAATGAAGATATGCGGCCAATTTTTGCTCTACGGGGATATCCACGCGGTAAGCCATGAAACTATTGATAAATTCACGGTTGGTCATATTCTCGGTTTCTTCCATAATGTAACTGTCGTCGGTAGCACCGAGCTGGACAAAAATATCCCATGCCTCGCAGAATCCCGGACGCCGGATGGTTCCCCTGAACATGGTCTGCAGATCGTGAAGGCCGTATGTTTCCCGGTAGGTCAGGGAGTCACGGTTACCGTAAACCTCAAATTCTCCGAGTTCCGGCACCTGGATGGTTTCAATCCTTTGAAACAATTTATGATATGGAATATACTTGAACTTTCCGTTATGCAGGAACCTGGCGCCATCCTTGCCCGACAGGACAACATTGCGGGGATTCCAGGTAAATTTATACTGCCAGGGATTGTTTTCGTAACCCGGTGCAACGAGTCCCCCGGTGCTCGATTCGAAAGCAGTGATGATCCCGCCTGCATCCCTTATCTTCTTGATCATTTGGACGGCCGACATATGATCGATTCCGGGATCGACCCCGCATTCATTCATTAAAATGACGTTTTTTTCTTTAGCCAGGGAGTCCAGAGATTTTAACTCCGGAGAAACATAAGACGCCGTTACAAGGTCCTTTCCAAGTTCGATACAGGTCAGGGCTACGAGGTAATGCATTTTTGCCGGTAACATGGATACCACGATATCCGACTGCCGGATCTCCCTGATTCTGGAGAGATCATCATAGACATCAAAGGAAAATGCTTCTCCGAAGGGATTTCCCCCGATTTTCTGAGTGGCACTCCTGACATTCAGGTCGCCAATCCTGATTTTCCAGTTTTTTTCAGGGGCCAGGTCAAGGAAATAGCGGATCATGGAGGTGGAGGACAGACCAGCGCCAAGGATTAAAATAATTTTCATGCCATTGCTGATTTAACCAGTAAAGATAATAAGGCAGATGGCATCCCGTTATGCGGGAACGGGTACTGTATAACATGTTTTTTTAACCTTCGGTTGAAGTAGTGACCGGTCTATCGATTCAGCTGTTGTTTCACTATTTTTGCAATGTATTTCCCGATAATGTCAAACTCAATATTAACTACCGTACCCGGCTTGATCTGGTGAAAGTTGGTAATCTCATAGGTATAGGGAATAATTGCAACCTCAAAACTTCTGTCAGCGGAATTTACCACGGTCAGGCTTACTCCATTCACTGAGACAGAACCCTTCTCAACGGTCAGATGCTCTTCATTCACCGGCTGATACTCAAATTTGTAGTACCAGCTTCCTTCAGCTTCCCTTACCTGTATACAGGTTGCCGTCAGATCGACATGTCCCTGAACCATATGACCATCCAGTCGGGCATCCAGCCGCGTGCTTCGTTCGAGGTTTACCTTATCCCCGACTTTTAGCAGGCCAAGGTTGGATTTCAGAAGGGTCTCCTTAATTGCTGTTACCGTGTAGGTATTCTCCTCAATGTTCACAACAGTCAGACATACCCCGTTATGGGATATGCTCTGATCGATTTTAAGCTCGTCAGTGAACGAACAGGTCATGGTAATGTGCAGGTTCTCATGCTCTTTTTCCAACCTGACAACGGTTGCAGCTTCTTCAACAATTCCTGAAAACATAGTTATTCAAATTTACAGATTAAAGGCATTTTTAAAAACATCCACATAATCGAGTTTCTCCCATGTAAAAAGTTCAACTTCAACCTCTTTTTTACCCCAGTAAGGGGAATCGAAAATTTTGGTAACTACCCTTGGTGTTCTCCCCATATGACCGTATGAGGCTGTTTCCCTGTAAATGGGATTTCTCAGCTTCAGATTTTTTTCAATTGCACCGGGCCTCAGATCATAAATTTTTCGGATTTTTTCAGCGATCTCACCGTCAGTAAGATTGACTCTGGCTTTCCCGTAAGTATTGACATAAATTCCGATCGGCTCAACCACCCCGATTGCATAAGAGATCTGGACCAGGATCTCATCTGAAATACCAGCGGCGACAAGATTCTTTGCGATGTGCCTGGCCGCGTAAGCTCCCGAACGGTCTACCTTGGAGGGATCTTTTCCGGAAAAAGCGCCTCCTCCGTGCGCTCCTTTACCGCCATAGGTATCTACAATAATCTTTCGCCCTGTAAGACCGGTATCTCCGTGCGGTCCGCCAATTACAAATTTCCCGGTGGGATTCACATGCAGGATGAGATGATCGTCGAAAAGAAAGTGCAGCCGGTCAGGTAATTTTTTAATAACCCTCGGCAATAGTATATTTTTAACATCTTCCTTGATTGTGTTCAGCATCTTTTCATCATTGGGATCAAACTCATCATGCTGTGTGGAAAGAACAACGGTATGAACCCTCAGGGGATTATCCTGGTCGTCATACTCTATGGTGACCTGTGACTTGGAATCGGGTCGCAGGTATGTCATAAATTCCTTCTCCTTCCGGATGGATGCCAGTTCCATTAAGATCCTGTGGCTTAATTCCAGCGGAAGCGGCATAAAGTCATCAGTTTCGTTGCTTGCGTATCCAAACATCATACCCTGGTCTCCGGCTCCTTGCAACATGGGATCGTTCCGGTCAACCCCCCTGTTGATATCAGGAGATTGTTCATGAATGATGGTCATTACACCACACGAATTGCATTCAAACTGGTATTCGCTTTTGGTGTAACCTATAGAGCAAATAACATCCCTTGCAATTTTTTGCACATCAATATAGGTGGTGGAATGTACCTCTCCGGCCAGAACAACCTGTCCGGTTGTAACAAGTGTTTCGCATGCAACTTTGGAGGCAGAGTCATAAGCGAGGAATTCATCAAGGAGTGCATCTGAAATCTGATCCGCAATTTTATCCGGATGACCTTCCGATACAGATTCTGAAGTGAATAGATAAGACATTTTCGGTGATTAATTGGATTAATACTAAGAAAGACCTGGCTGAACAAAGCGGGAAGAAGATACTGTTTTAGCATTTTTTTCCGTGGTTGCAATCAGACAAATCTTTCCACAGGCAAATGAAAGAACAAAGAAACCAAATTGCACAGTTATTTCCAAAAAAACAGCGACAATTGCCGCTGTTTCATATTATAAGGTCTGGATGCATTCACTTACATAATGCACCCGGGAATTGATCCCATCTTCTTTTCAGCTCTTGACTTAAACGGTTCCTCGGATACTTTTTTCAGGGATTCACAGGCTTTGTCATACTCAACAGTATTCTGATAGGCATGTCCAAGCTCATAATATAACGCTGAAATCCAGACCGGGTCTGTTTCAAATTCAAGTGCTTTCAGTGCATTTTCGATGGCGGCATCATATTCGATCATTTTATTTTTGATCAACGCGAGATGATAATATGCCCGGGGATTCTGATTATTCGCTGCAAGAGCTTTATCGCATGCTTCAATCACATAGGTATAATCATTATCCTCCGGATCAACCAGTTCCATTTCTTCCAGGATAAATTTATTGAAATAGGCATCAATTACGCCATTTATTTCTGCGATGGTTTCATTGTCGCCCTTTGCACGGGCACCTTCCTTGGCTTGAGCAAATGCTGCAAGCATGTTTTCTGTATCCTCCTGGTCTTTGTAAACCAATCCTTTGCCTTGATGTGCATGATACAGATCAGGATTGAGTTGAAGGGCTTTGTCAAAATAAACCAGAGCATTTTCCTTTCCTCCATTTTTCAAGGCCTTGTTACCTTCAAGCACATAAAGCGAAGGAAGATACTTCAGGGATTTATCTTTAAACTCTTCATTATTATTGTACAGGGAGGCAAATTCAACAGTCTTTTCCAGGAATGGAATAGCATTGTCGTATTGCTTTCTCTTCATGAAAACAGTGGCCTGCCTGTAATAGGTTGCTGGAATCTGATCCTCTGCCTTTGTTTTCATTTCAGCGGCTTCTTCTCCAACCTGGTCTGCCAGGGCGATTGTCTGATTGAAATGGCCCAATGCGCCATCATACTCCTGGTTGTTTAAGAACTCAACGCCTGCATTAAATTCATTAATTACATCGGTCAGGGTGGTTTGCGCAGAGAGAAACCCGACTGCAAATAAACCCAGAAATAGTGCAACAACTCTGTACTTCATAGTCTAATAATTTGGTTAACAACGAATCGACAAATATATAAATTATGTTTACAAATACAATGCCATTTTTTTTTAAAGGTGATATAAATAGAAATCAAGAGATTAGGAATGTGTCAATTCATGGAACAGTTCTTCAAGGCTTTTTTCCCTGAGTGTCATCGACAGGATAGTAAAACCATGTTTGACGGCAAGGTTGAAAATAAGGGGACGGATATCCTTATCAATTTTCGTTTCGAGAAGGTAACGGCAATTATTCATTTCCCGGATATGTTCAATTTCCTGGATATCTTTCCAGAGATGATTGCCGACCGGTTTATCTGTTTCCACCAGCACTGTCTTGATTTCTGCGGGAGCGAGTCCGGCCAGGTTTTCCGGCTTGTCATCGGCAATAATACGTCCGTTATTAATGATAATCACACGATCGCATATTGCCTCAACTTCCTGCATGATATGCGTTGAAAGAAAAACGGTCTTTTTTTTACCGGCCACAGAGATCAGATTCCTGATTTCTATAATCTGGTTGGGATCCAGTCCGGAGGTTGGTTCATCAAGGATTAAAATTTCAGGATCATGGATCAAAGCCTGGGCAAGTCCCAGCCTTTGTTTGTTTCCCTTGGATAGATTCCCGATTTTCTTCTTCTGCTCATTCCACAGGCCGGTCAGCTCAATTATTTCCTCTATTTTTTTTCTTGATGTTTTCCGGTCAAGCCTGTATATACCGGCCACATAATGCAAGTATTCATTTACATAAAGATCCTGATAAAGCGGATTATGTTCGGGAAGGTACCCGATCAATTTTTTAATCGCCATGGGATGCTCAAGTGCATTGATGCCATTCATCCATATCTCGCCCGAGTCAGGCGGTATAAATCCCGTCATAATTTTCATGGTGGTGGATTTGCCCGCGCCGTTCGGCCCTATAAATCCCACAACCTCTCCGATCCCGATTTCAAAGGATACGTTATCCAGGGCAAATAGATTACCATATACCTTGGAGATATTTTGAATCTTAACAGACATCGGAAAAGTTTAATCTGATTACCTGCAAAAATATTTTTCCAATATGAAAAACCGGGATGGTTCTTAACCATACATAAACTGTCCCACTTTGGCGAATTGAGACTTTGGATTGACGCACATCACCGGTATCTTTTCACTATTTGACAGCAAATACTGTTCCTTTGCCCCGAATACATAATCGAGGAAAGTAATATGTTTGGTGGTTGTTATCAATATGAGGTCCGCATTGATACTTTTGGTAAATGCAAGGATCTCCCTGGTAAAATTTGCTGTTTTACGGGCAGTATGAATTTCATAGTCAATGTTATTCTGGATCAGAAACCGTATGGCAAAATTCAGGTTGACATTGACTTTTTTCTGCAGGTCTTTATCGGTGATTGGCGCTTTATAAAGATGGATCTTTGAGTTGAGATATTTACCCAGGAATATGGCCCATTGAAGTTTTTCTTTGTTTTCTGACTTGAAATCTATGGGGAATACAATATCGGTAAAACGATCTTTATTTGGGGGAGCATCCTGGACCACGATGAAGGGAACCTTTGAACCGGTTATGACTCTCAGGGCCCAGCTTCCGAAAAACTTCTGCTTACCTTTCATCCCATGGGTTCCCATGATAACAAAAGTCACATTGTTCTTTTCTTCCGAGGCATATTTTGCTATTTCATTGAAGATGGAACCGTGATTGACAAAATAATCAACATCCACTCCATATTTCTCCCTGACCTCAAGCACTGTCTTCTGAATATTCTCCTTTGCTTTTTCCACATCGGATTGTTCCGGAACAATGTGAAATAAAAGCATGTTATTTTTCATTATTCGGGCCAGGCGAATGGCATGCTCCAGGGCAAAAAGAGACTTTTCTGTAAAGTCCCAGGTAATCATGATGGTTTTTTTCTGCTGGTCCATCGGTTACAGTTTTTTAAACAGGGCAAAATTAGTTCATTCTTTTAATATTATGAAGTCCGTCACCAGAAAATAACGTATGGTGATACCTATCCGTTTAAAAATTGTATTTTTGTTAACTGTTAAAAAAACCGCTTTTATGGTAAGGTCTACGGTAAAGGAATTAATTAATAGTAAGGATTTCGACAGGGATGTTTTGCTCAAAGGCTGGGTGAGGACCAGGAGAGGTAACAACCGTGTGGCATTTATTGCTGTGAATGACGGGACAAGCATACATAATATTCAGGTTGTGGCTGATATGGAATCGTTTCCGGAGTCTGTCATGAAGCGGGTTACGACAGGGTCTTCCATAGCGGTTAAGGGAAAACTGGTTCAGTCACCCGGAAAAGGTCAGAATGTGGAAATCCAGGCAGGTAAGATCGAAATTCTGGGAGATTCAAATCCGGAAACGTATCCCCTTCAGAAGAAGGGCCATTCTTTTGAATTTCTAAGGGAGATTGCCCACCTCCGGATGCGATCCAACACGTTCGGGGCCGTATTCCGGATCAGGCATGCTGCTGCCTTTGCCATTCATAAATATTTCAACGATAAAGGATTCTATTATTTACACACCCCCATTATTACGGCATCTGATGCCGAGGGAGCAGGGGCTATGTTCAGGGTTACCACCCTGGACCTGGAGAATCTTCCCAGGGATGAGCAGGGACAAATAGATTACCAGGAGGATTTCTTTGGCCGGTCCACCAACCTGACTGTTTCAGGACAACTTGAAGGAGAACTGGGGGCTCTGGCTCTGTCGGCCATTTATACATTTGGCCCGACCTTCAGGGCAGAGAACTCCAACACGCCGCGGCATGTTGCCGAATTCTGGATGATTGAGCCTGAAATGGCTTTTTACGATATCCATGATAACATGGACCTGGCAGAAGAGTTTTTAAAATTTCTCATCAGTTATATACTTGAAAACTGCAGAGATGATCTGGATTTTCTGAATCAAATGGTGGATAAAGGATTACTCGACCGGCTTGGTTTTATTCTTGAAAACCGGTTTGAACGAACTACTTATACAGAAGCAATCGAGATACTCAGAAAGTCGGGACAAAAATTTGAGTTTCCGGTGGAATGGGGTCTGGACCTGCAGGCAGAACATGAACGTTATCTTGTTGAAAAGCATTATAAACGCCCGGTCATTCTTACCGATTACCCAAATGAAATTAAAGCTTTTTACATGAAGCAGAACGATGATGGAAGAACGGTTAGGGCAATGGATGTTCTGTTTCCCCAGATAGGCGAAATTATAGGGGGATCACAACGGGAGGAGATATACGAAAAGCTTGTAGGCAGAATGCAGCAGATGAATATTCCTGAAAAGGAGTTATGGTGGTATCTGGAAACGCGTAAATTTGGAACGGTAGTTCATAGCGGATTTGGACTGGGATTTGAACGATTCCTGATGTTTATCACAGGGATGAGCAATATCAGGGATGTTATTCCTTTTCCACGGACGCCGAAGAATGCAGAGTTTTAACAACCTATGACAGATGCTTAAACAGAGGCTACAGCAAAAGTTATTGCAGAAACTGTCACCCCAGCAAATCCAGATGATCAAACTGCTGGAGATTCCCGCCATACAGTTGGAACAGCGAATAAAAAAAGAACTGGAAGATAATCCTGTCCTTGAGGAGGGAAATGAAGAGGCTGTATATGAGGAAGGGGTTGCTGAAAATGAAAGCCCGGGCAATGATCAGGATGAATTTTCGCTTGAAGACTATATGCAGGATGATGAAATTCCCTCCTACAGGCTGAGTACCGGGAATTATTCTTCGGATGAAAAGCGTGAGGAGATCCCGTTTTCTGTTGGCAATACCTTCCGGGAACTGTTGAAGACCCAGTTGGGTCTGCGGAATCTTACCGAAAAACAGGAAGTTATTGCGGAATATGTGCTCGGTAATATTGATGATGATGGGTATCTCCGGAGAGAACTGGAAGCCATCGCCGATGATCTCGCTTTTTCAGTGGGATTTGAAGCCAGTTATGAGGAGATCCATGAGGTGCTGATGATAATCCAGGAGTTTGATCCTGCCGGAGTCGGTGCACGTTCTCTTCAGGAGTGCCTGCTGCTCCAGATTGAAAGAAAGAATACAGATGATCCCATCATTGGATTGGCGAGGAGGATCCTCAAAAATCACTTTGACGAATTTACCAATAAGCATTACGATAAAATTGTCCAGCGACTGGATATAGATGAATCATTATTGAAGCAGGCACTGACGGAAATCCTGAAACTGAATCCGAAACCGGGAGGAGCGGCCGGTGATTCAGCCGGTAAATCCATCGAACATATCGTTCCCGATTTCATTCTGGAGGAGCACGAGGGAGAATTGCAGTTGTCTCTCAACTCAGGGAATGTCCCGGAGTTGAAAATCAGCAAAACCTATTCCGATATGATTGAATCGTATCATGCCAATAAGGCTTCTGCAAGCAGAGAAGATAAGAACGCTCTGACTTTTGTGAAGCAAAAACTCGATTCGGCAAAATGGTTCATAGACGCCATCAGGCAAAGGCAAAACACTATGCTGCTTACCATGAATGCCATACTGGAGTATCAGCGGAATTATTTTATCGAAGGCGACGAAACCAGAATGCGACCAATGATTCTCAAGGACATTGCCGAACGAACCGGGCTGGATATATCCACCATTTCAAGGGTCGTTAACAGTAAATACATACAGACCCACTTTGGAATATTCCCTTTGAAGTATTTTTTCTCTGAAGGAATGCAAACCGATAGCGGTGAAGAGGTTTCAACCCGGGAGATAAAGAAAATTCTGCATGATTGTATTGATGGCGAGGACAAGAGAAGACCGCTTACCGACGACAGGCTATCAGCAATATTGAATGAAAAAGGTTACCAGATCGCACGGCGAACCGTGGCCAAGTATCGTGAACAGCTGGGATTGCCAGTTGCCCGCTTGAGAAAAGAGTTATGATATGACTTTTGAAAAAAGAGTGCCACAGATCATTTCCGTTATTTTCCACCCACTCCTTATGCCCTCTGCAGGCCTCCTGATTCTGTTTAACTCAGGGACCTACCTTTCCCTCGTCTCCTTCGATGTCAAAAAAGTAATTTTTCTGACAGTAGTTTTGAGCACCCTGGTACTTCCCCTGGCTTTATTACCGGTTCTGTATTTCCGTAAGATCATAACAGATATCCAGATGGATATCAGGCAGGAGCGGTTCCTGCCCTATTTTTTAATTATGATTCTTTATATTCTCACATTCATATTTCTGATCAGAATACCGCTTCATTCCCACATTCATGCATACGCGCTTTCACTTCCAGTGATGGTACTGGTTCTAATTCTTGTGAATATTAGACTCAACATAAGCGAGCATATGATGGCACTTGGAGGGATTGTGGGCTTGATTCTCTCCCTGGTCATTCACTTCGGGCTCGCACTGCAGTCATATTTTGTGATAGCGGTACTTGCGGCAGGAATAACAGGCACTGCCAGAGCCATTCTGAGAAAGCACTCTGCGCTGGAACTATACGGGGGATTTATACTGGGTATTATTGTAACAGGTGTGGTGATGCTTATCTATTAGGTCGGGTCAGCACCAATTCTCTCAAGTTTCTCAGGGGGAGTAATTTTTTTGGGCGGGTCATCCTGTTTATCGATTTCATCAATCATCACATTCAATTTCATGATCACTTCGTCATATACCTTATCGAGTAAATCTGGATAGCGCGTATATTCTGCCATGGTGGAGTCGAACTGTTCCCTGGTCACATGATATTTGTCGAAGATCGGGGTAATCATATCGATCGTGTCGTTAAAATTATATTTGCGATAATATCTTCGGTCCTGGGTAATACTCTGTACGAGATGAATATCTACGAGAATATCAACAAGGACTTCCTTTTCGATATATTCTTTGCCGCTGATCCTTTTTTTCCTGGAGCAACCACCAATAAGTGTGAGAATTACCAGGAAAAATACGGTACAATATTTCAATCTTATCTGCACGCAGGATTTATTTTATATCATTGAAGCGGTACCCAATCATTAACTCATGGGTGCCGGTATTATATTTCCGGAGTTCCGTGATGCCGATATCATAAGCATAACCAAAATAGAGCGTTTCATCATAGCTATATCCCAATAAAATAGCCACTGCTTCATGGAACCGGTAGGACAGGGCACCCCAGGCCATCTTCTGCCACTCCACCCGGGCGGTTATATCAAATCCGAATTCTTTGGGTGCAGTTCCCTTAACAATTACAGAAGGTTCAACCATCCAGTCACGGTTGATGTCAAAACGGTAAGCCCCTGTAAGATAGAAGTGGGTTTTCAGACGGTTAAGACCGTCCCGGTTTTCAAAAATCTGAATTTTATTGTTCAGTAACTGGGCCGCGGAGAATCCTGCGTAAAAGTAATCGCTGTAAAAATAAAGTCCTACCCCGGCATCTGGCATATAGGTGGTGCTGATGACATTTTGCAGGACCTCATCCGAGGGATCCCTCGGATTTAACTGCGTACCGTCGACACGGTACTGAAGGATGCTGCCGGATAAACCCATAGATAGTCTTATTTCCCGTGTCAGTTCAATATTGTATCCGTATGAACCGGTAATACCGGTCCGACTGGTCGGCCCGGTAACATCACTGTATATATATCCCCCATAACCCATGTTGTGCCTTGCGTGCGGACCATAGAAAGCGATGGAGTTCGTCATGGGTGGATCGACCAATCCTACCCACTGGAACCTGTGGTTGGTCCGGATCTGGTAATAATCATGGATACCGGCGATGGCCGGATTGACCACAAAATCGTTGAACATATATTGTGTGTACTGCGGAAGCTGCTGGGCCGACAATTCTGTAAAACACAGTATCACCGTCAGGAGGATATATGTAATACGCTTCATGGCTTACCTGATTATGGTTACGTTTCCTGTTATGGGTTTTACACCGCTTGAAGGAATCACCACATAATAATAGGTGCCTGCGGGGACATCTTTTCCGCGGGCAGTGCCGTCCCATCGCTTATCGTCGGTGTATCCCTTGCTTGAAAACAGCAGATCACCCCACCTGCTGTATACTTCCACGATCATTTCCGGGAAGCGGTATGCATCTTCAATTTCAAAGAAATCGTTTTTACCGTCATCGTTGGGAGTGAAAACATTATACACCTTAATATTTTCTAAAACTTCGACAAAGACAGAATCATTCTCTTCGCAGCCGTATTCATTGACAGCCGATACGGTATACATTACTGACAGAAGCGGAGAGGCTATCGGGTCGGGAATGGCGTTATTACTCAAACCCGCAGCCGGTTCCCAAAGATATGATTCAAACGGACCGCCTTCTGCGTGCAGCTGCACGGAAGTTCCCCGGATCATAAAAGTATCAGCTGAAGCCAGCAGACCGGTAAGGGGATAGAACGAAACGTTTACGGTATCGATGTCATAGCAACCATATGGGGAAGACTCTTCAGCTACAGTTAGAATGAAATTCACCTCTTCGGTCATTCCTTCAGCCACAGGATTGGAGCTGAAAGGATCGGAAAAGTATTCCGAAGGTGTCCAGCTGAAATCGGTTCCGCCCCTTCCCTCAAGTTGAACCGGACTTCCGGGACAAATGGTAGTGTCCTTACCGGCGTCGGCGTTTACGGTAATCAAAGAGCCGATAAAAATATCCTCTGAAACCACACAACCGTTTTCGTCAGTAACCTGAACCGTGTAGGTTCCTGCAACAACATGATCCAGCTCTTGTGAGGAACTCCCATTGGACCATAAGTAACTGTAGGGTCCGGTTCCACCTGTCACGGAAACGCTAATGCTCCCTGTCTCACTGAAAACATTGCATTCAGCAGGAGAAACGGTTCTCGAAATGTTTATCCTGTCGGGTTCGAAAATGAATACAGAACTTCTGAAAACTTTTCCTTCCTCATCCAGGGCAACCAGGTCGTATGACCTGCCGCCTTCCAGATTATCAAATAAAGGCACTGTTTCAAAACTGTCCCCGCCGTCGATGGAATACTGCACCTCTCCTGTTGCATCCTGGGGAACAAATTCTATGGTGCCATTATCGTCACCATAACAGAGAACATCGGTGGTGTTAACGGTAACAGTAAGCGGCGGAACATCAAGGATCTCTATCATCTCTTCATATAAGCAGTCATTGACATCCTTCACCATTGCATAGTAAAAGCCAGCAGGCAGGTCTTCATAAAAAGTACTTGCTGTAAAAGGTCCTTCCGGACCGTTTATGGAATATTCGTAGGGCGCTGTACCCCCTGAAGTGGCTGAAAAGGTTATGGTACCCAGGTTACCGTAGATTGCATCTGTTTTTTCAATGGAGGCAGTTACCGCTTCCGGCTCATCAATATTTACCTGCTCACTCAATGTGCAGCCTGCTTCATCGACAACATAAATCATATAAGGGCCTGCATCCAGGTTGAGGAAATCACCGGATCCCTGGTAATTCAAACCGTCGATAGAGTATATCTTCATTCCGGTGCCACCAGTGGCATTTATCGAAATGGTTCCGTTTGCATTGCCGTGGCAGGGGGTTACATCGGTGACGGTAATTTCTAATGAAAGAACCGGCGGATCAGTAAACAGATACGTACCTGCATACACTTCACAGCCGGAACGGTCGGATGCATAAACCTCATAATTACCGGGCCCCAGCCCTGTGAAATCACCCGATGTGGAGTAACTGGCCCGGTTATCGATCGAATATTCATAAGGAGGGGTTCCGCCGGAAAGATAGATATGGATCTCTCCATCCTTTGCACCATTACAGCTAATAACTTTATGTTTTGCCGAATCGATCAACAAGGACGGTGGTTCCGAAATTACAATACCGGAGTAGGTAAGCGGGCCGCATCCCCGGCTATCATCAACCTCTACACTGTACTCTCCTGCAGCAAGATTCTGAAAGATACCCGTTGAATTGATTGTCCCGACTGGATTAAGGGTATAAAGCAATGGCAATGTTCCTCCTGAAACGGTAACCTGGATGAGGCCGTCATTTGAACCGGAGCATGTGATATTGTCTGCGGCTACATTGTCTATGACGAGTGGACCTGGTTCGCTGATGGTCAGCAACGTATCAATGGTGCAATCATTATCATCTTTGAGGGTAACTCTGTAGCTTCCGGCAGGGAGGCTGGTAAACGTTCCGGATGTAACAAAAGGAGCGCCGTCCAGTGAATAGGTGATATTTCCGGTTCCGCCTGCTCCCGTGACTTCCAGGGAGCCGGTTGCATCACCCGAACAACCGGTCACATCTGTAACAGAAGCGTTGCTTACTACAACTGCCGGAGGACTGAGAATGGTAATCAGCGTATCCTTCGTACATTCGTTCAGGTCTTCAATGACGATGGAATAGTTACCGGCCAGCAGGTTCTGAAAGTCACCCGTAAGATTGGTGACGGATTCGTCAAGTGTGTAGGATAACTGGCCGACCCCGCCGGTGCCTGTTATTGAAACCAGTCCTTCGGGGGAGTCATAACAGGTTGTTACATTTAACTGGTTATAACTGTCGATAATGAGTTCATCGGGCTGTGTAATAACATGAAGTTCACCCGAAACCTGACATCCGTTGGCATCCCTGATTGTGGTCTGGTAATTCCCGGCTGTCAGATTGGGAAAGACTCCGGAGGCGTAAAAATTCAGACCCCCGTCAATCGAGTATTCATAAGGTTCGACACCTCCAGACACAAGGTTTATGGATATCTGCATCGTTCCATCCCCATAACAGAGAATCTCACCGGTCACCGATTCGTCCTGGATGAGGATTTCATTCGGCTGATAGATTGAAATGGTATCCGATAACACGCAAAGGTTGGCATCCCTTACCCAGAGTGTATAGGTACCGGGGGGAAGGTTTGTAAAAGTGTTTTCGTTTTGATATGAGGGATCGCTGTTTCCGAAACGCGAATACTGATAGGTTCCGGTGCCACCTGATGCTGTTATTGTTATAGTCCCGTCCGCATCTCCGTAACAGTCGATATCTGTTTTCGAAAGGGAGATCGAGAGAGCGGGTGGTTCGCCGATGGTGACAAAACCTGGATAAGAGACAGAACAATCATTGACATCTGTTATTTCCAGTGAATAAGTATCGGCCGGAAGGAAAGAGGGATCCTCATCGGAAGATAGGGTTGTTCCGGAAGAACTGGTCCAATTGAAAGCCAGGGGAGCCGTTCCCCCGAACACATTGATTTCAATGGAACCGTCACTGCCTCCGTAGCAGGAAACATTGGTGTGGGATATGAGAACGGCCTGTAAGGGATCGGGATCGATAATGGTCGCAAGACCGGGAAAATTGTTCACGCAGCTGTTCCCATCAGTAATGGTAAGATTATATGTGCCTGCACCCAGTCCGGAGATATTCTGCTGTGAAGAGTTGTATCCCGGAGGACCGGTCCATATAAAGTCATAGGGAGAAGTCCCTCCTGACAAGGTTATACTGATTGATCCATCGTTTAATCCGTTGCAGGAGATATCGGTTTTTGTAACATTTACTGAAATTTCTGCAGGTTCAATTATGGTTGCGGCGTTTTCGAAAAGTTGGGTACAACTGTTCAGGTCGGTTACAGTTACACTGTAGTTGCCCGGTCCGAGATTGGAAATATCCTCGTCGGGGGATGTAAAACCGTTCGGACCGATCCAGAAGCAGGTATAGGGTGGTGTGCCCCCGGAAATGGTTAAATTTATGGAACCGTCAGCCGCTCCAAAACACCTGATGTTCAAAACCGAGGTCGCAATGGTGATGGGAAGCGGTTCGGTGAGGGTTTGAACCGGAAAGACCCGGGTGCATTCAGCATTATCAGTTATCGTAAGTTCATAGTCACCGGGAGATAAATTGGAAATATCACCTGTTGTGGCTGTAAAACCGGAAGGGCCGGTCCAGCTGAAATCATACGGGGGAGTTCCGCCTGAAACAGTAACATCAATAGTCCCATCGGAAAATCCATTGCATGAAATATTATTCAGAATGAATGTGGAAATTATTTCCGCTGCTTCCCCTACAGTGGCCAGGTCGTTGAATGTACCCTTACATCCCCTTGCATCGGTAATGGTCAGACTGTAAGTTCCCGCTGCAAGATTGGCAATGTCCTGGGATGTTTGGGAGAACCCATCCGGACCGCTCCATACATATGTATATACCGGGGTTCCCCCGGCGGGTGTAATATTTATGGCTCCAGTTTCATCACCGTAGCAGGCAACATCTGCTATGTTATCGATACTTACGGATATGATTTCCGGTTCCGAGATAGTAAGAAGGTTATTAAAGACTCGTGTACATCCGTTCGAATCGGTTATTAAAAGATCATAGGCATCGGCTACCAGGTCGTCCGGGTCTTCCATCGTGGAGGTATGTGCTGATACAATACCCGTCCATAGAAACGTGTAACCGGGAGTGCCTCCGGTAACTGTAATATCTGCAGAGCCGTCGCTGTCCCCGTTGCAGGTTACATTGGATGTTCCATTTACTGTCACATTAATCTGAGCAGGTTCATTGATGGTGAGCAGATCGTTGAATATTACGATGCATCCGGCTGCATCGGTCAAGGTAACAGAATAAGTATCGGCGGGCATGTTCTCCGGGTCCTCACCGGTGTCTGAATAGCCCGATGTGCTGCCGCTCCAGAGGAAACTATAGCCGGGAGTTCCCCCGGATGTGGAAATAAAAGCTGAACCGTCGGATTCTCCAAAACATGTGGCATCGGTTGTTCCGTCAACCTTTACGGTAATGGCAGGCGGTTCTTCAATGGTTAAAAAATCCGGGAAGATACGGGAGCATGAATTGCCGTCGGTGATTGTCAGGTCATACTTGTCGGCAGGAAGGGACGAAGGGTCCTCTGCTGCTGTTGTAAAACCGGTTGATTGGCCTTCCCAAAAAAATGTATAGGGAGGAGTTCCTCCACCAGCCGTAATCGCAACGGAACCGTCATTACCCCCGTTACAGGTGAGGTTGGAGGAATTGTTTAAAATAACTGTAATCTGGGATGGTTCTGGGACAAAAACAGGGCCGGCAGTGGCCGCGCACATATTCCCGTCGTAAACCGTCACCGAATAATTCCCCGATTGGATATTTATAATATCCTCATCGGTTGATGTGAATCCGTTTGGTCCGGTCCAAAAATATGTATAACCGGTACCGGACCCAGATGGAGTACCCCCTGACGGAGTTATTCCAATGGAACCTGAAAAACCACCGAAGCAAGTTGCAGGAACAACATTGTCCAAAGAAATTGAGAGGGTGGAGGGATTATTAATGGTTAAGGTTGGGGTAACATCGGTGCTTGTGCAGCTGCCATTATGTGAAACAGTAACTGTATAGTTCCCCTCCGGCAGCCCGGGAAAGATTCCAGTGGTGTTCTGTTCCGAGACCGGCCCGGTGAGGTCGAAAAGATAGTTGCCATCTTCACCGGTTGCTGTAACGGTTATCACGCCATCCTCCACGCCGGTGCACGACATGTCTTCGGCTATATGAGAGGTAATAGCTATCGGATCGGGACCGCCAATGGGGTAATTGCTAACAAATCCGTGCGATGTATTGGGATCTGAGTCGCGGACCACAACGATATAGGAGTTGTACTTCTCGTGGCCTGTGTAGGTGTAAGTTGTGTTATAGGTAATCTCGCTGGTTTCGACATAGATAAATTCCTGGATCAGACCGTACTGGTAAGGGGGTACACCACCGGTAACAGTCACGGTGATTGTTCCGTCTGATGCTCCTCCGCAGGTTACCGGTGTTGCCGAAATGCTTGTAATCACAACTTCCTGGGCGGACAGGGAAAAGAAAGGAACCAGCAAGGAAAAAACCGCCAGGATATTTAAAAGTCTTGATTTTGGCATGGCATCATGTTGAAAAAAGTTCCAAATCAATTATATAAATACTTTTTCGCGCAAGAGATAGTTGCATCGCCCTTTTTAAATGGCTGAACAGCGATTATAAAATTAGAAGATAAGCGAATAGGAGAAATACAAAGTTTTAAACAATCACGCTATTTTCAATATGTCTCAAATACTTTTTGCTGATTTGCTTAACGGGGTAAAGAGCAGCCAGGAAGCCGATGAAAAGCACCGTTAACCAGACAAGAATGAGATCCGGAATCTGAATATCTACCGGGTAAGCATCAATTACGAAGGTCCCGCTGCCCTGAAGTTTCAGGAGTCCGAAACGGTCCTGTACCCAGCTGATCCCGGTTCCGGCCACTAATCCAATCAGGCTTCCGATCAGGGATATCATCCACCCTTCCGCAATGAAAATCCTTTCAATAAGCTTGTTGCCGGCGCCCATATCCCTCAGGCTTTTTATATCTCTTTTCTTATCAATGATAAGCATACTGAGGGACCCCACAATATTAAAAGATGCAATGACCAGGATGAAGGTAAGAATCAGGAATATGGCATACTTTTCCGATCTCATGATCCGGTAGAACAGTTCATTCTGTTCCTCCCGGTTTTTTACCCGGTAATCAGGCCCCAGGATATTCTTGAAATCAGCCTGTGTTTGTTCAGGGTTCTTCCCCGGGTTCAGTTTTACCTCGATGGCTGATACCTCGTCAGAATATTCTAGCAGTTCCCTGGCAAATTCAATGGGCACTATCACATACCGGGAATCAAAATCCTGCTCAATGGCAAAGATGCCGGAGGGATAGATGTACCTGCGCTTGACCGATTCGTCAGGATTGGCCAGGTTAACTTTTGAGGAGCGTCGTATGGTATAAACAAAAAGGGGATCGACGAAACTGAGACCAATCCTTAAATAGTAAGCGACACCCTGCCCGACCACTGCATACGGACGATTCTGGTCCTTTAATGTCATGGAGCCGTCGACCATCATGGAATCGATTCCGGTCACTTCCACGAAAACGCTGTCGGCCCCTTTGATGGTGGCAATATGTTGCTGGTCGCCATACATCAGGAGGGCATTTTCTTCCAGAACTTCTGAATATGCCGCGACCCCCGAATGATTTCTGATGCGATCGAACGCTTCTCCGGAAGGTGAGAATGTCTTTCCTACAGTAGCTGTAATTTTGATATCGGGATCAAACGCATTGAACAACGACTTCACAACCTTATCGAAACCGTTAAATACGGATAATACAACCACAAGCGCCATGGTGCCAACCGCGACCCCCAGTACAGAGATTGTGGAGATGATGTTAATGGCATTCTGTGATTTTTTTGCGAGAAGGTATCGCCGCGCTATGTAAAATGGAAGGTTCACTTCACGCATTTTATAATAAGCCCCGTACCGGTTTCATGGTTTTGACGAACATCCAGGCAATTTAAAAACCAGCTTAGGGGAAAAGTTAAGAGATAATAAACCGGGAGTAACAACAGAAAAAATTTACTGATATTGACCATCTGAACCGGGTACTTCATGGAGAGGCGCCAGGAAAGCTTTCCGGGATCGCCATAGGAATAATGGATTTTAATATCGGAAAATCCCGAGGCGGATAATTTCTGGCGGATTTCAGCGGTTCCGTATCCATCCCTTACGTGCTCATCAATAAATGATGTGTCATGGTCGTGTCGCACATCCGACCCTCCCTGATCCGATGGGGTTGAAATCAGAAGAATTCCTCCGGGTACCAGGTTTTTGTAGAAATTTTTGAAGACAGCAGTATCCTCTTCAATATGTTCCATGACATCCACAGAGAGAATCAGGTCATACGCCTCTTCTTTCCTGTAAACAGTAAGATTTCCGACATGAAAACCAACACGTTCTGCAAACCCGGTTTGTTCAAAAAAATGATTACAATCTTCTATCTGTTCCTTTTTAATATCCAGTCCGGTGATTCTGCTCCCGGGAAAGAGCCTGGCCAGAAAAAAGACATACTGACCGAATCCGGAACCGGCATCGAGAATCTCCTTCGGGGCAAATCCTTCCCTTTTCAGTGCTTTCAATTCCTTCCGGATATGCCATGAGCGCAGCAATAACAGATCGAGCAACCTGTAAAATAACTTCCTCAGAAAAACAGTCCTGTTAAAAATCTCGCCAAGACTACTCTTTACGGGATCGTATTGCATGATTGCTATTCTTTAAGGAGGTGGTCGATATTGTCAATATAATCGAGAGAGTCGTCAAGAAAATATATAAATTCAGGGATGATTCGCAACTGGTTTCTGACTTTCCTGCCGATTTCGTATCGTATGGTTGCAGAATGACTGTTTATCTGCTCAAGAGGATCCTCTCCCTTTGATACAGGGAAGATGCTGAGGTACACTTTTGCAACGCTAAGATCGGGACTGATTCTCACCACAGTGACGGTTGTAAGTTTATTACCCAGGAATTCCCTGCCTCTTTTCTGGAGCAGTTCCCCGAGTTCTTTCTGGAGTAATCGGGCTACTTTATTTTGACGGGTTGTTGTCACAGTTCGCAAAAATACGATTTTTAAAGAACATTTTATAGTTTTGTATCCACCATAGCAAATCATAAACCATAAATATGGATACAGTTTTAAGCGGAATCCGGTCAACAGGATCCCTTCATCTTGGCAACTACTTCGGGGCGGTTAAGAATTTTGTAAAAATGCAGCATGAGAACCGGTGTTTTTTCTTTGTTGCCGATTACCATTCCCTCACAACCCATCCGAAGCCGGAGAATCTTCAGGACAGTGTACGGTCGGTTCTTTCCGAGTATATAGCTTCGGGTCTCGATCCCGAAGTGGCCACCCTGTACGTGCAGAGTGATGTACCGGAGATACCGGAACTATACCTTTTGCTGAACATGAATGCTTATGTCGGGGAGTTGCAGAGAACAACAACCTTCAAGGAAAAAATCCGCAGTCAGCCCGATAATGTGAATGCGGGTCTTTTGACTTACCCGGTGCTTATGTGTGCGGATATCATCATTCACAATGCCGATAAGGTGCCAGTGGGCAAGGACCAGGAGCAAAACCTCGAAATGGCGCGCAAATTTGCCCGGCGGTTCAATACCATGTATGGTGTGGAGTATTTTAAAATGCCGGAGCCTTATAATTTCGGAGATAAACTGATTAAGGTTCCCGGTCTGGACGGAACAGGAAAGATGGGGAAAAGTGAGGGAAACGGTATTTTCCTTGTTGATGAACCTTCCGTCATCCGCAAAAAGGTAATGCGGGCCGTTACTGATGCCGGTCCAACAAAACCCAATTCAAAGATGAGCGAGCCGGTAAAGAATCTCTTTTACCTGCTTGAATTGCTTTCCACACCCGATACCGTTCAGTTTTTCAGGGAGCAGTATAAAAACTGCACCATCCGTTACGGGGATTTAAAAAAACAGCTTGCGGAGGACATGATTGCTTTTACCTCTCCAGTCAGGAAGCGAATTCTGGATATTTATCATGATGATGACTACCTGAAAAAAGTGGTCAGGATGGGAGCAGAGCGTGCGCGCGCGAGTGCATCAAAGACCCTCAGGGATGTCCGGGAAATTATCGGATTCAAACCTTTCTGAAAAATAAAAGCCCGCCGCAATTGCTTGTGACGGACCTGACCCCGGTGCTAGCAGGTATATGATGGATGAACTGTCACTATAAGAATATCAAATAGCATGCCAAACAGGATTCCTCCGCTCTTTTAAAAGGATTGAGATACCCGGAATAATCAGCAGTAACGGGGATTTGCCAATTATCCACCAGGATTGGGAGATTGACAGTCCCATCCGGTAAATTGTACGAATTTGTTCGTTGACTGTTCGGATTCGTTGCACCGGTTAGGAGATACTTGCCGCTCATTGCATATGGTTGTTATAGCAATCCCTGTTGTCCCGGATCTGGTCCCTACAGCCTTAAGTCTTGCTCCCAATGACTGGAATGTTGTCCCCTAATACTTAAATAATATTCCCATTCAATCGGATTCAGTCCCTGCCTTTTCTTGTTTTTTGCAGGGGCCCAGGATCTTCGGAAAACATCATTTACCACTGAATGGGTTCAATCCCATATTTTTTCAAATACTGGTTTGTTTTTGAAAAATGGCGGCATCCGAAAAATCCATTATGGGCCGAAAACGGAGACGGGTGGGCTGCTTTCAGGATGAGGTGACGGGAGGTGTCAATCAGGTACTCTTTTGCCTGGGCGTAACGTCCCCATAGAAGAAATACAACGTGGTTTTTCCGTTCCGAGATCAACCGGATAATATGGCCGGTGAATTGTTCCCATCCTCTGTTCTGGTGAGATCCGGCCTGGTTCGCCCTAACTGTAAGGGTCGCATTAAGGAGGAGGACTCCCTGGTCGGCCCAGCGCTCGAGGTTTCCACTTCCGGGGATCGGGGTCCCGATATCTTCATGGATTTCCTTGAAGATGTTAACCAGGGAGGGTGGCTGGGCCATCTTTTCCGGAACGGAAAAGCAGAGCCCATGGGCCTGTCCTTTGCCATGGTAAGGGTCCTGTCCGAGGATAACCACTTTGACGGTTTCAAAAGGCGTGTGCGTAAAAGCATTAAAAATAAGAGGGCCCGGAGGGTAAACTGTGAACTTCTGACGTTCCTCTACCAGGAATTGTTTCAGTTCCCGGAAATATCCGGATTGAAATTCATCCCAAAGAAGGATTTTCCAGCTTTCCTCAATGATGGGATCAATCATAGACATAAATCATGAATTAACCTGTGTCGTAAAAATAAAATTAAAGCCGAAACCACTCAAGCAGGGACTACAAGGTTTATAAAATCTATCGAACAGGTTTTCAACAGTTAGTATGAGGCTGAGGTATTTATGGGTAACAGGGGGTGCGTTTTTTTCCTGTCTGGCTGGTAAATTAGGTAACCGGTAACAATAAAAATCCTGCTTCATTCAAGGCAGCTTTTCCGGCCCTCTCTGCCTACCATTTGCGGCGGATAGGTAATGAAACAGGATAAAACTCATCACTACCATGCATTTGACCATCCAATATATTCATTTACATTGTTGGTAAGTTGTCATGAATAAGAATAAGTAAATTCATAATTTTGAATAATTCAGGAAATTATGTTGAAACGTTTTATATATGGAGGAATCTTTGCACTGGTTTTTACAGGATTGCTGCTGCTGGTAATCCTTAAAAAAACCGGATCTGCCGCTCCCGCATCGCTGTTTGAGATTATACCGGGAAATGCGATAATGATTGCGGAGCATCTCGATTTTAACTATGTTTCCAATGAACTGATCGACCAGAACACGATTTATAACGACCTGGCTAATCTGACCGGATTTTCGGGAGCAGATTCACTATGGAGAATCTTTTTAGAAGAGTTGGCCCGGCATGATGAGCTGGATGAAATCCTGAGAAAGGAACAGATCAATCTATCCCTCCATCTCCTGGGTAAGGATAAGATTCAGCCGGTTTTTTACGTGGATTATTCGGATTCTTATTCCCAGAAGGATTTTGTGAACCTGGTCACAGCGTTCCTGGGTGATGCATCGCTGATCAACGAAAGGCGTTACGAAGCTGAAACCATATACGATGTTTCCTGCCGCAGTGATTATTTACCGGACCAATTTTCCTTTGCTGTTATTAAAGGTATCTTCATATTGAGTCCTTCATCCATTCTTCTGGAAGAGTCGATAAGGGGATCCAATGCCGGAAACGGCTTTTTCAATGAAAGAGAGTTCTTACAGGTGAAGAGCACATCGGGGCGGTACGTTTATGCAAATCTCTACCTGAACTATTCCAGGCTGCCTCAGCTTTTCTATCCTTTTGTGGATCATAATTGCTGGAGCAGATTGGAAGGGCTGGAAAAATTTGCCAGTTGGGGAGAGCTTGACCTGGATGTCAAGGATGATGCCATTATCCTGAACGGGATGACCAGTGTGGCAGATTCTATTCCCCTTTTCCTGGGCAGCAGTGTTGAGCAATCTCCCGTGAAGGTAGAAATGACCAGTTTATTTCCTTCTAATACCTTCTATTTTCTCCACCTGGGAATCGATAAGAAAGAATCGTTCCATAAACGAATGCTAATGGTCCTGGCGGAGCAGGGAGAGCGGGTACAATTTGATGAGGAAACAGATCGCATCAAAAGGTTATACGGATTGGATCCTTTCGGAGATCTTTTGGATATTTTGGATAATGAAATCGGATGGTTTGCAGTGGAAGGCAGCAATGATCGCCTGACCTCTGAAATATGCGTTGTTGAGGTCAGGAGCGGGAGCCAGGCCAGGGAAAAATTGCATAAATGGTACTCTCAATATCTCTCTGCAAACCGTTTTGAACCCTCATCCCTGTTGTATCAGTATAAACTGGATAACCAGACAATCTTTGATATTTACCGTCTGCCCGACCTTTTTTATCAAAATCAGAAGGCAGGGAGCTTTTTTAATCATTACTATACCGTTTATGATAAGTATATTCTTTTCGGACCCAGCATCGAATCTCTTTCTGCGGTAATTTACCAGAACATCTTGCGAAAAACCCTTGACAATGATCCGGTATTTCAGGAGGTTTCCAACTTTTTTTCAAGCCGTGCGAATGTAAGTGTCTATATTAAACCGTTTGCCTATCTTCAGAATAACCGGAGCCTTCTGAAACAGGAAATGGACGGGATTATCGGGGAGTCAGAACCTTTTCTCCGCAAAATATCCGGGATGGTTATACAATATAGTAGGGAAGATAATATGTTCTACAATAATGTTACCCTGAAATATACCTCTCAGATTAAGGAGCGTGCCCTGACCGTCTGGGAAAGTCTTCTTGATACTGTGGCTTTTCTGAAACCGTCGCTGGTTACAAATCATAACACCTCGGAGAAAGAGATTTTCCTGCAGGACGCCAATCATAAAATCTATCTGATAAACGGTACAGGACGGATTCTTTGGAGCCTCCAGCTCGAGTCCCCAATTCTAAGCGAGATATATCAAATAGATTTTTACCGGAACAACAAATTGCAATTCCTTTTTAACACGAAGGAAAAGTTACATTTAATAGACAGAAATGGTAATTATGTCGAACGGTATCCCATTAATCTGAGGGCCCATGCAACCAATCCTATGGCTTTATTTGACTATGATAATAGCAGGGATTACAGGATTTTTGTTGCCGGCATCGATCGGAAAATATATCTGTATGATAAAGAGGGGAGTATCATAACAGATTGGAAATTCCGTAAGACGGATGGTATTCTGTCAAAGCCTTTGCAACATTTCAGGATTAATGACAGGGATTACATCATTGCAACCGGTCCGCAGAGGGTTTACATTCTTGACAGGAGGGGCAGAGAACGGATTAATCCCGAAAAATGGATTGCGATTTCTCATAGTAATTTGTTATATCTCGATATGAATATCAGGGACGGAAAACCCAGATGGATCAGTTCGGATACCACGGGAAACATCGTGGCCATTTATACCGGCGGAGATGTTGAAACGCTTGTTCAGAGAAAGGCTGATCCGGATCATTTCTTCTGTTTACAGGACATGGATCGTGATGGTGTCCCCGATTGTCTCATTACAGAAGGAAATGAACTAATGTTATTGAAGCTAACCGGGGAGCCGCTCTTTTCGTTTAAAACAAAAGGTGCCGTTACACAGCAGCCGGACATCTATAAATTTTCTGCTTCGGATATCAAAATAGGATTGACAGATAATGAAAATGACAGAATTTATCTTATAAACTCCGACGGCTCCTTACACGAAGGATTCCCGCTGGATGGGAGCACACGGTTCAGTATTGGATACTTTGCAGGGTCCGACAGCCGTTTTAATCTTATCGTAGGCAGTTCAAACGGATTTTTATATAATTACTCAATAGAATAAAAATGAATAGTTTTCGAAAAAAAGTATGGATACTGGGTATTATCCCCCTATTCATTATCTCCTGTCACAAGGAGTATTTTGAACTCGACAGGCTGTCCACTGAAATTGAACTGGAGCCCGAAATAGCGGCTCCGGTTATATATGGTTCGGTCAGCATGGAAGATATCATTGCATTCATCGATTCGGCGGGTTATACCGAAACGGATGAAGCAGGACTGATTTACCTGATTTACTCTGATACTCTTCTGGAGGCCATGGCTGATACAATGATCGATGTTCCCGACAAGCTGATCTCCAGGTATTATATCGAATCGGATATTACAGGGGATCCCAACTGGGGGATCAATGTCGGGGAAACGGTTCACTTTTATAAAACCGATACACTGGATTACGGGATGGAGGGGATCAGCCGTCTCGACAGTGCCTTACTTAAAGGTGGTATGCTTGTAATCGATGTTCTAAGCGAATTTCGTCACGGGGGAGAATTAACGATCAGCAGTGATTACGTGGTTGATGAGCAGGGAAATCCATTCAGCACTACTTTCGTTATCAGTTTATCCGGAGAGGATTATACCGGTCACAGGGAAATCCTGATGGAAGGTTATCATATCAGTACCGACCTGAAGGTAAAGCCTGATTCCACCATTACCTATATCATTGTCAAATATGATCTTGCACTTACAAACTCAGGGAATCCCATTGAAGTTGGCCAGGAATGTTCCATTGATATGAGTTTCCAGGATATGGAGTTTTACAGCGCCTATGGATTTGTGGAACCTAGGGAAGAACTGAATCAATCCGGGGAGTTTGAGATTCCACTTTACAGTGAGCGCCCCGAACTGGCTGATATCATCTTTGCCGATCCCCGGATCAATATTTATGTTAACAATTCCATCGGTTTACCCTTAGAGATTGAATTGAATGACATGACTGCCACATCTGCCATTGACGGTTCGCTAGTTGAATTGACCTTTGAGGGCATTCACCCGTTTTGGATAGATGCCCCCGGCATAAACCAGGTGGGAGAAACCATTGCCACGGAGATCAACATCAATAACACCACAAGCAATATTGATGAGTTCCTGGCCTGTGCCCCGTCGTACATAACTTACGATATCATCGGACGAACGGGTTATGAAAGTCTTTCGGATGAGCATTTCGTGCTTGATACGAGTAAAATTGATATGATTGTCGAGTTCGTATTGCCGCTGGATTTTAAGACAACCGGTTTTTCACTGCAAGACACTATGGATTTTGAATTATTCGGGGAAGAGGAAGTAGATACCTCGCTGATCCAATTTCTGCAGATCAGGCTGGGAACCGATAACGGACTGCCGATTGCTTTCGAGGTCCAGGTGTACTTTACAGATGAATATTATACGGTTATCGATTCGCTGTTCGAGGGTACGGTGGCCCTGCTGGAAGCGGCTCCAGTAGATCAGAATGGTATAATAACCTCATTCCAGAGGGCAGAAAACTTCGCGGATATTGACAGCGACAAGATATCGAACCTGATGGATGTTACCTATGCCATATTCCATGCAAAGATTCTGACAAGCAATGAGGGTCAGGATTTTGTAAAAATCTATTCACATTACGAGGGGCTTGGTTTTGAGCCGGCCTATGCACTGGATTTTGATCTGTCGATACACGGTGGATTCAAATTAAATCCACAGGAAACAGGAGATTCATTATAACCCGGAACCACCTATGAAACGCAAAAAAATTATTGCCCTTTTTTCAGGACTCGTTGCTATTTTATTAATAGCTGAAGTCAACGGACAGGTTACCAATTCCCTCTATTTTATGCCGGGAGTGCCCCAGTCGAACCGCATTAATCCCGCGATACAACCCAATTGTAATTTTTACCTGGGTTTTCCCCTTTTGGCACCCCTGAGATTGGAGCTGTCCAGCAGTTCGCTGGCTTATAAGGATTTTATTTATCCCGATTATGAACTGGATTCATTGATTACTTTCCTGCATCCCAATGCCGACAGGGAGATCTTCTTGGATGCATTGAAACCCCTGAATTTTGTTGCAAGTGATATAGGCACCTCCCTTGCATCGTTCGGGTTCAGGGCCGGGAGGAATTTTATATCCGTGGATGCCACAACACGGGTCGACGGAAATTTTTATTATCCCGGGGATGTGTTTAAACTATTGCTTAATGGAGCAATGGAAGACGAGACTTACTCTTTTGATGGCCTCGGGGTTGACCTTTCTGTTTTTAACGAGGTTTCTATCGGATGGTCACGGAACATCCTGAGCAATCTTGATATCGGTGCACGTGCAAAATTTCTTTTCGGAGTTGCAAATGTAACCACAAACCGATCGGATTTGAGGCTTACAACCTCCATGGATAGCTGGACAATTGAATCGGATATGTTGTTGAGTGCTTCCCTGCCTTTTGCCGAGGTCACTTATGATGAAGAAGGGCTGATTGAAGAAGTGGACGTTAAGGATGAATTTGATAATCCTTCTCCCAACCTGATATCGGGTTATCTCTTCAATACAAAGAATTTTGGCTTTGCAGCGGATCTTGGTGTTAATTTCCATCCGCTTGACAGGTTGATGTTAAGCGCTTCGGTAACTGATCTGGGATTCATCAGATGGACCGACGGGATTCATTCTGCATCATATGAACTGGATGCCTATGAATTCAAAGGGATAGAGGTTAATCCACTTTCCGGAACCGATGATTATTCTGTTGGGGATATGGTCGACAGCACACTCACGGCCATCGGGGATTCCCTGATGGGTTTGTTTGTCATGCAGGAAGGAGGAGCTTACGGAAAGCGGCTGAATACAAAACTGTATTTGGGGGCATCTTATTTTGTGACCCCGAAGATCAGTTTCGGATTGCTGTCAAGGACCGACTTCATGAACAATAAAATTGCCCAGCAGTTTACCGCCTCCGCCAATCTTACTACAGGCAGGTTTATCAATCTCTCACTGACTTACTCTTATATAAACAATTATTTCAAGAACTTCGGTACAGGATTGTCCTTTAATGTAGGTCCGTTCAATATGTACCTCATCTCAGACAATATCCTGAATCTGGCTCTGTGGCCGGAGGAGACCCAGTCGGTCAATCTTTGGTTCGGGCTGAACCTGACCTTCGGATATCGGGCATATACAAAAAGGGCAAAAGAATATAAGGATAAGCCGATGGTGTATTAACATAAGGCAGGAAGATGCAGGGGGGAATTAAATTCCCTGTTTCTTTATTTGCTGAGCCAGTGTGGTGGCGAAGACAAAGTCATTAAGATCGGGATTATTGGTGTGAAGGACCTCTTCCTGTGTTCCTTCCCAGCATTTGTAGCCATTATGAATATAAACCACTTTATCGCCGATCTCGAGAACCGAATTCATGTCATGAGAGTTGATAACGGTGGTGGTTTTAAAATCAACCGTAATTTCTTTAATAAGCTTATCGATTACGATACCGGTTTCCGGGTCGAGACCGGAATTAGGTTCGTCGCAGAAGAGGTATTTAGGATTCAAGGCGATGGCCCGGGCAATTGCCACGCGTTTCCTCATACCGCCGCTCAGTTCAGCTGGAAGCATGCTGTTTGCCCTTTCAATCCGAACCCTTTCCAGGCAGAAGTTCACCCTTTTGAGCTTCTCCCTGTAAGATTGATTTGTGAACATATTCAATGGAAACATAACGTTCTGTTCAACCGTAAGGGAGTCGAACAGGGCTCCTCCCTGGAACAGCATGCCCATCTTCTGCCTGATTTCCTGTCGTTCGTTCAGGATAAGTTTACTGAATAGCCGGTCATCATACCATATCTCTCCCCGATCGATTTCGAGGAGCCCGACGATGGATTTCAGCAATACGGTTTTACCCGAACCGCTTCTGCCGATGATCATATTGCATTTTCCGGCTTCAAAAAGCACGCTCACATCATTTAGCACAAATTCGCCGTTGAAGGATTTAAACACATTCTTTACCTCGATCATTGTAAAAGGATTCTTGTAAGGATCAGATTCGCGAGTAAAATCAGTACGCTGCTGTGCACCACCGCTTTTGTGCTCGACCTGCCGACTTCGATGGCTCCCCCTTCTACGTGATAGCCGTAATAGGCCGAAATCGTGACAATGATAAAAGCATAAAATACCGTTTTAGTTAGTGCGTAGGATATATAATGCGGGTAAAAGGCATACTGGATACCGTAGATATAATCGGAAGGGGGAATGATTTTCCCAAGGAAACAGGAAAGATATCCACCAAACAGACCGACGATCATGCTGATTAGGCATAGGACCGGGAAAAAAATCACCGATGCGATAATTTTAGGTAAAATAAGGTAGGAAGCAGAATTCACGCCCATAATCTCAAGGGCATCAATTTGCTCCGTGACGCGCATCATGCCAATCTCGGAGGCAATGCTGGAACCCACTTTCCCTGCCAGTATCAGCGCCACCATGGTAGATGAGAATTCCAGCAGCAGCGAATCCCTGACGGTAACACCCACAAGGTACTTTGGCAGGAAAGGGTTTTCAATATTATAATTGGTCTGAATGGTAATTACCGCTCCTACAAAAACAGAAATAATAACAACTATGCCGAATGAATTGATACCCAGGTTCTCGACTTCCGTGATGGTTTGTCTGTAGTAAATCGAGAATTTTCCTGGCCGGGCAAAAATCCGTTTCAGCATAAGGAAGTATTTGCCAAAATTGATAAACAAATATTCAATCATGAAGCAAAATTAAGAATTAATAGACAGAGCAAGCAAAACAGGGCCTCTTGATTTAAAACATCATTCAAAATATCGGGATTCATTAAAAAGCGTGTATATTTATGATATGCACCAAAGCAGGACTGACATCATGAGAAATGATCACTATTGCGTTATCATGGCTGGCGGTATAGGAAGCCGTTTCTGGCCTTACAGCAGGACTAACAGACCAAAACAATTCCTGGATATTCTGGGCATAGGCAGGACATTGATACAACTGACCGTTGAGAGGTTTTCCACACTGATACCGATGGAAAACATCTACATTGTCAGTAACATGGAGTACAGGGATATCATTCAGGAACAGGTGCAGGGAATTCCCGTGGAGAATATTCTGCTGGAACCGATGAGAAGAAACACCGCCCCATGCATTGAGTATGCAAACTTCAGAATTCTCCAAAAGAATCCTGATGCTAAAATTGTAGTAGCCCCTTCCGACCATTTAATTGTAAAAGAAGCCCAATTTATCAGCTGCATCAAGCAGGGGCTGGAGTTTGTTAAAAAAAATGATGCACTGCTGACTCTTGGTATTCTTCCAAACCGCCCCGAGACGGGGTACGGTTACATTCAGGCCATACAGAAAAAAGTTGAAGGATTCGAAAATGTACCCCTGCAGAAAGTGAAAACCTTTACGGAAAAACCCAATCTGGAAATGGCAAAAATATTTTTAGAAAGCGGGGACTTCTACTGGAATTCCGGAATTTTCTTCTGGTCTTTGAAAACAATACTGGAATCTTTCAAGCTTTTTTTACCTGAGATCCACTCCCTGTTCGAAGAAGGAATGGACTGTTACGGCACCTCCGGCGAAGCGAAATTTATCGAAAGCACATACAGTAATTGCAAGAATATCAGTGTTGATTATGGTCTTATGGAGAAGGCGGAAAATGTATATGTTTTGATATCTGATTTCGGCTGGTCGGATCTGGGGACATGGGGGTCACTCTATGAGCAGTTGGAGAAAGATCCATACAGGAACTCCATTACCGGGAAGAAAGTATTTCTGTATGATACAACCGGATCGATTATCAAGGTTCCGGATGACAGGCTGGTGGTTTTGCAGGGATTAAATGACTATATTGTAGTGCAGACTGAAGACATTCTGCTGGTCTGCAAGCTCGAGGAGGAACAGAAGATCAGGCAAATAGTTGACGATATCCGAACCGAAATCGGGGAAAAGATGATTTAGGCGGTCCCGGTTTTTCCTCATATTGAAAAATGGGTAATAAAAGAGAAAAAAAAAGGTCCCGTTAAAGAGACCTTAATATAATCAGTAGAGATTGTATGTTCTCAATACTCCCATAGGTCGTGTTCCATATTGAACAGTTCCTTTTTGATATTTTCAGCTTCCATCAGAGCATCCTGCCCCCTCAGATAGTCGGTAATAAAACGGTTCCCGTAAACGTTCGATTCGGCAACGACGGTGCTTGCAAAACGGCGCTGGAAGAACAGGTCATCGAAAGAAATATTTTGGGCATCGTTACCCGGATTGTAGAGGAAATGGGTAGCGAATAGCCTTCTGCATTGCGGGAAATAGACCACGAATACCGGAACCCTTTCGATCTGCGGAAGCATTTGACCTGTGACAGGATTATATTGTTGTTTGAAGATAACGGGAGCAATGGAATAAATCCGTACTTTCATAACAGAGCTCTGTTTATCGAAAAACCATTTCTCCTGGATAACAAATTGTTTAATATTCTGGCTGTTGGTACTTATCTCAGTCGGATTCCCGTTATCGTCAAAAATGGTATCGGCATCGAGTGTGGAATAGATTTCTTTCAGGGTTGTTGGCTGCTTAAAAGGTGTTTGAAAGGAGGTAAACTGATAAGGGGTGACCTCCTCGGAGCGGATACCTTCCATAAGAAGGTTGAAGAGACTGTACCGTTCTTCCATTTTGCCCGAAATGGGGTAGCGAAGCGTCATATTTACCCGCTCTCTCAGGTCTATTACCCTCCAGATATCTTTTGCCCACATTACATCTGCTTCCCGGATATAGGTATAGGGAACAGGTTTTTTCTCGGGAATGATATTTTCTCTTTTGTAAATATTTATCGGTGGTACTTCACTATTCAGTTGTGATACTGCACTGCCCGGAGAAATGGATGTATTCACATTCTGTGCCGAGACAGTGAATATTGTTCCTGAACATACTACCGCCAATAAAAAAATCCTGAATGTTTTCATGTTCATATAATCTTATCTTACTCTAATTAATATCGGGTTCAGGTTCTGGGGGACACCATCGGGTCCGATTGCTTTTACCTGTTTGATGGTCACCGACTGTCCCGGGTTAAGGCTTCGGAACAGTTGTTTCTGTTCGGAGGTAAACTTATTACTGCTTGATGGCATTTCTCTTGCAAAACCACCTGAAACGGTAGCGCTTACCATGAAACCGGTAACGGTGAACTCCACATCGAAGAGAAAATCTTTCAATTCAGCTCTGACTTCCTCAAGGCGTGTCAATTGTCCGAGTGTCAGCTGACCTTCTCCTTTTGAAACGCCATCAACGACGGCAAAAGGAGTAGGTAAGTTCATGACCCGGAATGATTGTTCTCCCATGAATTTACGTGATCTGTCATCAAGTTCTGCATATACGGAGATCTTACTGGATTCTTCTCTGGGGCCGGGCCTGACAATATAGTTACCCCCGCTTCCCCTGAGAGTTCCGTGGGAAATGGATGGTCTGAGACTGCTTAACTGAACCCCGGAGGCAGAGATTGATACGGGATTATCAACACCCCTGTAAAAAACATTCATTTTTGTAGGGGATACGACCGCATTGGCTTCTGCAACGGTATATTCGGCTTTAAAGGGACGTTCGATGATTTCGCCGTCATTTTCAAGTTTAATAACGCCGCCCCATGTGCGTGAGCCAGTTGTATTAGAGGTGAACGTATAGATTCCTTTCCCTCTTTCAACAGGCAGGGTGGTTCCATCTGAAAGCACCACTTCGGGGATCTTGGTTGAATCGTATGCTGCGATAAATACCTGTGCCCGGTATTCCTGTCCCCTGAATACATGATTTGTATTGGGGAGGACTACAGATTCAAGGACATTGACCCTGAAATCGCGTGCACCGACCTGGTTAAGCAGGAAATTAAGCATTTCAGCTTCCACATTTCTAACATCGCCCTGCATTTTTGAAAGAATGGTAACCACGGCGGCAAGGGGCATCATATCAAAATAGGCTATTTCCCACGATTCGGGGAACTGCTCTTTCCTGGTATGGCTGAGATTTACTTTAGGTGCTTCGGTATCAAGGGTTCCCGCGATGGCTTCAACGGTACTGGCATACTCCTCCTTATCTTCAATCAGGCCGAGGAGATATTCCCTGTATTCGATGATCCGGTTCTTCAATTCTTCTGCTCTTTTACTGACAATCATCACTTCACCGGGGGTATCTAGGTTTGCCTTCTGTTTGACATTTACCAGGTCAACCTGATTATCGATAACGGCATCCTTCTCTGTTCTGCTGACAATTTCCACTTTACACTCATTAATAAACAAATAGAGTTCATCTGATCTTTTGTGGAGTTCATCTGCAGCTTCTTTCCAATGTCCCACCTTTTGGGGATTTTGCTCATAAGCCATTGCAAATTTATCGTACAAGCCATCATTCTTTATGGCAAAATTCTCAATGGTATTTGACAGGCCTTTATCCACCAGGGTGAAGGCATTGAGAACATCCTTAGATACATTCAGTGCCAGCATGGATGTCAGCACCAAATACATCATCCCGATCATTTTTTGTCTCGGAGTTTCTTTACCGTGGGCCATATAAATGGATTAAAGAATTACTATTTTTTACGTATGCTCATTGCGGAAAGCATGTTTCCGTATACATTATTGAGTTCCGAAAGGCTCTGGCTGAGTTTAACAATTTCCTCCTTATATTTTTGTGTTTCATCCACAGAGGTTTTAAGGCTTGCTATCATCTGGCTGAGACCATTGTACACCTCAGATGTTCCCTGCAGGTGTTCCTTACTGCCCTTAACCTGTTCTGAATAGGAAGAATTTAAATCGCTGAGGTTTTTGCTTAAATGCTCGAGTTGCTGGTGAAACTTTTTCTGGCTTTCGGATATGTTTGTGTGTTCTCCTTTCACTTCGCTGGACATTGCTTCATAAGTGGCTGTAAGGTTAGCGCTTGATGCTGCAAATTTTTCAGCGATATCAGTTCCTTTCTTATTTATCAGTTCGGCAGTCTTCCGGTATGATTCGGCAAGGGTGTTGACTGATTCATTCAGGATACCGGTATTGGTTCCATAAGCGGAGGCGACGCTGTCCATCTTTTGTGCAGCATTCCCCATCTTATCAAAATACTCTTTGGTAGCCAGGGATGAGCTTGTGATATCCGAAATGGTACTGGTTGTTTGTGAAATAAGGTTCAGATTTTTTCCGAGGCTTTGAATATCCTCAGCCTTGATTTCGGACGCTTTCCATAATTCATCAAACTTCTGAAGGCCAACACCCCTGTCAGCAATAGCCTGCTCCTTATACTCGTCAATTTCATCCGGATCGGTCATTCCCGCAAGTTCAGGATAAACCAAGGTCCAGTCGAGTTCTTCATGGAGTGGTTCGAATGCTGAGAAGAAAAAGATGATTGCCTCCGTTATCAGGCCGGCAGTCAGTGCAATACCGGCACCTGGCCAGTGTTGAATTTTGAATAATGCCCCGATAAGAACGACAGAGGCACCAAAACCATAAAGTTTGGCCATAAAACTTTTCCAGCCCGAACTTTGAACAATTTCTGTAAGTCCCATAGAAGAAAGTATTTAACAATTTAATTAGCACCTAAATATGAACGAACACATCTGAAACCGATGTAGGATTTAGCAGTATCCTGGTATTCGTAATCCCTGACACTGACCTGGAGATAGCGGGCCACGTCCTTCCATGAACCACCGCGGATCACTTTGCGTTTCATGACTGGCGGATCATCAGGCCGTGCATCATAGTTATAGTAAGGATTCATGTCATCTGAGAATACATAGGCTGAGGGATCATATGCTGTAATGGTCCATTCGGATACGTTCCCGGCCATGTCGTAGAGACCGTACTCATTGGCAGCAAATGTACCAACACGGGTAGGATAGAGTGAGCCATCATCAGTATAGTTACCTCTCAGAGGTTTAAAATTAGCGACAAAGCATCCCAGCCTGTTTCTGAGATAAACTCCGCCCCAGGGATACATGCTGTGATCAAGATTTCCCCTTGCGGCATATTCCCATTCTGCCTCGATCGGGAGTCTGTAATCCTGAACGGTTTGCATATCGGACCGGGCGAGTACCCTGTTGAGGAGGTTGGTCCGCCATCTGCAGAAAGCTTTTGCCTGTTTCCATGTAATTCCCACCACCGGGTAATTATCGTAGGAGGGAGAATTGAAATACATATTTACCATTGGTTCGTTATAGGAATAGGTAAAATCGGCAACCCAGACCAGTGTATCCGGATAAATGGCTACCCAGTCCCTGTTAAGGAATGATGCCCGGCTTGTAACATCTTCAACCGTACCATCAGGTCTTACCACAGTTCCTTCGTAAAGGACCACCGGTTCAGTATTTCCGCCGGAATACTCTACATGATAACGATTCGAAGACTTGGCGGCCTGGTTATGATCCACCCAATAGTAATTATATATTAGTTTACTTACATTCAATTCGCGGGCAAATGGAGAAAGCCTTTCGGCACCTGAGTAATAAATCCCCAGATCTTCAATGATCTGTTTAATATTTCCCTCTCTGTCTTTTGATATATCCAGCTCTGCATCCCAGTCAATGATTGGATCCCCGTTGTCATCTTCATAAGGAACGCCTTCAAGATCTTTCATAATGAAATCCTCTATCCCCTGTACTGCCAATTCCTTGCGTATGATAGAATCCCTTACCCAGAAAACAAACTGTCTGTATTCGTTATTGGTGATCTCTGTTTCATCCATCCAGAATGCATCCACGGTTACCGTTCTAGGAACCACGTTCTGGGTCCAGGTAATATCCTGGTCACTGGTACCCATCATGTAAGAACCAGCCGGAATAAAGAGCATTCCAAAAGGATCGGGTTCAGTGTAAGCCTTCCGGCCCGGAACACCGACAAGCTCACCTGAATCATAGCTTGTACATCCTCCAATTAATGCTCCAAGGACCAGTAGTGAAATTATTCTTTTCATGGCATCATGCTTATTTAATGCAAAAACTCTCTTAATTTCAAAGTGATTAAATTATAAAAAACAATTTAAATATAGTTAAAATATCATAAAAATCTTATACTCTTATATTTTTGCGGACTCTTGTCAACACTGAGATCGAAGCAATATCTTACTGTTACTTCGTGGGATCCGCTGTTATATTTTAACAGCGGAGAAAGTTCAAAATCATATGAGTATCCGACCATGACTCCGTTTAGCAACTCAAAACCAGCAAGTGCCGTAATAGCACCTCCCACAGTATAAGAAACTCCTCCCCAGAACCTTTTATTGTATCTCAGATTGGTATTTAGGTAAATATGATTCGACCGTGCATCAGTCTGAATAAGGAAGGAAGGTATAATCTCGAACATTGGATTGGTCAACTGAAACATATACCCTGCTGTGGCATAAAAATGCCGAATCAGGGATGGTTCGGCATTTTCCTGAATAATATTGAAACGGGCCTGATTGAGATGGGTAACCGAAATGCCGGCATACATTTTATCAGTGTTATAATAGGCGCCCAATCCCATATCAAAACCAAAATAACTTCCTTCATTCTGAGGAATGGCGTTGTCCCCTTCAATATTCATAACATCTGCATCGTTCCATTCCGGGCTTATGGAATAATTGGCGAGCCCGACATTCACCCCGAGGCCAAGCTTTCCGGCTCCGAGGTTCATTCTGTAGGCGTAGGATGCGTTTAAATAGAAATCATTATTAAATGCTATGTTATCATTCCTGAGATTCAGAGCCACGCCATGGTCCAGATCGAGCAGTCTGAATGGCATATGTGCGGAGAAAATCGTGGCGATAGGGGCATCAGGCAGGCCTGTCCACTGGTTCCTGAAAGCGGCAGCTGCACAGATTTTTTCATCGCTTCCAGCTGCACCGGGATTGAAAAACGGTGCCAGGAACATACTCTGACTGAATTTCGGGTCCTGCTGAGCCATCAGGTTCAGGGTAAAAACAAAGATTAAAAATATAAAAACCAGTTGTTTCATGCACCTTGTTATGTACGCTGTTTAACGCTATGCCCGCAGGGTTCCACCCCGAAGTAAAATAAGTAAAAATAATGCTTCGGGACAAATATAATTAACAGAAGAATGTTGATAACCCGCCAAAGATTTAAAATTCAATGAACCTGCTGAACGATCAGATATTCTATATAACGGCAAGTTATCCTTCTTCATTACTTAAACGATGCAAATAACGCCACCAGCGATCAGGTATTTCCTGGTTACACGCCTGTGTGTAGTCCTCATACGAACAGGAAACAAAAAAGTTATACCCGGTGGCGGGATTTATCACAGGAACTTCCATCCACCATCTTTCAGAGAGCAGGCTTTTATGAAAAATAATATCGTGGCCGGCAGCATTCAATTTGACAATGAATTTCCTTGTATGTTCAGGTGTATCAACAGGATTTTCCCTGATGCGGTGGGTCATACCTTCGAGGAAATACCATATACACTGGGCTGCGAGATGGGCAGTCTGTCTATTGATATCAGCAGGCGGGGTCATTTCAAACAAGCCCATTACCTTTACCTTTTCACTTAATCCGGCATAGCGCGACATACGGCAGAGCTCTTCACCAGTAAAACCGTTTGGAGAAGGTATTGAAACGCCGGGGGCATCGGATTGTCTGACGCAACCCATATCAATACTTAGGAAAGAAGAATCGCGAATTAATGGTTCAGTATTGTCGAGTTTCGAACGGGCATCACCCAACCGGATACTTTCGAGATAGGAATTTTCAAGTTTTTCGACCTGCCAGCCAGTAACGAAATAGGATTGGTGCCCGATATTCGCATAATTGAAGATCTTCCGCATTTTTTCGGAGATAATGTGATTCAAATAATTGCGGGAGTCAGGCACCTCTTTTCCTTTTGAGAAATCGAGTCTGGAATCAATGGTAAGGATACTTTTCAGAGAAGGATCCTTTTCAAAGGCCAGGAAAATCCCTTTACTTAGATCCTGCGAACCACCCAGGATGATTGATACCATATTCCGTTCCATGAATTCAAGAATCAGATCCCGTAGCGCAAAATAGGTGTCGTTAATGGAGCCGGAGGTTTTCAGGTTCCCAAGGTCATAAATGCGGATATTATCATTAATTTTTTTAAGCTGGTATAATTTGCTTCTGATCTCATCGGGAGCTTCTTTACTTCCTTTAAGGAAAGCTTTTTCATCCTGCGGAACCCCGATAATTACTGCATGATGTTTATTCAGATCACGGATGGGATGATCCGGCGTATTCACCGAGATATTATGACTGAAAGTCTCTTCCTGGGGAAGAAAATTATATTCAGGACGATCCAGGCTTACCGGATCAAAATAACCGTTGAAGTCCATTAAATTTTTTATTTGCCGGATTTGGACTTTGTTTTTTCAATGATTTCCTTACAAGTATCCAAAGATAACTCAGATGGATTATATTTTTTCGGGATCCTGTAATTTTTCTTCTGGTAGGAGATATAGGGTCCATACCGGCCGTTCATAATGAACAATTCAGGTTCTTCCTCGAAAGTCTGTATATATTTATTCTCTTCCCGTGTCCTTTTCGCATTAATCAACTCAATAGCCCGGTCCAATTTTACGGACATTGGATCATCGTCTTTCGTGAGGCTGAAGAATTTGCTTCCAAGCCTGACGTATGGGCCATACCTTCCAATACCGATAATCACATCCTGATTTTCGTAGGTTCCGATGGTTTTGGGTAATTTGAAAAGATCAAGAACCTCATCAAGGGTAATTGATTCGAGGCTCTGGCCTTTGAGAAGGCTTGCAAATCGTGGTTTTTCTTCTTCGTCAGCTTCACCTATCTGAGCAACCGGCCCATATCGACCTATTTTTACATATACGTTTTTTCCGGTGGAGGGATCCTTTCCCAACAGGCGCTCCCCCCTGGATTTTTCGGATGTCCGTGTTGTTTCATCAATTTGCCGGTGGAAAGGTTCATAAAATTTCCTGATCATTTCCGGATAATCCATATTTCCTTCGGCAATATCGTCAAACTGTTTCTCCACCGAGGCTGTAAAATTATAATTCATTACATTGCTGAAGTGTTGCTCCAGAAAATCGTTGACAATGAATCCCAAATCGGTTGGGAATAGCTTGGCTTTTTCATACCCGTAATTCTCTGTTTTTTCAGAGGTGATGATTTCTCTGTCTTTTAAAAGGATAAAAATGAAGTTACGCTGTTTGCCCGGCCGGTCTTCCTTTACAACGTACTCTCTCTGTTGAATGGTTGAGATGGTGGGTGCATAGGTCGAGGGTCTTCCGATACCCAGGTCTTCCAGTTTCTTAACAAGGCTGGCTTCGGAATATCTCACCGGCTGTACAGTAAATTTCTGAGTGGCCTCTATGCGGTCATTCTTCAGGTTATCGTTGATCTTTAAAGGAGGTAATAATCCGGTTGCTTCTTCATCGGCTTCTTCGTCGGTTGATTCCATATACAACTTAAGGAATCCGTCAAACTGAAGCACTTCGCCGGTTGCAATAAATTTTTCCGGGGTATTTGAAATATCTATTGTTACGGAGGTTCTTTCCATCAGGGCATCGGCCATCTGGGAGGCAACCGTCCGTTTCCATATTAATTCATAGAGTTTCTGTTCCGATCTGTTTCCCTGGATTTCCGGTTGATTCAGGTATGTTGGACGAATGGCCTCATGGGCTTCCTGGGCGCCTTTCGCTTTTGTCTTATAGGCCCTTGTATGCAGGTATTTATCGCCGTAATTTGATTTTATCTCATTGGCTGCCGATGCCATAGCCAGTTTGGAAAGATTTACAGAATCGGTTCTCATATAGGTGATCTTTCCGCTTTCATAAAGCCGCTGGGCAATGGTCATGGTCTGAGAAACTGAAAAACCAAGTTTTCGGCCAGCCTCCTGCTGAAGGGTGGATGTAGTAAAAGGCGGAGCAGGTGATTTTTTGGCCGGTTTTTTTTCAATCTTGGAAACGGTATAAACAGAAGTCATACACTTTTTCAGGAATGTTTTTGTTTCCTCAAGTGTCTTGAACCTTTTTGAAAGTTCTGCATGCAGGTTGTGCGTTTTTCCATCCCGGCCGGGAACATTGAATACGGCAGTAACCCTGAAATAGCTTTCCGGTTTAAACTTTTGTATTTCTCTTTCTTTTTCGACAACCAGCTTTACCGTAACCGACTGAACCCGTCCTGCAGAAAGAGCCGGCTTTATTTTTTTCCAGAGAAGGGGAGAAAGTTCAAATCCTACCAGGCGGTCAAGTATACGCCTGGCCTGTTGTGCGTTTACCAGATCAGAATTAATAAATCTTGGATTTTTTATGGCATTTATAATGGCGTCCCTGGTTATCTCATGAAACACAATCCGTCTTGTTTTATCGGGTTTAAGGTCCAGTACCTCGTAAAGGTGCCAGGCGATTGCTTCTCCTTCCCGGTCCTCATCTGAAGCAAGCCATACCATGTCTGATTTGGATGCGAACTCCTTCAGATCCCTGACAATTTTTTTCTTATCAGATGGGACGACATAATTTGGCTGAAAATCGTTTCCAACATCAATACCGAGATCTTTCTTTGCTAGATCTCTTATGTGACCAAAGCTGGATTTGACTGTAAACTCCTTCCCGAGAAACCGCTCAATTGTTTTGGCCTTGGCAGGTGATTCAACAATTACAAGATTTTCAATCATCATTCTTTGCTTTCCTGATATTAAAACAGACCACAAATTAAATCAAATGCTTTGCTCTGTTCAAAATTTTTGAAGTAAATAATTATTATTTTTACCGGAAATCAATCCGTGCATGCTTAAAAAAACCAGTAAATCCTTTATTTATCTTACTATTCTATGGTCACTATACGCTTTTATCATCGTATTGTTCATTTCTATTTTTGTCATGATTGGAAAAGGAAGAATGGGATTCATGCCGGGTTTTTCTGAACTTGAAAACCCACAGACCAATCTTGCCTCAGAAATTTATACCGATAGTCTGGAGGTGCTGGGCAAATATTTTATCGAGAACCGAACGTTTGTAGATTTTGAGGATCTCTCACCGAACCTTGTTAATGCGCTGATCGCTACTGAAGACATCAGGTTTTACAGGCATTCGGGGATTGATGTCAGAAGCCTGGTCAGGGTGCTCGTCAAATCGGTACTGCTGGGCCAGGATGCCGGGGGAGGCAGTACGCTGTCCCAGCAATTGGCCAAGAACCTGTTCCCCAGGGATACCACTTACAGGAGAACAGCCGTGGGCAAGGCAGCTCATCTGGCCATGGTGAAGTTCAAAGAGTGGAATACAGCTGTGAGGCTGGAAAGAAGCTATACGAAAAATGAGATCATTTTGATGTACCTGAACACTGTTGCATTTGGGGGAGAATCGATAGTTGGGATTAATTCTGCTGCAAAAACTTTTTTCAACACCACTACCGATTCATTGTCCATCGAGCAGGCCGCAGTGCTGGTGGGCATGCTGAAAGCCCCGACTGCCTTTAATCCGCGTATCAATCCTGAACGTTCGATGGAACGGAGGAATACGGTTATCAACCAGATGGCCAGATACGAATTTATTGATGCCCGGGTTGCTGATTCTGTAAAACAGTTACCCACCATTCTGGATTACAATATTGCCAGTCATATGACGGGCCATGCACAGCATTTCCGGACTTTTCTAAGTGAATTTATGAATGCCAGAAAGCCGGAGCCTCCGGGCAGGAATGCTTCAATACTTGCTTCTGAAAAATACAGGAGGGATTCATTACGATGGGCCAGAGATCCGCTTTATGGATGGATAAATAAGAATTACAAGCCGGATGGTTCCCAGTATAATCTATACAAGGACGGTTTAAAAATTTATACGACGATAAATCTCACCATGCAAAAATATGCTGAGCAGGCAATAGAAGAACATCTAAAAAATTATTTGCAGCCGTATTTCTTCAAAGAAAAAAAAGGCAGGAGGAATGCACCATTTGAAGAGGTCTCCGTGCAGGAGATAGAACAGATTATGAGGAGGTCGATGCGATGGACCGATCGTTACAAGAGTTTAGTATCTAAAGGCGTTTCATCCGACTCCATCGATTATATTTTTAAACAGTCGGTGCCGATGCAGGTGTTTTCCTGGCATGGCCCCATAGATACGGTCCTTTCACCATATGATTCCATCAGGTATATGAAACATATTCTCAGGGCAGGATTTATGGCAATGGAACCCTGGTCGGGACGTGTCAAGGTGTATGTGGGCGGACACAACTATCAATATTTTCAATACGACCATGTGTACCTGGGACGGCGCCAGGTAGGATCCACCGTCAAGCCGTTTTTATATCTGCTGGCCATGCAGGAAAACTATTCTCCCTGTTATATGATTCCCCTCGTACCTGTGACCTTTGAGGATATAGTCAATGATTCTATTTACCAGCCCAGGGCTACGAGCCTGAAGTTTGCCGGTAACATGGTATCCCTGAAATGGGGCCTGGCAAACTCCCATAACTGGGTTTCGGCATGGCTTTTCAAGAATTTCAATCCACTGAGCATGATCAATGAAATGCGGAAAATGGGCATAACATCCTTTATAGATCCCGTACCTTCCATGATATACGGGCCCTCGGATATTTCTTTGGAAGAGATGGTAGGGGCTTTCAATACATTCACCAACAGAGGGATTTACGTGAGTCCGGTGTATGTTACCCGGATTGAAGATCGATACGGGAATGTGATCGGGACCTTCCTTCCAGACGAGAATGAGGCCATCAATGAACATACTGCATTCCTGATGCTCATGCTTCTCAGAAATGTAGTGGATATGATCGGGCAATTCAAGGGGGAATATTATTCGGGTACCGCACATCGACTGAGATCTCTCTATCAATTTGAAGGTGAGATGGCCGGCAAAACGGGGACGACGCAAAACCAGAGTGATGGCTGGTTTGTCGGACTAGTACCGAAACTTACCGCTGCCATCTGGGTAGGGGGAGAAGACCGGTCCATTCATTTTGATGAACTGGGCATGGGGGCGGGAAGCAATATGGCTCTGCCGATTTACGGAGAATTCATGAAAAGGATTTATGCCGATCCAGCCCTTCATATTACCATGGAAGATGAATTTGTGAAACCCGATGACTTTTTTGTGGATCTGGACTGTCCCAATATTCTGGAGCCCGGAGGCAGTGAAAGGTATAATGAATTCTGATAATTCCTCTATCCGGGAATGGCATCAATCAGCTTACGGGTATATTCATGTTCCGGATTCCTGTAAACCTGGCCTGTCTGTCCGGATTCTATGATCTCACCGCTTTTCATAATTATCACCCGGTCCGACATATATTTTACCACCGTCAGGTCGTGTGAGATAAAAATATAGGTTAATCCGTAAATCAGTTTGAGATCATTCAGGAGGTTTAGAATCTGTGCCTGAATACTTACATCGAGAGAGGAAACACATTCGTCGAGGATGATGAATTCCGGCCTGCAGGCAAGGGCACGGGCAATTCCGATGCGTTGTCTCTGTCCCCCTGAGAACTGGTGCGGATATTTGTTCAGAGCATCTTTTTCCAGGCCGACCTGTCCCATTAGATGTTCAATGAAGGCCAGTCTCTCCTCCCTGCTTTTTCCGATATTGTGAATATCCATGGGCTCCCGGAGCATCCGGCCGATGGTAAACCGTGGATTTAATGAAGAATAAGGATCTTGGAATACAATCTGAAAATTTTTACGCAAGGTCCGGATTTCTTTTTCAGGCATCCGGGTCAAATTCATTCCCCTGTAAAGAATCTTGCCGCTGTTGGCTTCGATCAATCTGAGAACTGTTCTTCCAATGGTGGTCTTTCCTGAACCTGATTCACCCACCAAACCCAGTGTCTCGCCCTCATACACTTCAAAACTGACATTTTTGACCGCCTGTGTCGATTTCCGGCGGCCACTGAAATAAGTTACATTAAGATTCTGTACCGTTAACAGCGGGATACAGGGAGCCTTTTCAGGAAAAGATTGTTTCTTCTCCGCCCGTTCGAATGTTGAACCGGTCAGGCTTGCTATAGTGGGAAGTCTTGCGGGATTACCTTCCAGTTTTGGTTTGCAGGCTATAAGTGCTTTCGTATAGGTTTTTTCGGGCTGGCACAAGATTTTTTCTTCGGACCCGCTCTCAACAATCTCCCCCTGTTGCATGACAATGATATCATCGGCAATCTGTTTAAGAACCATCAGATCGTGGGTTATAAATAGAATACTCAGATTGTATTTAGCCCCTAAATGGTTCAGAAGGTCAAGAATGCTTTTCTGCACGGTAACATCGAGTGCGGTGGTCGGTTCGTCAGCTATCAGCATTTCGGGGTTTGTAGAAAGGGCCATTGCAATCATGATCCGCTGGCGCTGACCGCCTGATAACTGATGGGGCCATGCCTTGAATATCCTGGAGGGATCTGGTAGCTTCATTTCATCCAACAGTTCCAGAGTTTGTTCGAGAGCTTCTTTACGGCCGACTGGTTTATGACGGATAATAGCTTCCATAATTTGTTTGCCGCAGGTTATGGATGGATTCAGGGAGGTCATCGGTTCCTGGAAAATCATGGCTATTTTATTTCCCCTGATTCGGTTCAGAATATTTTCAGGGATGCTTTCCAGTGGATAGAAAGATCCATCGCTGCTATTAAAACGGATTGTTCCGGTATGGATGTCGATTCCCGGAGGCAGAAGGCGAAGCATAGAAAGAGCTGTCATGGTTTTTCCTGATCCGGACTCGCCAACCAGCCCGGTTATATGTCCTCTTTTGATATTCAGTGAGATATTGTTGATTAAGACCGCTTTATTCAATTTGAGAGTAAGATCGGTGATTTCAATAATTTGGTTTTCCATGATGTGGTCGCTTTCTGTGTACAATGACTTTGTTACCAGATAGTTGAATGTTCCAGGCAGGATTGATTATTTGTTTTGCTTTGCGATAGTATAAAAAGGTTCGGATGCTGGTGGGACGGTTTTCGTTTCCTTTTTTGAACTCTCCGCTGAATTCATAGCTTACCGAATATGCATGATTTTCATGATATATGAGGATAATCTCTATAACAGTAGCCATGACGCGGTATATCTCACCTCGGTTGGTAACACTGTATTCATCCTCAAATTCCTCATTCAGCACACTGAAATTGATAATGTTTTCCAGGTAGTTGTCTTTCTTTTTCGCAAAGAGTACCTCGTAATGCAAGCCGCTTTCTGTTTTAAAGTAATAAGCTGCTCCGGATTTGATTTCGGGTAACTGAACAGGGTAAAGCTTGAATACAGGCCTGTAATCTTCTTTAATAAGAGGGATAAAAGGATCTTCCGTCAGGTTCATCATCCGAAAAGGTATTTGGCCAGCTCCTGTATTCGGTTAATTTCAACAATCTGCATACTGAACCGATTAAGGTCAATTCCTTTTTTATTAAATGTTGGTATAAATATTCTCCTGAATCCAAGCTTCTCTGCCTCCATCATCCGTTGTTCAATCCTGTTTACCGGTCTGATTTCTCCCGACAATCCAACCTCTCCCGCCATACAACTTTGTGATTCGACAGGTATATCAATGGTAGAGGAGAGAACCGCTGCTACGACAGCCAGGTCAATTGCCGGATCATCCACACGGATTCCCCCGGCAATGTTTATGAAAACATCTTTACTTGCCAGTTTAAAATTTGCACGTTTTTCCAGAACTGCAAGCAGCATACTGAGACGCCTCAAGTCAAATCCTGTGGAGGTACGCTGGGGTGTTCCATAAACAGCTGAACTGACCAGGGCCTGGACTTCTATCATCAATGGACGGATTCCTTCCATATTTGCAGCTATAGCTGATCCGCTCAGATCGGCGGGCTGTTGGTTTATGAGCAGTTCAGAAGGATTGGCAATCTCAATAAGACCCCTATTCTGCATTTCAAAAACTCCCAGTTCAGAGGTTGAGCCAAACCGGTTTTTGCTGGCACGCAATATGCGGTACATATGATGTGTATCGCCTTCAAACTGTAAAACGGTATCCACGATATGTTCGAGTACTTTCGGACCGGCCAGGCTGCCCTCCTTGGTAATATGTCCGATCAGGATAACCGGGATACCGGTCTCTTTTGCCATTCTTAGGAGTTGGGCTGCACACTCCCTTACTTGGCTGACAGACCCCGGTGTTGACTCAAGGTCGCTGGAATAGAGGGTCTGAATAGAATCAATTACTATCAGGTCGGGGTCAATATTTTTTACCTGGTTCAGGATAGCCTGAAGAGAAGTTTCGGGAAGCACCATCAGTTGATCGTTCAATATTCCTAGCCGATCTGCCCGCATCCTGATTTGTTGCGGACTCTCTTCGCCTGATACATAAAGGGTCTTCCGCTCAATAGTCATAGCCACCTGAAGGGCCAGAGTGGATTTACCTATTCCCGGTTCCCCTCCAATCAGGACCACAGAACCGGGAACCAAACCTCCTCCCAGCACCCTGTTGAATTCCCCGTTATGTAAATCAAGTCTTTTCAGGTCATCGGATTGGATTTCCAGAAGTTTTTCGACGACAGCGGTTCCGGAGGATCCAAATTTACCGGAACGCGGAGACTCTTTATGAATGATTTGTTCTACAAAGGTATTCCATTCGCCACAGGAATAGCATCGCCCAATCCATTTCGGCGACTCTGCACCGCAATTCTGACATACATATGCCGTTTTTGATTTCGCCATGGTAAAAAGGATTCAATAGTAAAGTTAAGCAAATAGGAACATAATGATTCCGGTGCCGATTAACTATTTTATTCTTTTAATTAAATCCGAAGAAGAATATCCTTCCAGAAAAGGGATGGTTTCCACCCTGCCACCGTAGGAGGTAACTTCCTCATAGCCGACGATATCTTCAGCCCGGTAATCGCCACCTTTAACCAGGAGGTCCGGTCTGATCAGGGTGATTAGCCTGATGGGGGTTTCCTCTGCAAAGAGGATAACAAAATCCACGAAGAACAGTGAAGCCAATATTTCAGCCCTGGTTTGCTGATCCTGAACCGGCCTTCCGGGGCCTTTAAGCCGGTGGACGGAGTTATCGGAGTTCAATCCGATAATCAGGATATCCGCTTTTTCCCTGATCTTCGAAAGATAATAGATATGTCCCCTGTGCAGGATATCAAAACAGCCGTTGGTGAAAGCTACGGTATGGAGCTTCCTGTATCCAGGATTCAGTATCCCTGTAATCTGAACCGTGGAGACTATTTTCTTCAAAAGGTGTTCACGCATGGGAATATTGCCGTTTTTTATTACTGCTTAAGATTATAGCGAATGAAATTGCACCCAGCAATATGGTGTAAAGTGAGTTTGCCTCGTGGGTAAGTATGGCGTATGCGCCACCCTGTTCGAGAGTAAGCCCGTATACGAAATAGAGCGCCCTTGAAACCATCCAGTGATAAGCGCCGAATCCACCCGTTACCGGCGCAACAAAGGCAATACCACCTACAACCAGGAGGAACACTCCATCTATGAAAACCAGGTGAGAAGTTTCCTTCAGAGAAAAGACCAGGACCCAGGTCATCATGATGTTGCAAAACCAGATGAACACTGTGTGAAAAATAAATTCCCAGTTGCGCTTCATCCTATAGACGGTTTTCAGTCCCAGAAAAACTCCTTTAAGGAGATCTCTGATTTTTTGAAAGAATTTTAGTTTCAAAAGGCTTTTACGAAAAACATAAATAAGGATGAGAATTACAGTCAGGAATGCGGCTATTATTGCCCAGAAGAGATAGGTTTCGCCGAATGCCTTAATGATTTTTTCCTGAAAAGGGATGTAAAGCTGATCGTGGAAAAATCCGCCGAATTTTTCCAGCCAGGTGAACAGAAGTAACAGGAGAATGAGAATCAGCATTAACAGGTCAAACACCCTTTCAATGATCACTGTTCCGAAAAGAGAATCCACAGGAATTTTCTCCTTTTTCCCCAGTGTTACGCATCGCGTAACCTCTCCAAGCCTGGGCAGTGCATAATTGGCAAGATAACCCACCATGAGGGCATAGAAGGTATTTCTTAGGGAGGGTTTAAAATTCAGCGGTTCGATTAACAGAACCCAGCGTCGTGCCCTGCTGATAAAGGAAAGAGTGAGAAACAGCAGGGAGGCTCCAACCCACCAGAAGTTCGCATTTTTAATAATATTCAGAAGCTCATCCAGTTCAATGTCACGGAAGGCAAAATATAAAAGCAGAATTCCGAGTCCTGCAAATCCAGAAATTTTAAGAATCTGAATAATTGCTTTTTTCAATTCCTGATCAGGTTAATTTATTGGAGGCAGTGTCAGGAAAAACCAGTGCAGGGGTAAATTTCTTTGCAGCCTCAAAATCCATTGAAGCATAGGATATAATGATAACAATATCCCCAACCGTGACTTTACGTGCTGCCGGTCCGTTCATGCAGATTTGTCCTGAACCCCTTTTCCCTGTAATAACATAAGTTTCAAGCCGTTCACCATTATTGATATTTAGGACCTGGACCTTCTCATATTCTATCAAATTGGCAGCATCCATCAAATCTTCATCGATTGTAATGCTTCCTACATAGTGGAGGTCAGCCTCAGTAACCGTAACACGATGAATTTTCGATTTTACAACTTCAATATTCATAATCAATCTGTTTCCGGTGCAAAGTTAATTAAAAATAATATTATCAATCAGTCTGACTTTTCCCAGATGAACCGCAATGCATCCGACCGTGATAACGTGTTCTGACCATTCTTTAACCTGTTTCAGTTCAGTATCGTCCACAATTTCAAAGTATTCAAGTTTGAATGCTTTTCTTTTCCTGAATTGACCAATAACCCATTGCTTCAGTTCAGACGGAGAGTAATTGCTTTTTAATTTATTGGCTTTAAAAAGCGTTTGTGAGATAAAAGGAGCAATCTGACGCTCTTCAGGAGAAAGGCGGATATTGCGGGAACTCATGGCAAGGCCATCCGGTTCCCTGATGATCGGACAGGCTACGATGGATATGTTGTATCCCATTAATTGGACGAGCCTTTTTACGATAACGAGCTGTTGAAAGTCTTTCTGGCCGAAATAAGCACGATCGGGGGCAATGGTATCAAACAGTTTGGTCACGATCTGTGCGACACCGTTAAAATGATTTTTCCGGTATTTACCTTCCATAACAGCATCAAGGGGGTAAAGGTCGAAAAACCGTTCATCCGGTTCGGGATACATCTCTTTTTCCCCGGGAATAAATACAAAATCAACCTGCAACTCTCCTAACAATTGAATGTCCCTTTCAGGTGTCCGGGGATATTTAAGAAGATCCTGCGGGTCATTAAACTGGGTTGGGTTGACAAAAACCGACACCACGACTGTTTGATTTTCTTCCCGGGCTCTACTGATCAGGGATGCGTGTCCGTTGTGGAGCGCCCCCATTGTAGGGACCAGCCCGATGTCGGATCCATCTAGTCTTACGGTGTGTAATCGATCCGTTATCTCCTTTTTTGTTTCAAGTATTTCCATGATATTGCTGAGGGCAAATATAATGTTTATAACACAACCGTTTTAAAAGGATTTTATAATTGGCTGAGTCATCGTTTTAACTGGTGGATCCATTCTAATTGAGGTCTCGATTATTTTTAGTAAATTTGCGGATTGAATATAAGGTGTGTAATAATGGAAAGTGTTAAAGTTTTATTCGTTTCACAAGAAATTACTCCTTACCTACCCGAAACCGAACTTTCCTATATCTCCAGATATTTACCTCAAGGCATACAGGACAAAGGAATGGAAATAAGGACATTCATGCCGAAGTACGGAAATATCAATGAAAGGCGCAACCAGTTGCACGAAGTTATTCGCCTTTCCGGAATGAATCTGATTATTGATGATACGGATCACCCGTTAATCATCAAGGTAGCTTCCATACAATCCGCAAGAATGCAGGTATATTTTATCGATAATGATGATTATTTTCATAGAAAAGCAACTTTTACCGATTCAAAAGGCTGTTTTTTCGAGGACAATGATGAGAGAATGATCTTTTTTGCCAGGGGTGTATTGGAAACGGTTCGAAAACTTCGCTGGTCGCCCGATCTGGTTCATTGCCATGGATGGTTTACTTCTTTAGTACCGCTTTACCTCAAGAATGCTTACAGGGAGGATCCCCTGTTCTCAGATACAAAGGTGGTTTTTTCAGTTTATAATAATGCATTCGATAGCACGTTGAATCCTTCTTTCAAGACAAAAATATTAATCGACGGTGTTATGCCGGAAAATGTTGAAATAGTGAGTCAGCCCAATCACAATAATCTTATCAAGCTTGCGGTTAATTTTTCGGATGGTTTGATCCCGGGCAGCTCAGATCTTCCTGATGATACTTTGCAGATTTTAAAGAAGAGCGGAAAACCATTAATGAATTATATCGGAAATGAAGACTTTGTGGACCAATTTTCCGTTTTCTATGAAAGTATCATCAATTCTAATCATTGAAAAATCCTATAATGAAGCCGGTTTTGCGGGGTATTCTGTTTAAGAGCCTTCTCCCCTATATGTTATCAATACTCGCAGGTTTTTTTTATTTCGGTTGCACACCGGATGAAAACGAACTCGGAAGAGACCTGCTTCCAGCCGGTGATAACATTTTTGTATTTTATGATACACTGGATAATTTATCAACTTCTACCATAACAGGGAAGCCCGTTCTGATTTCTGAGAATCCATATAATCCGCAAACCAGCCGGCTTTTTCTGCTGGGTAATATGAGAGATACCCTTTCAGGTTTCTCAAAGGCAGATATTGTGACCCAGTTTAATGCTGCGTCGGGATTTACCTATGGGCCGAATATGACCGTCGATTCCCTGATTCTCTATTTGTATTTTACCGAAACGGTAATGAAAAAAATATCCCCCCTGAATATTAAAATTTACGAATTTACAGAGCCGATATACATGGATTCTGTTTATTACACCGATTATGATATTACTGGAAAAATCGGGATGAACCCGATTGCTGAAAAAACAGTTCTGCCGCTTGATTCTACAGTTTATGAGTTTGTTATTACATACCAGGGATTCATTAATAAGTTCATTAACCCGCCCGTTGACACGCTTTTTAAATCAGATTCGTTATTCAAGGAGTATTTTAATGGATTGTACATAACGACTGATGATGTTTCAGAAGGAGGTTTTCTCTCAAAAATTCAACTGGCAAACAGTCTGACTAAATTATCCATCAAGTATGCCAACGACAGTACGGGCGTGGATTCTATTCCGGGATTGAACTATGTTTGGAGTACCTTTACCATTGATGCTTACTCCTCCCAGAAAATAAATATTTTTCAGCATGATTACGCCGGGACAGCAATTGCACCTATTCTTAACAATCCCGATTCACAATCGCCGGTAATGTATGTTCAGGGCATGACCGGTTTAAATACAAAGATCCAGTTGAGAAATGTGGAAAACTGGATGGATAGCGGACCATTAGCGATTAACAGTGCAAAGCTCATTTTCGAGGTTCTGCCTGAGTCCTTATCAGGAATTTCCTACGATGACCTTCCTGACAGGCTTATACTTTATACCGATCTCGGGGATAAAGGAACTGAGCCCCTGTATGATTATGTTATAGACCAGGCTGCTTATGACGGCAGGCTGAAAGCAGTCAGCGAGGGTGTTTTTTTCGATACTACCTATCAATATTCCTTCAATATTGGATTGCATTACCAGAACCTTATCAGCGGTAAAATTGAAAATCGTGATTTAGTATTGCAACCTTATGATCAGAAAATCAGTAATAAGATGGTGAAGCTCTGGAGCAATTTTTATCCTACTCAGGGTGGTCTCCGGTTAAAAATAGTATATACCAAACTTTAAAGTATGTGTGGCATTGTTGGTTATATCGGTAATAAAGATGCCTATCCCATTATTCTTAAAGGCCTTAAAAGATTAGAATACAGGGGATACGATTCTGCAGGAATTGCAATAATTAACGGAAAACTAAATATTTATAAGAAAAGGGGAAAGGTTAGTGAACTGGAAGATTATATTCTGGGAATGGACAAGAAAGGCACCATTGGAATTGGACACACCCGTTGGGCAACTCATGGGGAACCGAATGATCGGAATGCACATCCCCATCATTCGCAGAATCGCATTTTCACGATAATTCATAACGGTATTATCGAAAATTATACACATTTGAAGCACAGTCTTAAGGAACAGGGTTATGAATTTTACAGCGAGACAGATACCGAGGTATTGGCTAACCTGATCGAATACATTTATACTTCGCAGAAAGTAACTGCTGAAATAGCTGTCAGACTGGCTCTGCTTAAGGTGGTGGGTGCTTACGGATTGGTGGTGTTGTGTTCCGAGGAGCCTGACAAGATCATTGCAGCCAGAAAAAGTAGTCCCCTAGTTATCGGAATTGGAGATAATGAATATTTCCTGGCCTCGGATGCGACTCCCATCATTGAGTATACCGATCGTGTCATTTATCTCAACAATGATGATATAGCCATCATCAAAAAGGAGGAAATGGTTCTGAAAAACCTGAAAAACGATATTCTCCAGCCCAATATAGAGAAAATCGATCTATGCATTTCAGAAATTGAGAAAAATGGATTCGATCATTTCATGCTAAAGGAGATATTCGAGCAGCCCAGGTCGATACAAGATACATTTAGGGGGAGAATCAGTCAGGAGATGAATGAGATCAGGCTGGGAGGATTATATTCTGTGAATGACCAACTTGTTCATGCCAAACGGATTATTCTGATTGCCTGTGGTACTTCATGGCATGCGGCTCTGGTCGGGGAATATCTGTTTGAGGATATTGCCCGCATTCCCGTAGAGGTTGAATACGCTTCTGAATTTAGATACAGGAACCCGCTGATCGGGAAAGAGGATGTGGTCATTGCCATCAGTCAGAGTGGTGAAACCGCTGATACACTGGCTGCGATACAGCTGGCAAAGGAATCGGGAGCACTGGTACTGGGAATCTGTAATGTTGTTGGTTCCAGTATTTCCCGGGAAACCGATGCCGGTGTTTACACACATGCAGGTCCGGAAATAGGAGTGGCCTCCACCAAGGCTTTTACCGCGCAGGTAACAGTGCTGACCATGATGGCGTTTATGATAGGCAAAGAGAAGGGACTTGTAAGTGATGAACGGATGGCAATCCTGATTAAAGAGTTGTATGATATCCCCTCTAAAATTGAACAGATATTAAAGCTTAATGATGAATTCAAGAAAATAGCAGGTATTTACAAACATGTGACCAATGCACTTTATCTTGGGCGTGGTGTTTCGTTCCCCGTTGCCCTTGAGGGAGCTCTGAAGCTCAAGGAGATTTCCTACATTCATGCCGAAGGTTATCCGGCCGCTGAAATGAAGCATGGTCCGATTGCGCTGATCGATGAAAATATGCCGGTTATTTTCATAGCTACCAAAGATAAATCATACGACAAAATTCTGAGTAATATTCAGGAAGTAAAAGCCAGGAACGGGGCAGTAATTGCTATTGTGACAGAGGGAGATGACATTATTTCTAAAATGGCGGATCATACCATTGAAATCCCTGAAGCGGATGAAGTTCTGATTTCCCTTCTTGCGGCGGTTCCATTGCAGCTGATTGCTTACCATATCGCCGTTATGCGCGGATGTAATGTTGATCAACCCAGGAACCTGGCGAAATCAGTTACCGTTGAATAATTATCTTTCTTCATACTGTTCACGGTAGTATGACTGGTATGCACCGGAAGTAACATGTTCCATCCATTCCAGATTGTTCAAATACCAGTCGACGGTTTCCGCAAGGCCTTCCTCGAATGTTACGGAAGGTGACCAGCCGAGTTCTTTTTGTATTTTCGAGCTGTCGATGGCATAGCGAAGATCATGTCCGGCTCTGTCCTTAACAAAAGTGATTAGGGATTGTGAGGTTCCCTCCTTACGCATCAGTTTTTCGTCTGTGATTTTGCATAACAATCTTATCAGATCCAGATTTTTCCACTCGTTGTTACCTCCAATATTGTAAGTATCTCCTGGAACACCTCTGTGGAAAATGGTGTCTATGGCCTGTGCATGATCCAGCACGTACAACCAGTCCCTGACATTTTCACCTTTCCCGTATACCGGTATAGGTTTCATATGAAGGATATTGTTGATTGCTAAAGGAATAAGTTTCTCAGGAAATTGATTGGGTCCATAATTGTTCGAACAGTTTGAGATAACAACAGGTAATCCGTAAGTATTATAGTAGGCCCGTACAAGATGATCGGAACTGGCTTTTGAAGCGGAGTAGGGACTCCTTGGATCATAAGCGGTTTCTTCAGTAAAAAATCCATTTTTTCCCAGGCTCCCGTAAACCTCATCGGTAGAAATATGATAAAAAAGATGTCCTTCGCCATAAGACCAGAGATTTCTGCAGGAATTCAAAAGATTTACCGTACCCTCAATATTGGTTTTGATAAATTCAAGCGGATTGGAGATGGAACGGTCGACATGCGATTCGGCGGCCAGGTGAATCACTGAATCGAAATTGTACTTTTTAAACAATCCATCAATTAACGGAGCATTCACGATATCTCCTTTCTCGAAGATATAATTAGGGGCGTGTTCGATATCCTTCAGATTCTCGAGGTTGCCAGCATATGTGAGCTTATCAAGATTGACGATTTGATAATCGGGGTATTTATTTACCATTAAACGGACCACATGAGATCCTATAAACCCTGCCCCTCCGGTAATTAAGATATGTTTCATATTGAACTATCCTTTTGCATTATACTTCGATCGAATGTATTTTTCCCAGCTCCAGGCGGAAAGCAAGGTCTCTTCCAGGGTTTTTTCGGCTTTCCAGCCAAGTTCATTATTGGCATAGGAAGGGTCGGCATAAACCTGTTCCACATCCCCGTCGCGCCTGTCAACGACCCTGTATTTAAGTTTTTTCCCGGTAATCCTTTCGAAGGTTTGAATGATTTCAAGGACTGATAAACCCTTTCCTGTTCCGAGGTTGAATATTTCAAATTTCTGTTTCTGCCTGTTTTCCAGCAAACGTTCGATAGCAATCACATGGGCTCTGGACAGGTCAACCACATTAATATAATCTCTTATGCCGTATCCGTCGGGTGTATTATAATCGTTTCCGAATACCCTGAGTTCATCCCTCAGACCAATGGCCGTTTGCGTAATAAACGGCACAAGGTTGTTCGGGACTCCAACCGGAAGTTCCCCAATCAGGGCACTGGGATGTGCCCCTATCGGATTGAAGTATCGGAGCGAAATAATTTTGAAATCAGGATTGGGAATCAGGGCATCCTGGAGGATCTCCTCGCAGATTTGTTTAGTATTGCCGTATGGTGAACTAGCCTTTTTGATAGGTGCATTTTCGGTGACAGGAAGTGTGTCGGGTTCGCCATATACCGTGCAGGAAGATGAAAACACAAAATTATTTACCCTGAAGGCGTTCATAGCCTCCAGCAGATAAATGAGCGAATTGATATTGTTATGATAATATTCGAGAGGTTTTTCAACACTCTCACCCACAGCCTTAAAGGCCGCAAAATGGATTATGGATCCAATATCGGGATATTTTCTGAAAACATTAAAGGTATTCGCTTTATCCCTGAGGTCAACCTGTTCGAAGTCGGGCCTTTTTCCTGTTATACCGGCAATACCGTCCAGCACTTCAATCTGAGAATTGGACAGATTATCGATAATCACTACATCAAAACCTTTTTCCATCAACTCCACAACTGTATGGGATCCGATATAACCGGTTCCTCCTGTTACCAAGACCCTGTTCATTTTTATCAGATTAAAGACTCCAGTAAGTTAATGAATTTAGTTTATTTCTGTACATCCCTTTCAGGTCGGCGATGGTGGCTCCCGGAAGGGTAATTGATCTGAAATATGCTTCGGGAAGATTGGAATATTCATCATGGCCGACGGCTATGATTACAGCATGATACGGGCCCACTGGTTCTTTTTCCAGCTTCAGGTTATACTCTGCCATCACCTCCTCTGCTGAAGCCAGGGGATCAACAAGATCCACACCCACACCAAAGCTTTTCAATTCATAAACCACATCGATAACCCTCGAATTACGAATATCCGTTACATTCTCCTTGAAGGTTGCTCCCATAACGAGGACTCTGCAATCTTTAAGGTTCGGGAATGTATTAGCCAATTTGATGATGATCTGCTTTGCCACATAGGCCCCCATACCATCATTTATGCTTCGCCCGGAATTGATAACCTGTGCATGGTGCCCGTACATTGCAGATTTGTAAGTCAGATAATATGGATCCACACCGATGCAATGTCCGCCAACCAGGCCGGGAGAAAAATTTAGAAAGTTCCACTTGGTTCCGGCAGCTTCCAGAACCTCATAGGTATTGATATGCATCTTATTAAAAATCATCGACAATTCATTCATGAAGGCGATATTAATATCACGCTGGGTATTTTCGATAATCTTTGCAGATTCAGCTACCTTTATGGAACTTGCCCGGTGTACTCCGGCCTCGATGACCATTTCATAAACTTTTGCAATTTCTTCTGCTGATTCGGGATCGCAACCCGATGTAACCTTTGTAATTTTTGTGAGTGTATGCTTCTTATCCCCGGGATTTATTCTTTCGGGAGAAAAGCCAACCTTAAATTGCTCGATATACTTCAATCCGGAGTTAAGTTCGAGTATGGGAACACAATCTTCTTCAGTGCACCCCGGATAAACGGTGGATTCATAGACCACATAATCTCCCTCGGACAGCACTCTGCCAACAGAATCGGTTGCAGCAAGTAATGGTTTTAAGTCGGGTTTTTTATGTTCATCAATGGGGGTTGGAACCGCAACGATATAGAATGAAGCTTCCCTTATTTCCTCCAGTTCCGAAGTGAAATGGATATCACAATTTTTAAAAGCACCGGCATCAAGTTCATTACTCGGATCAATCCCCTTCTTCATCATCTCAACACGTTCCGGTTTGATATCGAATCCAATAACCGATATCTTTTTGGCAAACTCCAGTGCGATTGGTAATCCGACATAACCGAGGCCTATCACGGCCATTTTTTCTTTCTTTTCAAGTAATTCCTTATACATATTTAAAGATTTTTAATAAGTGGATGATATTCTCCTTTCAACCCGACAGGAGTGGCATTTCGGATGGTATAAACAGTTTGAATCGATTTGCGGGATGATTCCACGCCGAATCCGCGGCCTACAAGAATTTCCTGGTATGAGGAAGTATGCAGGTCTGTAAATCCGCCGCTGAATTCTATCTCCTCCCCGTCAACGGTGATCGACCGGTAGGTTCTCTGACCTTTCGATTTATATTGTTCCGGAATATCCTGGAAGTCAATGCTGAGGAACCACCTGACCCGGGCCTGTTCCAGTTCCAGGTAACCCGCTGCCTTGTCGTGCTTCAGAACCTGTACGATATTTTCTTTAACGTCTCCGAAAATCCATATAAGCATATCGAAGAAATGAACCCCTATGTTGGTGGCGATGCCCCCTGACTTCTCCACATCCCCCTTCCAGGAATAATGATACCAGTTCCCCCTGCTGGTAATATAGGAGAGATCAATATCATAGATCCGGTCCTTCGGTCCGGCTTTAATTTTATTCCTCAGTTCAATAATGGCCGGGTGCAGACGTAATTGCAGGATGTTAAAAATACTTTTCCCGGTTTCCTGTTCATAATCCTTCAGTGCATCGATATTCCACGGATTGAGTACAAGCGGTTTTTCACAGATGGCATCGGCCCCGTTACGGAGTGCAAACCGGATATGGGAATCATGCAGGTAATTCGGGGAGCATATGCTGACATAATGCACGGGGGTACCCGTACGGTTCAGTTTGGCTACGTGCCTGTCAAACCGCTCGAATTCAGTGAAGAAATCGGCATCGGGGAAATAATTATCAAGGTATCCCACACAATCGAACCGGTCGAGTGCGGCAACCAGGTTGTTATGAGTCTCCCTGATAGCTTTCACATGCCGTACGGCTATATACCCGGCAATACCGATGACTGTAAAGTTTTTTGGTTCCTGTTCCATAGTTTCAGCCTTATATTTTCTCAACCCGGTCCTCTTTGAGCCGGTATTCTTCTTTACTTTCAGGGCATACGGCAATGCCTGTTTCATTAAATTCCAGCCGGTGCCCGTATTCGCTCATCCACCCCACCTGTCGTGCCGGGTTTCCGACCACCAGGGCGTAGGATTTAACCTCCTTAGTCACTACCGATCCTGCCCCAATAAAGGCGAAAGCGCCAATATTGATCCCGCAGATGATGGTGGCATTGGCCCCGATAGTGGCTCCTTTTCCCACATGGGTCTTCAGGTACTCCTTTTTTCTCACGATGGCACTCCGGGGATTGATTACATTGGTAAAAACCATGGAGGGACCCAGGAAGACATCATCATCACAGGTCACACCCGTATATATGGAGACGTTGTTCTGCACCTTCACATTGTTTCCCAGAACCACTTCCGGAGAAACCACCACATTCTGCCCCAAATTACAATTTTCCCCGATAACTGATCCGGTCATGATGTGGGTGAAATGCCAGATGCGGGTACCTTTACCAATCCGGCAACCCTCATCAATTACGGCTGTTTCGTGAGCAAAAAAATCTTTCATGGCTATCTTTTAAAGAATAACTGAACCGCTTCTGTAATATACTCCAGCTGTTCCTCATCCAGCTCCGTATGCATGGGCAGTGAGATGACAGAATCAGAAAGTTGTTCGGACACCGGAAAATCTCCCTTCCTGTACCCGAGATCCCGGTATGCAGCCTGCAGATGGACAGGTACAGGATAATAAATGGCCGAGGGGATTTTTTTGGATTCAAGATATTTTTGCAGTTCATCACGCAGGCCTGCAGGAACACGGAGTGTATATTGATGAAATATATGGTCGGAGAAAGGGGAACGGGCCGGTATCTTTATCTCCCCGACGGGACTGAGAGCACGGTCGTAAAAATCCGCAGCTTCCCGGCGCAACCGGTTATACACCTCAAGATGCTGCAACTTGATCCGTAAAATAGCTGCCTGAACAGAGTCCAACCTTGAGTTTACGCCTATATAATCATAATAGTATCTGCGGAACATGCCATGATTGACAAGGGCCCTGATTTTATTGGCCAGTTTATCATCATTGGTAAATACAGCACCCCCGTCACCGTAGCATCCCAGGTTCTTTGAGGGGAAGAACGATGTGGTTCCAATGGTTCCGATGGTGCCAGACTTCCGGGCTTTCCCATCCGGAAACGTAAAGGTTGTCCCCAGTGCCTGGGCATTATCTTCAATGATGGAAAGGTTGTGTTTTTTTGCCAGATCGGTTATTGATGCCATATCGGAACACTGGCCGAAAAGGTGAACGGGCACAATGGTTCTGGTCCTTCCGGTGATGACCCTATCAATCTGTCCGGTATTGATGTTGAACGAATCTTCTTCCACATCCACCAGAACCGGCTTAAGCCTGAGAAGCTTTATGGATTCAACGGTAGCAATGAAGGTAAAGGGAGTGGTAATGACTTCGTCTCCCGGCTGAAGATCCAAGGCCATCATTGCAATCTGCAGGGCATCCGTGCCGTTTGCGCAGGATATGGTGTGCCTGCATCCGAGGTATTCCGAAAGTTCCCTCTCAAATTGCTCAACATCCGGTCCCTTTATAAACGAAGTGGTATCAATGACCTCCTGAATGGCATCGTCTATAAAAGGTTTAATTTTCATATACTGACCTCTCAGGTCCACCATTTTGATCT